>NZ_JACBJQ010000020.1 GCF_013404075.1 Mycolicibacterium vinylchloridicum
AAAACCCCCACACCAACAGGCGCAGGCAGAATTCGAATCAGAACAAGCCTGAAACCAAACAAAGACACCAAAACTGGCATCACAAACACCACACCCCAGCACGGGGGTACCAGAATGCGGCAAAAAAACAACAAACAAAAACCACCAAACACACTATTGAGTTCTCAAACAACACACCCAGCACCTTCACCGGCCGCGCAAAACACCCCGCAGCTTTAGCCGCGTGGAGTAGGGCGGACAGTTGGAAACATCCCGGAGTCCGGGACTATTCCTCGAAGGTATCGTCGCGCTCTCCGGGCTGGCCGTGTCGCGGCGACTTGGAATAAGTTACGTGAGTGCTAACGGCGAGTCAAATCGCCTGCTAGATCGGCGTTTCGCACGCACGCGGAAGTCTCAAACCCGCTGCACCCCAGCGATATTCCGCTTCCCGCGGCGCAGCACCAACCAGCGGCCGTGGAGGAAGTGGGACGCATTCGCCACCCAGTCCTCGCTGTCGATCTTCTCGTTGTTGACCGACACCCCGCCCTCGGCGATCGTCCGCTTGGCGGCAGCCTTGCTCGCGGACAGACCGGTGGCCACCAGAAGGTCGACGATGCCGTCCGGGGCACCAGAGGCCAGCTCAGCCACCGACGTCTCCCGCAACGCCGCCGCCAGGGTCGGCTCATCGAGCCGCGAGAGTTCACCGCGGCCGAATAACGCCTGCGAGGCGTGCTCGACCGCATCGGTCGCGGCCTGACCGTGCACCAACGTGGTCAGTTCCTGGGCCAGTCGGCGTTGCGCGGCCCGCTCGTGCGGGCGGTTCGTCGTGGCCTCGTCGAGCTCGGCGAGCTCGTCAGCCGTGAGGAACGTGAACCAGCGCAGGTACTTGATCACGTCGGCGTCGGCGGTGTTGACGAAGTACTGATACCAGGCATATGGGCTGGTCATCTCGGGATCCAGCCACAGGCTCCCGCCGCCGGTGGACTTGCCGAACTTGGTGCCGTCCGCCGCGGTGACCAGCGGCACCGTCAGGGCGTGCACGCTCGCGCCCAGGGTCTGACGGACCAGGCGCACGCCGGCGATGATGTTGCCCCACTGATCGGAACCACCGATCTGCAGCGCGCAGCCGTAGCGCCGGTTGAGCTCCACATAGTCATTGGCCTGCAGCAGCATGTAGCTGAACTCGGTGTAGGAGATGCCGTCGGAGTCCAGCCTGCGCCGGATCGTGTCGCGGTCGAGCATCACGTTGACCGAGAAGTGCTTGCCGACGTCGCGAAGGAAGTCGATGGCGCTCAGCTGCGAGGTCCAGCTGAGATTGTTCTCGACGATCGCACCGCTGGCGGAATCGTCGAAGTCGACGAACCGCTCCAATTGACCACGGATCCGCTCGGCCCACTGGGCGACGGTGTCGGTGGTGTTCAACGTCCGCTCGCCGGTGTCGCGGGGATCACCGATCATGCCCGTGGCGCCGCCGGCCAACACGATCGGCCGATGGCCGGCCCGCTGGAATCGCCGAAGTGTGAGCAACGGCACCAGATTTCCCGCGTGCAGGCTCGGCGCGGTGGGGTCGAATCCGCAGTAGACGGTCATCGGCGGCTGCGCGGCCGCGGCGGCAAGCGCATCGATATCGGTGGACTGGGCGATCAGTTCGCGCCAGCCCAACTCGTCGAGGATCGTCGTGGGCATGCGTTGATCTTCCCGTATGGGGTGTGCTCAGTCGCTCGCGCCCGGCCGTGGGGCGCGGGGACTGCGGCGGAAGGCCGAGACTTCCGGGCGTCCGGTGAGCCACAACCGCCAGGGTCGATCGGCTGCCTGAGACACCCCGACCCGGGGGCCGCTGCTGTGCGGACCGCCGCCGGCGCGCAGTTGCAGCGTCACCGGGGACTCCGGATCGAAGACGTCGACGCCGTTGTCATCCATCACGATGCCCAGTGCCGAACACAGGTTGCCGGGACCGCGAGCCAAATCCGCCGGGCGCACCAGCGGACCGCGGTGGGCCTGCGCCACATCTTGCCCCGACTCGATCGCGGCCGCCCGGATCAGCACCGCCGCAGCGGTGCCGTCGGGGCCGCACACCACGTTGGCACATACATGAATGCCGTGGCTTCGGTAGGTATAGAGCCGCCCGGGCGGGCCGAACATCACCGCATTGCGGAGGCCTGGCCCTCGGTACGAGTGCGCCGCGGCATCGGGCCACGGTCCGTCCGGCGGGCCGCCGTAGGCCTCGGCCTCCACGATCAGTGCGCTGACTCCCCTGCTGCTGATCACCCCGCCCAGCAGCGCACGCGCCGCCGACACCGGGTCGGTGTCCAGCAGGTCGGCGCTCATCGAAGGAAATTCTGCCCCAGGCATTGACCGGTCCGTGTTCGGGGAGGATTATTCACCGTGTGATGAGTTCATCGAGTGATGAATTAGCGGCGAGCCGCGACGCCGCCGTTCGCGCCGAGAACCTGAAAGTGATCCGCGGTAAGCGCGTCGCACTGCACGACTTCTCGGTCACCGTCGCGCGCGGCACGATCACCGGGCTGCTCGGCCCGTCGGGCTGCGGCAAGACCACTCTGATGCGCAGCATCGTCGGCACCCAGATCGTGGCGTCCGGAACCGTCACCGTCCTCGGACATCCGGCCGGCTCCCCCGTGTTGCGCCATCGTGTCGGCTACGTCACCCAGGACCCGACCATCTACAACGACCTGCGAGTCATCGACAACGTCCGCTATTTTGCGGCGCTCTACGGCGCTCCGCCGGACAGTGCCGACCGGGCGATCGACGACGTCGGTCTGCGCGACCACGCCAACGCGTACTGCGGGAATCTGTCCGGCGGACAACGCACCCGGGTGTCGCTGGCCTGCGCCCTGGTCAGCCAGCCCGATCTGCTGGTGCTCGATGAACCGACCGTCGGCCTGGACCCCGTCCTGCGCGTCGACCTCTGGCATCAGTTCGACACCCTGGCCCGCCGCGGAACCACGCTGCTGGTGTCCAGCCATGTGATGGACGAAGCCGACCACTGCAACGACCTGCTGCTCATGCGCGAGGGCCGGCTGCTGGCCCACACCACCCCGGCCCGACTCCGAGAGGACACCGGATGCACATCACTGGAGGAAGCGTTCCTGTCCGTCATCAGGCACAGCACCGCAATGTCAGCAAGCTGAGCCCACGGGCCTACCTGGCGACCACGACCCGGATCCTGCGCCAGCTGCGCGCCGACCATCGAAGTGTCGCAATGATTCTCGTGGTTCCGAGTGCGGTGATCACGTTGATGTACTTCATGTTCGACAATGTGCCGTCGTTCCCGGGCACGGTGTCGCCGTTCCAGACCTCATGCCTGATCCTGCTCGGACTGTTCCCGCTGTTCGTGATGTTCCTGATCACGTCGATCACCATGCAGCGCGAACGATCGTCGGGGACCCTGGAGCGAATCCTGACCACTCCGCTGCGCAGGCTGGACCTGCTGGCCGCATACGGCACGGCGTTCTCGGTGGCCGCGGCCGCGCAGGCAATCCTGGCCTGCGTGGTGGCGTTCTGGCTGCTGGGTTTCGACACGAAGGGCAGCCCGGTCTGGGTGTTCGTCATCGCAGTCATCAACGCGGTATTGGGCGTCGGGCTCGGGCTGTTGGCAAGTGCGTTCGCCCGCACCGAGTTTCAGGCCGTACAGTTCATGCCCGTGTTCATCGTCCCGCAGCTGCTGCTTGCCGGGATCATCGTGCCGCGCAATCAGATGCCGACCTGGCTGGAGTGGATCAGCAACGCGATGCCGGCCAGCTACGCGCTGGAGGCCCTGCGCGAGGTCAACGCCAACCCCGGGCTGACCGATATCGCGATCCGGGACATCGTCGTCGTCCTGGCGTTCGCCGTGGCCGCGATGGCGCTGGCCGCAGCGACCCTGCGGCGGCGCACCCCGTGAGCGCCGGCCCGCAACAGGCGAAACGGCCCGGCCGGCCGCGCGGAGCCTCCGACACTCGAGAACGAATCTTGGCCAACGCACGAGAGTTGTTCGCCCGCAACGGCATCGACAAGACTTCGATCCGCGCGATCGCCGCGGCGGCCGGCGTCGACTCGGCCCTGGTGCACCACTACTTCGGCACCAAGGAACAGCTGTTCGCTGCCGCGATCAACATCCCGGTCGACCCGATGACCATTCTGGTGCCGCTGCGCGACACTCCCATCGAAGAACTCGGGCTGGTCCTTCCGACAATCCTGTTGCCGCTGTGGGATTCCGAGATGGGCGACGCGCTGATCGCGACGATTCGATCGCTGGTGGCAGGCTCCGACGTCAGCCTGATCCGATCGTTCCTGCAAGAGGTCATCACCGCGGAAATCGGGCCCCGCGTCGACAATCCCCCGGGCAGTGGGCGGCTGCGGGTCCAATTCGTGGCATCGCAACTGGTGGGTGTGGTGATGGCGCGCTACATCATCGGTCTCGAGCCGTTCGCCTCGCTGCCGGCGGAACAGGTCGCCGCGACGATCGGACCGACGCTGCAGCGTTACCTCACCGGCGAGCTACCCGCGCTCCCCTGACGTCATCCCAGCACCGGGAAGCGGCGTTGCCCGGCGAGTCGGTCCAGCGCGCGCTGCATGACCCGACGGACATGGTCGTCGACCTCGTCGATATCCGGGTCCTTGCCGAAAGCACTGGGGTCGACCGGCTCGAGGACCTCCATCACGATCTTCGAGGGCAGTGGCCAGTTCGGCGGGAAGAAGACGGTGATTCCGAACGGCAGCCCGACGGTCAGCGGCATGATCTCCGCTCGGATGCGTGGCAGGCCGATTCGGTAGGCCAATTCGGTTCCCCGGCTCAGGAAGAACTGGGTCTCCTGGGCGCCGATGGACACCATCGGCACGATCGGCACACCGGTTTCGATCGCGGTGCGCGCATACCCGGTTCGGCCGTCGAAGTCGATCTTGTTCTGCTGCAACGTGGGCCGGTATGCGTCGTAGTCGCCGCCGGGAAACACCAGCACGACGGCACCGGATCGCAAGGCCGCGGTCGCGGCCTCGGGACTGGCGTGCACGACGCCCAGGCGCGGCAGCAGCGGCCCCCACGGCGCGATGAAGATCCCGTAATGCGCCAGGGTGTAGAGCGGACGCCCGTACCCGAACTCGCGGTAGAAGGCGGGGCCGAACACCGGGACGTCGGGCGTGAGCATGCCTCCGGAGTGATTGCACACCAGCAGGGCAGCTCCCGACGGCGGGATAAGCTCGAGACCCCGCACCTCGGCGCGAAAGTACCGCCGGATGAACGGCCAGGCCGCCCGGGTCACCCGTCTGGTGACGGCGGGGTCCCACTTGGCGAGTTCACCGGGCAGGTCCTTGACGACGACGTTGTCGACCACAGTCGCGACGCTACGCCTGCCGCTTCAGGAGCCCGACTGCGCCATCAGGCGCTCATGCTCCTCGGGGCTGACCTCGACCGCCTCGTCGATGAGCAGCACGGGAATGCCGTCCTCGATGCGGTACGCCTTGTGCAGGCGGGGGTTGTACAAGACCTGGTCAACGAGTACCAGCGGACCACGGTCGGCCGGGCACACCAGGATTTTCAGCAACTTGTCGTCGAGCACGGTTACGGGCTTGCCGGCTGGCCCATCACCGGTGCGGTGTTGCCGCCGATGGTGGGGGCTCCGTCGCTGGGCATCTGACCGGCGCCCATCACCGCATTGTTCTGTTGCGCCTGTTGCGCCTGCTGCAGGATCTGCATCTGGGCGAAAATCTTCTGCTGGTAGCCGAGGGTGTTCTGCAGCGCCTCGACCAGTGGCTTCTGATTGGGCCGGTACTGCAGCGCGTTCTGGATCTCGGCGATATTGGTTCGCGACGGCTTGATGCCCTGCGCGCGCAGCTTCATGACCTGCTTGATGAGGTTGGACAGCTGACCGCCGCCGGAACCCTGGTCGTACTCCTGGTCGATGAACAGCAGCAGCTGATCAGCGCTCTGGAACTGCGGGACGCCGTTATCGGCACTCGGGGTGGCCGGAGTGGCGCTCGGATCGGCCGAGGCCGGCTGCGTACCCATCCCGACCAGCAGGCCAGCGGTCAGGGCACCGATCGCCGTGCCGCGGACGGCGCGACGCCAGTGGCGTGAAACGGTCTGGCTTGTCATGCATTCCTCCGGCGCGGTGGACATCTGCGACTTTCGGCGAGCCTAACAGCGCTGCGCGACCTGGGCAGAAGCTCAGTCCTCGGTACCGCCGAGATGAGCACGTGCCGCAGCCGTGAAACGCTTGTATTTCCCCGTATCGGGCTCCAAGTGCCACGCGTTACGGGAAACCTTCGGCACACCCTCGGCTTTCAGCGCCGATACCGTCGGCCGGTAGGTGGCGCTGAGCGGAAAGTCGGGCACCACGTGGACGACGTCCGGCGGCGGACCGACCGGCATCGAGGCGAACGCATCGGTCAGGTCCTCGGCGGAGACGGTCATGCCGGGCCGCAGCGAGATGGCGGTGACGGCGATCGTCCCGCCGGGCACCTCGACTCCATAGGTGGCGGCCAGGTCGACGGCGTCGATCCGGGTGACCGCATCGGTCACCGGTTCGGGGAACACGACGCCGCGCGCGGTGCGGATCAGCGTCGGACGGCTGCCCAGCAGCCAGAAGTCGCCGTCGGCGTCGCGGCGGAACACGTACTCGGTGGAGATCCAGGTGTCACCCGCGGCAAAGACCCCGCGCTTGACCGACGCGGTCGGGTCGACCGGGCCCCACGGCCGGGCCAGAAGAACCCCGACCTGGTTCGGTTCGGCGACCGCGACGAACCCCCGATCGTCTTCGAGGATCAGGTCGTCGACCGGGTCGTAGGCGCCCAGTTCGATACGTCCGCCGCCGGGCAGCGGCCGGCCCTCACTGCCGACTTTGACGCCGGCCACATTGGCCAGCACCGCCTGCCCGTCGGTGGTCGCGAAGAACTCGACGACGTTGGCCGGGGCGAACGCATCCAGCGTCCGCTCCCAGAGGCCAGTCGGCATACCGGAGCCGATGAACAACCGCACCGGATGATTGCCACGCAGCGACAGGGACGGGTCGCCTAGGTAATCCAAGACCTCGCGCAGCATCGTCCAGGTGTAGGACACGACGGTGACGCCGTACTGCCGGATCTCGGCCAGAAAGCGGTCCGGCCGCAACCCGTGCGACAGCGCGATCCGGGTTCCGCCGACGACCGCACCGCCGAGGCTGACCAGCAGTCCGGATTGGTGATGCAGCGGGGTGAGGCAGTAGACGGTGTCGGTGCGGCCCAGTGCGGCAGCCGACGCGGTGCCGAACGCCGACAGTGCCCACCGATAGTTGGTGATCTGCTTGGGCGCCAATTCTCCGCTGACGGTGTTGAACGCGACGAAAGCCAGGTCCCGGGCGAAGCCGGGGTTGGGCCGATACCAACCCGGCAGCTCGACGGCGTCGGGATCGATCTGCTCCATGTCGATGACGTTGGTGTCCTCGGGCAGATGGAGGTCGCGGGTCTCGCCGCCGCCGAGCACCAGCACCTGCACCGGCAACCGCAGCGCCGCCTCGAGGTTGCCGGGGTCGGTGATGACCTCGCCGACCCCACCCAACCGGACGGCCTCGGCGAGGTCGGCGTCCGGCGGCATCAGGACGGCCACCGCGCCCAGCCGGGACAGCGCGGCGATCGCCACCAGCGCCGAGGGCCGGGTGTCCATCAGCACACCGACCCGCACACCCTGGCGAACGCCCACCGCGATCAGGCCGCGGACGACGTTGTTGATGCGGCGGTTCACCGCCTCGTAGGTGTGGACCCTGCCGTCGAACAGCAGGAATTCGCCGTTGGGGGCGCCGTCGGCCTGCTCGTCGATGATCCGGCCGAGCGAGATGCGGGTGTGGTCGTTGATCTGGCCGAGCCGGGCCAGGCGCGGCAGGGTACGCGCGGTCTCGACGGCCAGCGTTCGTGCCGACTTGTTGGCGTAGAGCACCGCCTCGGCGGTGCCGCGAACCGCCGACAGCGCGACCTCGGACGCCTCGGCCAGGCTGTGGACGATACGGGCGGACAGGGCTACGCCGGACTCGTCGGGTTCGGCGGTGCTGTCCTGCATCGGTGCGATGTTCGCGGGCCGGGAATCCAGGCCGGACTGCCAGCGCACCCAATCCGCCACCGTCGGCCACGTCGACGTCGCCGCCTTGGATCCCACGACGAGCCCGAAATGACCCGCCCTGATCATCACCTCGTAGACCTCCGCGGCGGGCGCTGCCCGCTTGATTCCGCGCACCGAAGCCGGCTGGCCGATGTCGTCGACCTCCCCGACGAATGCCAGTACCGGGCACGTGATGTCGGACAGCGTGACCAGCTGACCGTTGATGGCAAATCCGCCCGACATCATCCGGTTGTGCGCAATGAACTGCTTGAGCAGTTCCGACACCGCCGGGCCGGACCAGGCGATCCAGCCCTCGGAGTCCAGGAAGCGCCGCTGCTGCTCGCGCGGCAGCAGAGCGTCGCGGTCGTGCAGCTGGAACAGGAAATCCAACCGCGCTTTGGCGGTCTTGAGCGGGTCGAGCATCTGAAAACCGGTGCGGGCCAACCAGCCTGGGATGTCGATGTGGTTGAAGACGTGGTCGGCCATGAAGTCCGCGGCGACCGCGCCGAGGTTGGCCGGGATGCCCATCGGCAGGGCCGCGAGGGTGTCCACCGGGGAACCGAACGCCACGATGCTGGCGATGTCCTTGGTCTGCCGCAGGGCTGCCGTCTGGTAGCAGAACATGCCGCCCTGCGAGTAGCCGGCGAGATGCACGCTCTGGCCGGTGGCGTCCCTGACAGTGTCGATGGCCTCGTTGAGCGCCACGATGTGG
The DNA here is from genome assembly GCF_013404075.1 of Mycolicibacterium vinylchloridicum. GTDB lineage: Bacteria > Actinomycetota > Actinomycetes > Mycobacteriales > Mycobacteriaceae > Mycobacterium > Mycobacterium vinylchloridicum. The sequence goes on from NZ_JACBJQ010000020.1 coordinate 8,757, forward strand.
TCGGTGAGGTTGCGCTCCATGCCGCCTTCGACCTCGTCGGGCGAGCCGAAGTCGATGACCCATGGGTCGACACCAGCGGCGTGCAGGATGCCGACGGCGCCGTCCTCGCGGGTGACGTCCCACATGTTCGCCGACATCATCATCGGGTGGACCATCAGCACCGGCGGCCCGGCCGGCGGCTGGCCCGGCCTGCTGTCCGGGAAGTAGCGCCGCAGTTTGTACATCGGCTTGTTCTCGACGATCTGGAAGGGCGAGGGCACCGCACCGGTCTCCAGCCCGCCCCAGCGCAGCACCTCGAAACCGTTCTGCGCCGTGGCCATCAGCCGTTCCACAGGCCTGGTGATCGCCGACAAATTCAGATCCACGGGTTGTTCCCCTGTCCCACGTCGCTGCTGCTTGAGGCCCCGACAGCCAGCACATCATGGCACAAGCCCGATCTGCTTCCTGCTGCTTTGACGGTCCACCAGTAGGGTCTAGCCAGTGGCACACCTGCTCGGCGCCGAAGCGCTCCATCTCGAATATCCGACTCAGGTGGTCTTTGAATCCGTGACCGTCGGCGTCAACGACGGTGCCCGCATCGGCATCGTAGGGCGCAACGGCGACGGTAAGTCCAGCCTGATGGGCATGCTCACCGGGCGCATCACCCCCGACTCGGGACGGGTGACCAGACGCGGCGGGCTGCGGGTGACCGCGCTGGAGCAGGGCGACAGCATGGCACCGGAGAGCACCGTCGGCGAGGTGCTTGTGGGCGATCTCCCCGAACACGAGTGGGCGGGCAACCCCCGCATCCGTGACGTCGTCGCCGGCCTGGTCGCCGACCTGGACTGGCTTGCCCCGGTGGCCGCGCTCTCCGGCGGCCAGCGCCGCCGCGTCCAGCTGGCCGAACTGCTGATCGGTGACTGGGATGTGATCGCCCTCGACGAGCCGACCAACCACCTTGACATCGAGGGCATCACCTGGCTGGCCGAGCACCTCAAAACACGCTGGCCGCGCAGCACCGGTGGTCTACTGCTCGTCACCCACGACCGGTGGTTCCTCGACGAGGTCGCCACCACGACGTGGGAGGTGCACGACGGGATCGTCGAGCCGTTCGACGGCGGCTATGCCGCCTATGTGCTGCAGCGCGTCGAACGTGATCGCGTCGCGGCGGCCGCCGAGGCCAAGCGGCAGAATCTCATGCGCAAGGAACTCGCCTGGCTGCGCCGTGGCGCGCCGGCACGAACCTCCAAGCCCAAGTTCCGCATCGACGCGGCCAACCAACTGATCGAGGACGTTCCGCCGATCCGCAATGGCGTCGAGCTGGCCAAGCTGGCGACCGCCCGGCTGGGCAAGGATGTCATCGACCTGCTCGACGTGTCGGTGTCGTTCGGTGGCAAACCCGTTCTGCGCGATGTGGAATGGCGTATCGGGCCCGGTGAGCGCACCGGCATCGTCGGCGCCAACGGCGCGGGCAAGTCGACGCTGCTGGGGTTGATCGCCGCCACCGTCTCCCCCGACTCCGGCCGGGTCAAGCGCGGCAAGACGGTTCGGCTGGCGATGCTCGACCAGCAGTCCAGCCAGCTCACCGATATCGCCGGCGATATGGTGCGCGAGGTCGTCGGCCGGCTGCCGGCCGGCTATCAGGTCGAAGGCAAGGAGCTGACCCCCACACAGCTGTTGGAGCGCTTGGGTTTTCGCCGCGAGCAGCTGTCGTCACGAGTCGGTGAGCTGTCCGGCGGGCAGCGCCGTCGACTGCAGCTGATGCTGACACTGCTCGAAGAACCCAACGTGCTGGTGCTCGACGAGCCGACCAACGATGTCGACATCGACATGCTCTCGGCCACCGAGGATCTGCTCGACTCGTGGCCGGGCACGCTGATCGTGGTGTCCCACGACCGGTATCTGCTCGAGCGGGTCACCGACCAGCAGTACGCGATCCTCGACGGCCACCTTCGGCACCTGCCCGGTGGTATCGACGAGTATCTGCGCATCAAGGCGCGCAAGCCGGCCGGCGCGACCACACCGGCACGCGAGCCTGCCACACAGACGCTATCCGGCGCCGAATTGCGCAGTGTCGAAAAGGAAATCGCCGCACTGGACCGGGCGCTGGCGAAGCTGACCGATCGGGTGAACGCCAAACACGTGGAGCTGGCCGAGTTCGACCAGTCCGATCATGTCGGACTGGGTCGGCTGACGCAGGAGCTGCGCGCGCTGGAGGCCGAAGTGGCCGAGAAGGAGAACCGGTGGCTGGAGCTCTCCGAGCTGGTCGACTGAGCCGGTGCTTGCACCCGAGGTGCCGAATTACCGATCCGACGCCGATGTACGCAGCGTCGCGGCTTCACGTTGCGCCCACCGATCCGCCCACGCCTGGATCGGCGGGTAGAGATCGAGCAAGAGGCGCCCCTCGTCGGTGATGGCGTAACCGGTCTCGAGTTGCTCGATGATGCCCGCTGTGCGCAGTTCGTGAAGGCGTTCGTTGAGCACCGACGAGCTGATCCCCCCGGACCGGAGCTGAATCTCGCGGAAGGTGCACGCATCGGCACGTAGCTCCCAGATGATGCGCAGAGTCCATCGCCGTCCCAGCAGGTCGAGCAGGGCCATGATCGGTTCGCCGCTGGTCGAGCCGCGGACGGGGCGCCTGGGCCGAGGCGTGTTGTCGGTGGCAGTCACGGGTTGTGCTTCTCTTTCCGAAGCGCTACCGTAACGCTTCGTAATCCGAAGCGGAAGTGTAGCCGATGAGTCATCCCGACATACGAATTCCTCCCATGGAGCCGCCGTACGAGCCGGCGCTGGAGACACTGCTGACGAAGTGGATGCCGCCCGGCAGCGGGATGGCGCCGCTGACGCTGTTCCGCGTGCTGGGCCGTCATGAAGAGCTGGCGTCGCGGGCGCGACCGCTGGGCGCGGGCATTCTGGGCAAGGGCAAGGTTCCTCCGCTGCTGCGGGAAATCATGATTCACCGCACCTGCGCGCTGACTGGCGCGGAGTACGAGTGGGGCGTCCACGCGACGGGCTTCGGGCGGCCGCTGGGGCTGTCCGAGGAGCAACTGGTGTCCACGGTGCACGGATCGGCTGAAGACCCCATGTGGAGCCCTGCCGAGCGGGCGGTGTTCGCCCTTGCCGACGAGCTGCACACCTCGAGCACGGTGTCGGATGACCTGTTCGCCACGTTGACCGAAAACTTCGACGACGAGCAGATCCTCGAACTGTGCGTGACGGCCGGCTGGTATCACGCCATCAGCTACGTGATCAATACAGCGCGGCTGCCGCTGGAGTCGTGGGCGGAGCGATTTCCCGCCCCGGGGCGCTGATCACCGCAGCCGCAGCCGCAATCTGTCCGCGGTATCCCGCACCACGCCAAGCTGATTCGCGACCTGGACCGGTGCCGTCCCGCCGCGGGCATCGCGAGCGGACACCGATCCGTCGACGGTCAGCACCTCCCGCACCTCGGGCGTCAACTCGCCGCTGATGTGGGCCAGCTCCTCGTCGGTCAGCTCGTCGAGTCCGACACCGCGACCCTCGGCAGCACGCACCGCCTCACCGGCGGCCTCGTGCGCCACCCGGAACGGGACACCCCGGCGCACCAGCCATTCCGCGACGTCGGTGGCCAGCGTGTAGCCGGCCGGGGCCAGCGCGGCCATCCGCTCGGTGTCGAACGTCAGGGTGGCGACCAGCCCCGCCATCGCGGGCAGCACCAGCTCCAGCTGCGCGACGGAGTCGAACACCGGCTCCTTGTCCTCCTGCAGATCCCGGTTGTAGGCCAGCGGCTGCGCCTTCAGAGTCGCCAGCAGGCCGCTCAGATTGCCGATCAGCCGGCCGGCCTTACCACGGGCCAGCTCGGCGATGTCCGGGTTCTTCTTCTGCGGCATGATCGAGCTGCCGGTCGACCAGGCGTCGTGCAGTGTCGCGTAGCCGAATTCGGTTGTGCTCCAGAGGATGATGTCCTCGGCCAGGCGGGACAGGTCGACGGCGATCATCGCCAGCACGAACGCGGCCTCGGCGGCGAAATCCCGCGATGCCGTGGCATCGATCGAATTGTCAGCCGCCGCAGCGAATCCCAGCTCCTCGGCGATCGCGTCGGGATCCAGGCCAAGCGACGAGCCGGCCAGTGCGCCCGACCCGTAGGGCGATACCGCGGTGCGGTCGTCGAAGTCGGCGATCCGGTCGACATCGCGCAGTAGCGGATGGGCATGAGCCAGCAGGTGATGAGCCAGCAGCACCGGCTGAGCGGCCTGCAGGTGGGTCTTGCCGGGCATGATCGCGGTCGGGTGCGCAGCGGCCTGCGTCGCCAGCGCCGACACCACCTCGAGCGCGCCGTCCGCGACCCGACGCATCGCGTCGCGGAGCCACATCCGAAACAGCGTGGCCACCTGGTCATTACGAGATCGACCGGCTCGCAGCCGGCCACCGAGATCCGCACCGACCCGGTCGATCAGGCCGCGCTCCAGCGCCCCGTGCACGTCCTCGTCGGTGACTAGTGGGGTGAAGCTGCCGTCGGCGACGTCCGCGCCCAGGCTGTCCAGACCGGCGAGCAGTCCGTCGCGCTGATCGTCGGTGAGCAGGCCTGCCCGGTGCAGTACCTTGGCGTGCGCCTTCGATGCGGCAACGTCGTACGGCGCGAGCACCCAGTCGAAGTGGGTGGACTTGCTCAGTGCCGCAAGGGCGTCCGCGGGCCCGTCGGCGAACCGTCCACCCCACAGGGAGCCCTCGTTGGTGCTCACGGCCATTCACCCGCGAGCGTGCGCGAACGTCTCGCGTCAGCGGCGTGTCGCTGTACCGACACGCACGCTCGCGAAAGGGGTGGAGTCGTCACAGGCCCAAGTCCCGCCGCGCGGCGATCTTCGAGGACAAACCGTGCACGTGCACGAAGCCCTTGGCCGATGACTGGTCGAAGGTGTCGCCCTCGTCGTACGTCGCCAGGTTGAAGTCGTACAACGAGGTGGGGCTGCGCCGGCCGTTGACGGCAATGTGCCCGCCGTGCAACACCATCCGGATCTCGCCGGTCACGTGCACCTGGGTGTCGGCCACGAAGGCCTCCAGCGAGCGCTTGAGCGGTGAGAACCACAGGCCGTCGTAGACCAGCTCGCCCCACTTGCGGTCGGTGGTGCGCTTGAACCGGCCCAGCTCACGCTCCAGCGTCACGTGCTCGAGCTCGGTGTGCGCGGTGATCAAGACCATCGCGCCCGGCGCTTCGTAGATCTCGCGGCTCTTGATGCCGACCAGCCGGTCTTCGACGACGTCGAGGCGCCCGACGCCCTGGGCCCCGGCCCGGCGGTTGAGCTCGACGATGGCCTCCAGGACCGACGTGGAGTTTCCGTCTATGGATACCGGCACCCCGCGCTCGAAACCGACGATCACTTCGTCGGGGGTGTTCCAGTTGAGCGTCGGGTCCTCGGTGTAGTCGTAGACGTCCTTGGTGGGCGCGTTCCACAGATGCTCGAGGAAGCCGGTTTCCACCGCGCGCCCCCACACGTTCTGGTCGATGGAGAACGGCGAGCGCTTGCTGACGTTGATCGGGATGGCGTTCTCCTCGGCGAAGGCGATCGCCTTCTCCCGGGTCCAGGCGTAGTCGCGGACCGGGGCCAGCACCTCCAGATCGGGTGCCAGGGAAGCGAATCCGACCTCGAAGCGAACCTGGTCGTTACCCTTGCCGGTGCAGCCGTGCGCGACGATCCCGCCGCGGTGTTCGCGCGCCGCGGCCACCAGGTGCTTGACGATCAGCGGCCGGCTGAGCGCCGACACCAGCGGGTAGCGGTCCATGTACAGGGCGTTGGACTGAATGGCCGGCAGGCAGTACTGCTCGGCGAACTCGTCGCGAGCGTCGACGACGACGGCTTCGACGGCGCCGCAGTCCAGGGCGCGCTGGCGAACAACGTCCATGTCCTCGCCGCCCTGGCCGAGGTCGATGGCCACCGCCACCACCTCTTTGCCGGTCTCCTTGCCGATCCAGCTGATGGCCACCGAGGTGTCCAGGCCGCCGGAATACGCCAAGATGACGCGTTCGGACATGAAGTGCTCCTTCTTCTTTTGGTCTCTAGTGGATGGTCTCGAACATGGCGGCCAGTTCCGCGCCGGTCATCGGCTCACGGGCCACCACAAAGATGGTGTCGTCGCCGGCGATCGTGCCCACGACGTCGGGCAGTGCCGCCCGGTCGATGGCGCTGGCGAGATAGTGTGCCGCGCCGGGCGGGGTGCGCAGCACCGCCAGGTTGCCGCTGGCATCGGTGGACACCAGGAGGTCGGCGAGCAGCCGCGAGACTCGTTCGGTGCCGCCGGACACCCCACGTACCGGGCTGCCGTCCTCGGGCACGACGTAGACGCCGACGCCTCCGTCGGCGCCGCGCAGCTTGACCGCACCGAGCTCCTCGAGGTCGCGCGAGAGCGTGGCCTGCGTGACGTCGATGCCCTCGTCGGCGAGCAGCGCGGCGAGCTCGCTCTGGCTGTGTACGGACTGCGACGACAACAACGCCACGATCCGGGCCTGGCGCCCGGCCCGGGTCGTACTGATCTCGCTGGTCATCGTCTCTCCAACAGCCACACCAGCAACGCCTTCTGGGCGTGCAGCCGGTTCTCGGCCTCGTCCCACACCGCGCTGTGCGGGCCGTCGATCACCTCATCGGTGATCTCGTGTCCGCGGTGCGCCGGAAGGCAATGCAGGACAACGACTTCGGAGTCGGCGTGGCCGAGCAGCGCCGCGTTGAGCTGGAACGGGCGAAACGGGATCACCCGATCCAGCCCGTCGTTCTCCTGCCCCATCGACGTCCAGGTGTCGGTGACCAGCACATCAGCACCCTTGGCGCCGGCGAGCGCATCCGCGGTCAGCGTGACGGAGGCACCGGTCTGTTGCGCCCGCCGTTCGGCGGCGGCGACGAACAACGGGTGCGGCTCGAACCCGGCAGGTGCGGCGATCGTGACGTGAATGCCTGCGGTGACGCCGCCGAGCATCAGCGAGTGCGCCATGTTGTTGGCGCCGTCACCGAAGTACGTCATCCGCAACCCGCTCAGCGATCCCTTACGTTCCTTCAACGTCTGTAGGTCGGCCAGCACCTGGCAGGGGTGGAACTCGTCGGACAGGGCGTTCACCACGGGAACCGTTGCCCCCGAAGCCATTGCATTGAGCCGCTGCTGGGCGAAGGTGCGCCAGACGATGGCGTCGACGTAGCGCGACAGCACCCGCCCGGTGTCCTCCAGCGTCTCCTCCCGGCCGAGCTGGGTGGCCCGGCCGTCGACCACGACCGCGTGCCCGCCGAGTTGCGCGATGCCGATCTCGAACGAGAACCGGGTGCGGGTGGAGTTCTTGTCGAAGATGACCGCCACCCCGCGCGGGCCCTCGAGCGGGCGCCGGCTCATCGGTTCCTTCTTGAGTTCGGCTGCCAGCTCCAGAATTTCGGCCTGTTCCTCGGGGGTCAGGTCGTCGTCACGCAGGAAGTTTCGCGGGGTGCTCATGGGGTCGCCTCATCCAGGATCGCCGGCAGTGCCGTCAGGAAATCGTCGATCTGTACTTCGGTGATGATCAGCGGCGGGGCCAGCCGGACGACGTCCGGCGCGGCGGCGTTGACCAGGAATCCGGCGTCGCGGGCGGCGGTTTCGACGGCCTTGCCCTGCGGGGCGGTCAACACAATGCCGCGCAGCAGACCGCGGCCCCGGACGTGGTCGACCAACGGATGGCCCAGCGACTCGATGCCGTGGCTGAGCGTCTTTCCCAGCAGGTCGGCGCGGCTGACCAGGTCTTCGGCGGCCAGCACCCGCAGCACCGCCAGCGCGGCAGCGGTGCACACCGGGTTGCCGCCGAATGTGCTGCCGTGCAGGCCGGGGGTCAGCAGGTCGGCGGTCGATCCGGTGGCCAGGCACGCCCCGATCGGCAGTCCCCCGCCGAGACCCTTTGCCAGCGTGACGATGTCGGGGACGATGCCGTCGTGCTGGTGGGCGAAGAACGAGCCGGTGCGCCCGACTCCGGTCTGCACCTCGTCGAGGACCAGCAGCGCGCCGCGCCGGCTGGTGATCTCGCGCGCGGCGACCAGGTACCCCTCGGGCGGGACGACGACGCCACCCTCGCCCATGATCGGTTCGAGGAACACCGCGGCGGTGTCGTCGGTGACGGCGGCATCGAGGGCGTCGACGTCGCCGTACGGCACATGCGTGACGTCACCGGGCAGCGGTTCGAACGGCGCCTGCTTGGTCGGCTGCCCGGTCAGTGCCAGGGATCCCATCGTTCGGCCGTGGAAGGCGCCTTGGGCGGCAACGAGTTTGGTGCGCCCGGTCAGCCGGGTGATCTTGAAGGCTACCTCGTTGGCCTCGGTGCCGGAGTTGCAGAAGAACACCCGCGCCGGGGTGCCGAGCTGCTCGACGAGTGCCTCGGCCAGCGCGACACCCGGTTCGGTGGCATACAGATTCGAGGTGTGGCCGAGCGTGTTCAGCTGGGTGGTGACGGCCTCGATGATCGCCGGGTGGCGGTGGCCGAGGATGTTGACCGCGATGCCGCCGAGCAGGTCGAGGTAGGACTTGCCGCTCTCGTCGGTGACGACGGCGCCGTCACCGCTGGCCAGACCGAGCGGCGGCGTGCCGTAGTTGTCCATCATGACGTCGGACCATCTGTCAGTGAGCGTCATGAGGGGATCACCTTCGTGCCGGTACCTTCGTCGGTGAACAGTTCGACCAGCACACAGTGTTCGACCCGGCCGTCGATCACATGCGCGCTGGGGACCCCGCCCTCGACCGCCCGCAGGCAGGCTTCGATCTTGGGGATCATGCCGGTTTCGAGGTTCGGCAGCAGCTCGGTCAGCAGCTCTGCGTCGATCTGGCTGACCAACGAATTCCGGTCGGGCCAACTGGTGTACAGCCCTTCGACATCGGTCAGCATCAACAGCTTCTCGGCACCCAGCGCCTTGGCCACCGCGGCGGCCGCCGTGTCGGCGTTGATGTTGTGCACCACGCCGTCGACGTCGGGGGCGATCGTCGAGATCACCGGGATACGGCCGGCGGCAATGAGATCCAGGATCGCCGCGGTGTTGACGTGTTCGACGTCGCCGACCAGGCCGATGTCGGTGAGTACGCCGTCGACGGTGACGCCGCGGCGCACCGCGGTCAAGAGCTGGGCGTCCTCACCGGTGATGCCGACCGCATACGGGCCATGGGCGTTGATGAGGTTCACCAGCTCGCGGCCGACCTGGCCGAACAGCACCATCCGCGCGACGTCGAGTACCTCCGGGGTGGTGACCCGGAAACCGCCCTTGAATTCCCCGTCGATCCCGAGCTTCTTGAGCATCGCGCTGATCTGCGGGCCGCCGCCATGCACGACGACGGGGTGAATACCGGCATTACGCAGGAACACCATGTCGTCGGCGAACGCGGCCTTGAGCCGATCGTCGGTCATCGCGTTGCCGCCGTACTTGACGACGACGATCTTGTTGTTGAGCTGCTTGAGCCACGGTAGCGCCTCGGCCAGGATCGCGGCCTTGGTGTTCACGGTCGCGGTCATGAGCTGTACGCCGAGTTCTCTTCGACGTAGGCGTGCGACAGGTCGGTGGTGCGGATGGTCGCCTGCCCGTTGCCGAGCTTCAGGTCGACGGTGACGTCGATGTCGGCACCGGACAGGTCCACGTCGCGAGCGCCCGGTGCGCCCGCGCCGTCTACGCACACCGGGAAGCCGTTGAACGACACGGTGATCCGCTGTGCGTCGATCTCGAACGGCACCATACCGACCGCAGCCAGCACGCGGCCCCAGTTCGGGTCGGAGCCGAACAGTGCGGTCTTCACCAGGCTATCGCGCGCGACGACCCGGGCCGCGGTGACGGCGTCGTCGTCGCTGGGCGCCCCGGTCACGGTGATCGCGACCCGTTTGGTGACGCCTTCGGCGTCGGCCTGCAGCTGCGCGCACAGGTCGTCGCAGACCCGCAGCACGGCAGCGTCGAGATCCTCTTGGCTGGGCGCGATCTCGCTCGCGCCGGAGGCGAGCAACAACACGGTGTCGTTGGTCGAGCAGCTGCCGTCGACGTCGAGTCGGTCGAAGGTCTTGGCGGTGGCCCGGCGCAGTGCGGTGTCCAGCGCGGCGGCATCGGCCACCGCATCGGTGGTCAGTACCACCAGCATGGTCGCCAGCGAGGGCGCCAGCATGCCGGCACCCTTGGCCATGCCGCCGACGGTCCAGTTCTCCCCGGTTTCCGGAGCGTGGTGCAGCGCAACCTGTTTGGGCACCGTGTCGGTGGTCATGATGGCGCGCGCCGCCTCGTCGCCGCCGGTGAGACCGCCGCCGAGTTCGTGGACGATCTCGGTGACGCCGGCCAGCACCTTGGTCATCGGAAGGCGGTCGCCGATCAGGCCCGTCGAGCAGATCGCAACCTCGACGGGCCCGGTCTCGGTGCCCCATTCAGACAACGCGGCCGCGACGGCTTCGGCGGTGGCGTGGGTGTCCTGGAAGCCGCCCGCGCCGGTGCAGGCGTTGGCGCCACCGGAATTCAGCAGCACCGCGCGCAGCCGGCCGGTGGTGAGCACCTGCTGGCTCCACAGCACGGGGGCGGCCTTGATCTGGTTGCGGGTGAACACCCCGGCCGCCGCGTAATCGGGGCCCTCGTTGAACACCAGCGCCAGGTCTAGGTTGCCGGACGCCTTGATGCCCGCCGCGATCCCGGTGGCACGGAAGCCCGCGGGCGCGGTAACCCCTTGTGTGCGAACCAGTTTGGTTTCATCAGTTTGTGTCACGGTGCCACCCCCACGATCGACAGCCCTTCGGTCTCCGCCCAGCCCAGCGCGAGATTCATCGACTGCACCGCCGCCCCGGCTGTGCCCTTGACCAGGTTGTCGATGGCGCACACCGCGACCAGAACGCCGGCGTCGGCGTCGACGGCCACTGCCAGTTGCGCGGCATTGCTGCCGATCACCGCACCCGTGCGGGGCAATTGTCCCTCGGGCAGCAGATGGATGAACGGCTCCGCGTCGTATGCCTTCTCGTACGCCGCGCGGATCTGCGACACCGGCGCCTGGGTGCGGGCCGTGCAGGTGGCCAGGATGCCGCGCGAGGTCGGAATCAGCACCGGGGTGAACGAGACGGTGACGTCTTTGGCCGTCACCGCGCGCAGCCCCTGCGCGATCTCCGGGGTGTGCCGGTGTGCGCCCGCGATGTTGTAGGCCCGCGCCGAGCCGATGACTTCCGAACCCAGCAGGTCGACCTTGGCGGCGCGACCGGCACCAGAGGTCCCACTGACCGCGACAACGGTGACGTCGGGTTCGACGAGGTCCTCGGCGACAGCGGGCACCAGGGCCAGCAGGGCGGCCGTCGGGTAGCAGCCGGGCACCGCGATCCGGCTGGCCCCACGCAGCCGGTCCCGGCCGCCGGGCAGTTCCGGCAGCCCGTACGGCCAGCTGCCCGCGTACGGCGTTCCGTAGAACCGCTCCCAGGCCGCGGAGTCGGTGAGCCGGAAGTCGGCGCCGCAGTCGACAACCAGCGTCTCGGGGCCCAACTGCTCGGCCAGGGCCGCGGAGTGGCCGTGCGGCAAGGCGAGGAAGACGACGTCGTGACCGGCCAGCACGTCGAGCCCGGTGGGCTCGAGCACCCGGTTGGCCAGCGGCAACAGATGCGGGTGATGCTCGGACAGCTGGGTGCCCGCACTGGCGGCGGCCGTGAGCGCGCCGATGGTCAGGCGGCCGTCCGCGTAGGCCGGATGCCCGAGCAACAAACGCAGAATCTCACCGCCGGCATAGCCGCTGGCGCCGGCAACCGCCACCGAAGTCATGCAGTGATTCTGCATGTTTATGCAAGGGTATGCAAATACATTCCAGGTGGGCTCGTCGAGATCGACGAAATGCGGCGATGTACTCGCGAAAGTTCTGCCGAATGTCGGTTCGGGAGGAAGTTAGCCCCGCAGTTCGGCGCCGACACGCTCGGCCGCCGCGGCCACCGCGGCGTCGCGGGCGGCGCTGGCCTCGTCCTCGGTCAGCGTCCGATCCGCCGCCCGGAAGCGCAGTGCCAAGGTCAGCGACTTGCGGTCCGCGCCGATCTGCGGGCCGGTGTACACATCGAAGAGCGCCACGTCCTCCAACAGCTCCCCGGCGCCGTCGCGCACCGCGTCGACCACGGCCGACGCCGGGACATCACTGGCCACCACCAGACTGACGTCCTGGAACACCGCCGGGAACGGCGACACCCGCGGTGCGGGCAGCGTTTCGGTGAGCGGAACGGCATCGAGGTCGAGCTCCACCGCGCAGGTGCCCTTCGGCAGGCCGGAGCGTTCGATCACCGACGGATGCAGTTGACCGGCGTGCCCGACGACCCGCCCGTCGACGAGAACCTCGGCACAGCGGCCCGGATGCCAGGGCAGCTGCTGGGCCGCCCGCAAAGTCACGTCCACACCGCAGGCGCGGGCGATCACCCGGACCGCCTCGAAGGCGTCGGCGGCCTCGACCGGGCGGCCCGGCCCCCACGGGCCGCGCGGTTCGCGCAGCCCGGTCAGCACGGCACCGACGTGAACGGGCTGGCTCGGCAGCGACGCATCCAACGCCGCGATCTCGTCATCGCTCGGTCGACGATGCGTCGGGATCAGCTCGACGCCCTTGGTCTCCTCGGTCGGATGTACCACCTGCGCGATACCGAACAGCGCGACATCGACGAAGCCGCGGGAAACGTTGCGGGACAACGCTTCCAGCAGCGCCGGCAACAGCGTGGTGGCCAGGTGCGGCCGCTCGGCCTCCAGCGGGTTGAGCACGGAGGTGGTGGCGCGCCGCGGATCATCGGCCGACAGGCCCCAGGTATCGAAGACCCCGGCTGGCAGGAACGGGGTCGGCAGCACCTCGACGTAACCCGAAAGGCCCAGCGACTTACCGACCGCGCGGCGGCGCTTCTGGCCCGCCGTCAGTCCACGTCCGGCCGGTGCGGTGGGCAGCACTGACGGGATCTTGTCGAGACCCTCCAGCCGCAGCACCTCCTCGACCAGGTCGGCGGGCTGCACCAGGTCGGGTCGCCAGCTCGGCGGGGTGACCACAAGGATGGCGCGGTCGGCGTCGTCCTCGACGACCTCGGCACCGATCTGCGTCAGCCGCTTCACCGCGGCGCCGCCCTCGTACTCGACGCCGGCCATCCGGTCGGGCAGGTCGAAACGCATCCGCACCGGCGCCGGTGACCAGTCGTCCCGCGGCGGGTCCCCGCGCCAGTCGGTCAGCGTGGGTTCGACGGTGCCGCCGGCGATTTCGGCGAGCAGCGCGGCACACCGGTCGATGGCGGCCACCGAGATGGCGGGATCGACCGAGCGTTCGTAGCGCCGGCCCGCCTCGCTCACGAGATGCAGGCGCCGGATCGTGCGGGACACCGCGGCGGGGTCCCAGACCGCGGCCTCGAGCAGGATGTCGGTGGAGTCGTCGTCGATCTCGGTGGTGCCCGCGCCCATGACACCGCCGATGGCCGCTGTCGCGACATCGTCGACGATCAGCACATCGGCCGGGTCGAGTTTGCGTTCGATGTCGTCGAGCGTGACGACGGTCTCCCCAGGCTTGGCGAACCGGACCGTGAATTCGCCGTTGATGCGGCTGCGGTCGTGGGCGTGCATGGGATGGCCGATTTCGAGCATCACGTAGTTGGTGACGTCGACCGCCGGCGAGATCGGTCGGATGCCGGACAGCATCAGCCGCCGGCGCAACCACCACGGCGACTGCGCTCCTGGGTCGATCCCGGTGACCGCTCGCAGTGCGAAACGGCTGACACCCGTACCGGATTCGACGGTGACCGGCAACGCCGGGCCCTCTGCCGGCAATGCGGGCACGTCGGCGGGGTCGACGAAGTCGAGGTCATAGGCACAGGCGATCTCGCGGGCGATGCCGCGTACCGACATGCAGTAACCCCGGTCCGGGGTGACGGCCAGGTCGAAGACCACGTCGTCGAGACCCAGGACGTCGACACCGGAGTCGCCGGGCTCCGCCGTCCCCGGCGGCAGCACGATGATCCCGGAATGGTCGGCGCCCAACCCTAATTCGGCGGCCGAGCAGATCATGCCGTCGGAGAGCCGGCCATAGGTCTTGCGGCTGGCGATGTGGAAATCACCGGGCAGGGTCGTGCCGGGCAGCGCTACCACGACGAGATCGCCGACCGCGAAGTTCGATGCACCGCAGACGATATCGCGGTCACCGTCCTCGCCGACGTTGACCTTGCACGCCCGGATCGGCTTCTTGAACTCGGTGAGCTCCTCGATCGCGGTCACCCGCCCGACGGTCAGCGGGCCGGACACCGGCCCGAGCGCGATGATGTCCTCGACCTCGTGGCCGACGCGGATCAGCGCCTGCTCCAGCTCATGTGGCTCCACGTGCCAGCCGGGAGCACCCTGCTGAACGACCTCACGCAGCCAGCTGTAGGGAAGGCGCATCAGACCCCGACCCCGAACGGCAGCGAGAAGCGGACGTCACCCTCGACCATGTCACGCATATCGGGAATCCCGTTGCGGAACTGCAGGGTTCGCTCCAGGCCCATCCCGAAAGCAAATCCGGAGTACATCTCTGGGTCGATCCCGGCCGCGCGCAACACATTCGGGTTGACCATGCCGCAACCGCCCCACTCCACCCAGCCGGCGCCGCCCTTCTTGTTGGGGAACCAGATGTCCACCTCGGCCGAAGGTTCGGTGAAGGGGAAGAAGTGCGGCCGCATCCGGGTGCGGGCGTCTGGACCGAATTCCGAGCGGGCGAACGCGTCCAGCGTTCCGCGCAGATGGGCCATCGTCAGGCCGCGGTCCACGGCGAGGCCCTCCACCTGATGGAACACCGGGGTGTGCGTGGAGTCGAGCTCGTCGGTGCGAAACGTGCGGCCGATCGAGACGATGTACACCGGCAGCTCGCGATCGAGCAGCGTGCGCACCTGCACCGGCGAGGTGTGAGTGCGCAGCAGCTGCCGTGACCCCTCCGGAGCGATGTGGAACGTGTCGGACTCGCTGCGCGCGGGGTGATCGGGCGGAAAGTTCAGCGCGTCGAAGTTGAACTGCTCGGTCTCGACCTCGGGGCCTTCGGCCAGCTCCCAGCCCATCGCGACGAAAGTGTCGGCGATGTGCTCGGCCAGGATCGTGATCGGGTGACGCGCACCGACGGGCTCGCGCGTCGACGGCAGGGTGACGTCGATGGCCTCGGCGACCAGGACGGCGGCGTCGCGCTCGGCGCGCAGTGCCGCCAGGCGCTCGTCGTAGCTGCGCTGGGCGTCCCCGCGGGCGAGGTTGACCAGCTTGCCGGCCTCGGAGCGGTCCTCCTTGGGCAGCCCGGCCAGTGCCTGGCGGGCCAGCGCCAGCGGCGCGCGGTCGCCGAGGTGCTCGGTCTTGGCACGGGCCAGCGCGTCCAGGTCGGTGGCCCGCTCGAAGGCGTGCCGGGCCGCGCTGACGGCCTTGGTCAACGATTCCTGCGACAGGTCGACGGGTTGTTCGCCCACGCGGCGAGACGCTCCTTGCACTTCCGGGTTGTTTGCACCACGGATGTGACGCAAGTGCCGATCATAGGTGATGCCAGAATGACGCCTCGCAGGCATTTCACCGGTAAGGATGTCCGATGCTCAGAGCTCTCGCCGTCGTCACCGTGTGGATGGTGGCCCTGGCCGTCGCCGGCCTGTCGCTGACATTCAGTCCCTGGTGGTGGCTGCTGGCGGCGCCGCTGGTCGCGGTGGCGGCCCTGGGCACCTGGGATCTGCTGCAGACCAAGCACACCCTCCTGCGGTCCTATCCGATCCTCGCGCACGCACGATGGCTGGCCGAGGCGCTGCGGCCGGAGATCCGGCAGTACTTCATCGAGTCGAACACCGAGGCCAGCCCGTTCGACCGGGAAACCCGCGACATGGTCTACGAGCGGGCCAAGGGCACCAAGAGCGACGAGCCGTTCGGCACCGAGCGGGATGTCAATGCGCTCGGTTATGAGTTTCTCCGGCATTCCCTGCGCGCCCACTTCGCCTCCGAACTGGCGCCCCGGGTGCGGCTCGGCGGGCCGGACTGTGCCCAGCCGTACGACATCGCGCTGCTCAACGTCTCGGCGATGAGCTTCGGGGCGCTGTCGGGCAATGCCATCGAGGCGCTGAACGGCGGCGCGGCCCGCGGCGGGTTCGCCCACGACACCGGCGAGGGCGGCATCAGCCCGTATCACCTCAAGCACGGCGGTGACCTGATCTGGGAGATCGGCTCGGGCTACTTCGGCTGCCGCGACACCGACGGGCACTTCGACGCCCGCCAGTTCGAGGAGAAGGCCGCGTGGCCGTCGGTCAAGGCCATCTCCATCAAGCTGTCCCAGGGCGCCAAACCCGGCCTCGGCGGGGTGCTGCCCGGTGCGAAGGTGAGCGCGGAGATCGCGGCGACCCGAGGGGTGCCGGTCGGCCGGACCGTCGTCTCGCCCCCCGCACACACCGCGTTTCACACGCCGGTGGAGATGATGCATTTCATTGCCACGCTGCGCAGTCTGTCCGGCGGTAAGCCGATCGGGTTCAAGCTGTGTATCGGGGCGCGCACCGAATTCCTGTCCCTCTGCAAGGGGATGCTGCACACCGGCATCACCCCGGACTTCATCATCGTCGACGGCGCCGAAGGCGGAACCGGTGCGGCCCCACAGGAATTCGAGGACCACGTCGGCATGCCACTGACCGAGGGACTGATGCTGGTGCACAACGCCCTTGTCGGGACCGGCCTGCGCCGCCACATCAGGATCGGCGCGTCGGGCAAGGTGGCCAGCGGGGTGGACATCGTGTCGCGGATCTGCCAGGGCGCGGATTTCACGATGTCGGCGCGGGCGATGATGTTCGCGGTCGGTTGTATCCAGGCGATGAAGTGCAACACCAACAAGTGCCCCACCGGCGTGGCCACCCAGGACAACGGCCGGGCGCGGGCGCTGTATGTCCCGGACAAGACGCAGCGGGTGGTCAACTTCCAGCGGGCGACCGTGGCCAGTGCCGCCCAGATCGTCGCGTCGATGGGCCTCGACGGGTTCCAGGAGCTGCAGCCCGCAATGCTCAACCGGCGCATCGAAGGTCAGCGCACCCGCACCTACGCCGAGATCTACGACTGGCTGATGCCCGGCGAGCTGCTCGAGGATCCGCCAGAGTCGTGGCGCTCGGACTGGATCGAGGCGTCGGCGGAGGAGTTCCGCTAGCCCGCTGCGGTATCCCGGCGCGGTTGCTGTGCGACGAACGGGGCGTCGAACGGTTGCCGTCCCAATATCCTTGCCCCGCCAGGTGATCCGAGGTCGGCGAAGAAGTCCGCGTTGGCGGTCACGTACGGCTGCCAATCCTCGGAGGCCTCGTCGACGTACACGATCGCCTCGACCGGGCACACGGGTTCGCACGCCGCGCAGTCGACGCACTCGTCGGGGTGGATGTACAGCATCCGCTCCCCTTCGTAGATGCAATCCACCGGGCATTCGTCCACGCACGCCTTGTCCCGGATGTCGATGCATGGTTCGCCGATGACGTAGGTCATGACGCCGCCAGATCGTCGAGCGCCGCGTACGCGGCGTTGTAGCCCGGCACGAACGTGATGCCGGGGCCGCCGTGGCACCCGGCACCGCCCAGATACAGCCCTTCGATCGGGATGGGGATATCGAGGAACCCTTTGGGGCCCGGCCGATTCGGCCCCATCAGATCGGGATGCAGCAGGCCGTGGCAGAAGTCGCCGTCGGGCGCACCGAACATCGTCTGCATGTGATACGGCGCGAAGGTGATGTGCCGGATCTGGATGTCCCTGAAGTTCGGCGCGAACTTGGTGATCTTGTCGATGACGGTTTCCGCCATCTCGTTCTTGAGGCGTCCGTGTTGTTCTCGGGGCGCGTCAACCGGGAACCCATAGGCGTACGCGCTGGCCGCGTGCTTCCCCTGGGGTGCGAGCGACGGGTCGGTGACCGAGGGGATCTGCATACCGAACGAGGGGTTGTCGGGGAGCATTCCGGCCCGGGCCATCTCCCATTGCCGTTGCTGCTCTTCGGGTGTCCCGAAGACGCCGACCGACTGCTGCATACCGGGTTCGTTGAGCAGCTCGTAGGGCGACGCGAATTCCGGGAGACCGTCCAGGGCGAAGTGCATCTGGATGAAGGTGGCCCGGTGGTCGCGTCCGGCCAGGCGCTCCACCAGATTGCCCGGTAGATGCTCTGGGCCGACCATGTCGATCAGGGTCAGGTCCGGGGACAGGTTGGACACCACGACCGGCGCACTCAGCACCGATCCGTCCCGCAACCGCACACCGGTGACCCGTTCGTTCTCCACGAGGATCTGGTCGACCTTGGTGCGATAGCGGATTTCACCGCCGAGCTCGGTGAACATTCGTTTGAGGTGGTCGCAGACGGCACCGATGCCGCCCTCGAGTTTGGTCATCATGGTGGCATTCATGTCGGGCACACCCATGGCGAACGCCAGACACGTTGCGCTGCCGGGTGTGAACGGTCCGCGATAGGTGGAGTTGATGGCCAAAAACGCCAGCATCCCGCGGATCGTCGCGTACTTGTCCTTGTCCGGAAAGTTGCGATCGATGACGTCCATGGCCGTTCCGAACAACATCTCGTGGATGGCGCGGCGCTCGGATTCGTTTGCCGCACAGGCATACATCTCGTCGAGGGTCTTCGGCGGCGTGCGAGCCTCGAACCGCCCGAGCGCCCGGGACGGACCGGTCGTCCATTCGAGCATCTTCGCCATGCCCAGCACCGAATCGGCGCCGTGCCGCTCGGACAGATGTGTCATGTATTTCATCGGGTCGCTGTAGAGAATCATCGGTTCCTCCCCGGCTTCGCCGAGGTTGACCGACTGGACTTCGGAGTGAACCTGCGGAATCGTGTGCAACTCCAAGGCCTCTGCGACTTCCGGTGCGGTCGGAAATTGCACTGAGCCGGCGATTTCGTAGCGGAACCCGTCGATCAACTCCACCGTGGCGGCCATGCCGCCGGAATAGGTGTTCTGTTCCAGAACAATCGTCCGCACCCCCCGGCGTTGCAGAACAGCCGCCGCGGTCAGGCCGTTGTGGCCGGCCCCGACGACGATCGCGTCGTAATCACTCATTGCTGGTTTCTCCTCACTTGATGGGACAGATGTCGAGACTGCGGTGAATTGACGAAAAGGATTGTGCGAAAATGTCGTAATGACGAACGCGCACGAGCGACGCAGAACTTCGACGCGCGAGGCGCTGCGCGAGGTGGCGTTGGCGCGATTCGCTCGCGACGGTTTCGCCAATGTGACGGTCGCTCAGCTCGCCGACGACGCCGGCGTCACCCAGCGCACGTTCTTTCGGCACTTCCCGACCAAAGAGGCGGTGCTGTTCCAGGACTACGAGACTCAACTCGAATGGTTCGCCGAGGCTTTGGCGCGGCGCCCGGCCAACGAATCGATCTTCGACGCGGTGCTGGGTAGTGTGGTCAGCTTCCCGCACGACCTGGAGATCGTCCGCCAGGCCGCCATCCTGCGGGCGACCCTGCTCGACGGCGAGCGCACCGCAGGTCACCTTCGGGTGGTTCAGACGTCGTTCGCCGAGGTGCTGACCGAGTTCGTCAGGCGCCGCTACCCCGAACTGCCCGATGTCGACCTGATCGCCGAAGTGGCCGGGGCCGCATTGGCCGCCGCCCTTGTCGCCGCGGTGGAGCGCTGGGGCCGCGACGGCTGCACGACCGACCTGCGCGAGGTCGTCTCCACGAGTGTCGACCTGGTGCGGTCCGGTCTGGCGCCGCTGACCTAACACGGCAGCAGGTCTTTCCACGACGCCGGCGCCGTCGGCGGCGCAAGGTCCGACTGCACATAGCGATGCCCGTCGGGCGTGACAAAGCTGCCCGTTGCCGGGTTGTACGGCACAACCGATACCGGTGCGGGGCCATCGGTGGTCCCGAACCCGCTGGGCGCCGCCCCGGGAACCCTGCTGTCCGGCGGAACACCCTGCGCTATCAGATTGGGGTCCAGCGGATAAGGGCCGACCGCATGCTGGCGAACCGCAGTCGGCACGAACGGCTGGTCGCTGTCACAGATCTCGGCGGTCGGCGCTCGCTTGCCCGGCCTGCCGACGCACGGGTAGTTTCTGGCACCGCGGACCGCGATCGGAGAGTCCTGCGGCAGTTTGCAATACAGACCGTCCGGGGTGTCCATCGTCGTCGTGTCGGCCGGAGACCGCCAGGACGACGGTGGCAGGAATCCGACGGTGCACGGCGGTGGGTCACCCAGCGTGATCGCGAACTCCCCCACCGGTAATCCCGTCGGGTTGTTGGTCGGCAGGCCGAACGCCTGGGTGCTGGCGATCGCCGGCGGCAACAGCACGAGCAACTGCTCGAGCGACGAGTTGTAGGTGACCAGGATCTGACCGACGGCGCTCAGGCTGGCCAGTAGGACCGGCAGCGTGGGCTTGACCTGTTCGAGCAGGCGGGTCACCTCGTTCGCGGCGGCCGGACCGGTACCCAGCACAGCGCGTACCTGATCGTCGTCGTCGGCCACCGTCTGGGTGACATCGGCCAGGCCGCGTGCCCACACCTGCAGCGAATCCGTTGTGGCGACCTGTGAATCGAGTAGTGGCACCGCGTCGTCGATCAACATCCGGGCGCGATCACCGACACCGCTGATCCTGCCGACCACGGTGGCCGAGGAGTCCACCAGCGAGGAAAGGTCGTAGCCCGCGCCGCGCAGCCCCGTGTCCGACTCATCGATCAAGAGCGAGAGCTTGTCTCCGGGAATGCTGTTGACCAGAGCACTCACCCGATCGAGCATCGGGCCGACCGCTTGCGGAACCGTGCTCTGCTGCCGTCCGATCACCGACCCGTCGTGCAGATATGGGCCTGACGCGCTCTGCGGCCGAAGATCCACGTACTGTTCGCCGATCGCCGAGGCGCTGCGGACCTCCGCCCGTAGGTCGACCGGGATCTTGGGCGAAGTGTCCAGCGACAGGGTCGCTTCCGCACCCTGTTTGGTCAACCTCAATGCAGTGACCTTGCCGACTTGCACACCGCGGTACGTCACATTCGAAAACCGGTACAGACCGCCGCCACTGGGCAGTTGCAGGGTGACGGTGATCTTCCCGATCCCCAACAGGGTCGGAACCTGAAGGAATACGAAGGTCATCAGCAGCAGTCCGACAAGGGAGACGATTCCGAAGATCACCAGCTGGATGCGAATGAGCCGCGTCAGCATCAGCGACCTCCGCCTGCCGGCGCGGGTTCCGGCGCGATACCGGTCCGCAGCGGATCGTAGGTGTAGTTGAGGTACCACGGATCACCGGGCGCCGGAATCAGTTTGGCGTCTTGGTCGCCCCATCGGGTACCCAGGAACAACGTTCGTTTCAATCGCGGAACCGTCAGATCGGCGACCAGGAACATGTTCACGTAGTCACCGCGGACGGCACGGTCGATGTAGCTCTGGCTGTACGGGTAGGTGACGGCGAAGGCGAGTGCGGTGTCGAGCTCGGGGCCGACGTCGGCCAGCGCCTTGACCGTCGGCTCGAGATTGCGCAGGTTCGTGACGAGGTCGTCCTGGGCGGCGTTGATCAGATCAGTGGTCGACTCGCTGAACGTGCGCAGCTTCTCCAGCGCGGCGACGATGCGTGGTCGTTCCCGGATCAGGACGTCGAGTGCGGCCGGAACATGGTGCAGCGCACGGCTGATCACCTCCTGCTGCTCTGCGAACGTGCCGGTGAACCTGTTCAGCTGGTGAATCATGTCGATCAGGTCGGCGCGCTGGCTGTCCAGTGTGCCGACGAAGGTGTCCAGCCGCCGCAACAGGTCTCGCACCTGATTTTGCCGTCCGGACAGCGCGGTGTTGGCGTTGCGGATCACGTCACCGATCTGGCCCAATCCCCCGCCGTTGACCACCGCCGACAACGTCGACAATGTCCGCTCGGTGGACGGATACGTCGACGACTTGCTCAGCGGGATCGTCGCTCCCGGCTGCAGCCGGCCTGCCGGCGGCACGCCCACCGGCGGGTCGAGTTCCAGATGCATGGAACCAAGCAAGCTGGTCTGCCCGACCGTGGCGACGGCGTTGGCGGGCACCGCGACGTCGGGACGGACGAACACCTCGACGTCGGCGTGCCAGTCACGCAGCCGCATGGCTCCCACCGTTCCGACCACGACGTCGGCGACGAGGACCGGTGAATTCGATTCCAGCATACCGACATTGGCGATCTCGATGTGAAATACGCTCGCTCCGTTCCTGTCCTGCGTGCCCGGTAGCGGCAAGGAGTTCAGCCCCCGGAATCCGCATCCGGAGGCGCCGGACGCGATGAGCACGACCGCCGCCGTAGCCCAGAGGCGCTGATGTCTCACGGCGTCCCCTGATAGGCCGAGATGGCAGGCGGGGTCTCGGCGGGACCGGGCGCAGGTCCCGATCCGCCGGGCGCGAGCGCCGGATCAGAGTAGAGAAGATTCTCCGGGGACGGCGCCTTCATCAGATATGGGCTCATCGGGAACGGCACCAGGTTGAAGCTGAGCAACTGCAGCGCCGGGCCGAGGTATTGCGCGCATAGCTTGCCGGTTTCCGGTGCCGTGGCGTTCTCGATGGCACCGATCTGCCCGCAGATGAACTGGATGGGATTGGCGAAGTCGTTGAACACGATGGACCCGATGTTGTCTCCGGTGTCCGGGTTGTACACGTTGTAGTAGTTGGCGAACGCATTGGGCGCGACGTGCAGCAGTTGCTCGAGGCTCTTGCGGTTGTCGGCCAGGTTCCGGGTGACGTCGGTCAGCCGCTGGACCTGTTCGACGGTCAGTTCCCGGCTTTCGCCGACGAAGCGCGTGGCATCCACCGTCGCGGTCGCCAGATCGCGCAACGCGGCGTCGAGGTCGTCGGTGTGGTCGTCCAGCGTGCCCGTCAACGCGGCCAGACGGTGTTCGAAGTCGACGATCGCGCCGCTGCTGTCGTGCAGCGCGGTCACCAGGTTCTGCAGCCCGGTGATGATGTCGACGACGTTGCCGCTGCCGTCGGCGAAAATGCGGGCCACCGCTGACAGCTGAGCCAGCATCTGGCGCAGCTTGATGCCGTTGCCGCCCATGGCAGTAGCGGTGTCGTCGATCAGCCGGGCCAGTGCCGGCCGCGCCGATTCACTGCTGGGCCCCAAATCGGTTGACAGGCGCATCAACTGGGTTTTGACATCGTCCCACTCGACCGGGACGGCCGTTCGCTCCACGGGAATGACCGCACCGGAGGGCATCGTCGGTCCGCTGTCCCGATAGGCGGGCGTCAACTGCAGATAGCGGGCCGCGACGAGGTTCTGCGCGACGATGACGGCGCTGGCGCCGGCCGGAATCGACACCCCGGATTCGATACTGAGCACCATCTTCACCTGCTTGCCGACGGGCTCGATGGAATCGATCGTGCCCACCTTGACCCCGGATACGCGTACCTCGTCACCGGCATAGATCGCGGTGGCGGCGGTGAAGTAGGCCGTGATCTTCGTCGCGGGAAAGTAGGTGTGACGGATCACCAGCGCAGTACTTGCCGCACCGAGCGCGACCAGCAGTGCGGCTGTCGCGGCGATCACTCTGCTGCGGACGCTCACCGTTGCCCCTCCTGGGGTTGCGGGGGAATCCCGTTGTAGGGGAAGGGGAATTCTGCGCGGGGTCCGGCATTGTCGGGCGGCTGTCCGGCGTTGGTACCCCGGCGGAAGCCGAAGGCGTAGTCGAAGAACGGCTGCAGGAACTCCGCGGGTATGACGTTGGCGGTGTAGGCCTGGTAGTAGAAGCCGCTCGACACGGCCTCGCCCATGGTGATCTCGTATTTGGCCAGCCCGGGCAGCGCCTTGGCGATGTTGTCGCTGTTCTTCTGCAGCACCGCCATCACCGAATTGAGCTTCTGCAGGGTGGGCGTCAGCTTGGCTTCGTTGTCGTGGACCAGACCCGATAACTGCCTGCTCATCGCCGAGGTGTTGGCCAGCAGGTCGGCGATCGCCTGGCGCCGCTGGGCCAGCACCGCCACCAGGTCGGCGCCGTTGAGGATGAGCGCATTGACCTGTTCTCGGCGTTCGGACAGCACTCCGGTGAGATCGGCTGCGCTGCGCAGGAGTTCGCGCAGGGTGTCATTGCGGTCATTCATCGACCGGGACAACCGGGTCAGGCCCTCCAACGTCGGCCCCAGCTGCGGCGCCATCGCGTCGATGG
Organism: Mycolicibacterium vinylchloridicum; assembly: GCF_013404075.1. GTDB lineage: Bacteria > Actinomycetota > Actinomycetes > Mycobacteriales > Mycobacteriaceae > Mycobacterium > Mycobacterium vinylchloridicum. The sequence goes on from NZ_JACBJQ010000020.1 coordinate 32,775, forward strand.
TGTCCGAGAGGGTCTCCAGGGACTGGTTCAGCGATGCGGTATCCAGCCCGGCCGCGTTCGTGGTGAGATCGCCGACGGCATCGGTGAGCACATAGGGCGAGGACGTCCGCGACATCGGAATCGGCTCGGAGGGTTTCTGCGCACCCGTGCCCGCCGGAACCAGCGTCACGATCCGCGCGCCGAGCACGGTACCGGTCTTGATGTGCGCGGTGGTTTGCGATCCCAGATGCACGGTGCCGTCGATGGTGAACGTCACCAGCGCATCGCCGCGCAGCAGTGACACTGCCGAGACGGTACCGACCTTGATGCCGGAGATCACCACATCGTTGCCGGCCACCAGGCCACCGGCTTCACCGAACACCGCCTGGTATCGCACCTGGGTCGCCCACGACCACAGCCGCTGCGGCGCCAGGCCGACGAGCACGACCAGAACTGCAACCGCGAGTCCGATGAATCCGGCCCGAATCAATCGTCCGCCACGGTATTTCAGCATCACGGCTCAGCGCACCTTCCGCTCTCCTGCTTGAGCCACGGGAACACTGCCGTCCGGCCCTCCAAGTCGGTCACTCGCACCGACATGCCGCACACATACATCTGGATGAAGCTGCCGTACGCGCCGAGGCGGGTCAGTTTGCGGTAGTTCTCGGGCGCCTTCGCCAGCGCGCGATCCACTCGGTCCTTGTCCTGGTCCAAAAGTGGCGCGAGGCGGCTCAATTCGCTGACCGCACCGGCGAGCGGCGGTCGTGCGTCGGTGAGCAGACCGGCCAGCGACGCCGTACCCGCGTCGAGGGCGTCGATGGCCGCGCCGATCGGATCGCGGTCGTCGGCGAATCCGGTGATCATCTTCTCGATGCGATCTATCGCGGTCGAGAAGCGCTCCCCCTCGGCGGTCAGCGCCGACAGCACGACTTTCAGATTGTCGATCAGCGCCGCGATGACTCTGTCGTTGTCGGCCAGCGCGTTGGTGAACGACGATGTCTTGGCGAACAAGGAATCCACGGTGCCGCCCTGCCCCTGCAGGATCTGCACCAGCGAGGTGGTGAGCGCGTTGACGTCCTGCGGACTCAGGCTCTGGATCACCGGCTTCAGACCACTGAGCAACAGATCGAGGTCGAGAGCCGGCTGGGTGCGATCGATGGGAATCTGGGAGCCCGCGGGTAGCGTCGCCGTAGGTCCCGGCGCGTCCACCAATTCCAGGTAGCGGTCGCCGACCAGGTTGAGATAGCGGACAGCCGCCTGGGTTGCGGTGGTCAGCACCACGTCTCGGTCGGCCTCGAAGGTGACGAGGGCGGTGGCGTCGCCGCGCAGCGTCACGGTGTCGACAGTCCCGATGCGAATCCCGGCGGCTCGCACACTGTCGCCGGCCTTGAGCCGGGACACGTCGGCGAACACCGCGGAGTACCCGTTGGTGCGACCGGTGCGGTACTGCGCGAAGGTCATGAACAGGAATGCCGTTGCCACAACCATCACGACCGCGAAAGCGGTGAACTTCAACCCCGTTGCCCGCAGCGACCGCATCAGCCCGGCTGCCCGATCTGCGCGGAGTTGCGCGGCGGGCCGTCGATCGGGCCGTACAGGATCTGTTTGAGCCCATCGGAATTGAGCAGAACGCCCTGGTTTCCGTACTGTGCCGGGTTGGCCCCGACATCGGTGACCAGGAACGGCGGCTTGGTGTTCGGCGTCAGGTGCGGCAGTCCCTGGTCCGCGCAGTGCGGTCCGCCCTTGGCGGCGACCTTGGGCAGGTCAGCGGGATAGCGATACCGCTCCAAACCCATCGTGAAGCTCACCGACACGACGGCACCGGGGTCAGGTTGGGGCGGTGCGAGGGCGATCGGCACCAGGCCGGCCAGCGTGCAATTCAGGGCTTCGCGGTAGCGGTTGGTCAGATCGGTGGTGGGCACCAGCAGGTGCAGCACTTCTGTCAGCGCCTGCCGGTTCCCGTCGACGACCTCGGACCCGGTGCCGGCCAGCCCGATAGCGCTGAGCAACAACGCATCCAGATCGTCCTGCCGGTCGACGAGGGTCTGGCTGATCCGAATCGCATTGTCGGCGGTCCTGATCAGATCAGGCGCGGCGTCAGCGTAGGCACCGGCAGCCACATTCGCCGCGTCGATGTCGTGACTCAGGTTGTCGAGACCGGGTTCGAGCCGGGCCAGCAGCGTGTCGAAGTCCGAGAACATCTGGCCGAGCCGCTCACCCCGTCCGTCCATCGCCCCGGAGAGAGCGCCGAGAATTTCATTGAGCTTCTCCGGCTGCACTTTTGACAGCACCGCCGTCAGTTGTTGGAAGACGGTGTTGATCTCCACCGTGACGTCGGCGGCTTCGATGACCTGGCCGGAGCGCAGCGGCTGAGCCGACGGTTGGGCGGGCGCGGTCAGTTCGACGAGCTTGGCGCCGAACACCGTGGGTGATGTGATGTCGACCTGAACGTTGCCGGGGATCAGGGACAACTGCTCCGGATCGATCGAGAGATGAAGCACCGCTTGACCATTCGGATCCTGGTCGATCGATGCCACCGTGCCGACCTGGACGGCACGCATTTTCACCTTGGCTCCGGGGTTCATCACCAACCCGGCGCGCGGTGCGACCACGGTGATCGGCACACCCGAGGTGACGTCGCCGCGAAACATGACCACCGCTGCGCCGACGGCAGCGACCAGCAGGACGACCGATGCCAGCCCCACTGCGGGGCGAACAGCGCTTCGCAACGTCGACCTCCCTGGCTCCAGAGAATTCGTACCACATCGGTGTCATAACTGACTAGATATATGTCACATATGACGCGGTACTGGCGCGCAGGGTATCGCAGAAGGTTCGAGAAGGGAGTTATGAGCCGGCGGGTTGCGCAGTGGCCGCGCCGGCCAACGCCCGCCGGACCGCCCTACGGCGGGCGACGCGGGCGGCCGCCAGCGCGCCCAGCACGCCGAGCGTCGCTGTCGTCAGGATCGACAGCCCGGTGTTGGCCATGATCAGGTAACCGAAGGCCATCGCGACGGCGAGCAGCGCGTACCGCGCGGTGGTCCAGTGCGCCGGGTGACCGAAGCGGGTGCCCACCACCATGCCCAGGACCAGGGCAACACCATGGCCGACATTGGTGAAGTCGCCGCCGGAGCTGATCGCTGAACCGAACGCCACGGCCAGCCACCAGCCGGTCCACGCCGCCCGCCAGCGCTGCGGGATCGCCGCGGTGAGTGCGCCCAACACGCCCACTGCGCCGTAGCTCATGCCGACATCGGTGACATTGGCAACCGACCAGGACGCCAGCCCGGCGCCCAGCGCCGCGGCCAGCCCGGCCGCCACCAACAACGTCGCCCCGACGTGGCCGACGACGAACGCGACGACCATCCGGCGGCTGCGCCACAGCAGTTCGGCGAGCCCGAGAATTGCGAACAAACCGGGCAGCCAGACGTAGATCGGGCCCTGCTCGGTGACGAAGGCACTGCCGATCAGCGTGCCGAAGCGGCCGTGCCCAAGATTGTGAAGATTGGTGCTCGCGCGCCAGATGACCTGGTCACGGACGTGTGGCCCCAGCGCCAGCAGTGTGGCCGCCACCGCCAGCAGCGCTGCGGAGTAGCCCAACGTGACCCGAACGCGGTCCAGCCGCGAGAACAGAGCGAAAACCATCTCCACCCACTATGCCTGGGCTTCGAGGTCGTCGGCGTCGTCCTCGGCCGGCAGATCCCTGCGGGTTTTGAGGCGATACATCACCAGATCGGTCGGCACACCGGTGGCGCGCGGCGCGAAGACCTGGCGCCTGATCTTCTTGACCGTCACCCCGAGCGACTCGAGTTGTTCGGCATCGATCAGCTCCAGCGTCTTCTCCGACACGATGAGCCCACCGCGGGTGGCACGGTCCATCACCCGCGCGGCGATGTTGACGTCCACGCCCAGCCAATCCGAGCCGATGCGCTGCGGACGGCCGGTATGGATACCGGCACGCATCCGCGGTGTATATCCGTCTACCTCGACGGTTCGGACGGCGTCGCGGGCCGCCATCGTGGCGCGCACCGCCGTCACCGGATCGGTGAAAACGGCCATGATGCCGTCGCCCATCCGTTTGACGATGTGCCCGCCCGCGTCGAGCAGCGGCGGCTCGGCCACCTGGGCGACCCGGCGCAGCAACCGCAGCGTCGCGTCGTCGCCGGCCTGCAGCGACCAGCTGGAGAACCCGACGAGGTCGGTGAAGACCAACGTCACCTCGCGGTTGGCCGGCCGGCCGGAAACCCGTTCGGTGAGCGCCTGCCAGAGCTGCAGGGTGGCCAAGCTCACCTCGCGGGTGGCAGCCTCCCGATCGCGCAGCAACCGGTCGGCAGCACGCGCGGCGGCACGGGCACCGCCCTCGCCGGCCGCCGAGAGTGGATCCCCGAAGTCCGGGTCGCCGGGCAACATCCGCCGGGCACGACGAACCAGGGCGATGACGCCCGGATTGTGGTTGGTGTTGTGCCACCACGCAGCGGGCCCACGCCCGGGTTGGCTGACGTCAACGAGGGAATCGGGTTGATCGTCGAACGGCTCGACGTCCACGAGATCCAGCCTAGGGAACGGATTTCGGGCCAGCCAACCTGGTGTGACGCGGTCGACGTATCGCTATGTCAAACGCATGGTCACAGCTTCGTCGCCGTTATGGACAACGCTTGTTGTCAGCCCTATCGTCTGTACATGAGGTCAACGAAGACCACTCGCCCCGCAAAGCCGACCCCGCTCGGGCCGGACTCGCTGACATGGAAGTACTTCGGCGACCTGCGCACCGGGATGCTCGGTGTGTGGATCGGGTCGCTGCAGAACATGTACCCGCAACTGGGCGCCGGAGTGGAAGAGCATTCGATCCTGTTACGCGAGCCGCTCCAGCGCGTCGCGCGGTCGGTGTACCCGATCATGGGCGTGGTCTATGACGGCGAGCGCGCCCGGCAAACCGGCGAACAGATCAAAGGGTTCCACCAGGGAATCAAGGGTGTCGACAGTGCGGGACGGCGCTATCACGCGCTGGACCCCGAGACGTTCTACTGGGCGCACGCCACTTTCTTCATGCTGATCCTGAAGGTGGCCGAGTACTTCTGCGGCGGGCTGACCGAGGCCGAGAAGCGCCAACTCTTCGACGAGCACGTGCAGTGGTACGCGATGTACGGGATGAGCATGCGGCCGGTGCCCGAGACGTGGGAGGACTTCTGCGAATACTGGGACCGCACCTGCCGCGACGAGCTGGAGATCAACAAGGCGACGCTGGAGATCTTCGACATCCGGATCCCGAAGCCGAAGTTCGTGTTGATGCCGACACCGATCTGGGACCAGTTGTTCAAGCCGATGGTCGCCGGGCAGCGCTGGATCGCGGCCGGCCTGTTCGATCCCGCGGTACGGGAGCGGGCCGGGATGCGTTGGACACCCGGTGACGAGGTGGCGCTGCGGCTGTTCGGCAAGGCCGTCGAACTGGCGTTCTGGGCGGTGCCCGACGAGATCCGGCTGCACCCGCGGGCGTTGTCGGCGTACCGGCGCGCGGCCGGACAGATTCCGGCCGACGCTCCGCTGGTCGAGGCACCCGGTTTCATGGCACCCCCTAAAGACCGGCGCGGCATGCCCATGCACTATGTCCCTCGACACAAGAGCCTCGTCGCGCGTGCGGGGTCGCTGGTCCACACGACGTTCTCACTAGCCGGTTTGCGGCCCGCCCGAGGACGTACCGCTGCCGCCTGAACCGGAGAACCCATGATCGAATGGTCCGACGTCGATATTGCTGTGCGCGACGCCGTCCGCGAGTTCGTCGACAAAGAGGTGCGCCCGCATATCGACGCTCTGGAGAGCGGCGATATGGAGCCCTACCCGATCGTCCGGAAGCTGTTCGCCACCTTCGGTATCGGCGAGATGGCGCGGGAGTCGCTGAACAAGCGGCTGGACAAGATGCGGGCCGGCGCCGAGACGACGTCCAAGGGTGGCGCCGGCATGTTCGGCGACGGTGGCTCAGCCGGCATGGGCTTCGTGCTGATCAGTGAGCTCTGTCGGGTGAGCATGGGCCTGGTCACCGGGATGGGTGTGAGCCTCGGGTTGACCGTGCCCACCATTCAGAGCCGGGGCACGCTGGCTCAGCAGGAGCGCTGGCTGCCCGAGCTGGTGACTTACGAGAAGATCGGCGCATGGGCGATCACCGAGCCGGATTCGGGTTCGGATGCGTTCGGCGGCATGAAGTCCTACGTCGTGCGCGATGGCGACGACTACATCCTCAACGGACAGAAAACGTTCATCACCAATGGTCCCGACGCCGACGTGGTGGTGGTGTACGCCAAGTTGGACGAGGGCGATGCCTCGGTCAGCAAGCGGGATCGCAAGGTGCTGACGTTCGTGCTGGATCGCGGTATGGAGGGCTTTGTTCAGGCCAAACCGTTCCGCAAGATGGGGATTCACAGTTCGCGCACCGGTGAGCTGTTCTTCAACAACGTCCGCCTGGGCCGGGATCGCCTGCTGGGCGAGACCGAGGAGAACAAGTCCGGCGACGGCCGGGACAGTGCCCGATCGAGTTTCGCCGCGGAGCGCATCGGAGTGGTGTCGATGGCACTCGGCGTGATCGAGGAGTGCCTGCGGCTGTGTACCGATTACGCGAAGACGCGGACGTTGTGGGGCAAGGAGATCGGGCAGTTCCAGTTGATCCAGCTCAAGCTGGCCAACATGGAGGTGGCGCGAATGAACGTGCGCAACATGCTGTTCCGGGTGATCGAATGTGGGCAGACGGGCACACCGATCTCACTGGCCGAGGCGTCGGCGATGAAGTACTACTGCTCGCAGGCGGCGACCGATGTGGCCATGGAGGCGATCCAGCTCTTCGGCGGTAACGGGTACATGACCGAGTACCGCGTGGAACAGCTTGCCCGCGACGCGAAGTCGCTGATGATCTACGCCGGCAGCAACGAGGTGCAGATCACCCACGTGGCCAAGGGGCTGCTCAGCGAGTGAGCTTCGGGGGCCGGGCTCTGCTCACTTCTCGGGTTGCTGCCCGCCTCCGAGCGACAGACTCTTCGCTTCGGCACGTAATGCCGCAACCCACCCGGTCGCGGCCCCTTTCCCATCGCAGCGCGTCCGAGATTGCCTTGGACGGTCTCCCCGCGACGGTGAACCCCCAGTCGTCGAGCGCCACGACGAGGTCCGCGACAGTCGTAGGGCCGTTGAGTTGTAGATACCGGGTCAACACGTAGCGGAGGTTTGTTCCTATGTGCCGTGCAGGATCAGATCGGCGGCACGCCAGGCCATCGCCATAACCGGGCCGTTGAGATTGCCGGCCAGCATGGTCGGCATGGCCGAACAGTCCACCACGCGCAGCCCGTCGATGCCCCGCACGCGCAACTGGTCGTCCACGACGTCGTCATCGCTGGGGCCCATCGCGCAGCTGCCGATCGCGTGGTATCCGCTGTACCCGCCGTCGAGTGCCGCATCGGCCAGCGCGTCGTCGTCACACACGTCGGCCCCGGGATAGAGCTCGTGGCTGATGCGATCGGCGATCGGAGATCGGGCGAAGATCTCCCGGGTCCTGCGCACCAGCGCCGCACTCGTCTCGCGGTCGTAGTCGCTGGTCAGGTAGTTCGGGTCCAACCGCGGCGCGGCGTCGGGGTCATTCGACGTGATCTCGACACTGCCTTCCGATGTCGGCCGCAGCACGAACCCCAGAACAGAAAGCCCCGGCTGGCGCTCGATGACCATCGGTTCGCCCTCGTTGTACGCCGGGATCGTGAACGGCCCCAGCAGAAGCTGGCCGTCCACCCGGGGTTGATCGGGCGTGGTTTTCACGAATCCCAGCACATCGAACGTCGGCGTGGCCATCAGTCCCTTGCGGGTGAGTGCGTAACGACCAGCCGTGACGGCCTGCCCCAACCGGCTCGACAGCTTTCGGTTGTATCCGAGATCGGCGTTGAGCCGGTAGCGAACCACGATGCAGCGGTGCTCGCGCATCCGCCGGCCCACGTTGTCGCGTTCCAGCAGCAGCGGCACACCCGCGGCGGCCAGCACCTCACGAGGTCCGATCCCGGAGAGCTGCAACAACTTCGGGCTCCCCATGCTGCCCAAGGACACGATCACTTCGCGGCGTGCCCGGAACTCGGCGGCGCCGCCCCGGCTACGGGCCTGGACCCCAACAGCACGCCCGTTCTCGACGATGATGCGATCGACGGTCGTGCCGGTGACCACGGTGAGGTTGGGCCGGCGCCGCACCGGCTTCAGGAATGCGTCGGCGGCACTGACGCGGCGCCCGTTCTTGATCGTCGCCGTGCTGTAGCCGATCCGCTCGTCGTCGGATTCGTTGATGTCTTGGACCGCGCGTAACCCACTGGCAGCCCCGGCCGCAACGATCTCGTCGCACAGCGGGTCGAGGTCATCGGCAACCGAGATATGCAGCGGTCCGCCGGCGCCGCGCGTCGGCGAGGCACCGAACTGGTTGTCCTCGAAACCCTTGAAGATCGGCAGGATCTCGTCCCAGTTCCAGCCCTTGTTGCCGCGCCGTTCCAATTCGTCGTAGTCGTCCTTGTTGCCACGGTTGTACACCATGCCGTTGACGGAGCTGGACCCGCCCAGAAGCTTTCCGCGGGTCCAGAACTCGGACTTGTTGTTCGGTCCGAAAGGTGTCGTGGCGTAGCGCCACACGTACTTCTCGTTCTCCAGGAGCACCGCCGAGCCCTTGGGCACGTGGATCATCGGATTGCGGTCCGGGCCGCCCGCTTCGATCAGGAGGACGGACACCGCCGGATCGGTCGACAGCCGATTGGCGAGAACGCATCCCGCCGAGCCGGCTCCGGCAATGATGTAGTCGTAACGGGCCATCGCTCCCCCGGCTCTGTGACGAATCGAGCTTTACAGATTGTGCCCGAGATGTATCGCCGAGAAAGATAGCACGGCTCACCAATCCGCTTCGGCAGATTAGCCCAGCCGGAGCGAACGAGCGCTCTCGTACATGCAGATCGCCGCGGCGGCGGCCACGTTCAGGCTCTCCGCACCACCCCACATCGGCACGCGGACCCGCTCGTCTGCCAGCCGCGCGACGTCGGCGGCGAGGCCGTGTGCCTCGGAGCCGAACAGCCACGCCGTCGGCCGGGTGAGATCCACCGCGTCCAGGGTGTTGTCGGCGTCCAGCGTGGTGGCACGCACGGTCAGTCCCGCCGACCGCAACTCGGCGACGAGCACGGCGGAGTCGGGAGCCTCGAGCACCGGCAGCGCGAAGATGCTGCCCGCCGATGCGCGCAGGCACTTGCCGTTGTACGGGTCGACGCTGTCGTCGGTGAGCACCACGGCGTCGGCGCCCATCGCGTCGGCGATGCGGATCAGCGTGCCGGCGTTGCCCGGTTCGGACGTCGCGACGGCGACGAGCACGAGCCGCGGGCGGGCAGCGAGGACGTCGGCGAGGGCGACATCGGGTGGCGTGCACACCGCGACCAGTCCGGAGGGCGTCACGGTCTCCGAGAGCGCCTTGGCTGCGCGCTCGGTGACCTCGTGCACCGTCAGCCCGGCCAGCAGCTCGCTGTGGCGTTGTGCGGCAGCCTCTGTCGCGAACACCTCCAGCACGAGTCCGTGGCGGGCCGCCGCCTCGACGAGGTTCGGCCCCTCGGCCAAGAAGCGCCCAGCACGAAGACGCCCGGTGTGGCGCTGCAGTTTTACTGCAGCCACCACCCGGGCGGATCGTTCAGTGAGTGCCGTTGTCAGGCGGCTTCACCCGAAGGTGCGTTGACATCCTCCGGCAGTGCGGCCTTGGCGGCTTCGACCAGCGCGGTGAACGCGGCCGGGTCGCTGACGGCGATCTCGGCGAGATTCTTGCGATCGACCTCGATACCAGCAGCCTTCAGGCCCTGGATCAGCCGGTTGTAGGTGATGTCGTTGGCGCGGGCCGCAGCATTGATGCGAGAGATCCACAGCTTGCGGAACTCACCCTTGCGGGCACGACGGTCCCGGTATGCGTAAGTGAGCGAATGCAGCTGCTGCTCTTTGGCTTTGCGGTAAAGCCGCGAGCGCTGGCCGCGGTAGCCCTTGGACGCCTTCAGTACTGTGCGCCGCTTCTTCTGGGCATTGAGTGCGCGCTTCACGCGTGCCATTGCGGTGTTCCTATTCTTGGTCGGTCAAAAGTTGAGGGGTTACGGCGCTTAGCCGTTCAGCATCGCGTTGACACGCTTGGTGTCGTTGGCCGACACGACGGTGCGACCGTCAAGGCGGCGGGTCCGCTTGGTGGCCTTGTGCTCGAGCAGGTGGCGACGGTTCGCCTTCTGCCGCACGATCTTCCCGGTGCCGGTCTTGCGGAAACGCTTGGAGGCGCCGCTGTGAGTCTTGGCCTTGGGCATTGGTCCTCAGTTTCTAGGTGGTCTCAGGTGTTTCGGTGGGCTGGGGTTCGGCCGGACGCCCCGCGGGGGTGTCGGCGTCATGCGCCGCCTTGGCGCGAGTCTTCGCGCCGCGGTGCGGTGCCAGCACCATCGTCATGTTGCGGCCGTCCTGCTTGGCGGACGTCTCGATGAAGCCGTAGTCGGCGACATCGGCGCCCAGCCGCTGCAGGAGTCGGAACCCGAGTTCGGGCCGCGACTGCTCGCGTCCGCGGAACATGATCGTGACCTTGACCTTCGAACCCGCCTCCAGGAAGCGGATGACGTGACCCTTCTTGGTCTGGTAGTCGTGGTCGTCGATCTTGGGCCGAAGCTTCTGCTCCTTGACGACGGTCTGCTGCTGGTTCTTGCGAGACTCGCGCTCCTTGAGAGCCGTCTCGTACTTGTACTTGCCGTAGTCCATGATTTTGCAGACCGGCGGCCTGGCATTCGGGGCTACTTCGACAAGATCGAGATCGGCATCCGCGGCGACGCGGAGGGCGTCTTCGATGCGCACGATGCCTACCTGTTCCCCGCCCGGTCCGATCAGTCGGACTTCAGGTACGCGAATGCGCTCGTTGACACGGGTCTCAGTGCTGATGGGGCCTCCCTGGTTCGGTTTCCTGTGCGGACCACCGCGGTGTCACACGACGGGAACAGCTGGGGAGAATCCACGCCATCAGCGAGAAGGCCCTGCCTGAAGCAGGGCCCGATGCCGACCGATCACGGCTGACGCCGCCCTGCGAAATCGCAGGACAGATACCCTGACGGTATCTGCGACCGGACCGCTTTACCTGCGGAAATATCCGTGGCGAGCGGTGGGAGTGGGACTCCTCTTGCTGTCCCTGGCGTACGCCGGGACGGTCGTGCGTGCCAGTCTAGCAGGCATGACGGACCCCAACGACATCCGCGACCTGGCCGACATTCCCGCCGTGGAGGTGATCACCCGCGCCGCGGTGATGCTGATGAGTGCCGCCGCCGAGAAAATCGGGCTGTCTTCGCCCGATCCGGACGCCAGCGAACATCGTGACCTCGACGAAGCCCGCCGTCTGATCACTGCGTTGGCCGGTCTGGTGACCGCGTCTGCGGAATATCTCGGCCCGCACGCAGGCCCGGTACGCGACGGATTGAAAAGTCTCCAGTTGGCATTTCGGGAAGCCAGTGCGGCCCCCGACGAACCCGGCGGCGGTCCGGGCGAAAAATATACTGGCCCTGTCTGGTAGCGCACCACAGACATTTCGCATGCCGAGGGAATATCCTCGCGGCCTATGACCGTCACCACGAGTCGGCCAACTTCACGGTTTCGCTGGGTACCCGCGGCAGCGGGCTGGATCATCGGCGTCATCGCGACGCTGTCGCTGCTGTCGAGCGTTTCCACGATCATTCGGCACCTGATCCGGATGCCCCGGGAGTTCATCAACAGCTACCTTTTCAACTTCCCGGACACCAGCTTCGCCTGGGCGTTCGTGCTGGCCCTGCTGGCCGCCGCGCTCGCGGCCCGCAAGCGCATCGCCTGGTGGATTCTGGTTTTTTACATGGTGGCGGCGTCGGTCTGGAACATCGCCGACCTGATCAGCGGCGACGAGACCGCGGCCGTCGACGCCGGCGAGGTCATCGGCCTGGTCTTCCACATCGCCGCGGCCGGCGCCCTGGTCCTGGCCTACAACCAGTTCTGGGCCAGGGTGCGCCGCGGCGCCCTGCTCAAGGCGGCGGCAACCCTGGTGGCCGGCATGGCCACCGGCACGCTGATCGGCTGGGCCTTGCTCGAGTTCTTCCCCGGCACGCTGGCCCGCGAAGACCGCTTCTGGTACGCGCTGAACCGCGTCTCCGCGTTCGCCGGCGCCGGCGCGGAATCCTTCGAGGGCCATCCGCACACCTTCGTCAACGCGCTGCTCGGCCTGCTCGGCGCGCTGGCGTTGATGGTGGCCGCGATCGTGCTGTTCCAATCCCAGCGTGCCGAGAACGCACTGACCGGTGAGGACGAATCCGCCATCCGCGGCCTGCTGCAGGCCTACGGCAAGAACGATTCCCTCGGCTACTTCGCCACCCGCCGCGACAAGTCAGTCGTCTTCGCCGCCAACGCCCGCGCCGCGATCACCTATCGCGTCGAAGTCGGGGTCTGCCTGGCCAGCGGTGACCCGATCGGCGATCCACGGGCGTGGCAACAGGCGATCGCCGCGTGGCTGTCCCTGTGCCAGGACTACGGCTGGGCCCCCGGAGTGATGGGCGCCAGTTCGACTGGCGCCCAGGCATACCGCGAGGCGGGCCTCAACGCCCTGCAGCTCGGCGACGAAGCCATCCTCTACCCCGACCAGTTCCATCTGTCCGGATCCGACATGCGTGCCGTGCGCCAGGCCGTCACCCGGGCCCGTCGCGCCGGGCTGACCGTGCGGATGCGCCGGCACCGCGACTTCTCCGCCGAGGAGATGGCCGCGGTGATCGCCCGCGCCGATGCCTGGCGGGACACCGAGACCGAGCGCGGTTTCTCGATGGCGCTGGGGCGCCTCGGCGACAGCGCCGACGGTGATTGCCTGCTGGTGGAGGCGGTCCACGGCGCTGACGACGAAGTCGTGGCGATGCTGTCACTGGTGCCATGGGGCAACAACGGGCTCTCGCTGGACCTGATGCGCAGGTCACCGAAATCGCCCAACGGCACCATCGAACTGATGGTCACCGAACTCTTGCAGAATGCCGAAGATATTGGGGTCAGCCGTGTTTCGCTGAACTTCGCGATGTTCCGCGCGGCTTTCGAACAAGGAGCCCAACTCGGCGCCGGCCCCGTCGCGCGGTTGTGGCGTGCCATGCTGGTGTTCTTCTCGAAGTGGTGGCAGCTGGAGACGCTGTACCGGTCGAACATGAAATACCAGCCGCAGTGGGTGCCACGCTATGCGTGCTACGAAGACGCCCGGCTGATCCCGCGCGTCGGCGTGGCCTCCGTCATCGCGGAAGGCTTCCTGGTGCTGCCGTTCTCCCGGCGCGGCAGGCAGCACACCGGCCATCATTCGGCCGTACCCGAGGGCCTGGCCGCCTCCGGCCGGCTGCACGCCGACGGTAGCGCGCCAGATCCCGACGAACCCGACGACAGTAAGCCCGATCGCGGACAGCGGCTCCCCGACCAGGTACGGGTCCGGATGGCCAAGCTGAAAGCCTTGCAGCGCAACGGCGTCGACGCCTACCCGGTCGGCCAACCGCCTACCCACAGCGTCGCGCAGGCGCTGGTTGCCGACGACACCGTCACCCTGTCCGTCGCCGGCCGGATCCTGCGGGTCCGCGACTACGGCGGCGTGGTGTTCGCTCAGCTGCGCGACTGGTCGGGCGATGTGCAACTGTTGCTGGACAAGGCCACGCTCGACGGCGCCGCCGAGGACTTCGCCGGGGTCGACCTCGGCGATCTGGTCGAGGTGACCGGGCATATGGGCTACAGCAAGAACGGCACCCGTTCGGTACTGGTCGAGCAGTGGCGCATGCTCGGAAAGTGCCTGCGCCCCTTGCCCGATAAGTGGAAGGGCCTGCAAGACCCGGAAGCCAGAGTCCGGGCCCGATACGTCGACCTCGCGATCAACCCCGAGGCCCGCGATCTGATCCGCGCCCGCAGCAACGTATTGCACTCGATCCGGGAAACCTTGTTCGCCAAGGGTTTTCTCGAGGTCGAGACGCCGATCCTGCAGCAGATCCACGGCGGCGCCAATGCCCGGCCGTTCAAGACCCACATCAACGCATACGATCTCGACCTGTATCTGCGCATCGCCCCCGAGCTCTACCTCAAGCGGTTGTGCGTCGGGGGCGTCGAGCGAGTATTCGAGCTGGGCCGGGCATTCCGCAACGAAGGTGTCGATTTCAGCCACAATCCGGAATTCACTCTGCTCGAGGCCTATCAGGCGCACGCCGATTACCGGGTATGGATCGACGGCTGCCGCGAGCTCATCCAGAACGCGGCCATCGCGGCCAATGGCTCCGCGGTGGTGATGCGCCCCCGCGCCGACGCCCCCGATCAGCTCGAGGGAGTGGACATCTCCGGAACGTGGACGGTCAAGACGGTGCACGACGCGGTCTCCGAAGCACTCGGCGAGCAGATCGACGCCGACACCGGGCTGACCGAGCTGCACCGGTTGTGCGACGGCGCGCGGGTCCCCTACCTGACCCACTGGGATGCCGGTGCGGTGGTGCTGGAACTCTACGAACGGCTGGTGGAGGACCGCACCGAGATGCCGACGTTCTACACCGACTTCCCGACGTCGGTGTCGCCGCTGACCCGCCCGCACCGCAGCAAGCCCGGCGTGGCCGAACGCTGGGACCTGGTCGCATGGGGTGTCGAATTGGGCACTGCGTACAGCGAGCTCACCGATCCCGTCGAGCAGCGGCGCCGGCTGGAGGAGCAGTCCCTGCTGGCAGCGGACGGTGATCCCGAGGCGATGGAGCTGGACGAAGATTTCCTGCAGGCGATGGAATACGCCATGCCGCCGACCGGCGGTCTCGGAGTCGGCGTCGACCGGGTCGTCATGCTGATCACCGGGCACAGCATCCGCGAAACCCTGCCGTTCCCGCTCGCCAAACCGCGTTAGCTGAGCCGGTCGGCTCACAGCGACCGCCAAGGAAGCTTGGTCACCATGGTTGCGTGACACCGGCCGATCACCAACACATTTCGTTGATGCATGGATGGTTGCCCCTGACGGTGCAGATCCTGGCCGGTCTGGTTCTGGTGTTGGCCGCCGGCTGGCGGACGCGCCGCTGGCGGCTGTTGTGGCTGCCGCTTGCGGCTGCCGCCGGCATCGCGGCGGCGTGGTATGCCCAGCGGGCCATCTCCGATGACGGGCTGGCCGGCGATCCGGCCCCGCATCAGCTGTGGGTATGGATCGCCGTGACCACGGCGGCCGCGTTGGTGGCGATTGCGGGCTGGCGCGGCGCACGGTGGTGGCGGCGTGGCATGTCCGTGGTGGCGATCCCGCTGTGCGCACTGGCGACGGCACTGATGCTCAATCTCTGGGTGGGCTACTTCCCCACCGTGCAGACCGCCTGGAATCAGCTGACCGCGGGTCCGCTGCCGGACCAGACCGACCGCGCCACCGTCTCGGCGATGGTGGTCCAGCACGCCATCCCGGCCACGGGCACGGTGGTGCCGGTGACCATCCCCTCGGACGCTTCGCATTTCGCGCATCGCGAGGAACTCGTGTACCTGCCCCCGGCGTACTACGCCACCAATCCGCCGCCGAAGCTGCCCACCGTGATGATGGTCGGCGGGGAATTCAACACGCCCGCCGACTGGCTGCGGGCGGGCAACGCCATCAAGACGATCGACGACTTCGCGGCCGCCCATCACGGTGACGCTCCGGTGTTCGTGTTCGTCGACTCCGGCGGCGCGTTCAACAACGACACCGAATGCGTCAACGGACCTCGCGGCAACTCCGCCGACCATCTGACCAAAGACGTTGTGCCGTTCATGATCTCGAATTTCGGCGTCAGCGCTGACCGGGCGAATTGGGGTGTCGTCGGCTGGTCAATGGGCGGAACCTGTGCGGTGGACCTCACCACCATGCACCCCGATATGTTCAGCGCCTTCGAGGACATCGCCGGCGACTACGCCCCGAACTCCGGTACCAGGGCTCAGACCATCACGCGGTTGTTCGGTGGCAACGCGGCCAGCTACGCGAGTTTTGACCCCGCCACTGTCATCGCCAAACATGGTTCATACCAAGGTGTTTCCGGATGGTTCGCGATCTCGGGCAATCCGTCGGCTCAGCGTCCACTGCCGGCCGTCCCGAATCCGGGCGATCAGACGGCCGCCGCGAACGCGTTGTGCGGCCTCGGCAGCGCCAACGGCATCGACTGCTCGGTGGTGGCCGAGCCCGGCAAACACGACTGGCCGTTCGCAGCGCGCGCGTTCGCCACCGCGCTGCCATGGCTGGCCGGCCAGATCCACACACCGGGCGTTCCCGTGGTGCCCCTGCCCGGCCCCCGGTGCGTGCGCCCGGCCCGGTCACGATCGCAGCCGCGGGAGGCCCGCCCGGAGTACGGTGAGGTCATGCCCGACGACAGCTACGACGATTCTGGGGTGCCGACATTCGAGTCGGTGCAGGAGAAGATCGAGACCCGGTACGGAACCGCGCTCGGCTCAGCCGAATTGGCTGCCGAAACTCCGGAGGGCCGCACCGTCGAGGAACAGTACGAGGCGCGGCAGAAGGCCGCCGCCGAGCGGTTGGAAGAGATTCGCGCGTCGATGCACAACCCGGATCAGCCCTGACCGGGCCCGTCGTCGCGATCACCGGCGCGAGCAGCGGTATCGGCGCCGCGACGGCGCGCCTGCTGGCCGGTCGCGGCGCGGCAGTCGTCCTCGGCGCACGCCGCGATGACCGGCTGCGCGCGCTGGCCGGCGAGATTCGCGACGCGGGCGGGGCGGCGTCGACCATCGTCACCGACGTCACGCAGCGTGCCGATGTCGAGCGGCTCGTCGACGCCGCGGTGCAGGAATTCGGGCGCCTCGATGTGTTCGTCGGCAACGCCGGGATCAGCCGCATCGGCCCGACTTCCACTCTCGACGTCGACGGCTGGGACGCGATGATCGATGTCAACGTGCGCGGTGTGCTGCACGGCATCGCGGCGGCGATGCCGGTGTTCCGCCGCCAGGGTCACGGGGACTTCGTCACCGTCGTGTCGACTGCCGGTATCAAGATCGTGCCGAACATGGGCGTCTACGCGGCCACCAAGAACGCCGTGCGCACTCTGCTGGAGGCGCTGCGCCAGGAGTCGACCGACGGCGTCGTCCGCACCACGTCGATCTCACCCGGCTATGTGAACACCGAGTTGGACTCCTCGATCGAGGATCCCGAGGCCCGCAGGCAGGCCCGCGCGGCCATGGAGAGCTTCGGCATTCCGCCCGAGGCCGTCGCCAGGGCGATCGCATTCGCGATCGAGCAGCCGCGAGATGTCGAGATCGGCGACATCACCATCCGGCCGACAGTCCAGGGCTAACTGACCTTGCGCCGCCTGGCAGTCCGGGTGGTCTTCTTGGGTGCCGGCGCGTTCAGCACGTCGGACAGGAACTTGCCGGTGTAGCTCTCCGGCACCGCGGCCACATCCTCCGGCGTGCCCTGTGCGACGACCGTGCCACCGCCCGAACCACCCTCGGGACCCATGTCGACGATCCAGTCCGACGTCTTGATGACATCCAGGTTGTGCTCGATGACGATCACCGAATTACCTTTGTCCACAAGGCCGTTGATGACCTTGAGCAGCTTGCGGATGTCCTCGAAATGCAGACCGGTGGTCGGCTCGTCGAGGATGTAGACGGTGCGGCCCGTCGAGCGCTTCTGCAGCTCGGCGGCCAGCTTGACGCGCTGCGCCTCGCCGCCGGACAGTGTCGGGGCCGGCTGGCCCAGCCGCACGTAGCCCAGCCCGACGTCGACGAGGGTCCGCAGGTACCGGTGAATCGAGCTGATCGGCTCGAAGAACTCGGCCGCGTCCTCGATGGACAGGTCGAGCACCTCGGAGATGGTCTTGCCCTTGTAGTGCACTTCGAGCGTTTCGCGGTTGTAGCGAGCGCCCTGGCAGACCTCGCACGGCACGTACACGTCGGGCAGGAAGTTCATCTCGATCTTGATGGTGCCATCACCCGAACATGCTTCGCACCGACCACCTTTGACGTTGAACGAGAACCGGCCCGGCTGATAGCCGCGGACCTTGGCCTCGGTGGTGGCGGCGAACAATGTGCGGATCTTGTCGAACACACCGGTGTAGGTCGCCGGGTTGGATCGCGGGGTGCGCCCGATGGGCGACTGATCGACCCGCACCAGCTTGTCGACGTGCTCGAGCCCGTTGATCCTGGTGTGCCGGCCCGGGACCTGGCGGGCGCCGTTGAGCTTGTTGGCCAGCACCGAGGCCAGGATGTCGTTGACCAGCGTGGACTTGCCCGAGCCCGACACCCCGGTCACCGAGGTGAGCACCCCGAGTGGGAATGCGACGTCGATGTCGTGCAGGTTGTGCTCGCGTGCGCCGATCACGGTCAGTTGCTTGCGGCGGTCGACCGGCCGGCGGATGGCCGGCACATCGATGGTCTGCTTGCCCGACAGGTAGGCACCGGTGATGGAGTTGGGGTTGCGCAGCAGGTCGGCGTACGGCCCGCTGTGTACCACCTGGCCGCCGTGCTCACCGGCCGCCGGGCCGATGTCGACCACCCAGTCAGAGTGCGCGATGGTGTCCTCGTCGTGTTCGACGACGATCAAGGTGTTGCCCAAATCCCTTAGCCGCGTGAGGGTTTCGATCAACCGACGGTTGTCCCGCTGATGCAGCCCGATCGACGGCTCGTCGAGCACGTAGAGCACGCCGACCAGACCCGAGCCGATCTGGGTGGCCAGCCGGATGCGCTGGGCCTCGCCGCCGGACAGCGTGCCCGCCGCGCGGGACAGCGACAGATAGTCCAGCCCGACGTCGAGCAGGAAGCCCAGCCGGGACTGAACCTCCTTGAGTACCTGTCCGGCGATCGCCGATTCGCGGGTGCCGAGAGTCAGATCGTTGAGGAACTCCGAGCAGTCCGCGATGGACAGCTCGCAGACTTCGGCGATCGACTTCGCGCCGTGCTCCCCCGCCGCCAGCGTGACCGCCAGGATCTCGGGCTTGAGCCGGGTGCCGTCGCAGACCGGGCACGGCACGTCGCGCATGAACCCGTCGTAGCGTTCCTTCATCTGCTCGGACTCGGTTTGCTCCATGCGCCGGTGCAGGAAGGCCATCACGCCTTCGAATTCGGCGTAGTACGACCGGGTTCGGCCATAGCGGTTCTTGTAACGGACGTGGACCTGCTCGTCGCAACCTTCCAGAATCGCCTTGCGCGCCTTGGCCGGGAGCTTGCGCCACGGGGTGTCGACGTCGAAACCCATGGACTCGCCCAAGCCGGCCATCATGCGGGTGAAGTACTCCGCGGTGTGGCCCATCGCCCACGGCGCGACCGCGCCCTCGGCCAGCGTCATATCCGGGTCGGGGACCACCAGTTCCGGATCGACCTCCTTGCGGATACCCAGGCCGCTGCATTCCGGGCAGGCGCCGTACGGCGAGTTGAACGAGAACGACCGCGGTTCGAGGTCGTCGACCGCCAGGGGGTGGCCGTTGGGGCAGGCCAGCTTCTCGGAGAACCGCTGCTCGCGATGCGGGTGGTCGTCCTCACGGTCGACGAACTCCAGCACCACGATGCCGTCGGCGAGGTTCAGCGCCGTCTCGACGGAGTCGGTGAGCCGCTGTTTGGCGCTGGCCTTGACCGTCAGCCGGTCGACCACCACCTCGATGTCGTGCTTCTCCTGCTTCTTCAGCTTGGGCGGATCGGTGAGCGGGTGCACCACGCCGTCCACCCGGACCCGGCTGTAGCCCTGGCTGTTCAGCTTGTCGAAGAGGTCGACGAACTCGCCCTTGCGGGTGCGCACGACCGGCGCCAGCACCTGGAAGCGGGTGCCCTCCGGCATGGCCAGCACCTGGTCGACGATCTGCTGCGGAGTCTGCCGCGCGATCCGCTCGCCACAGACCGGGCAGTGCGGGGTGCCGGCGCGGGCATAGAGCAACCGCAGATAGTCGTAGACCTCGGTGATGGTGCCGACCGTCGAACGCGGGTTGCGGTTGGTGGACTTCTGGTCGATCGAGACCGCCGGCGAGAGCCCCTCGATGAAGTCGACGTCCGGCTTGTCCATCTGACCGAGGAACTGGCGGGCATAGGCCGAGAGCGACTCGACATAGCGGCGCTGGCCCTCGGCGAAGATCGTGTCGAACGCCAGCGAGGACTTGCCCGATCCGGACAACCCCGTGAAGACGATCAGACTGTCGCGGGGCAGGTCCAAGTCGATGCTGCGCAAGTTGTGCTCACGCGCGCCCTTGACGACCAGACGGTCAGCCACCAGCGCCCCCTTCCTGCAGGTTTATCGGCGAGAAGACGCCGCTCCCCATGCTATGTCGACCCACCGACAAGTAACGTGGCGACCATGACAGTCGTCGACGACACCTACACCGGACACGTCGAACCGCAGGCCGCAGCCCGCAGGACCGTGCCAGGAGCCACGATCATCAAGATGTCGGTGGGCCCGATGGACAACAACACATACCTGATCACGTGTTCCCACACCGGCGAGAGTTTATTGATCGACGCCGCCAACGACCCGGAACTGCTCGTCGACCTGGTGCGGGAGCACGGACCGAAGCTGACCCTGATCGTGACCAGCCACCAGCATTTCGATCACTGGCAGGCACTGGAAGCACTGGCCGCGGCGACCGGGGTGCCCACCGCCGCCCACCAGCTCGACGCCGACCCGCTGCCGGTGAAACCGGACCGGTTCCTGGCCGGCGGCGACACCATCAGCGTCGGCGATCTGGTCTTCGACGTGATCCACCTGCGCGGCCACACCCCCGGCTCGGTGGCACTGGCACTGCGGCCCACCGCCGAGCGGACGGCCACTCACCTGTTCACCGGCGACTGCCTGTTCCCGGGCGGGGTCGGAAAGACCTGGGAACCGGGCGCGTTCGAGCAGTTGCTCGGCGATGTGAACGACCGGGTGTTCGGCGTGTTCGGCGACGACACCGTCGTCTACCCGGGCCACGGCGACGACACGAGCCTCGGCTCTGAGCGGCCGCATCTGCAGGAGTGGCGCGAACGCGGCTGGTGATCCGTGGACGCCAAATCGACTGAACTGCAAGCTCAGATCGACCGCCTCTCAGCTCAACTGGAAGTCCGCACTGTGACTGTCGGCTTGTTGACAAATGATGGACTCAACATCTACGTCGGCGACGACGGCTGGTACCACTTCGCCTTCTACGAACGCGGGAAGGTCGGATTCGATCGAGTCGGCAGCCTGAACGACGTCCTGTACTGGTTCTGCCAAGGTGAGGTCTCGAACCTCGCCCACAAGTATGTCGGCGACCGTGCGCAGGCATTCCAATTCGAGTACGACGTTCTTCGCCGCTTCAACCCGGAGTGGGCCAAACGCAACGTGCGTGAAACGGCAGCAATGTTTCGGCGACATCGCCCCAATGAGCCGAATCCAGAAGGAATCTCGTTGCTTCCCGACATCGGCGAAGCGCTGTGACATAACGGGTTACGCCGACCCCACTAGGGGCAGGTCGCGACGATCTCGAACGGCCTGCTGACCTGCTTGCCGGTCGAGTCCGAACCGCTGGCATTGCCTTTGATGGTGTAGGTGTTGCCGTCCTTGGTGGCGGTGGCGGAATCGCCGGGCACCCCGTCGGTGAAATTCAGCACCACCCCGTTGACATCACCGATCGCGATCGAGAACTTGCCGTCCGTCGTCGCGCACACCACCGGCCCGTCGACCTGCTTGGCCTGACCGTCGATGGTGACCGTGGCTCCCGTCCCACCGCGCCGACCGTCAAAATCGCCACTGCGCCAACGACACTCAACAACTGAATCCTCATCGGCCTCTCCTTGCGTTGATGGCCAGTTGGGGCGAGCCTAAACCACGGTCACGTGTCGAAATCCGAAACAGACAATCGTTCAAATATCCGGTTGGCAAAACTTCGTGCACCGCGTGAGGACGCGCATGCAACGATCCAAGCGATGCCCCATACCCAGGGGTTACATCGGGTAGCCTAAGCACGCTCTGCACCGTTAGCTTGTCCAATAATTCGGAGGCGTCGATGTCCCAGCAACCTTATGGAGCCCCACCACCGGCACAGCAGCCCAAGAACAATCTGGCGCTTGCCATCCTGGCCACGATTTTCTGCTTCCCGATCACCGGCATCGTCGCGATCGTGAAGGCCGCCCAGGTGAACGGGCTGTGGGTTCAGGGCCAGTATGCCGAGGCCGAGGCTTCGGCCAAGGCCGCCAAGAAGTGGGTGATCTATAGCGTGATCGCGTGGGTCGTCATCCTCGTGATCTACGGCGTTCTGTTCGCTGCCGGCGTGATGAATATGGACGTCGAAACCACCACGTCGTGACTTCGACCGAGGTTGGGCAGGCGGCCGACGGCCGTCTCGCCCGCCTCGGCGCGCCGATAGTCGTCGGTGCAATGGCCGCGTGCGCCTGTGCGGCGGTGTGGATCGCCGACCCGACCACACCCGGCGGCGTACTACCCGTGTGCCCGACGAAAGCCCTTCTCGGCGTTGACTGTCCGGGTTGCGGAACGCTGCGCATGATCTATTCGCTGCTGCACGGCGATCTCCTGGCGGCCGTCAGGTTCAACGCGCTGGCGTTGGTGGCGTTCGGCTTGTTGGCCGTGGCCTATGGGACGTGGACCTATGGCCGCGTCACCGGCCGGCAGATCACAGGGTGGCAACACCGTCGATGGGCGCCGGTCGTGGCGCTGGCGGTGATATCGGCGTGGTTCGTGGTGCGCAATCTGCCGTTCGCACCGTTCACCGCGCTACACGTCTGATGCCTCAGATCCAGCCGCGCCGCTTGAACGCGACGTAGAGCAGGCCCGACGTCACGATGATGATCAGGGCGCTGGCCACCACCCCCGCCGTCTGAGAGAACCCCGGATACGGCACGTTCTGCCCGTACCAACCGGTTACCGCCGTCGGCACGGCAATGATGGCCGCCCAACCGGTGAGCTTCTTCATGATCGTGTTGAGCCGGGCGTCCTGCAGCGACAGATTGGTCTCGAACACCGTGGTGATCATGTCCCGCAATGACTCGGTCCATTCCGCCGCGCGGATGACGTGGTCGTAGAGATCCGAGTACCAGCTGTCGAGTTCGACGGTGTCGGAATGCTCGGCGCGGCGACGCATGATCGTGTTGATCACCTCGCGCATCGGCAGCACGATGCGGCGCAACTCGACGAGCTCCTTGCGCAGCCGATACGTCGAGCGCTGGATCGTGCGGGTCACTGCGCGATCGTCGAACAACCCGTCCTCGAGGGACTCGATCGCGTCGTCGAGCTGCTGGATGGTGTCGAACTGACCGTCGACGATCACGTCGAGCAGGCCATGCAGCAGTGCCGGTGGTCCCATCTTCAACAGGTCGGCGTTCTCATCCCACCGGCGGACCACTTCGTCTATGTCGAAAACCGGCTTCTGCGGATCGATTTCGTGCCGGACGGTGACGATCCCGGCGGGCAGCACGAAAATCGACACCCTGGTCATCAGCAGCCGCGACTCCAAGTCGTTGACCATCGGCGGCGCCAGCGCGGTGGCGTACACGGTGAGAAACGTGTGCGACGCATAGCGCGTGGCCTTGGTGCGCTCGGCATGAGCGACGGTGTCCTCGACGGCGTGCTGATCGAAGCCGAGCTCGTCGGCCAGTTCGCAGAGCACGCCATGATCCGGGTTGCACATGTCCACCCACACCAAGGCCCCGTCCTCGGCGAGGTGAGTGGACACGTCGTGGAGGGGGAAGTCCTCCGTCTTCAGTACGCCATCGACCCACAGTCGGGTTCGGCAGTGGGTCATCGGTCCAGTCTGCAGCGGCCCGGCGGTATGCCTAGCCGGTGGTGTGGACGATCAGCACGTCGGTCTTGGACCGCCGCGCCACATTGGCCGGAACCGACCCCAGCAGGCGGCCCGCGATCGTGCTCAGTCCGACGTTGCCGACGACCAGCAGGTCAGCGCCGACCTCTTCGGCCAGATCCACCAGGGCGTCAACCGGAGCACCGACGACAGCGCGCTCTTCGACCTCGGCAGCACCAGCTTCCTTGGCCCGGTCGCGCGCCTCTCGCAGGATCGCGTAGATGGGGGCGTTGCCCGCCATCTTGTAGCCCTCGTCCTTCAGCAGGTCGGCCGCGCGGGTGTCCTCGGAAGCCGGGAAATAGGCGGTCGCCACGATGACCTTGGAGCCCGGGCTGGAGGCGAGGTAGCCCGCCCGGTCGACTGCACGCAGCGATGAATCCGAGCCGTCCGTGCCGACGACCACGGTCTTGTAACCGCCCATTCGTACCCTCCAGTCTCCAATTTCAACGCCGTCTGGAACATTAACGCCTCGGCACCACGCAAGGGTGCGATTCACGCCACGCGGCAATTACGGCGCGCCGCGCGACGCCACTCTACCGGGGAAAATAGCGGGCCCGACAGTTGTGTGTGCCGCCCGACAGGGTGGCCTGTGGCAAATCCAGATCGCATCGGATTCGCGATTGTCGGGGCCACCACACGTCAATGATGACCAATGAACTGAATTCAAAACCCCGTGAATTCGCCAAGCTGGCGATCACCGCCGCACCTGACGGTCTGGTGAACTGCGGGTTACTGTCTTGCTCACCAATCGACACGGGTACAGGACCGCCTACGTGAGCATCACCATTCGGCCCGAACCGGCCACCGGCGTCGGGCAACGCCCCGCCACCTCGGCCCGGTCGCTCGACGCCGTCTGGGTGGCGGTGTTCGCGGCTTCGGTCAGCGCCGCGGGTGCGGCCCGGCCATCGCTCTGGTTCGACGAAGCTGCGACGATCTCGGCGTCCACCCGCCCGCTGCCCGACTTGTGGCGGATGCTCGGCAACATCGACGCCGTCCACGGCCTCTACTACCTGGTGATGCACGGCTGGTTCGCGGTGTTCCCGGCAACCGAGTTCTGGTCCCGGCTGTCGAGTGCGCTGGCGGTCGGCCTGGCGGCCGCCGGTGTGGTGGTGCTGGGCCGGCAACTGTCGACCCGCTTGGTCGCGACGACTGCCGGTGTGGTGTTCGCGCTCCTGCCGCGCGTGACGTGGGCCGGGCTCGAGACGCGGTCGTATGCGCTGGCGATGGTCGCCGGTGTGTGGCTCACCGTGCTGTGCCTGGTCGTCATGCGCCGCAACGAGTCTCGGTGGTGGCTGGGTTATGCGGTGTCGATGATCATCGCCACCCTGCTGAACGTCTTCTTGGTTCTGCTGCTGCCCGTGCACGCGGTGCTGGTGGCGGTCATGGCCGATACCAGAGCGGTGCGGTGGCGCTGGGCGGTGACCGCATTGGCCGCAGGCGCCGGCGCCACGCCGTTCCTGCTGTTCGCGCAGACCCAGCTGTTCCAGGTGAATTGGATTTGGCCGCTCGACGGCCGGACCGTCGGAATGATCCTGCGGGAGCAGTACTTTGATGACTCCCTACCAACTGCGGTACTGACTGGGCTGCTGATCGCCGCCGGCCTGCTGCGGTGGCCGCTGGCCGGCCGCCGATCGCGACGGTTGGTCGCAGTCACCGTGGCGTGGATCGCCATCCCGACCGTCATACTGCTCGCGTATTCGGCGCTGCGGCATCCCGTCTATTACCCGCGGTACCTGTCTTTCACCGCGCCGGCCGCAGCGCTGCTCATCGCGCTGTGCATCGTCGCGGTCGGCAAGTCCCGGGCCGGGATCACCGCGCTGCTCGTCGTTTTCGCGCTCGCAGCGACGCCGAACTATCTGGCCCAGCGCGGCCCGTACGCCAAGGAAGGTATGGACTACAGCCAGGTCGCTGACGTCATCACCCGGCATGCCGCCCCTGGCGACTGTTTGGTGATGGACAATTCGACTGCCTGGAAACCCGGACCCATCCGCCCACTGCTGGCCGCCCGCCCTGCCGCGTTCGCCAAGCTGCACGACTACGGCCGGGGCCCGACAGCGATCCAGCGGAATTGGTTGTGGGACGGTCACATCGCCGTCTGGTCCTGGGCCGACAAGATGCCGGATTGCCCAGCGATCTGGACGGTATCGGAGCGGGACAAGACCTTGCCCGATCACCAGCAGGGCGCGGCGTTGACGGCGGGCCCGCGCCTGGGCCGCACCATGGCCTACCAGGTGCCCAGCCGGTTCGGCTTTCGCGTCGTGGAACGCTGGCAGTTCAGTTTTGCGCAGGTCACCAAGTCGGTCCGATGATCCCCAGGCCTGGCGAGAACCTCACCGTGCGACTGGCCGACGGGCGCTCGGTCGGGTACGCGCAGTACGGCACGCGCGACGGCGCCGTCGTCGTCAACGCCCATGGTGGGCTGGCCTGCCGGCTCGATGTGGCGGCGGCCGACAACGCGGCGCGAACCGCCGGGGTCCGGCTCATCTCACCGGACCGGCCGGGAATCGGCGGTTCCGATCCGCAGCCCGGACGCACCATCCTGGACTGGACCCGCGACGTCGCAGACATGCTGGATCAGCTTGGTGTCGAACACTTTTCGGCGATGGGCTGGTCGATGGGCGGCCAGTACGCGGCCGCGCTCGCCTGGGCGCTACCCGAACGAGCGAAGCGGGTGGCGATCATCGCGGGCGCACTACCGCTGACCGAACCCGGCGTGTTCGCACAGCTGCCCGCCTTCGACCGGATCTACACCCGGTTGTCACAGCGGGCCCCCTGGCTGGTGAAGCCCTGCTTCAGCGCGATGGCGCTGGCCGCAAGAGCGACACCCATGCTCTACGGGCGTCTCGCCGCCGGCCAAGTGGGCGCTGCCGATGCCGCCGTGCTGCGCGACGACGGTTACGGCGAGTTCGGACGGATGTCGGCCGAGGCGCTACGGCGCCCGGCCGGTGTCGTCGAGGACTACCGGGCCTGGATGCGGCCGTGGGGCTTCGCGCCCGAACAGATCACCATCCCCGTCGACGTCTGGGGCGGACAGCAGGACGAGCTGGTGAACATTGCCTGGCCGCGTGAGCTGGCGCGTCGCATTCCCGGTGCGACTCTTCATGAGCGGCCAGGCGGCCACTTCCTCGCCCACCTGTATTACCCCGACATCTTTGCCCGGTTGAGTTAGTCGCCGAACCACCGGTTCGCCGGTGGCAGCTCCGTGCCCAGGATGGCGCCGGCCGGGGCCCCGGATTCGGTGCCCGACTTCTTCGCCGACCACCCGGTGCCCACGCACAGCAGGTCGCGTGGCGTCGAGATCGTCGACGGCAGCGGGATACCGAAGCCCGGGATGCCGGGGATCGTCAGCTGCGGCGGCGTGAGCAGCGTCGCCACACCCTGCGCCATGGTCCCGAACAACTGAGCCGGTGGCGTCGGCAGAGTGCCGGCCGCATCGGAGATCGGCGCCGCCGGAATCAGGCTGCCGAGACCGCCCGGCTGCGGGCCGATGTAGCCGCCAGGCCCACCCGGAAGAACGGTCGGCGGGGTCGGCGGGGTGGCCCCCCGGTTGTTTCCGGGCGTACCCGGAGTCGCCGCGGGCGGGGTCGGGATCCCGCCGCCGCCACCACCACCCGGACCACCGGGAACTGCGGCGGGCGGAGTGCCCGGAGTCACCACATCGTTGGTGAACGGCACGCCCGGGACCGAGGCCGGCGGAGTACCGGGAACGCCACCACCACCGGGAATCCCACCCGGGGGCACCACACCCGGCGGAGTACCGGGAACCCCTCCACCACCGGGAATCCCACCCGGGGGCACCACACCCGGCGGAGTACCGGGAACGCCACCACCACCGGGAATCCCACCCGGGGGCACCGCAGCAGGAGGAGTCCCGGGGACACCACCGCCGCCCGGCACCAGACCAGGAGGCGCGGCGGCCGGCGGGGTCGGGACGCCGGCACCGCCGCCATCGACAGCGGCAGCGGGCAGCGCAGCCGCAGCAGGCGGGGCAGGCACACCGGCGGCCGCGGCCGCGATCGCCTCGGCGGGAACTCCGGCTGACGGGGCGACCACACCCGAGGCATCGGCGACGGGTGCACCTACCGCGCCACCCGCACCTGCGCCCGCGCCGGGAACTCCGGCTGCGGCCAGTGGCGCGCCCGCGGTTCCGGAACTGTCCGACAGTGCGGCGGCAGGAACTGCTGCGCCGGCATTGTCGGTGACCGGAGCGGCCGGGACACCGGCGGGGCCGGGGATGCCTCCGCCGTCTCCGACCGGGACGCCGGGCACACCGGCGGGCGGGGTCGGAACTCCGGCGCCGCCACCACCACCGGGACCTCCCGGGACCGCGGCCGGAGGCGTCGGCAGACCACCACCGCCAACCTCACCGGGCGTACCGGGCACAGCACCCGGAGGCGTCGGCAAACCACCACCGCCAACCTCACCGGGCGTACCGGGCACAGCACCCGGAGGCGTCGGCAAACCACCACCGCCAACCTCACCGGGCGTGCCAGGGATGCCGGCCGGCGGAGTCGATCCGGTCTCCACGACGTTGCCGCCCGGCGTGCCCGGAACCGCAGCCGGCGGTGTCGGCAGGCCACCACCGGTGCCACCGCCGGGGGTACCTGGCACGGCCGCCGGCGGAGTCGAAAGCTCTTCGACGCCAGGGGTTCCCGGCGTACCGGGGATGACCGTGGGCGGCGTCGGCGGGATCTCCATGCCGGGCGTGCCCGGAGTGGGCGGCAGCGCGGCGGGCGTGCCGGGCACACCCACGTTCAGCGGCACTCCGGGGCCGCCGGGGACGGCGGCCGGCGGAGTGACGATGCCAGGAGTCGACGCCGCACTGGGCACACCGGGCAGGGTGATCGGTGGAGTGCCAGGGACATTCAGCATGCCGCCGGGAGTCGGGACGCCCGGAATCGATGCGCCGGGAGGGGGCAGCGTCCCCGACGCGTCGTTGATCACGTTGCCGGGCACCGCGGCTGGAGGAAGCCCCGGAGTGTTGAGAGACAGGTTGTTCCCTCCACCCGGAACTCCGGGCACCTCGGCCGGCGGAGTGACGATCTCTGCGGGCACCTCACCGCCGGGAACAGCAGCCGGCGGGGCCGGCGGAGTGCCGCCACCACCGGGCAGCTCACCACCGGGGACTGCGGCCGGCGGAACCGGCGGAGTCACAACGGTTTCGGGCAGCTCGCCACCCGGGACGGCCGCGGGTGGGGTGCCGGGGACACCGCCACCGCCGGGCAGTTCACCACCGGGCACACCCGCAGGCGGAGTCCCGGGAACACCGCCACCACCGGGCAGTCCGCCAGGGGGCACCTCGGCGGGCGGAGTACCCGGGAAACCGCCACCGCCGGGCAGCTCGCCAGGTGGTACAGCCGCGGGCGGGCCGGGCGGAAGCGCCCCACCGCCGGGGATCCCGGCTGGCGGAGCGGCGGCCGGCGGAGCAGGCGTCGCGCCGGAGGCATCGGCCAGCGGTGCGGCAGGCACCGCGGCCGCGGGCGGCGGAACCAGACCGTTGGCATCGGAGATCGGGGCACCTGCGTCGCCGCCACCGGCGGGCAGGGCGCCGGCCGCGTCAGCAACCGGGGCGCCGGCACCGCCAGCACCACCGCCCGAGCCTGCGCCGGCATCGCCGCCACCGGGCAGGCCGGCCGCGGCCTGGGCGACGGGAGCGCCGCCCTCGCCACCGCCAGGCAGGCCACCCGGTGCGCCGGCCACCGGCGCGGGCGCACCGCCGGCACCCCCGGCAGGCACACCGGCGGCGTCATTGACGGGTGCGCTGGGCACTCCCCCTGGCGGCGTCGGGATACCACCGCCACCACCACCGGGCGGAGTACCCGGAACACCAGCAGGCGGCGTCGGGATACCACCACCGCCACCACCGGGCGGAGTACCCGGAACACCAGCAGGCGGCGTCGGGATACCACCACCGCCACCACCGGGCGGAGTACCCGGAACACCAGCAGGCGGCGTCGGAATGCCACCACCGCCACCACCGGGCGGAGTACCGGGGACCGCAGCTGGTGGGGTCGGGATATTACGTGTGACGGAGGTGCCGGGAGCGCCAGGAACTGACGCCGGCGGGACGGTCACCCCGCCGGTACCTGGCGTTCCCGGCGAGCCGGGGACGCTCGCCGGTGGCACCCGGATGCTGCCCGGCACGGTCGCGGGCGGAATCGGGCCACCGGCGGTGGGCGGGTTGTTGGTGAAGATCGAGTTCGACGTGCCGGGAATGCCCTGCGACAGGTCCGGCGGCGTGGTCAGGCCCTGATGAAGGATGCCCATGCACGGCACACCTGGGCTGCCGAAATCGGCAACCGCACGGGGGCTGAACAGTGGAGCAGTCCAGAAAAACCCCGCAGTCGCCATGGCGGTGACCGCCGCCACGCGAGAGCTGGTCCGCGACATCATTTCCCCGTTTCTATGAAAGGCCTGTGCAGAAACTACAGACGTGTAAGTAAGGGAACGGCGGGGCCATCCTGGCGGTTACCGAACTGTTGCGAAGCAGTGCTGATGCGGTTACACCGCCGACAATTTCCTAACGCAAATAGGCGCTCAAGTGCGGCTTGCCGCGTACGCGGCAAGCGAGGCCACCGAAATCAAGATCAGAGCGAGTGACGGGATTCGAACCCGCGTAACCGGCTTTGCAGGCCGGTGCCTAGCCACTCAGCCGGGTCAGTGACACGCTTCCTCGCGCGGAACTCCCCCGGCCAGCCCGTCCTGCGGCCAGCCCGGCGGCACGTCCTCCCACGCTTCCTGGCGGCCGTAGGGCGTGAGGTCGAGGAAGGGATAGCCGACCGAGGTGTGGTCGAGCCCTCGGGCATAGGCGGAGTATGTGTGGAACACCTCGTCGCCGCGGCGCAGGAACACACTGGCCCCAGGCATGTCGCCACGCAGCTCCTCGTCAGTGAAACCGGCGGCGCGCAGCTCTTCGAGTGAGGAGTAGTTGTACTCGATCGGCGCCCTTGCCGGGTCGAGCGTGACATGGAAGTCGTAGGTGAAGTCGTTGTCGTTCGACGAGTACCACGGGAAGGTCCACCCGTGGCTGTCCCGGTAACGGGCGATGCTCGCGAACGGCGCCCGGGATACGCAGGCCACCGTGAGATCTCTGCCGTGCAGCAGGGCCAGACTCTGCTCGTTGAACTGAAGGTCGCCTGCGACGGTGCAGCTGGGGCAGCCGGCGTCGACGGCATCTATCCACATGAAGTGGTGGATGTAGAGCTGGCTGCGCCCGTCGAACATGTCGATGAGCCTCAGCTCACCGTCTGGACCCTCGAACACATAGTCTTTGTCGATCCTGACCATCGGCAACCGCTTGCGCTCGGCGTTGACAGCGTCGCGCAGATGGGTGACCTCGCGCTCCCGCGCGAGCAGCTTCGTTCGGGCAGCGAGCCACTCATGGCGAGTGGCCACGTCGGGACAAGCGGTCGGCTCGGGCATACGGGCTCCTCGAAGTAGGCGATACACACTAAGACCGCACCGTGTGTCAAAAGTCATCGCGCCGCGTCAACCCGGTTAACTAGTCGTCATGGAGATGTGGTGGGCCGACCCCCCACTGCTCGGCGGCCCCGGACAGGGCACCCGGCAGATCCTCGAACTGCTGATCGCATTTGTCTTGACGGCCCTGATCGGCCTGGAGCGCGAGATCCACGGCAAGAGTGCGGGACTGCGCACCCAGGCGATCGTCGGCACCGCGTCGGCCCTGATCCTGATCGTCAGCAAGTACGGCTTTTTCGACGTGCTGAGCGCGGGCACCGTGGAGGTCGACCCATCGCGCGTCGCCGCTCAGATCGTGTCCGGGATCGGCTTCCTCGGCGCCGGTCTGATCATCACCCGCCAGGGCGCGGTGCACGGGCTGACAACCGCGGCCGCAATCTGGGAATGCGCGGCCATCGGCATGGCCGCCGCGGCAGGCCTGGTGAAGCTCGCGATCATCGTCACGGTCCTGCACTTCGTGATCATCCTGGCGTTCAATCCGTTGAGTAAGCGCCTCACCGCGCGGCTGGCCGGTTCAGTGCGGCTGCGCATCACCTACGAGCCCGATCACGGCGTGCTCAGCCGGATCCTCGCCACGTGTGACAAACACCAGTGGAGCCTGACCGAGCTGAGCAGTGATCCCGACGGCGGTGTCCTGCTGACCCTTTCGGGTGCCAAGATCCTGCACGCACCGACGACCGTCGCAGGGCTGCAGGGCGTGACCGGCGTACGCCGGCTCGACGTGAAAGAAGAGTAGGCCTATCGCTCCTGGCCTCGCCCCGAGCGATAGGACGCCACACAGCCGACCGCCGCCAGCACCGCGAAGACACCGAACATCAGCGCACTGGCCGTCGCATCGGGGGTCGCCCGCAGATTCACCACAACCCCGGCCAGCCCGGCGCCGAACGCCCCGCACATCAGCTGGACGGTGTTGATCGCCGCGGCGGCCACGGCCTGCTGCGCAGGATCGTCGACGACCGCACCCATCGCCCACGCCGACAGATGCGGCCACGCCATGCCGATGCCCGCGCCGGTGATGACCAAGGCCAGCGCCCACCCGACCACGACTCCGGTCGATGCCGAATCGGTTTGGGTCAACGCCGCCAAGCCCAGGCCCACGGCCATCACCAGCGGCGCGATCGCCACCACCCGTACGGTGGCTCGGACATTGGTGATCGAGGCACTCGCGATCTCGCCGACGGTCCAGCCCACCGACAGCGCCGCGCCGAGGAAGCCCGCCACGACTGGCGCCAATGCGCCCAGCCGCTGCCCGAACAGCGGCACATACATGTCCACCATCGTGGCAGCCATCAGCAGACCGAGTGTCATGTAGATCCACTTCAGTGGCCCTGGCTCAAAAGCCTTGCGCGGCAACACCGCAGCGAAGACCCGCCGGTCGACCACGATGAAGACGCCGACCAGCACCACCCCGACGGCGAGCAGGCCCCCAATGGCGGCAGCGCTATGGGGTATCACCGCGACGCTGACCGCCAGCGCCGCCGTCCCGAGCAACAGCAAAGACCGCAGCGGGATCCGCGTTCGGACCGAGTCCTGATCGGCGTCTGCCCGTGCGGGGAGGGCGAGCGGAACCAGCAGACTCATCGCCACCGCAAGAACCGCCAGCATCCCGAATCCGCCGCGCCAGAAACCGAATTGAGCGAACAGTCCCCCGGTCGCCGGACCGACCAGCGTCCCTATCCCCCACATCGCCGACACCACCGCCGACGCCCGCGTCCATAACCGGTCGGGCAACGCGGCACTGATCACTGCATAACCCAGGCCTGCCAGCACCCCACCCGCCAGGCCCTGCACCACCCGGCCGACCAGAAGCAGCGGCATGGACGGCGCCAGCGTGCACAGCGCGCTGCCCGCGGCGAAGGACAGCAGCGCACCCAGATACGCCGCCCGCGGGCCGAATCGGGTCAGCAGCGGACCGACCGTCGTCGCCGCCATCACCGACGCCACCAGGTACACCGTCGTCACCCAGGCGTAGAGCCGTTCACCGCCGATATCGGCGACCGCGCTGGGCAGCAGGCTGATGGTGATGAATTCGTTGGTGGCATAGATCGCCACCCCACCGGCCAATACCGCAACGGCTCCAAGGTTCTTCGGGCCCAATAGCTCACGCCAGGTCCCGGTGGCACTCGCGGTGTTCACAGGTGAGAGGTTAGGACCTCAACCGCCGTTGAGATCAAATTACTTCAGGCCCGCCGCATCCATGCCGCGCAATTCCTTCTTCAGATCGGCGACCTCGTCGCGAATCCGCGCGGCGAGCTCGAACTGCAAATCGCGTGCCGCTGCCATCATCTGAGCGGTCAAATCCTTGATCAGGTCCGCCAGTTCGGCGCGCGGCATGTTCGACGTATCCCGGCCCTCGATGATGCCCGCACTCACGGCCCGGCCCGGTTCACCCTGCGCGCGGCGGCCGCGTGACGCGTTGCGCCCCGACCCGCCGATCTCCACCGCCTCCGTGTCGTCAGCCTCCCGGTACACCTGATCGAGGATGTCGGCGATCTTCTTGCGCAACGGTTGCGGGTCGATGCCGTGTTCCTCGTTGTAGGCGACTTGTTTGGCCCGCCGGCGTTCGGTCTCGTCGATGGCTTGGATCATCGAGTCGGTGAGCTTGTCGGCGTACATGTGCACTTCGCCGGAGACATTGCGCGCCGCGCGGCCGATCGTCTGGATCAGGCTGCGGGTCGAGCGCAGGAAACCCTCCTTGTCGGCGTCGAGGATCGACACCAACGACACCTCGGGAAGGTCCAGACCCTCCCGCAGCAGGTTGATGCCGACCAACACGTCGTAATCACCGAGCCGAAGCTGGCGCAGCAGCTCCACCCGGCGCAGGGTGTCGACCTCGGAGTGTAGGTAGCGGACCCGGATGCCGGTCTCCAGCAGGTAGTCGGTGAGGTCCTCGGCCATCTTTTTGGTCAAGGTGGTGACGAGCACCCGCTCGTCACGCTCGGCGCGCGTGCGGATCTCCCCGATCAGGTCGTCGATCTGGCCCTTCGTCGGCTTGACGATCACCTTCGGGTCGATCAGACCGGTCGGGCGGATGACCTGCTCGACGAACTCGCCGCCGGTCTGGCTGAGCTCGAACGGCCCCGGCGTAGCTGACAGGTACACCGTTTGCCCGATCCGGTCGGCGAACTCTTCCCACGTCAGCGGTCGGTTGTCGACCGCCGACGGCAGCCGGAAGCCGAACTCCACCAGATTGCGCTTACGGGACATGTCACCCTCGTACATGCCACCGATCTGCGGCACGGTGACGTGTGACTCGTCGATGACCAGCAGGAAGTCCTCGGGGAAGTAGTCCAGCAGCGTCGCCGGCGCCGATCCGGCCGCACGGCCGTCGATGTGCCGCGAGTAGTTCTCGATGCCCGAGCAGAAGCCCACCTGACGCATCATTTCGACGTCGTAGTTGGTGCGCATCCGCAGCCGCTGGGCCTCCAGCAGTTTGCCCTGATTCTCCAACTCGGCGAGCCGCTCGGCGAGCTCTTCTTCGATGGTGGAGATGGCGTGCGCCATCCGTTCCGGACCGGCCACGTAGTGGGTGGCCGGAAAGATCCGCAGCGAGTCGACCTGGCGCACCACGTCGCCGGTCAGCGGGTGCAGGTAGTACAGCGCTTCGATCTCGTCGCCGAAGAACTCGATGCGAACCGCCAGTTCCTCATAGGACGGGATGATCTCCACGGTGTCGCCGCGCACCCGGAACGAGCCGCGGGTGAACGACATGTCGTTGCGGGTGTACTGGACGTCGACCAACAGCCGCAGCAGCCCGTCGCGCGGGACCTCGGTGCCGACCTCCAGCTCCACCGACCGGTCGAGGTAGGACTGCGGGGTACCCAAGCCATAGATGCACGACACCGATGCGACGACGACAACGTCGCGGCGCGACAACAGGCTCGACGTCGCCGAATGGCGCAGCCGCTCCACGTCGTCGTTGATCGAGCTGTCCTTCTCGATGTAGGTGTCGGTCTGGGCGATGTACGCCTCGGGCTGGTAGTAGTCGTAGTACGAGACAAAATATTCGACGGCGTTGTGCGGCAACATTTCTCGCAGCTCATTGGCGAGCTGGGCGGCCAGTGTCTTGTTAGGGGCCATCACCAGAGTCGGGCGCTGCAGCCGCTCGATGAGCCAGGCCGTGGTCGCCGACTTACCGGTGCCGGTCGCGCCGAGAAGCACCACGTCGCGTTCGCCGGCCCGGATCCGGCGCTCCAGTTCCTCGATCGCGGCGGGCTGGTCACCGGCCGGGTCATACTCGCTGACGACCTCGAACCGGGCGCCGGCACGCACCAGGCCGCTGACGGCATCGGCGGCAGGTCGGTACTCCGAGTGCGCGAGCACCGGGTGTTCGGTAGCGAATGCCATAGCGTTCAGGTTAAGCGCACCCACCGACACATTCATTCCTCGTTAGGCTGACACCCGTGGTCGTCCATCCGCCCAAGCAGGAGACGTTCGACCTGGTCGGCTACACCAACACCGACCCCAAGGGCATCGTGCGCGCGGTCGACGAATACCGGGTCACCCCGTGGGGCCTCTACATGGCCCGCCCGACCCCCGGCCGCACCCAGTTCCACTACCTGGAGTCCTGGCTACTGCCCGCGCTGGGGCTTCGGGCCAACGTCTTCCACTTCAACCCCGGCTACGAGCGGCCCCAGGACTACTACCTCGACATCGGGCAGATCACGGTCGGCGACACCGCATGGCGGGCCGAAGATCACTACCTTGACCTGGTGGTCTACGCCGGAGACCGCACCGATCTGATCGACGGCGACGAACTGTTCGCCGCCCACCGCGACGGCCTCTTGACCACCGAGATCGCCGAGGCGGCACTCCAGCGGGTGGTCGTCGCCGTCGACGGCCTCGCCCGCCACAACCATGACCTCAACGCCTGGCTTGCCGCCGGCGGAATGACCTTGACCTGGCGCTGAGCCGCCGAGCGCGGGCAACGAATCGGCACCCCCGTACCGAACGGGTAATCTCGCTACCTATGAGTCCCATCAAGCGCGGATGGCTGCGGGTCACCGCTGCGGCCCTCCTGGTCGCGGGTTCTCAGTTAACGGCGGGTACCGCGCTGGCCGACCCGGAACCCGCGCCGACCCCGGCTCCCGCCCCGGTGGCCAACGGCGATCCCGACCCGCAGCTGTTGCACAACATCACCTACCGGGCCTCGGCGACCGGCACCTCGAGAGGCGCGGTGGTCGCGTACAAGATCGACGACAACAACGTCAACAGCGACCAACCGACGCTGCTGCCCGGCATGACCTTCGAGGTCAACACCGTCCTGCACGATCCCAAGAAGGCCGGCATGGAGATATCCATCCAGTGGCCGTACGGATCGAACCTGCACTGCGAAATCCTGGTGGACGACGAAATCGTCGCGCAGGCAGACCAATTCATCGCCCCACGGCTGTTCCGCCCCAAGGACGACCCGCTCTAC
Source organism: Mycolicibacterium vinylchloridicum (assembly GCF_013404075.1). Taxonomy (GTDB): domain Bacteria; phylum Actinomycetota; class Actinomycetes; order Mycobacteriales; family Mycobacteriaceae; genus Mycobacterium; species Mycobacterium vinylchloridicum. The sequence goes on from NZ_JACBJQ010000020.1 coordinate 69,414, forward strand.
GGCACCCTGCAATGCGGCGCACCGCTGGACACACCGGCCCCAACGACGGCACCGCCCCCGCCGCCGGCACCGGCGGCCTAGATTAGATCCGTGCAGAAGCCCGATCGCGTCGCCGAAGTCAGCGCCTGGCTACTGGAGAACGGTCACCGGCTACTACTCGCGCTCACCGGCGGGCGCTATCCGCGCACCGTGATGGGCATGCTGACGGTGGAATTGCACACCGTCGGCCGCAAGTCCGGGAAGCCGTACGCCAACCTGTTGACGTCTCCGGTGCATGACAACGACCGCATCGTCGTCGTGGCATCCAAGGGCGGGCACCAGGATCACCCCGACTGGTACAAGAACGCGATCGCCACCCCGGATGTCACCGTGACCGTTGACGGTGCGACGGTTCCGATGCGGGCCCGCTCCGCCAGCCCGGAAGAACGAGCCGAGTTGTGGCCCCAGGTGGTCAAGACCTACCGGGGATATGCGGGCTATCAGCGCAATACCCCGCGGGAAATCCCGCTACTGATCCTGGAACGCCGCTAACCGTCCCAGCCGGTGCTCTGCGCCCACACCCACGCCCGCCGGTACGCGTCGAGGAACCAGGGCTCCTTGCTCGCCGCCGAACGTTTGACCGCACGATAGTCGGCCTGCACGTCGGGATTGGCGGTCAGCCAGTCCACGAACAGCAGCGCAAACCGCTGGTTGGGCCAGCCGTCGACCCTGATGTGTACATTGGTGGGCCGGCCCGGGTCCCCTGAGGCGTGAAAACGCTTGTGCCACAGTGTGATATCAGTGCCGGCCTTGGGCACGTCGGACGTGATCGACTCGACCCGGGGATAACCGGATCGCAGCAGATCCTCGGCGAGCTCGTCGGCGACCTCGAGGGAGGCGACCGTCACCTGGATGTCGATGACGTCCTTGGCATCCATACCGGGCACCGCCGTCGACCCGATGTGGTCGATGCGCACAGCCCGGTGACCGCAGGTGGTGTTGAGGCGCGCCAGGATTCGCCGGGCCTGCTCGGGCCAGGTGGGATCGGCAGGCACCACCCTCGTGGGGCTGGGCACCGGGGTGCGGGTGGCGAGGTTGTGCGAGAACGGCAGGATGCGCTGATACCAGAGCTCCCGCGCCTTCTCGACGAGCTGCCCCGAGCTGCCCGAGTTGTCCAGCCAGACGTCGGCCACGAGTCGCCTCTGCTCCTCGGTGGCTTGCATCGCGATGCGCGCCCTGGCGTCTGCCTCGCTGAACCCGCGGTACTCGATGAGCCGCTTCACCCGCACCTCGGGATCCGCGTTCACGATGATGACCAGCGGGAACATCGGCGCCATCTGAGACTCGACCAGCAGCGGGATGTCCTCGACGATCACCGCATCTTCCCCGGCCGCGGCGATCAGCTCGGAACGCCGGGTCGCCACCAGCGGGTGGACGATCCCATTGAGAGTCTGACGCTTGTCCTCGTCACTGAAGGCGATCGAAGCGAGCGCCGGACGGTCCAATGCGCCATCGGGCAGCAGGATGTGCGATCCGAACGCGTCGACGAGCTTGGTCAGGCCCTCGGTACCGGGCTCGACGACCTCGCGGGAGATGACATCCCCGTCGACGACGATGCCGCCACACTCTGAGAACGTGGCGGACACCGTCGACTTGCCGGCGCCGATACCGCCGGTGAGTCCAATACGCAGCACGGGAACAGTCTTTCAGGCAGCCGAGACGACGAACGCCCCGGCTCGGGTGAGCCGGGGCGTCAATCGTGGATTCTTAGGCGTTCCCCGCCAGCTTCTCGCGAAGAGCCGCGAGCTGGGCATCGCTGGCCAGCGAACCGCCGGCCGACTCACCTGAGCTGGAGGACGAGGACGACGACGAGCCGTTGCCCGCGGGACGCTCGGCCGCCTCGGCCTCGGCCTTGGCGAACTTCTCCATCTGCGCGGTGTGCATCTTGTGCCGGCGCTCGGCCTCGGCGTAGCGGGCTTCCCACTCGGTGCGCTGCTTGTCGAAGCCCTCGAGCCACTCGTTGGTGTCGGCGTCGAAGCCTTCGGGGAAGATGTAGTTCCCCGCCTCGTCGTAGCTGTCGGCCATGCCGTACTTCGAGGGGTCGAACTCCTCGGTGTAGTCCTCGTTGGCCTGCTTGAGGCTCAGCGAGATGCGGCGGCGCTCCAGGTCGATGTCGATGACCTTGACCATCGCGTCGTCGCCGACGGCCACGACCTGATCGGGCACCTCGACGTGGCGCTCGGCCAGCTCGGAGATGTGCACCAGGCCCTCGATGCCCTCTTCGACGCGGACGAACGCACCGAACGGCACCAGCTTGGTGACCTTGCCCGGCACGATCTGGCCGATCGCGTGGGTACGGGCGAAGTGGCGCCACGGATCTTCCTGAGTCGCCTTGAGCGACAACGAAACCCGCTCGCGGTCCATGTCGACGTCGAGCACCTCGACGGTGACCTCATCGCCCACCTGAACCACCTCGGACGGGTGGTCGATGTGCTTCCAGGACAGCTCGGAGACGTGCACCAGGCCGTCGACCCCACCGAGGTCGACGAAGGCGCCGAAGTTGACGATCGAGGACACGACACCCTTGCGGATGGCGCCCTTCTGCAGCTGGTTGAGGAACTCGCTGCGCACCTCGGACTGGGTCTGCTCCAGCCAGGCGCGCCGCGACAGCACCACGTTGTTGCGGTTCTTGTCCAGCTCGATGATCTTGGCCTCGATCTCCTTGCCGATGTACGGCTGCAGATCGCGCACGCGGCGCATCTCGACCAACGACGCGGGCAGGAAGCCGCGCAGGCCGATGTCGAGGATCAGGCCGCCCTTGACGACCTCGATGACGGTGCCCTTGACGGCCTCGTCCTTCTCCTTGAGGGCCTCGATGGTGCCCCAGGCGCGCTCGTACTGGGCGCGCTTCTTGGACAGGATCAGGCGGCCTTCTTTGTCCTCCTTGGTGAGGACCAGGGCTTCCACTTCGTCACCGACGGACACAACCTCATTGGGGTCGACGTCGTGCTTGATGGAAAGTTCGCGGGAGGGAATGACACCCTCGGTCTTGTAGCCGATGTCGAGCAAGACTTCGTCACGGTCAACCTTGACGATGGTCCCTTCGACGATGTCGCCATCGTTGAAGTATTTGATGGTCTTGTCGATGGCGGCGAGAAAATCCTCCGCTGAGCCGATGTCATTGAGGGCTACTTGCGGTGAGGTGGCGACGGGACTTGGCATATTGTTGGGTTGCTCCGGACAGCTTCAATCGTAGGGACAGTTTTCTGGTGCCTGTGGTGATGTACCCGCAAAGTGCGCACAGGTACCTCAAGAGCCTACTCGACTAGGCACACGCTGGACAAACCCGGGTCTGTGAGGCAGCTGTGCGCCAACTAATCTGCAGGGGTGAACAGCCCCGCGTTGCCGCGCCAAGTACGCAAAGCCGGAGCACCGCTGGCGGTCATCATCGTCCTCGGCACCATTGCCGGACTGATCTTGATCCTGCTGACCGCGGTGAATCCGATCGGCACGGCGATCGGCTTCGTCCTCGCCACGATCGCGATGGCGCTGGTGCTGCTGGCCTATCTCTGGCTGGACCGCTGGGAGCCCGAGCCGCCCCGGCTGCTGGTGATGGCCTTCCTGTGGGGTGCATCGGTGGCGGTCGTGGTGTCAGTGGTGCTGGAGATGATCGTCGACGCCGCGGTGAACAATGGCGCGGCCGAGTCCAGCCCGATCACCATCGCCGTCGGCGCTCCGGTGATCGAGGAGGCCGCCAAGGGCCTGTTCCTGCTGATCATGATGACGGGTGTGCGTCGCCACGAGTTGAATTCGCTGACCGACTGCCTGGTCTATGCGGGTGTGACGGCGGCCGGATTCGCCTGGCTGGAGAACATCTTCTACATCGCCGACGGCGGCACACTGGGCGACTCGCTGGTCACCGCGGCCCTGCGCCTCGTCATGGGCCCGTTCGCCCATCCGCTGTTCACCACCTTCACCGCGATAGGGGTGTATTTCGCTCTGCAGCAACGTAATTGGCTGACCAAAGCGGGTTGCGTATTGATCGGCTACCTCGCCGCGGTGATCATGCACGGGCTGTGGAACGGCTCGGCACTGCTAGGCCCTGGCGCGTACTTCGGGCTGTACGTGGTGTGGATGATGCCGGTGTTCGCGCTGGCGATCACGCTGGCGGTACAGAGCCGCAAGCGTGAACAGCGCATCGTCGCCGGGAAGCTGCCCGGCATGGTCGCCGCGGGTCTGGTCACCCCGGCCGAGGCAGGCTGGCTGGGGACGATGCGCACCCGCAAGGAAGCGGTCGCCGCCGCGACCCGGTCCGGCGGCCGCACCGGTGGCCGCGGGGTCAAGAAATTCGCCATCCAGGTCGTGGAGTTGGCATTCGTACGCGACCGCATCGAGCGGGGTTTCGTCGATGCCCGGGTGCTGGCGCTGCAGCAGCTGGAGGTCGACGGCATCGTCGCGGCGCGCGCGGCTGCCGGGCCGGCCCTGCACTGGCTGAACGGGTACCGCCCGCCCCTGGGCTGACCGACCCGCTTGCCAGCCGGCTCCTAGCTTCGCCTCCTACCTTCGCGGGCATGATTCAGCACATCCTGGAATACGCCGGGATCGCGGTCCTCGCGACCTCGGGTGCGGTGGTCGGTGTCCGAAAGGGATTCGATCTCTTCGGCATCGCCGTCTCCGCCGTCTTGACAGGCATCGGCGGAAATCTGCTGCGCGACGTCCTTCTGGGCGTGTTTCCGCCGGCCTCGCTGCAGCGCTGGGCCCCGATCACCGTGTGTTTCGTTGCCGCATTGCTGACCACGGTGTTTGCCAAGCTGGTGATCAGGCTGAGCCAGCTCGTGCTGGTCCTCGACGCCATCGGGATGGGGTTCTTCGCGACAACGGGCGCGGCGATATCGGTCGATCACGGTGCCAGCTACTTCGCTGCCGCACTGCTCGGCATGGTGTCGGCGATCGCCGGCACCATCATGCGCGACGTTGTCGCCCGGGACGTTCCGATGGTGATGGGTCCCGACGACATGTATGCCGCGCCCGCAATGCTGGGCGCTGTTGTCTACGTCGTGGTCGACGCGCTCGGCTCACAGTGGCTGGCTGTGGCGATCGGGTCGCTGGTGGCGACGCTGTTACGGCTGGCCGCCATCACCTTTCACTGGCGGCTGCCCACCGGTCCGCGTGAGCTGCACCTGGACCGGGATCCTCGTGACGACGATCAATGCGCGGCCGCATCCCAGCTGCGGCCGTAACCGACCGACACTTCGAGGTCGACGTCGAGCGGGTAGGCGCCGCCCATCTTGTCGCGCACCAGCTTCTCGACGGCGTCCCGCTCCCCCTCGGCCACCTCGAGCAGCAGTTCGTCGTGCACCTGCAGCAGCATCCGGGATTGCAGTCCGGAGCTTCGCAGCGCCTCGTCGACGCGGATCATCGCGACCTTGATGATGTCGGCCGCGCTGCCCTGGATCGGGGCGTTGAGCGCCGCCCGCTCGGCGGCCTCCCGCAGCTGGCGGTTGCTGCTGTCCAGCTCGGGCAGGTAGCGCCGCCGGCCCAGGACAGTCGAGGTGTAGCCGTCCTTGCGGGCTTGGTCGACGATGTCGCGCAGGTAGTCGCGGATACCGCCGAACCGGGCGAAGTACTGGTCCATCTGGACCTTGGCCTCTTCGGTGCTGATCTTCAGCTGGGAGGACAGGCCATAGGCGCTGAGCCCGTATGCCAAGCCGTACGACATGGCCTTCACCCGGCGCCGCAGCTCCGGAGTGACCTCGTCGATCGGGACGTCGAACGCCCGCGACGCGACGAACGAGTGCAGGTCCTCGCCGGTGTTGAACGCCTCGATCAGGCCCTCGTCCTTGGACAGGTGGGCCATGATCCGCATCTCGATCTGGCTGTAGTCGGCGGTCATCAGTTCGGTGTAACCGTCACCCACGATGAACGCGTCACGGATTTCTCGGCCGGCGTCGGTGCGGATCGGGATGTTCTGCAGGTTCGGTTCGGTCGACGACAGCCGCCCAGTCGCCGCGATGGTCTGGTTGAACGTGGTGTGGATCCGCCCGTCGGCGGCCACCGACTTCAGCAGTCCGTCGACAGTGACCTTGAGCCGGGTGGCGTCGCGGTGGGCCAGCAGGTGTTCGAGGAACGGGTGGGCGGTCTTGTCGAACAACGACTGCAGGGCATCGGCGTCAGTGGTGTAGCCGGTCTTGGTGCGCTTGGTCTTCGGCATGCCGAGCTCGTCGAACAGCACGACCTGCAGCTGTTTGGGCGAGCCGAGGTTGATCTGCTTGCCAATCACCTCGTAGGCCGCATCGGCGGCCACCCGGATCTGCTCGCCGAATTCGCGCTGCAGGGTGTCGAGCTTGTCCAGATCCACCGCGATCCCCGCGGTCTCCATGCCGGCGAGCACCGCCTGCACGGGCAGCTCCATCTGGCCCAGCAGCGACGACGAGTCGATGCGGTCCAGCTCCTGGTCGAGCGCATCGGCCAGGTCGGCGACCGCGCGGGCGCGCAGGATGACGGTCTGCACCGCCTGGTCGTCCACCCCGTCGCTGTCGTCGAGCAGCGAAAGTTGTTGTTGTTCAGGGTTATCGGCACGCAGTTCGCGGCGCAGGTAGCGCAGCGACAGGTCGTCGAGGGCGAAGCTGCGCTGGCCGGGGCGCACCAGGTAGGCCGCCAGCGCGGTGTCGGAGGTGACGCCGGCCAGCTGCCAGCCCCGACCCGCCACGTCGTGCATGGCGATCTTGGCCTCGTGCAACACCTTCGGCGCGTTCGGGTCGGCCAGCCAGGCCCCCAGCGCCGCCTCGTCATCGGGTGTCAGGCCGGCCGTATCGAGGTAGGCGCCTTCACCGTCCGCGGTGGCGATCGCCAGCGCGGTGGCATCGCCGTCGTAGACCTGATGGGTACCGACGACCGCGACACCCGAGCGGCCACTGGTGGCGTGCTCGGCCAGCCAGGCCTTCACCGTGCCCGGTTCGAGCATTCCGCCGCGGACGTCGAAGCCCTCGTCGACCTCGGGCTCGACGGCGGCCAAGGTGTCGAAGAGCCGGTCGCGCAGCACCCGGAATTCGAGGTCGTCGAACAGCCGGTGGATCTGGTCGCGGTCCCACGGCTGCATCCGCAGCGTGTCGGGAGTCTGGGCCAGCGGTACATCCTTGACCAGATCGGTGAGTTCCCGATTGAGCACGACGCTGGACAGGTTGGCACGCAACGAATCTCCGACCTTGCCGCGTACCGCATCGACGTTGTCGACGAGTCCCTGCAGCGAGCCGTATTCCACGATCCACTTGGCCGCGGTCTTCTCGCCGACACCGGGGATGCCGGGCAGGTTGTCGCTCGGGTCGCCGCGCAGCGCCGCGAAGTCCGGGTATTGCGCGGGCGTCAGACCGTACTTCTCAACCACCGCTTCGGGGGTGAACCGGGTCAGGTCGCTGACGCCCTTGCGCGGGTACAGCACGGTGACGTCCGGGCTGACGAGCTGCAGCGAGTCCCGGTCGCCGGTGACCACCAGAACCCGGTACTCCTCCTGCTCGGCCTGGGTGGCCAGGGTGGCGATGATGTCGTCGGCCTCGAACCCGGGCTCGGCCAGCACCGTGATGCCCAGCGCCACCAGCACTTCCTTGGTGATGTCGATCTGGCCGCGGAACTCATCGGGCGTCGCCGAGCGGTTGGCCTTGTATTCGGGATAGCGCTCGGAGCGGAACGTCTGCCGGGAGACGTCGAAGGCCGCCGCGACGTGCGTGGGCTGCTCGTCGCGCAGCAGGTTGATCAGCATGGCGGTGAAGCCGTACACCGCGTTGGTGGTCAGCCCGTTCTTGGTCTTGAAGTTCTCGGCGGGCAGCGCATAGAAGGCCCGGAACGCCAGCGAATTGCCGTCCAAGAGCAACAGTGTGGGCTTCTGATCGGTAGCGCTCGCGGTCACGCCCTCACTCTATGCACCGCCGGTGACACTCAATACCCGAGGAGCTTGCGGAAGCGTTGGCCGACGGCCATCGACTGGCCCATCCGCTGGACCCAGCCGTCCATTGCCGCCTTGGTGTCGGCCGGATCCCACCCGCACTCCCGCTGGGCCAGGGCGATCATCCCCGGCTCGTCGGTGATGCCGTGGGTCTGCGAAAGACGCGCCAGGTCCGCGTAGTCCTGCAGAGAAATGCCGTTGATCGGTTCCCAGATCGGGTCGTCCTCGGCTACTGACTTGTTCGACGGGCCGCCCAACAGCGCCGGATCGCTCAGTTTCTTGAAGAGTCCCATGCCACGAGTCCACCCGTGCCCACCGGCTACCGATCCCAACTTTCCGAACTGGAACACGTTTCAGTTCGATGCACCGCATCGCATACGATGACCCCGTGCCAGCTTCTCCAGACGCCCCCACCCAACTACCGGCGATCGACGGCTGGTGGGACTACGACGACGCCGGTGTGCCGCATCTGATCGGCGGCAAGTGCCCGCAATGCGGCACCTATGTGTTCCCGCCGCGGGCCAACAACTGCCCCAACCCGGCGTGTGACAGCGATGTTCTCGACGCCGTCGCGCTGTCTCGGCGGGGCAGGGTGTGGAGCTACACCGAGAACCGCTACGCGCCGCCGCCGCCGTACCCGTCGCCGGACCCGTTCGAGCCATTCGCCGTCGCCGCCGTCGAACTCGCCGACGAGGGCCTGATCGTGCTGGGCAAGGTCGTCGAAGGCACGCTGGCCGCTGATCTGAAGGTCGGCATGGAAGTCGAGCTGACCACGATGCCGCTGTACACCGATGACGACGGCGTCGAGCGCCTCACCTACGCCTGGAGGATCGCCGAATGAACACTCCTGACCCCGTCTACATCCTCGGCGCGGGCATGCACCCGTGGGGCAAGTGGGGCCGCGACTTCACCGAGTACGGCGTGGTCGCCGCACGGGCCGCGCTGGCCGAGGCCGGCCTCGACTGGCGCCAGATCCAGCTGGTTGCCGGCGCCGACACCATCCGCAACGGCTACCCCGGCTTCGTCGCGGGCGCGACGTTCGCGCAGAAGCTCGGCTGGAACGGCATCCCGGTCACGTCGAGCTACGCCGCCTGCGCCAGCGGATCGCAGGCCCTGCAGAGCGCACGCGCCCAGATCCTCGCCGGATTCTGCGACGTCGCCCTGGTCATCGGCGCCGACACCACACCCAAGGGCTTCTTCGCCCCGGTCGGCGGCGAACGCAAAGACGATCCCGACTGGCAGCGCTTCCACCTGATCGGCGCCACCAACACCGTCTACTTCGCGCTGCTGGCACGGCGCCGGATGGATCTCTACGGCGCCACGCTGGAAGACTTCGCCAACGTCAAGGTCAAGAACGCCAAGCACGGGCTGAACAACCCGAGCGCGCGCTACCGCAAGGAAGCCACCGTCGAGGACGTGCTGGCCAGCCCGGTGGTCTCGGATCCGCTTCGGCTGCTCGACATCTGCGCGACGTCGGACGGCGCGGCCGCGGTGATCGTGGCGAGCAAGGCGTTCACCGAGAAGCACCTCGGGTCGGTGCAGGGTGTGCCGTCGGTGCGGGCGATCAGCCTGCAGAGCCCGCAGTATCCGCAGCATCTTCCCGAATTACCGGATATTGCAACGGATTCCACCGCAGTGGTGCCCGGTCCCGAGCGGGTGTTCAAGGACCAGATCCTGGACGCCGCCTACGCCGAGGCCGGTATCGGCCCCGAGGACCTGTCGCTGGCCGAGGTCTACGACCTGTCCACGGCGCTCGAACTCGACTGGTACGAGCACCTCGGATTGTGCGCCAAGGGCGAGGCCGAGGCGCTGCTGCGCAGCGGCGCCACCACGATCGGCGGCCGCATTCCGGTCAACGCCTCGGGCGGACTGGCCAGCTTCGGCGAGGCGATTCCCGCCCAGGCCATCGCCCAGGTCTGCGAGCTGACCTGGCAACTCAAGGGCCAGGCCACCGGACGCCAGGTCGAGGGCGCCACAGTCGGCGTCACGGCCAACCAGGGTCTGTTCGGCCATGGCTCCTCCGTGGTCGTCGCCCGGTAGGTGGCCCAGACCGTCGTCGTCACCGTCAAGCCCGGCAGCCGCAAGGGGCCGCTGGTCGAGATGGCCGGCGACGGTGCGCTGACGATCTACGTGCGCGAACCCGCGATCGAGGGCAAGGCCACCGAGGCCGCGGCCCGGTTGCTCGCCGCCCATCTGGGTGTGCCCCGCAGCGCCGTCACGCTGGCATCGGGCGCGACGTCGAGGATCAAGCGGTTTCGCGTCGACTGACCGCGCCGTCCTGCCCGCGCCAGACCTCGACAGCCTCCTGAAGCGGCAAACCCAGTGCGTCACACAGACTTACCACCGTCCCGAAGCTGGGGCTGGGCAGCCTGCCGACTTCGATCTTGCGCAGGGTCTCCGGGGAGATTCCGGCATCCCTGGCGATGACCTCAGGTGCCCGTCCGGCCCGCGCCGTTCTGATCAGCGCCCCAAGGCGCTGGCCGGCTCGGATCTGTTCGGGACTCAGCGGTACGCGAACCATACGAGCCAGCATACGGTATAAAAATACCGACAGAAGGAGTTGCCCGGGATGATCGAACTCAAGACCGCCAAGGAAATCGACAAGATGGCAGTCACCGGCCAATTCGTGGCGGAGGTGCTCGCCGCGTTGGCGGCCAGCGCCGAGCCCGGGGTCAACCTGATGCAGCTCGAACACCAGGCCCGAGACATGGTGGCCGAGCGCGGCGCGGTTTCGTGCTACTGGGACTACGCACCGTCGTTCGGTCGCGGTCCCTTCCGTAACGTCATCTGCCTGTCGGTTAATGATGCTGTGCTGCACGGACTTCCGTGGGACTACGTTTTGCGCGACGGCGATCTGCTGAAGATGGACTTCGCGGTCTCGATCGACGGCTGGGTGGCCGACTCCGCGCGCACGGTGGTCGTCGGCGACACCGCGGATCCGGCCGATACCGCGTTGATCGAGTCGACCAGACGGGCCCTGGCGGCCGGTATCGCCGCCGCGGTCCCCGGCGGTCACCTCGGCGATATCTCCGCGGCCATCGGCGAGGTGGCCGCGGCGGCGGGATACGCCGTCAACACCGACTTCGGCGGCCATGGTCTGGGCCGCACCATGCACGAGGATCCGCACGTCCCCAATCGCGGCCGGCACGGACGCGGCATGGCGCTGCGGCCGGGGCTGACACTGGCGCTGGAGCCGTGGTGGGGACGCGGCACCAGCCGGTTGACCGTCGACCCGGACGGCTGGACGCTTCGATCGGCCGACGGCTCCAATACCGCACACTCCGAGCACACCATCGCCATCACCGAACACGGCCCGCGCGTGCTCACCGTGACCGGATAGACCGGCATCACCCGATCGGAAGGAGCCCTCGCTCGGCGAACACCTTCTTTGCGGTGAACGTCGCGTTCAGGGCCCGCGGGAATCCGCAGTAGACGGCCGAGTGCAAGAGCGCCTCGATGATCTGCTGCGGGCTGAGCCCGACGTTGAGGGCCGCGTTGATGTGAACATCGAGCTGCGGCTCGCAGCCACCCAGTGCGGTCAGCATCCCGAGCGTCACCAACTGCCGATCGCGAGGTTCGAGCCCGGGCCGGGAGTAGATCTCCCCGAATCCCCAAGCCACAACCTGGTGTCCCAGTTCAGGGGAAATGTCGCTCAGTGCGTTGATCACGTTGGCACCGGCTGTGCCGTCGACCGCGTCGAGCACTGCCAGGCCGTGCTCGTAGCGCTCTGTGCGGGTGGTGGCTTCATTCATTGGTGTCTGCTCCCTGGTTGCGGTCCTCGAGAATCGGCGAGCTCGTGACGGTAGGTCGCGATCTTGGCTTCGAGGGCCTTCTCATGGCTGGACAACAACGCGATCTGCTCCCGCAGCCCAGCTCGATGGACTTCGAGCAAGCCCAGGCGCGCCTCGACGGTCGCCGGACCTTCGGCGCGCAGCTTCGCGTACTCCCGCATCCTCGCGATCGCCATGCCGGTCTCGCGCAACCGTAGGAGAAAGTTGACCCATTCGACATCCGACTCCGAGTACCGGCGCTGGTTCCCCGGATTCCGTGCGATGGGGTGAATCAGCCCGGCGCGCTCGTAATACCGAAGGGTGTGCGCCGACACGCCCGTGGCAGCCGCCATCTCAGCCACCGTCAGACCGGATACATCATTTCCGTCCGTCACACCATCAGGTTAGAAGTTAGAGCGCGCTCCAAGTCAAACCGTTGGCGGATGCCCGCGGGTCAGGCCACCCCGAGGTAGGCCGCGCGAATACTGTCGTCGGCCAACAACTCTCGGGCCGGCCCGCTGCGGGTCACCGTCCCGGTCTCCAGGATGTAAGCGCGATCGGAGCGGCTCAGCGCCTGCTGGGCGTTCTGTTCCACCAACAGCACGGTGGTGCCCTGGGCGTTGATCTCGGAGATGATCTTGAAGATCTGCGAGATGATCATCGGCGCCAGCCCCATCGACGGCTCGTCGAGCAGCAGCACCCGCGGCCGCGCCATCAGTGCGCGCCCGATGGCCAGCATCTGCTGTTCGCCGCCGGACAGGGTGCCGCCGACCTGGGTGCGCCGCTCCGCCAGCCGCGGGAAGGTCTCGAACACCCAGTCCAACCGCTCACGGTGTGCCGCCTTGGTGTCGAACTTGCGGCCGTAGCAACCCATTTCGAGGTTCTCGGTGACACTCATACCGGGGAACACACCCCGACCCTCGGGAGCCTGGATCAAACCGTCGATCGCGCGCTGATGCGCCTTGACCCGGCTGATGTCACGGCCTTCGAACCACACCGAACCCGACGACAACGGCCGCAGACCGGAGATGGCCCGCATCATCGTGGTCTTTCCCGCGCCGTTGGATCCCAGCAGTGTGACCAGCTCACCCTGGCGCACTTCGAGCGAAACCCCGTGCAGCGCTTCGATCCTGCCGTAGTGTACGACGACGTCGCGGATCTCGAGCAGCACCTGCGCCTCAGAGCTGGTCATCGGGCACCCCCAAATAGGCCGCGATCACGGCCGGGTCTTCGCGAATCTCGGCGGGCAGCCCGTCGGCGATCTTGCGACCGAACTCCAGGACCACGATCCGGTCGGTCACACCCATGACCAACCGCATGTCGTGCTCGATGAGCAGCACCGTGTACCCGTCGTCGCGGATGGCGCGGATCAGCTCGATCAGTGCGGCCTTCTCGCTGGGATTGAACCCGGCTGCCGGCTCGTCCAGGCACAGCAGTTTCGGTTCGGTGGCCAGCGCGCGGGCGATCTCGAGGCGCCGCTGGTCGCCGTAGGGCAGGTTCTTGGCCTTCTCCTCACCGCGGTGCGCGATGCCGACGAATTGTAAGAGCGCAGCGGCCTTTTCGATGGCCGACCGCTCCTCGCGCCGATGCCGCGGCGTGCGCACCAGAGCTCCGGGTACCGACGTCTTGTGCCGGGCGTCGGTACCGACGACGACGTTCTCCAGGGCGGTCATCTCGCCCCACAGCCGGATGTTCTGGAAGGTCCTGGCGATCCCCCGCCGGGTGATCTGATGACGCTTGATCCGCCCCAGCGGCGCCCCGTCGAATGTCACCGAACCCGAGCTGGGCCGGTAGACACCGGTGATCGCGTTGAAGCAGGTGGTCTTGCCTGCGCCGTTGGGCCCGATCAGCCCGAGGATTTCGCCACGCTTGATCTCGAAGCTCACCGAATCCAGGGCGGTCAGGCCGCCGAACTTCACGGTCAGATCCTTGGTCTCCAACAGGGTTTCGCCCTCGGCGACGTCGACGTCGCGGGTGAAGACGGCCAGACTCTCGTCGATCGGGGTGTCCGGGTCGTCCTGGGTGGGCCCGCCTGCAGGCGCGGTCATGCGGCCGACTTCGTCTCGTCGGCGCTGCGCAACAGGTAGCGGGCTCGCTTGCCGTAGGTCAGCAGCTGCTGGCGCACCGGGAACAGGCCTTGCGGACGGAAGATCATCAGCACCACCAGTGCCAGGCCGAAGAACAAGTACTTCAGGTCGCCGAGGTTGATCCCCAGCACTTGCACGCCGAGCATTCGGTTGGGCAGGTAGACGATCACGAAGGCGCCGAAGACGACACCGAGCTTGTTGCCTTGCCCGCCGAGCACCACCGCACACAGGAACAACATCGAGTTGATGATGTTGAACGTCGGCGGCGCGACGTACTGCACCTGGCCGGCGTACAACGCCCCGGACAGCCCACCGATCGCGGCCCCGATCACGAATGCCCACAACTTGAACCGAAAGGTGTTGACACCCATCACTTCCGCGGCGTCTTCGTCCTCACGGATGGCAACCCAGGCCCGGCCCGCACGGCTGCGCTCGAGATTGCCGACCAGCAGCAGGATGGCGACCATCAGGATCAAGCCCAGCCAGAACCACCACGTCCCGTAATTCGCTTCGCCCGACGAATTGCCGCTGGAGAACACCCCGTCGGGATATTTGGCCGTCTCGATGATGTGCGGATACGCCACCTGATTGAGCCCGCGTGAGCCATTGGTGATGTCGGACAGGTTGTCGGCCAAGAGCCTGATGATCTCACCGAAACCCAGTGTGACGATGGCCAGGTAGTCGCCGCGCAGCCTCAAGGTGGGGATACCGAGGATCAGTCCGGCCATCGCGGTAGCGGCCATCGCGATCGGCACGCAGGCCAGCCAGGCCCATTTCTCGGCGAAGAGACCGGAGGTGCCGACCCGGTTCCACGGGCTGTCGGGACTGGTCAGCAGCGCAACGGTATAGGCACCAACCGCATAGAACCCGACGTAGCCCAGGTCGAGCAGGCCGGCTTGGCCGACCACGACGTTCAGGCCGATCGCGATGATCGCGACCATCGCGAACTGAGCCATGGTGCCGCCGAAGCTGATTCCGGGTGTATCGAGGAACGGCGGCGGAAACAGCGGCGACAACGCCAGCAGCGTGAAGCCGACTACGCCGACGGCCCACTTCTGCACCCGGCTCAGGTTCGACCACCATTCCCGCAGCCGATCCCCAGGGGCCAGCAGCCGACCGCTCCATTTCCCTGGTGCCGCCTGGTGAGTCATGCCCGCGCCTTTCCGAGGCTTTCACCGAGTATCCCGGTGGGCCTGATCAGCAACACCAGCACCAACAGCACGAAGGCGACGACATCGCGCCACTGGGTGCCGAACACCGCCTGGCCGTAGTTCTCCATGATGCCCAGGATCAGGCCGCCCAGCAGCGCTCCACGCAGGTTGCCGATGCCACCGAGCACCGCGGCCGAGAACGCCTTGATCCCCAGCAGGAATCCGCCCGAGTAGATGATGCCCTGCGGCACCTTCAGCGTGTAGAGCAGCGCGGCCGCACCGGCCAGCAGACCGCCGATCAGGAACGTCGTCATGATGATTCGTTCCCGGGATACCCCCATCAACGTCGCCGTGGTCGGGTCCTGGGCCACCGCTCGAATTCCCCGGCCGAACTTGGTCCGGTTGATCGCGACGTCGGTCAGCATCGCCAGCACCAACGCGGCGGCGACCACCACGATGGTCACGTTCGAGACGGTCGCGCCGAAGACCTCGAACTGGCTCTTGGGCTGTACCAGGATGATCGGCTGCTGGGCGTTGCTGCCGCCGTAGCCTTTGATGATCTTGGGCAGCACGAAGTGCACGAACTCCTGCAACACGAACGACATGCCGATGGCGGTGATCAGGAAGGTCAGCGGCCGCGCATTTCGCCGGCGTAGCGGCCGATACGCCACGGCCTCCAAACCCATTGCGGCGGTGCCGGATACCAACATGGCGAACAACATGGCGATGGCGAGATAGAACACCGTCAGCAGTACGCCTTTGTTGTAGGCGTTCCCACTGGGTGTGAATCCCAGGATCATGTCCAGGCAGAAGTATGCGCCGAACATTCCCAGCATGAAGATCTCGGAGTGCGCGAAGTTGATCAGTCGCAGCACACCGAACACCAGGGTGTAGCCGACCGCCACCAGTGCGTAGATCGCACCCCAGGACAATCCATCGATGGTCAACTGCCAGAAGCCATTTCGCAGGTTATCGATATTGAATCCGATGTCGCTGGCGAGGCAGGCGTACTGACCGAGGCACTCGTGGATCATCCCGGGGCGACTCCTTACGGTCCGGTGTAAACGAAACGCGTCCGAGCCTCACGGTCCCGGACGCGTCTCGCGAATCGACTACTGAACCTTGTAGATCCAGATGAGCGTGGTGGTCAGCTCACCCTTGTCGGTCCACTGGTACTTGCGGGCAACGCCCTGCCCGTCGTAGTTCTTGACCCAGTCGAGCAGGTCCGGACGGGTGATCTTGCCGGCGTCGATGCCCTTCAGCAGAACAGTTCCGAGGTCATAGCCCTCGGTGCTGTAGGTGCCCGGCGCCTGGCCGAACTTCTTGGTGTACTCGTCGGCGAAAGTACCGGTGGCCGGGCCGCACGGGCAGGACAGGATGGCGTCCTTGGAGGACTGCCCGGCCTGCTTGACGAACTCCGGGTCCTTGGTCCCGTCGGCGCTGACGAACTTGCCGGTGAAACCGCCGTCGCGCAACTGCTGCACGAACGGAGCGGCTTCGGCGTAGTAGCCGCTGTAGAACACCGAGTCCGGCGACTGGCCCTTGACCTGGGTCACCGCGGCCGAGAAGTCCTTGTCGCCCTTCTTGACCGAGATGTTGCAGGCCGAGTCGGCCACCGAGCCGAGGGTCTCGCGGACAGCCTGGGCCAGGCCGACACCGTAGTCGGTGCTGTCGTCGACGACGCAGACCTTCTTGTCGCCCAGGGTGTTCTTCATGTAGTTGGCAACCGAGGGGCCCTGCACACCGTCATTGGCCAGGCCGCGGAAGAAGGTCTTCCAACCCTGTTCGGACAGCGTGACGTTGGTGGCCGACGCGGTGGCCGCGACCAGACCTGCCTGGTCGAACACCGCGCCGGTGGCCTTGGTCTCGCCGGAGAACGCCGGGCCGACGAGCCCGATGGTGAAGGCATCGTCGACGATCTGCGGAGCGATCGCGGTGGCCTTCTGCGGGTCACCTTCGGTGTCGAACGGCTTCAGCTGCACCTGGCAGCCGGGGTTGGCCGCGTTGTGCTTGTCGATGGCCAGTTGCACGCCGTTCTTGATGTTGATGCCGAGCGCGGCATCCGGGCCGTTGAGCGCCCCGGCCATCGCGATCGACACCGGCGGGCAACTGGCCTTGCCGTCACCGGCCGGGTCGGCCGGGGCGGTGCCCGAATCCGACTTGACCTCTTTGCCGTCCTGGTCGATCTGGACTTGCTCGACGATCTTCAGATCGCTCTGCGCGGAATTCCCACCATTGGACGGGGTCTGCTGATTGCAGCCCGCGATTCCGAACACTGCCAACAACGCCGAGCTAGCGGCGATTGCACTGCGTGTCGCGCGTCCGCGCACGTTTCACCTCCGGGTCAGTAGTTTCACGGCGCCGACGTCGCCAACCACGATCTGGGTCCGCCCCTCGACACTGCGGTTGAACATAGTCAACCTGTGACCGCAGCGCGTGATCTTGGCCAACGCCTGGCCGTGAGCATATTCCGTATCGCGACAAACGGCGCGGTCAGAGGAAACGCAGCGTTAACCGATCAACTGGAGGGCGATGCATCCTTGGGCGTGTCGAGAGTCTCCAAAACGACCTCGGCCACCCGCTTCATCGTGGTCCGCCGGTCCATGGCGGCTCGCTGAATCCACTTGAACGCCTCCGGCTCGGACATGCCCTGGTTTGTCTGCAGCAGCCCCTTGGCCCGCTCCACCAGCTTGCGGGTCTCCAGCCGGTCGGACAGGTTGGCCACCTCGCGCTCGAGCTCGGCGATCTCGCTGAACCGGCTGACCGCGACCTCGATGGCCGGGATCAGATCACTGATCGAGAACGGCTTGACCAAGTAGGCCATCGCTCCGGCATCGCGAGCCTTCTCCACCAGGTCACGCTGACTGAACGCGGTGAGCACCACGATCGGCGCAATCCGCTTGCTGGCGATCTCGGCAGCGGCGTCGATCCCGTCGCGACGCGGCATCTTGACGTCCATGATCACCAGGTCGGGATGTAGCTGCTCGGCCAGCTCGACAGCTTCTTGGCCGTCACCGGCCTCGCCGACCACTTCATAACCCTCGTCACGAAGCATTTCGGCCAGATCCAGCCGGATCAACGCCTCGTCCTCGGCGATCAGCACCCGGCGGGATGTACGGTCTGGGGCGTCGGTCATGCGGCCATTGTTGCCTGGAGAGCGGCAAACAGCCACCTCGGGCTGCCACCACCCACCGGTTAGCTGTATTCCCCAGCCCATCAACTATGGTGGAACACCGCCGCAGCAGCGGCCGGCCCTCGTATCCCAACTGGCAGAGGAAACGGATTCAAAACCCGTGCAGTGTGAGTTCGAATCTCACCGAGGGCACCGCATAACAGCACGTAGAAGCATGTACTTAGCCTATCTCGCAATGCAATTGGAACTGCTACGCTACACACCTACTACACACAACATCTGCGCAGGTCAGCGCGTTGCGCCGCACTAAACGGATGGGAATCCATTTAGTGCGGCCAATACGCGTCGCGCTGACCTGCGGAGATCCCACAAAGGGGCTTTAGCTTCGCACCATATGGAACCCAGTCAAGAAGAGTTAGCTAGCCGGCGGCATTATTGATGTGACATTCACGGGCGTGCACCGGACGCTCAAGTGTAGTAAACACAGCATCCGCGCAGGTCAGCGCGTTGCTCCTCACTAAACGGATGCGAAATCCATTTAGTGCGGCCAATACGCGTCGCGCTGACCTGCGGAGATCGTCAAGAACGGCTCAGGTTTCGGACTATGTGGAAACTGGGTGAACGTCGCCTCCTCGCGCCGCCCGTCTACGAAGCTCGAAATTCGCGCAGAGCAGTCCCCCAAGAAAAATTGCGTCGCGGCCAATCGCCTGTACGTGTGACCATCGGGAGATGACCTCCAGGACAAAGCGCCGCGAGACGCGGCGCCGCCGTCGGAACAAGGCAGAAGGGGTCGACATGGGCATCGACCGACACGGCGCAATAGTGATGGCTGTGCTCGCAGAGTCTGCGGCTTTGCTCCAACGGTCACCGGGTGGCGATGCCACACTCCCATGGCTGGAACAACAGTTGACGAAGACCATTTCATCGCTGTCGACCAGGTTGAGCCGACACTCTACATTCGCAGTTTGCGAGGTTGCCCGGATCAATCTGTTGCCTTGGACCTTTATGCGCGGCGCCAATTTCATGGACACTGAAGGCGGACCAGCGCGAATCGAGTTACTAACCATGCTTTCCGCCACCAGCCCGAGGACTCAAGAAGGCGATCCACCACAAATATGGGCCGAAATTGGAGAGTGGAAGACTGCCGTAGATAGGATCATACAGCTCTCGGCGATGATTGGTCTTTTCCGTGCTATCGAGGATGGCACCCTTGATCCCATGGCCAAGATTCAGGCCAGCACGCGAGCGAGTGAAGTCTTGCTCCGCGAATCATCATATGCCGACATGGTGAAAACAACTTTGACGGATTTATTCGATACCCCGCAGATGAAAACCGTTCTAATAAATCTCCTATCCTTCGATCTCAATGACGCCATCAACGTGTTGGAAGCCTGCCACGAAATTCAGACCGATAAGTTCAATGATCGGCTTTCTGCAATGATGGTCGAACTTCAGGAGGGCATGGCCAATCAGGAGGATTTATCGGACGCTGAGAAAGAATCCATTCGCAACAGACTGAACGGAACCTGGGACCCATCTGATGATGACATATCGGTAAGCTCAGCTGAGATAGCGGCAAAGCTAGGAACTTCCGAAAATACGGTCACTGCCGTTCTGAACCAGTTCGTTCTACCGACCGAGCTTGGATCGCCCGAAGAGGTCGTTTCGAACTTCACTACCGGTGATAACGCGCTCAGGACGAACCCAGTCATCTCGGACGGGAATGGCCGCTTCATGCTCGTGCATCCTTCCTTGGCTCTCCCTGCGATTCGCGAAAACTTCGAGCAGCGGTTGAAACAGTCCCCATCGTGGAACGAATACCAGTCTCACCGCGGCAAATACCTAGAGGATGAGACATCTAAGTGCCTCAGTCGTGTACTACCGGGCGCGGATATTCGTTCAGGTTTCGAGTACTTCGTTCCTGCCAGCGATCTCGAGGAGGCAGGTGATCCGGCAGGCTATACAAAGCTGGTCGAAGGCGACCTCCTGTTCGTGCTCGATGACATAGCGATCATCGCCGAGGAGAAAGCAGTCGCTCTCGCTCCTAGCGCGCGGGCTGGCAATACTCGCCGACTTCGCAGTGACTTGGTTCGGATCGTGACGAAAGCGGCAGAGCAGGCCGGCCGGTTGAAGGAGCGGATGGAAAAGGATGGCGGATTCCGCCTTCGAGACGGTAGCTGGGTAAGTACGGAGAACATTCGCGAAATCCACACTATGGCAGTGAGTCTGGAAGACTTGTCTGGGGTGAGCACAGCGACCGCCGACTTGCTCCAAGCGGGCCTGCTCGACGCAGACAACATCCCATGGACCGTCTCCTTGAACGACTTGAGACTAGTAATCGAACTCGTGGACCCGTCCGCTACCGCAATGTTCTTGCTCTATTTGCGGCGCCGTAGGCATCCGGAGGCCACAGTCATGTTCGCTGCCGTGGACGAGCTCGACTTCTTTCTCTACTTCTTCGAGAACGGTCTATACGTTCAGCCGGACCCCGACGTGATGAAAGCCGAGCTTCCGCATATGACCAACGTGCGGACCGGCGACCGCCGGAGGAGGAAAGGGCAAGCTCGTCAATTCATCACTAGCCGAACGGATCCGCTCGACGCGTGGCACGCGTATGAGACGGGGGTGTCGGATGTGCCCGCTGCCAAGCCCGAAATCACGGGTTCGCCAACGATGGCACTGGTTAGAGAGTTGCAGAGCCGGAAAGGCAGCGGTTGGTGCAGTATCGGAGCCACTCTGCTCTCGGGCTCCACGCGTACTCAGCAAGAATGGATGAACACCTCCCGTGAACTGGTTAAAAGGTTCCGTGTTGACGGGCATGGCCACCATGTCACTCGACCATACGGTTCGAATCGCGCGGACGCGTGGCTCCTAGTTTGGGCGGTCGAGGATTCGGCGACGCCAGAATTCGGGTCCGCAACGACGCTTCTGACGGACTACATCCGTGCGAAGAAGTATCAAATGGGCTTTTCGCGCGCGGCAGCACTGATATTTGACGCGAAGTCGGGCGATCTGCATACCGTTCTCTACGACGGGAGCCCCTTGGTTGCAGATGAAAAGCTCAAACGGTTAATCGAAAAGCTTCACCCGGTTGATAAATGGCAGAAGTCGATCCCGAAAGTTCGTAGCTCCAGTCGCGGCGGCCGTGGCGGAAGGCCTTGATTTGGTCCGTCGATAGCTCGGCTTTGTGCGCGCGCCTTCACTGACGCGCCCGAGACCGGAGCTGAAAGCCTTGGTGCCACTCGGCCGCGCGTCCACTGAGTCCTTGATCGCGAGGGTCGTGCCTCACGTCGCGCGCGGGCGGGTGCGGCGGCTTATAGATAGTGCCATGCGTGAGTGTGAGGGCCTCGGTAGGAATTGAGCAGCTGCGCAAAGTGGGGCTGGGCCAACGCATATGCAGAGACGACGCATTAGCTGAGAATTTCGAGAACTTCCAGCCAACACTCGACAGAATCAACGAAGTACTCGGGGGCGACGTCGTGTTGCGGGGAAGCGGCCCTACGCCACTAATCCTGCTCGAGATCACCTGTGAACCAGACAGATTCGCGCCCGATTCAGTCTAATCGCCGAACCATCCCACCGCGCCACCAGGTTCACCAGAAATCGTTACCGGCTGCCGCTTCAGTGTTCTGTCGATGGCTCCACCCCATACGTCGACCGGCGGCAGGGCTCCCCCAGCCATCCCTCGATACTCACTGAAATACCGCGAGACTCCATCCAGTGTTTCTGGAATCTCGAAATCCGGGTCGGTAACTCGGTGACCGATCAGGCTCGTTCGGCGTGATTCTAAGTAATGGAGAATCGCCCACTCTGCAAACCAGAGCGCCAGCATTCGACGTTGCCCTGCCGCGCCAGCGAGCGACATCCCTTCGTAAGCCATCGCGAGACCTTCGTGAACGGGCTCAGACCGGAATCCATATAGATTTCCAAGCAGATTGCGTCGCAAAGTTTTCGGCTGTTTGACTCCTCGAACGATGCCGAAAGCCTGCTCGAAATTATCGTGTTGAACCATCTCATCGAGGTGCTCCGGCATGAGGTCGTCAAAAAACTTGATGAACCTCGTAGTCAGCCGTTCGGTCTTCCAAGGCTGGAACGGATTCGTCAGGCACTCAGCGGCAACGACATAGAGGATGACAGCAACCTGCTCGCGTTGCGCACGTAGCGCGGCGTCATAGCTCAGTAATGCGCCCCGAACGCGGTCCCAGCTCATTCTGTCTTCGTTTGCGAGACCGAAAATATCAAGCGGCCTGCCATGTCGAGCCAAGGTCAGAATGCTCGGGTCTGCCATCCGAGATTCGAGCTCGGGCAGCATGTCGCTGCTAACGGGCCAGATTGTGGGGGGCAAGTCCACGGGCCGCCCAAGTGCAAATGTGCAGATCGCCGCGGTCACCTCGCCCATCGCCTGCACGGCGGGACGAGTGAACGGTCCATCAATCGGTCCGCCGAGAGCCATGTAGACATCGACGGTTGTAGGTGGGCGGAACATAGCGAGATCGGACGGCGGGCCGTCTCCCTCAGGCGCAGCTTCGTTGAAGTTGAGCAGCAACCCCTCACCAAGGCGCCGCCAACCTGTGATGTGCGTTGTCGAATAGAGCCGCTCTTGCATGCGCGACTGGAATAGCGGATCGGCAAGATTTAACTGCTCAGTCTGCAGAGAGCACTGATACCAGACATAGCCACCGAGCCCCTCGGCGGTCGCTGTCGCGGCGGAAGTCAACGCCCCACAGCGCACAACGAGGGCGTCCACCTCTTCTTGGCGGCTGGGGTCGCTGGAAGTTGCTGCGATCCATGGAGCGGACTCCAGCGGGTCTATCGAAATATGTAGACCGTCTTGCGGGCCGACGACGAACGGCCACATTTGCAGGCCGGTCTGGCTTACATCCCATCCAGCCTCGCCGGCAAGGCGACGCAGCCATGAGGCACTCAAAGCTTGGAGGTGGTGAAGCCCCAACTGTGGCAACTCCAGACTCGCTCGACCTGGATCGCTCACGTCGCCCCCTCTCACGCAGGCAATTCAGTAGTTGTTGAGATCGCGCCCGCCACCGATATGAGTGCCTTGAACTGGCATTCCCTCACCAAGCCACTACACACCTGCTACACACAACAACACCCAAGAGTACATATCAACACATACGCATACATACTCTGATCTGCAGTTTTAGCACCGAACGAAGCATCGTCGCAGGTCTAAAATCCACCATATCCAGATTCAAAACCCGTGCAGTGTGAGTTCGAATCTCACCGAGGGCACAATCATCGGCATCGATACCATGTCCCGTCGGCGCCGACTGACGCTGATCTTCCTTTCCGGGGTTCTCCTCGTCGTCCTGGCCGTGCTGGCAATTGAGATCAATTCCTGGTGGATGACCGGGCTCGACACGTCGGTGTGGAATTGGTTCGACGCCCACCGGTCACACAGGTGGCAAGGCGACGAAGACGGCATTTTCACCTTCATCGGTAAACCCGTCCATGTCGCGATAGCCGGGCTGGTGAGCGGAGCGCTGCTGGCGTTGCAGGCGCGAGACGTGCTGCGACTCGTTGTCGTGACAGGGACGGTTGGCGCCGGCGCAGTGATCGAACAGACACTCAAGGCGACAGTCGAACGGTCGCCCGAGAATCTCGCCCAGTTGCGCAATGACTCGGTGCCCGACTGGTCGATCCTTGATTTCTACGCGCATTCGTTCCCGTCCGGCCATGTCACAGGAGCTGCGACGTTGTTCGGGACGATTGCGGTGTGCCTCGGTGTCGGGCGGAGTCGCGCAGTGCAGATATTGATGTCAGCTGTGGCGGTGGCAGGCGTCCTCACGGTCGCCTGGCTCGCACTGTACGTCCGCGCACACATCTTCACCGATGTCATCGGCGGCATGATTCTGGGTGGGGCGCTCGTGGCGTTGGCCGCTGCCACGATTGTGACGCCGACTCCCCGCGCGGTCAGCAGGCCTCACAAACGCCAAATCGGAGGAACTCACAGTCGTACAGTGTGAGGCCATGACCATCACCCGCGCTGTGCGTCGGGCGGCCGCGATCACGTTGGCCGCCAGCGCTCTTGCTGTCGGCGTCCCCGGCCTCGCCACCGCCGATCCGGCGCCGAACTGCACGTCGGCCGATATGGCCGGCATCATGTCAGGGGTCGGGTTCGCAATGTCGGGCTACCTGTACACCCACCCCGACGTCAACGATTACCTCACCAGCCTGCGGGGCCTGCCGAAAGAGCAGATCCGCGCCAAGGTCCAGGATTACCTGGCCGCCAACCCGCAGGTGCGCGACGAGATCAAGGCGCTTCGCCAGCCCGCGAACGATTTCCGCAGCCGCTGCGACATCCCCAGTGCGGGCATCCCGGCCGGCGTTCCCGTCCCCGCGGGATCCTGATCGCGGGGACGGCGCCGGAGTACGTCAGCGAACGCAGTTGTTGCCGACGACTTCCTTGCACACCGCACCTGGAGGTGCCGGGTTGACCGTCGGCGAGAACGAGTTGGGCCCGCCCGGGCCCACTGCCTTCTCCGTCGGCGACGGCGTCACGGACGACGACGGCGTTGTGGTCGTGGACGGGCTCTCCTTGGCGTCCGAGCTGCAGGCGGTCAACGCCCCCATCCCGACGATCGCGACCCCGCCAGCAAAGAGTGCAATCTGGCGACTCAGTCGACCAGCGCTCATAATTTTCCCTACTCCCCGTCGTCGTGCGGCCGACCAAGCTCGGCCCGATGAGGGCAGCATACCGTCCAGGCAAACCCTCGTAAGGGCAAAAAGTCACCTTCAATTGAGGCCGTCAGCCGATCGAAATGATGAATCCGCCGCCCCAGAACGGCCAACCCCAGTTCGGAGTGGCGATGGTGCCGGGTGAGGTGGTGATCTGCGCGTTGCCCGGGCTCTGACAGATCGTGGTGGTCGGGCTGACGTTCGTGCAGGTCGGAGCACCGGAGGCGATAGTGGCCACGCCCAGGCCGGCCGCCAATACGGCACCGAAGAACAGCACGGTTCCCACTACAACCTGCCAGAGCCGAACACCTCGAGTTGTCATAGCGGTAGCTCTCTCAGTACAAGTCGATACGCCGGTCAGCGAGCACGTCGACATGCTCCGTCAGCGACTTGTCGTGGGTCTCCGACAGGTCGACGTCGCCGACCACCAGCGCAGATCCGGGACCGGCTTCGGCGACCACCCAGCCGTCGGGGTCGATGATCGCGCTGCCTTGAGTCCACAGCTGCCCGCGCTCCTCGCCGGCGCGGTCGCACACCGCAATCGCGATCCGGTTGAGCCGCGCAGTGGACATCGCGGTGATCACTTCGCCCGGGTGCTCCCCGTCTGGCCGCGGAAACACCGGCCAGTTGACCGGTGCCGCAATGAGTTCGGCGCCGTCGACGGCGACTCGCCGGGTCACCTCCCCGAATTCGAGGTCGTAGCACACCATCACCGCGATCGCCCCGTGCCGGGTCCGCAGTACCGCCGGCAATTCGGCACCGGGAGTGAAGATCAGCTTCTCCCGGTCCCACAGGTGGGTCTTGCGGTAGGTGGCGAGCAGCCCGTCGCGGTCCAGCGCCACTGCGCTGTTGTAGAGCAGGCCGTCGTCGCCGAGTTCGCAGAACCCGCCGACGACGATCGCCCCGCCCGCGGCAGCCCGCCACACGTCGAACGCGGGATCGTCGGGTCGCAGCGCCGCCGAGCGGGCTTCGTCGGCATCGGCGAACATATAGCCGGAGGTGGCCAATTCGGGTAGCACGACGACGTCGGCACCCTGGCCGACGGCGCCGGCGACCGCGTCCGCGGACAGCTCGAGGTTGTCGGCCACCGCCCCCAGCGTGGGTGCGATCTGCGCACAGGCGATGCGGGTCACCTTTGCAGGCTAGCCTCGCCGCATCGGCCCGGCAGAGGAGGAAACATGGAGATTGTCGGACCAGTCGACGCGACCACATACCCCCGTTACACCGAGCCGTCGACGTTCGCGCGGCTGCCGCGGATCGCCGAGGTGCCCGGCGCCGACGTCCGGATCGTCGGCGTGCCGTTCGACAGCGGGGTTTCCTACCGCCCGGGGGCGCGATTCGGACCCTCGCACGTGCGGGCCGCGTCCAAGCTGCTGCGGCCCTTCAATCCGGCCCTCGGCGTCGCCCCGTTCACCACGCAGCAGGTGGCCGATTGCGGCGATATCGCGGTCAACCCGTTCAACATCGACGAGGCGATCACCACGATCGACACCGCGATGACCGATCTCCGCAAGGACGGGTCGACCGTGCTGACGATCGGCGGCGATCACACGATCGCGCTGCCGATCCTGCGTTCGCTGGCCCGTGACCACGGAAAAGTGGCTGTCCTGCATTTCGACGCCCACCTCGACACGTGGGACACCTACTTCGGCTCGCCCTACACCCACGGCACCCCGTTCCGGCGGGCCAGCGAGGAGGGGCTGATCGACATGGAGCGCTCGCTGCACATGGGCATCCGCGGGCCGCTGTACAGCAAGACCGATCTGGAGCAGGACTCCGTGCTCGGCTTTCAGGTCATCCGGTCCGACGATTACGAATTCGACGGTGTCGCAAGCATTGTCGAGCGGATGCGCAAGCGGCTCGAGGGCGGTCCGGTGTACGTGTCGATCGACATCGATGTGCTCGACCCCGCCCACGCCCCCGGCACCGGAACCCCCGAGGCCGGTGGGCTGACCTCCCGTGAGCTGCTCAACACCCTGCGCGGTCTGGTGGGCCTCGACATCGTCGGCGCCGACATCGTCGAGGTGGCGCCGGCCTACGACCACGCGGAGATCACCGGTATCGCCGCTGCCCACGTCGGATTCGAACTTCTCTCGGTGCTCGCGGCCAACCGATAGGCTGCGATTGTGGGCAGCCTGCGGAAATGCGCTGGTTCGGTGCCGCCGGGCGGGCCGAATCAGCGCGCGGACTGCGAGCGCATGCAGCGCCGTGCTCCCGCCCGCAACCTGCACTGGGCCGAATCCATCAAACGCCGGCAGCGGGTGCTCAACATCGCGGCGGCGATGGCCGCCGTCGTCACCGCTGTGGTGGGAATCCTGCAGCTGGTCACCGGCTCGGGCCTGATCGTCATCGGGTTGATCAACCTCGGCACCGCGGCCATCTTCATCGCCGTTCCGCTGCTGCACCGCTTCGGCGAGATTATCGCCGCCCTGGTGTTCGTGTTTTTCGCGTTCCTGTCGGTGAGCACGGTCGGCTGGCAGGTGGGGACGGACTCCGGCATCCAGTTCTACTACCTGGTGTCGGCGTCGCTGGCGGTGCTGATCCTCGGCGTCGAGCACGTCGCGCTGGCCTCGACGGTGGTCGCGATCGGCGCTGGGCTGACCATTGCGTCGCAGTTCCTGGTGCCCGGCGACACCGGGATCCAGCCACGTTGGCTGGTCAACACCGGTTTCGTCATCACCACGGTGACCACGTGCGTGATGGTGTTCGCGACGGTCTGGTACGCCCTGCGGGAGGTGTCCCGGGCCGAGGCCGCCATGGAATTCGAATACCTGCGCTCCGAGGCGCTGCTGGCCAACATCCTGCCCGCCAGCATCGCCGCCCGGCTGAAGGATCCGGCCCGCGGCGTGATCGCCGACCGCTTCGACGACGCCTCGATCCTGTTCGCCGACATCGCCGGATTCACCCAGCGGGCCAGCCAGATTCCACCCTCCGAACTGGTGCGCTTCCTGGACCGGCTCTACACCACGTTCGACCGGCTGGTCGACAAGCACGGCCTGGAGAAGATCAAGACCACCGGCGACTCGTACATGGTGGTCAGCGGCGTTCCCGAGCTCAGAGACGACCACGTCGAGGCGCTGGCCAACCTCGCCCTGGACATGTCTAAGGCGGTGCGTGACCTGCGCGACCCGAACGGCCAGCCGGTGCCGCTGCGGATGGGCATGGCGGCCGGGCCGGTGGTGGCCGGGGTGGTCGGGGCGCGCCGGTTCTTCTACGACGTCTGGGGTGACGCGGTCAACGTCGCCTCCCGGATGGAGACCACCGACCCCGAAGGACGCATTCAGGTGCCCCAGGACGTATACGAACGCCTCCGGGACCGCTTCGTCCTGGAGGAGCGTGGCGACGTCGAGGTCAAGGGCAAGGGCGTCATGCACACCTGGTATCTGGTGAGCCGCCGGCCCGCGCCTGCCGCGGACAGCGATCGACCCGCCCAGGAAGAGACTGGGCGGGTCGAGAGTCCAACCGGCTAGACCTTCCGGTTCTCCGACTTGATCAGCCAGGCCAGCTTCTCCAGGCCGTCGATCACCTGGTGCAGCAGGTCTGCGGTGCTCGGGTCCTCGGCGTCGACGGCGTCGTGGACGTCACGCAGCGTACCGACCACGGCATAAGTCGCCGTGGTGATCAGGTCGACGACGTCGGTGGTGGTGTGCTCGTAGGCGGGAATCTGCGGAACGCTGGTGGTGGCCGCGACGGTGTCCGAACGTCCGTCGGGTACGGCATCGAGGGCTCGCATCCGCTCGGCGATCGTGTCGCTGGACTCGCGGGCGAAGTCGACGAGTTCGTCGAGCTGCAGATGCAGATCGCGGAAGTTCGTCCCGACCACGGTCCAGTGCGCCTGCTTGCCCTGCAGGTGAAGTTCGATGAGATCAACCAGGACGCGCTGCAGGTTGCCTGCGAGCTCGGGTGATGCCTGGAATCCGGTTACCTCTGCGGAGTTTCGTCGTTGTCCGGTCGTCGTTGTCATGCGAGTTTCAACACGGCGCAAGCGGCGACTGCTGCCCGGATTCGCTGTCTGCTTCGTCACGTCGGGCGGCCAGGCTGCGGGCGTAGCGGGTGCCCATGGCCAGCAACACCAGACCGACCACGATGAAGGCCACCACCCGGAAGATGCCGTCGAGCGTGCCCAGGTCGAACAGGAACAGCTTGGCCATCGCCGCCGAGGTGAGCACCAGCCCGCCGGCCCGCTGTCCGATGGCAAACAGTCCCGCCGCCAGCCCGATCCAGCAGATCGTGGCCGCCATGTGCCCGGCCAAGAACCCCTTCTCCGGCCCGCCGATCAGCACTCCGGCCGTCACGGAGAACACGGTCACCGCATAGACCGACACCAGCGCCGCGGCAACCCACCCCGTGCGGAAGGCCCACGCCACGGTCGCCGCCCACACCACCAGCACCACGCTGCCCACCAGGGTCGACACCGCTGCCGCAACCGTGAGGCGCCAGCCGTCGGCGAGGATGTCGGGCGCGTGGCCGAAGAACATCAGCGCCCCCACGGAACCCAATCCCGTTGCAGCCCAGCGGGCGACGACGTCGCGTCGCCCGGTGAGTGCCACCATGGCGCCCAGCGCCAGCAGGACCGGCGCGGCCACCTCGCCATCGAAGGCCACCGTGATCGCCACCAGTGCGGCGGCCGCCGATGCCGCCGACCACACCTGAGCGACCACCCCTTCGACGCCGGGCAGACGATCGGCGACCAGCACGATCGCCAGCAGGAACACCGACACGGCGCCGGCGAGCAGCACCGCGAGCCAGCGATCCACCGCGATGCCGGCGACCAGCACCGGAACCAGGCCGCCGACGGTGACGACGGCCATCCACGCCCGGTTGGCGGTTGACGGGAGCAGCAGAAGGGCGCTGACAATGCTCAGCAGTGCGGCGATCCCGGTGGCGGCGCCGAGCAGCCCGGTGTCCGCCGTGGACCCGAAGTGGCCGGCCAGCAGCGCGATGAACAGTGGCAGCGTCACCGCCGCGGTGCGGGCGGCGTGCATCCACAACCAGTCCCGGCCGATTTGGATCAGCAATGCCGCAGCCGACAGCGCGATCATGAATCCGATGAGCAGCAGCGTCACGCCGTCGGTGATGACCGGGGCCAACACCAGCAGCGGCACCAGCACCAGCACGGCGAGCTGCTCGGAGTTCCAGCGCCGGGCCAGGCTGAGCCCGCCGCCGCCGACGACCGCGCCGATCACCAGCGCGACCGGCGCCACCACCCAGTGGTAGATCGTCGTGACGGCCATGACGTCCATGTAGAGCGCGGCGATCCCGGTGGCGCTCAGCGCGATCGCACCGACCCGGCCACCGGGCCGGGCGTGCACGCGGATGCCTATACCGACCAGGACCGCTCCCAGCACACCACCGGCGGCCACCCGCAGTTCGGGCCGCAGCAGGCCGGCCTGCGCGGCGAGCACCAGCAGCAGCACAACGCCGATCAGCGTGACGCCGACACCGGCCACCGCCAGCGCCTTGCCGATCCAGCCCCGATCGGGATCCCCCACTTTCACCGGAGGTGGCGCCGGCCG
This sequence comes from Mycolicibacterium vinylchloridicum, assembly GCF_013404075.1. GTDB lineage: Bacteria > Actinomycetota > Actinomycetes > Mycobacteriales > Mycobacteriaceae > Mycobacterium > Mycobacterium vinylchloridicum. Next base: position 99,685 of record NZ_JACBJQ010000020.1, read on the forward strand.
TGGTGGCGCGTACGCGGGGGGCGGCGGTTGCCAGTAAGGCATCGGAGTCGGCTGCGGTGCCGGGGGCGGCGGCGCACCTTGGGTGAGATTCAGCTCATTGAGCGTGGCCGACACCCTGGCCATTTGCGCCGACATGGCGCCGAATTCCTGGGACAGCCGGGCCAGCACAGCACGCTGCGGATCGTTCATGGCATTCATCGTCGGCGCCGGCCGGCCGGGGCGGATGAGTAGTACTACCCGGTTGTCACTCTTGGTCGAGCCCGTGTTCGATCGCGTAGCGGGCCAGCTCGACCCGGTTGGCCACCTGCAATTTCCCGAAAGTGGCCTGCACGTGGTTTTCCACCGTGCGATGACTCAGCGACAGCTTGGCGCCAATCTGCTTGGCGGTCAACCCTTTTGCCACATAGCGCAGGATCTCGGTCTCTCGCTCGGTCAGGCTGGCGGCAGGCCCGTCCGGGCTCTTCGCCATCCTGCGGTACTCGCCAAGGACCAGGCCGGCCAGCCCGGGGGTGAACACCGCGCGTCCTGCGGCGGTGGCGCGCACCGCCTCGGCCAGTTCGGTCCGCGACGCGCTCTTCACCAGATAGCCGATGGCGCCCGCCTTGACCGCCTCCAGGACATCGTCTCGTTCACCGGACGCCGACAACACCAGCACCCGCGAGCTCGGCGAGACCTCCAGCACTCCTGCGGTGGCCTGCGCACCGTCGCCGTCGCCCAGTCGCATGTCCATCAGCACCACCGCCGGGTGAACCACCGCGGCGCGACGGCGAGCCGAGTCCACCCCGTCGGCCGTCGCGACCACACTGAAACCGTCGTCGGCGAGATCGCGGGCCACCGCGTCACGCCAGATCGGATGGTCGTCGACCACCATCACCGTTATCGGCTCAGCCTCCATCGGTCCCCCTCGGTACGCTCAGCTCCCACTCGGTTCCACAGGAGTCGGTCGACAGTGTCGCGGTACCGCCCAGTGAATGCAGCCGTCCGACAATCGACTTCGATATCCCCGCCCGGCCGTCGGCGGCGGCCTGCTCCAGCCGGCCTTCCGGGATGCCCACGCCGTCATCGCGAACGCTGACCGTGACGCTGTCGCCGACGTCCTCGAGGAACACGAATGCGCTGGCACGTGGCCCGGCGTGGGCGACGACGTTGTCCAGCGCGTTGCCCACCGCCGCATCCAACTCGACGGCCACCGCCGAATCCAGCAGCACCGGCGTACCGGGCAGACTCAGCGACACCCGGTCGGATTCCCGGCGCGACAACAGCATCCGCACATCGACGGCACCCGAACTCTCCTCCGGCCCGACGCTCGAGATCAGCCGCCGCAGCGCACGTTCCTGCTCACCGGCCAGTTCCCCGAGCTCGATCGCCTCTCCACCCCACTCCGGTCCCTTCTTGGCCATCAGCGCCAAGACCTGAACGACACCGTCGTGCACCTGACGGGAGAGCCGCTCACGTTCCTCGAGTGCGGCCGAGAGGCGCACCGCGCGTTCCAGTTCGGCGTGCGCGCGCCGCGCGGTCTGCGCGGCCATACCGACCGCCAGACCCACCGCCAGCTCGATCACGATCGACGCATTGCGGCCCACATCGAGGTTGACCTGGCCCTTCATCGTTGCTGCTGCGGCCATCACGGCCAGGCCGGCCGCCATCCCGCCGACCGGGCCGAGCAGGATCGCCGCCGAGATCGTCGCGTTGGTCGCCCACAACGTCGTCGGCAGCGACTGGTTGTCGGCCACCCACTGATCGGAGGCCACCAACTCGGTGGACAGCATCAGGGCCACCACGATCACGATCTCGGCGATCACCCATCCGGTCCGCCGGCCGAAGCCCTGCAGATACGCCGCCGCGCAGGCCAGCGTCCACGCACTGAGCACGCCGAAGAACACCCAGGCCAGCGCCGGTCGCTGGAGTTCACCGATCCGGGTGACGAAGAAATACCCGGCATAGACGTAACTGAGCAATCGGAACACCTGCGCCGCTCGCCACAGCGGTGCCGTCGGGTCCGCGCTGACCTGCACGCTGAGTTACATGACTTTCGACAGAAAGGCCTTGGTGCGGTCGTGCTGCGGGTTGCTCAGGACCTCGCGGGGCGGGCCGTTTTCGACGATCACCCCACCGTCCATGAACACCAACTCGTCGGCGACCTCGCGGGCGAAGCCCATCTCGTGGGTCACCACGATCATCGTCATGCCCTCGCTCGCCAGCTTTTTCATCACGCCCAGCACCTCGCCGACGAGTTCGGGGTCCAGCGCCGAGGTGGGCTCGTCGAACAGCATCAGCTTGGGATCCATCGCGAGCGCACGGGCGATGGCCACCCGCTGCTGCTGACCACCGGACAGCTGCGCCGGGTACGCGTCGGCCTTGTCCGACAGGCCGACCTGGGCGAGCAGGTCACGCGCCCGCTCGACGGCGGCGGCCTTCTTGACTCGCTTGACGTGCACCGGCGATTCGATGATGTTGGCCAGCGCCGTGCGATGCGGGAACAGGTTGAAATGCTGGAACACCATCCCGATATCGCGGCGTTGTTTGGCCGCGTCGCGCGGAGCCATCTCGTGGAGCTTGCCCCCGCGTTCCCGGTAGCCGATCAGCTCGCCGTCGACGTAAAGCCGTCCGGCACTGACGTTCTCGAGATGATTGATGCACCGCAGGAAGGTCGACTTCCCGGAACCCGACGGACCGACCAGTACCAGCACCTTGCCGGGGTCCACCGACAGCGTGACGCCTTTCAGTACCGACAGTGCGCCGAAGTCCTTGCACACTCGTTCGGCACGGACCATGGGTTCGCCTGTCATACGTGTCCCGCCTCCGTACCGGTCTGTGCCTTGGCCAATGCCGCGAGCTGTTTGGAGGTCAACCTGCGAGAGATGCCGCGGGAGAAATACTTCTCGAGGTAGTACTGCCCCACCATCAGCACGCTGGTGACCACCAGGTACCAGGTCGCGGCCACCATCAACAACGGCACCGGCTCGAAGATCCGGGCCGCGATCTCCCGGGAGGCGATGCTGTACAGGTCATACGAATAGGGCACGGCGGTGACCAGCGAGGTGGTCTTCAGCATGCTGATGACCTCGTTGCCGGTCGGCGGGATGATGACCCGCATCGCCTGTGGAAGCACGGTGCGGCGCATCGTCATTCCCCACGACATGCCCAGGGCGGTCGATGCCTCCGACTGCCCCTCGGGCACGGAAGTGATTCCGGCGCGGATGATCTCGGCCATGTAGGCGGCTTCGTTCAAGCCGAGACCGATCACCGCCAGCAGGAACGGTATCGACAGGTCCTGCAGATCGAGATGGAAGAAGGACGGGCCGAACGGGATGCCGAGCTGGATGTTCTGGTAGATCGTCGGGATCAGGCCCCAGAACACCAACTGCACGTACACCGGGGTGCCGCGGAAGATCCACAGGAAAACCCATGCCACCCAACTGAATACCGGATTCGGCGACAGCCGCATCACCGACATGATCACGCCGAGCACGATGCCCAGCACCATCGCGTAGACGGTCAGCTGCAGCGTGTTGACCACGCCGAGCATGATGCGCTCGTTGAACAGGTATTCGCCGTACGTCGACCAGCCGTAGGCGGGGTTGGTGGCCGCGCCGTAGAGGAACAGCGCCGCCAGGACGATGATGACGGCCGCCCCCACCCACCGCCAGGGATGACGAAGTGGTACCGCGTTGATGGCAGATGGGGCCGACTCGTCGACACTCATGAGGCTTAGTTGGTCCCCCCGTTGATGACCGGCTTGGTGATCATCCCGGCCTCGACGCCCCAGTTGCCTGCGATCGTCTTGTAGTCACCGGTCTCGATGAGGTGCTCGAGCGCCTTCTGCAGCGACTGCGCCAACGGCGAACCCTTGGCGACCGGCCAGCCGTACGGAGCGGAGTCGAAGATCTCGCCTGCGGCCTCCAGCTTGCCGTTGCTCTGCTTGATGGCGTACGCGGTCACCGGCGAGTCCGCCGACATCGCGTCGGCCTGGCCGAGCACCACGGCGTTGGTGGCCGCGTCCTGGCCGTCGAACTTCAGGATCTCGATGGCGGGCTTACCGGCGTCGGTGCACGCCTTGCTCTTCTTGGGCAGCTCGTCGGTTTCCTCGGTGGTGGTCGCCTGCACGGCCACCTTCTTGCCGCACGCGTTGTTCGGGTCGATCGGTGAGCCAGGACGCTGGGCCCACATGATGCCCGCGTTGAAGTAGTCGACGAAGTCGACCGACTCCTGGCGTTCCTTGGTATCGGTGAACGACGACATGCCGACGTTGAAGGTGCCCTGCTGGATCGACGGGATGATCTTGGCGAAGTCGGCCTCGCGATAGTCGGCGGTCAGCCCGAGCGTGGCGGCGATGGCGTTCATCAGGTCCACGTCGAAGCCGACGATCTTGCCGCTGGAATCCTTGAATTCGTTAGGCGCATAAGGGATGTTGACGCCGACCACCAGCTTGCCCGATTTCTTGATGTCGTCGGGAACGCCTGCCGCGATCTCCTCGACCTTCTGCGCCTTGGCGGCGGTGGTCGCGGTCGACGGACCCGAGCTCGTTTCGTTCTTGCTACTACAGCCAGACAGGGCCAGAGCGCCGGTCACGGCGAGCACTCCAGCAATGCGACACCAGTTCTGCACGGTTGCCTCTTTCTCTCGACTGCATCCGGGCTCCCGCCCGAAACTAATGGCGTGGTTCAGGTTTTGTACTTCCGGTAACGGAACAGTAGTAGAGGTGTAACCATCCGGCAGCAGAACCACCGGCGCGGAAACCTGACGTGCACACTTCACCCGGTGAACTGCTCAAATACCGCAAGTCGCCAAGTCGCTGTGAAACACTTTGTGTCATGACAACTACCTCTGCCCCGCCGCTGTTGCCGCACTTGTGGAAGTCGGTTCTGCTGTCGGGAGTTCTGGCACTCGCCCTCGGCGTCCTGGTACTCGTCTGGCCCGCGAAGACCATCCTGGTCGCGGCGATCTTCTTCGGCGCCTACCTTCTGGTGACGGGTATCTCGCAGGTATTCCACGCCTTCACCCTGCATGTGTCCGCAGGCGGGCGGGTCTTGCTGTTCATCAGCGGTGCCGCCGCCCTGATTCTGGCGGTGATGTGCTTCCGCAGCCTGCAGAACTCCATTCTGCTGCTGGCGATCTGGATCGGAATCGGCTTCATCTTCCGCGGCATGGCCACCGCGGTCTCGGCGATCAGCGATCCCGACACCCCCGGCCGCGGTTGGGAGATCTTCGTGGGCGCCATCAGCCTGCTTGCGGGCATCGTGGTGCTGGCGTCGCCGTTCGAGTCGCTGGCCACGCTGACCCTCGTGGTGGGCATCTGGCTGATCGTGATCGGCGTCTTCGAGATCGTGGCGTCGTTCGGGGTCCGCAAGGCGTCGCAGAACCTCCAATAAAGGCCGAAAGCCCCTAGCGCGAGCGGCGCGGATTCCTACTACACTCTGTCGTAGGTAGGCGATCCGCGCCTTTCGCGTGCTTGGAGAGTTCGGTATGAGTGCTCTTGACGTGTCCCGATGGCAATTCGGAATCACGACCGTCTACCACTTCATCTTCGTCCCGCTGACGATCGGGCTGGCGCCGCTGATCGCCGTCATGCAGACGATCTGGGTGGTGACCGACAACCCGGCGTGGTACCGCATGACGAAGTTCTTCGGGAAGATCTTCCTGATCAACTTCGCGATCGGCGTCGCGACCGGCATCGTGCAGGAATTCCAGTTCGGCATGAACTGGAGCGAGTACTCCCGGTTCGTCGGCGACGTCTTCGGCGCACCGCTTGCGCTCGAAGGCCTGGTCGCCTTCTTCCTCGAGTCGACGTTTATCGGGCTGTGGATCTTCGGCTGGACCCGGCTCCCCCGGTGGCTGCACCTGACCTCGATCTGGCTGGTGGCGATCGCGGTCAATCTGTCGGCGTTCTTCATCATCACGGCGAATTCGTTCATGCAGCATCCAGTGGGCACCCGGTACAACCCGGCGACCGGTCGCGCCGAGCTGCAGAGCATCACCGAGTTGTTCACCAACAACACCGGGGTGGCGGCCTTCTGGCACGCGGTGGCGGCGTCGTTCCTCGTTGCCGCGACGTTCGTGGCGACGGTCTGCGCGTGGTGGATGGTGCGCAGCAAGGGCGCCCCGGACGCCTCTGCCCTGTATCGACCCGGCGCGATCCTGGGCTCGCTGGTGGCGTTGGCTGCTTGCGCCGCTTTGTTTTTCACCGGCGACATCCAGGGCAAGCTGATGTTCCACCAGCAGCCGATGAAGATGGCTGCCGCGGAATCGTTGTGTCACACCGAAACCGATCCAGGCTTTTCGGTCCTGACCGTGGGAACGCACAACAACTGCGACAGCATCACCCGGGTCATCGAGGTGCCCTACGTATTGCCGTTCCTGGCCGAGGGCAAGTTCAGCGGCGTCACGCTGGAAGGCACCAACGACCTCCAGAAGCAATACGAGCAGAAGTTCGGCCCGGAGTGGTATGTGCCGAACCTGTTCGTCACCTATTGGTCTTTCCGCGCCATGATCGGCCTGCTGGCGTTTCCACTGCTGTTCGCGCTGGCCACGTTGTGGCTGACCCGCGGCGGCCGGGTGCCCGGCGGCCGGTGGTATTCCCAGTTCGCCCTCTGGACGCTGCCGACGCCGTTCCTGGCGTCCATCGCCGGCTGGGTGTTCACCGAGATGGGCCGCCAGCCGTGGGTGGTCGCACCCAATCCCGATGGTGATCAACTGGTTCGGCTGACTGTCCGTGAAGGGGTGTCCCTGCACGGACCCGGCCTGGTCTGGGTGTCGCTGATCTCGTTCACGTTGCTCTACGCGGTGCTCGCAGTGATCTGGTTCTACCTTGTGCGCCGCTACGTCACGGCCGGACCGCTGGAACACGACTCCGAACCCGCACCACCCAAGCCGCCCGGTGACGACGAGGTCGCGCCTCTGTCGTTCGCCTACTGAGCCGAAGGACAGGAGTTACATCATGGGACTGCAACAGTTCTGGTTCATCATCGTGGCGGTGCTGTTCCTCGGCTTCTTCGTCCTGGAAGGATTCGACTTCGGCGTCGGCATGGTGATGACGTGGCTCGGCCGGCTCGGCAAGGACGATGCCGAGGCGCACCGACGGGCCGTGCTGAACACCATCGGCCCGGTGTGGGACGGCAACGAGGTGTGGCTGATCACCGCGGGCGGCGCCATGTTCGCCGCGTTCCCGCACTGGTATGCCACGGTGTTCTCGACGCTCTACCTGCCGCTGCTGGTGATCCTGCTGTCGATGATCGCGCGCATCGTGGCCATCGAATGGCGGGGCAAGATCGACGATCCGAAGTGGCGCCGGTGGTGCGATATCGGGATCGCGGTCGGCTCATGGCTGCCGGCGATCCTGTGGGGTGTGGCATTCGCGATTCTCGTCAACGGTCTGCCGGTCGGCCCGGACAAGAACGTCGTGGGGCTCTCGGTCACCGATGTGCTGAACCCCTACACCCTGCTGGGTGGGCTGGCCACCTGCGCGCTGTTCTTGTTCCACGGCGCGGTGTTCCTCGCCCTGAAGTCCGGTGGTGCGGTGCGCACCGACGCGATCGGATTGGCGCGCAAGCTCAGTGTGCCCGCGACGGTCCTGGTAGCCGCGTTCGGCCTGTGGACCCAACTGGCGCACGGGAAGCCGTGGACGTGGGTGGTGCTGGCGTTGGCCGTGGTGGCCCAGCTGGCCGCCGTCGCGGCCGCCTGGGGTGTCCGCGAAGGATGGGCATTCCTGGCGACGACGATCGTCGTCGCTGCGGTGGTGAGCCTGCTGTTCGGGTCGCTGTATCCGAACCTGGTGCCGTCGACGATCGACCCGGCCTACGACCTGACCATCGTCAACGGCTCCTCGAGCCCGTATACCTTGAAGGTGATGACATGGGCCGCACTGATATTCACTCCGATCGTCCTGGTCTACCAGGCCTGGACGTACTGGATCTTCCGTAACCGGATCTTCGCCGAGTCGATCCCCAAGTCGATCGGTCTACCGCGCAGGCGCGTGTCCTGAGCGCCGGCGGCCCGCGCCGGACCGGCCCACTGGACCCACGTCTGTGGCGGGCCTCGTCGGCGGTGCGCCGCTATCTGGTCGCGACGGTCGCATGCGGGACGGTGATCTCCGGCTGCGCGATCGCCGGCGCGGTCGTCCTCGGCCATCTGGTGGCCGGGGTCGTCACCGATCCGGCCACGCGCAGCATCGGGTACTGGCGCGCCGATCTGATGATCCTGGCGGGGTTGTGGCTGCTGCGGACGCTGGTGCAGTGGCTGCAGGGCCGTTTGGGCCAACGCGGTTCCAGCGCGGCGATCGCCGATCTCGGTGGCCAGGTGCTGCGGGCGGTCACCGCCGTGGCACCCGGCGCGGACGCCACCCGCCGCGATGACGCCGCAACGGTGATCACCAGCGGGCTCGACGGGCTGCGGCCGTATTTCACCTCCTACCTTCCCGCGTTGTTCCTGGCCGCAATCCTCACCCCGGCCACCGTTGTGGTCATCGCGTTCAACGACATCCAGTCCGCGGTCATCGTGCTCGTCGCGTTGCCGCTGATCCCGATCTTCATGGTGCTCATCGGGCTGGCCACCGCAGAGCGGTCGGCGGCCGCACTGGAAGCGATGACCACGCTGCAGGCCCGGCTGATGGACCTCATCGCGGGCATACCCACGCTGCGTGCACTCGGCCGCGCCGACGGCCCGGCCGACCGCATCGCCAAACTCAGTGCGGCCCATCGCCGATCGGCGATGGCCACCCTGCGGATCGCGTTCCTCTCGGCGCTCGTTCTGGAGCTCATCGCCACACTGGGCGTCGCGCTCGTCGCGGTCAGCATCGGTTTGCGGCTGGTGTTCGGCGAGATGAGCCTGGCGGCCGGGCTGACCGTGCTGCTGTTGGCACCCGATGTGTTCTGGCCGCTGCGCCGCGTCGGCGTCGAGTTCCACGCCGCACAGAACGGAAAGGCCGCCGCCGACAAGGCGTTCGCGTTGATCGAGCAGTCCCCCGATCCGCCGTCCGGCACCCGCACCGTCGAGGCCGCCGGCGCGACGATCGTGCTCGACGGGCTGTCTGTGGCCGGCCGGGACGGACTGTCGCCGCACCAGTTGTCGGGCCGGCTGCGTCCGGGCGAAGTCACCGTGCTGACCGGCGGCAACGGCGCGGGCAAGACCACCACGCTGCTCACGATCGCCGGACTGGTCACCCCGACGCGGGGCAGCGTCACGGTCGACGGCGTCGATGTCGACGACCTGGAACGCACCGCGTGGTGGCGGCAGCTGGCCTGGCTGGCCCAGCGCCCGGTGATCATCCCCGGCACCATCGCCGAGAACCTGACCCTGTTCGGTCCACTGTCGGATCTACAAAGCGCCTGTCACACATCGGGTTTCGCTGCGGTCCTTGAATCATTACCCGACGGCATGGACACCGTGCTGGGCCGCGGCGGGTTCGGGCTGTCGCTCGGCCAACGCCAGCGACTGGGACTGGCCCGCGCACTGGGCTCTGCTGCCCCCGTCCTGTTGCTCGACGAACCCACCTCACACCTGGATGAGGTGACGGAACACACTGTGCTGCAGGCAATCCAGCGGCGGGCGACCGAAGGGGCCACCGTCGTGCTGGTCGCCCATCGCGACACTGTGGTGCGGATTGCCGATCACGTCATCGCGGTGGAGGCCGCGCATCATGCCGGCGTTTGACAAGGCAAGGCTGCTACTGGCGATCACGCTCGGCTCGCTGGCGCTGGGCAGTGCTCTTGCCCTGACCGGGGTGTCGGCGTGGCTGATCACCCGGGCGTGGCAGATGCCGCCCGTGCTGGATCTGTCGGTGGCCGTCGTGGCGGTTCGCACGTTCGGCATCTCCCGCGGCGTCCTGGGGTACTGCGAGCGACTCGCGTCCCACGACACCGCACTACGAGCGGCGGCCGAGGCGCGCGGCGAGATCTACCGCCGTCTGGCGCACGGCCCGGCCGGGGTCACCGCACGACTGCACAGCGGCGATTTGCTGGCCCGGGTCGGCGCCGATGTCGACACGCTCACCGACGTCCTGGTCCGCGCCCTGGTCCCGATCGGAGTGGCCGGCATCCTCGGCATCGCCGCCACTGCCGTCATCGCCGCGATCTCCCCGTCGGCGGCCGTCATCCTCGCGATATGCCTGCTGGTCGCGGGCCTGCTGGCGCCGGCCCTGGCCGCGCGGGCGGTACACGCGCAGGAGGCGGTTGCCCGCCGGCTTCAATCCGACCGCGATATCGCGGCGGTCACCGCACTCGAGCACTCGGCCGAGTTGCGGGTGGCCGGCCGGCTGCCCACTCTGATCACGCAAGCCGAACAGCGCCAACGTGATTGGGGGGCGGCGATCGACCGTGCTGCCGCGCCGGCCGCTGCGGCGGCCGCGGTTCCGACCCTGGCGATCGGGGCCAGCGTCATCGGCGCCGTGATCGTCGGAATCGGCATCGCCGCCCACACCGCGCCGACGACCCTGGCGGTCTTGATGTTGTTGCCGCTGGCCGCGTTCGAAGCCACCATGAATCTGCCGGCGGCCGCGGTCGCATTGACCCGTGGGCGGATCGCACAAACGCGCCTGACCGACCTGGTTCCCGCCCAAGCCGCAACCACCCCGGTCATCGTCGCCACCGGAGCCCACGCACCGGAGTTGCGCGCCAGCGAAGTTCGCGCCGGCTACCCCGGCAGCCCCGTGGGCCAACCGATCTCCCTGATTCTGCAACCCGGAGCCCGGCTGGCGGTCACCGGCGCCAGCGGCGCGGGTAAGACCGCACTGTTGATGACCCTGGCCGGTCTGCTCCCACCGGTCAGCGGCGAAATGACGGTCGACGGTGCCCCGATCGGCTCGTTGAGTGAATCCGAGTTGCGCAGCGCCATATGCTATTTCGCCGAAGACGCCCACCTGTTCAGCACCACCGTCCGGGACAACCTGCTGGTTGCCCGCGGCGACTGCGACGACGACGAGCTCATGCGAACACTGGCCGCGGTGGGCCTGGCCGACTGGCTCGACAGCCTGCCCGACGGACTGAGCACCGTGCTGGGCGGTGGCGTCGCCGCGGTGTCGGCAGGGCAACGCCGGCGACTGCTGCTCGCACGGGTGTTGCTGTGTCCCGCACCGGTCGTCCTGCTCGACGAACCGACCGAGCATCTCGACGCCGCCGACGGACAGCGCATCCTGCGCGCGCTATTGGACAATCGGCACGGCCTGCTGCCCCAGGGACGCACGGTGGTGATCGCAACCCATCAACTTGGCAACGACATCACCTGTCCGCGACTATCGATCGGCAACGGCGGGTAACGTGCAAGCCATGACTGAGCCCCCAGAGCAGGCACCTCAGCAACCCACTCCGCCGCCGCCCCCCGCGGGCTACCCGAACCCGTATCCCCCGGGCCCGTATCAGGGCGGCTATCCGCCTGCCCCGCCGCAGCCCTACGCCGGTTACGCACCGCCACCGGCAGCCCCGCGCAACGGGCTCGGCATCACCTCACTGGTGATCGCGATCGTGGCCCTGTTGTCGTCGTTCTCCGTGGCCGGCGGCATCGTCCTCGGCATTGTCGCGGTGATCATCGGCTTCGCCGGCCGCAGCCGCGCCAAGCGCGGTGAAGCCAACAACGGCGGCGTCGCGCTCGCCGGCGTCATTCTCGGCTTTCTGTCGATCATCATCGGATTGGCGTTCATCGCCGTCTGGGTCGGAGTGTTCAAGGAAGTCGGCGCCACCGACTACATCGACTGCCTTCAGAAGGCCGGTCAGGATCCGTCCGCCGTCCAGCAGTGCGCCGATGAATTCAAGCAGTCGGTGGAGAACAAGTTCAGCGTCACTCTGACGCCGACACCGTAGGGACCGACAGGTGCCGCCGCCGCGGCACGAATTCCAGCGACAGCAGGATGACCAGCAGCGGAACCACCTGACTGATCGGCAACAGCACGTACCGGCGCTCGCCGAGCGCGTGGAACTTGCGCAGATAGCGGTAGAGCGACTCCAACGCGATCAGCGGGTCGCCGAGGTGGATCGCCGTATAGAGCAATCTGCGCAGTCGTCCGCGTTCCTTGTCGCTGAAGATCTCCGGGAATGCTGCGAACGCCAATGAGAGACGCTGTGCACCAAGGTCTTTCATTGCGCCGATCATGTCGACCGATAGTCGCTCGTCGATTCCGTTGGGCGCACCGCGACGCCGCCAGGGAACGTCGAGGGTGACATCGCTGCCACCGCCCGCGACTGCGTAGCGGTGGAATCCCTGGACCCGGCCGGCGCGATCGCGCGCGACGATCAACAGGATGCCGGGATAGTCACCGGTGAGCGTGCCGTCGAGGATCATCGAAAAACCACGCTCGACGTGTGCCCCCTTCGCCGAGGACAGCAGCACATCGGTCAGCTCGGCCAGCCGGCGGTCGTCCAACTCTTGTTCGGCGACGATCTCGGTGGTGATGCCGACGTTGTGGGTACGCTGCACGGCCTGACGCAGATTGCGGAACCGGCGGCCCACCATGTCGAACGCGGGCACGTCGATCACCACGTCGCGGCCGATGGGGACCGCCCGCAGGTTCGGCCACAGGCCGATCCTGCGCTCGCTGCAGCCCAGGACCACCAGCCGCCAGCCGCGGGTGTGGCACATCCCGGCGAAGTCGGCGACCAAGTCGGTGAAGCGGTCTTCGTCACCGATCGGGTCCCCGCTGACCACCGCATAGCCCAGCCGCGTGCGGTAGGCGATCGCCGCGGTGCCGTCGGCGCTGAAGAAGTAGCTCTTCAGCGTCTGCATGGCGAACGGCGCCACCGGGTCGCCGCTGGTCGCGTTGACCAACGCCCATACCCGCGGCAACAGCCCGGGCTCGGGCCGCGCCGTCGTCGGCCACATCAAGAGCAGTCCCGACGATGCGATCAGGGCGTCGCCCGTCACGTCGAAGGCGAGCAGGTGCGCGCCGAACCCGGCGACGACCGCCATGCCTGCGGCGATCGCGTGGGCGGCGGTCACCGGCCGGCCCAGGAAAATGCCCCGCGCGATCAAGGCGACCGCCGCGAGAATGGTCAATGACCAGGGCGACCGCCCCACCGCGAGCCAGCTGGCCGCAATCAGAAACCCCAGCGCGCCGGCCCAGCGGGCGGCCCGGGTGTCGACTTGTACGACAACCCGTTCCCTGGCTCGCAGGCGCAGCGCCACCTGGACCGGCGGATCGGTCACCCGAGCAACGATACGCCGTCTATCAGGCATTTCCCGGGAAGTGCTTGACGATTCCCTCCTGCACGACGGTGGCCACGACGTCGCCGATCGGGCTGAAGAAGTGACCCGTCCCCAGGCCCCGGGACTCCGCGGCGGCGGGAGAACTCGTCGAGTACAGCACCCAATCGGAGAAGTCGACCTGCCGGTGGAACCACAGCGAATGGTTGACGGTCACCGCGAAGATGCGGTCCCAGCCCCAGGACAGTCCGTGCGTGGTGATGATCGAATCCAGCACCGTGGTGTCCGACGAGTAGATCATCGCCGCAGTGTGCAGCGTCGGGTCGGCGGGCATCACCCCGTCGGCCTTGAGCCACACCTGATTCGTCGTCAGCGTGCCGCCCTTTTCCCGCATGACCCAGGACGGGTCGTTGGTGTAGCGCCACTCGATCGGGCGCAGCGCTTCAACGAATCCGGGCACCACTTTCTCGTAGCCGACCAGCAGCTCGTCAATTGTCGGAAGAGTCTCCGGCGCAGGAAGATTGGGCATCGGAACACCGTGCTCCAATCCGCTGCCCGCGGATGTGAACGACACCAGCGCCGTGGCCAGCAGGGTGTCGCCCTGCACCGCGTCGACGCGCCGGTTGGCAAAGCGCCGCTCGTCGCGCAGCCGCACCACGCGGTATTCGATATCCACCTGCGGGTCGCCGCCCGCGATGAAATGCACCGACAGCGCGCTGGGGGCGATGTTGTGGACCAGGGTGCGGCTGGCGGCCACGAAGGACTGCGCCATCAGCTGCCCGCCGAACGTGCGGGGCGGGTTCTTGCGGGGGTGGGCGCCGGCGAACACGTCGTCGCCGATCGGGGACAGATCGAGAATGGCCAGCAGGTCGTCGAGATCTGAGTTGGCCAACAGCCTGTCTCCTTAGTGGTCGTCCTCCCCGATCCGGTGCACATGGATCAGGTTGGTCGAGCCTACTGTTCCCGGCGGCGCACCAGCGACGATGACCACCAGGTCGCCCCGCTTGTAGCGGCCGAGCTCGAGCAGGGACTTGTCGACCTGGCGAATCATGTCGTCGGTGGTCGTCATGTGATCGACGATGAACGTCTCGGTGCCCCAGGTCAGCGCCAGCTGGCTGCGCACCTCGGGCAGCGCGGTGAACGCCAGCAACGGCAGGTGGGTGTGGAGCCTGGCCAGCCGCTTGACCGTGTCACCGGACTGGGTGAACGCAACGAGCGCCTTGGCGTCCAGCCGTTCCCCGATATCGCGGGCGGCATAGGAGATGACCCCGCGCTTGGTGCGGGGCACGTGGGTCAGCGGCGGCGCCGCGATCGAGTTGTCCTCGACGGCCTGGATGATGCGGGCCATCGTGCGCACCGCCTCCATGGGGTACTTCCCGACCGAGGTCTCGCCGGAGAGCATCACCGCATCGGCGCCGTCGAGCACGGCGTTGGCCACATCGGAGGCCTCGGCGCGGGTGGGCCGGGAGTTCTCGATCATCGACTCGAGCATCTGGGTGGCCACGATCACGGGCTTGGCGTTCTCGCGGGCCATCTGGATGGCCCGCTTCTGCACCAGCGGGACCTCTTCGAGCGGCAGCTCGACGCCGAGGTCACCGCGGGCCACCATCACCGCGTCAAAGGCCAGCACGATGGCCTCGAGGTTGTCGATCGCCTCGGGCTTCTCCAGCTTCGCGATCACCGGAACCCGCCGGCCGACCCGGTCCATCACCTCGTGCACCAGTTCGGCGTCGGTTGGCGACCGCACGAACGACAGCGCGACCAGGTCGACGCCGAGGCGGAGCGCGAACTCCAGGTCCTCGACGTCCTTCTCCGACAATGCTGGGGCCGAGACGTTCATCCCGGGCAGCGACATGCCCTTGTTGTTGCTGACCTTGCCGCCTTCGGTGACGGTGCAGACCACGTCGTCGCCATCGATGTGCTCGACGACGAGTCCGACGTTTCCGTCATCGACGAGCACCCGGTCCCCCGGGCTGGCGTCTTGTGCAAGCCTCTTGTAGGTGGTCGAGACCCGGTCGTGGGTACCTTCGCACTCCTCGACGGTGATGCGCACCGTCTCGCCGTTGGCCCAGTAGGTGGGGCCGTCGGCGAAGCGTCCGAGGCGGATCTTCGGTCCCTGCAGGTCGGCGAGGATCCCAACGGCACGGGCGGTGACGTCGGAGGCTGCCCGAACTCGCTTGTAGGCAGCCTCGTGGTCGGCGTAATCACCGTGGCTGAAGTTCAGGCGGGCGACATCCATGCCGGCGTCGACCAGAGCCCTGACCGATTCGTCGGTGCCGGTAGCTGGGCCGAGGGTACAGACAATTTTGCCGCGTCTAGTCACGGTGACTCAGCATAGTCGCGGCTCACGGGCATCTCGACCGATACAGATCGGGGTGGCTGGCTATTCACTCAGCCGACAGCCAATGGCAATTGGTGGGGCCGTACCGGCGCCGGGAGATCCGACTCCCCCATGAGGAATGCGTCCACCGCATGCGCGGCGGCGCGGCCCTCGGCGATCGCCCACACCACCAGGGACGCACCTCGGTGGGCATCACCGCACACGAACACTCCGGGTGCGTCGGTCTGCCAATCGGATCCGCAACCGATCACCCCGCGCGGGGTCAGCGCGATGCCGAGATCGTCGAGCAGCGTCATGTGCTCGACACCTTCGAAACCGATGGCCAGCAGCGCCAGATCGCAAGGGATTTCCAGTGGTTCGCCGACCGGCGTGATGACCCGCCGGCCGTCGACACGTTCGACCTTCACTTCGGCGATCTGCATGGCGCGCACGTTGCCGTCGTCGTCGCCGACGAAGCGTTGCACCGCCACCTGGTAGTGGACGGTACCGCCCTCGGCGTGCGCGGGCGAGCTCCGCAGTACCAATGGCCAAGTGGGCCACGGGGAAAGATCGGCGTCGCGGACGTCAGGCGGCTGCGGGTTGTAGTCAAGCTGGGTCACCGATGCCGCGCCCTGGCGGTGTGCGGTGCCCAGGCAGTCCGCGCCGGTGTCGCCGCCGCCGATGATGACCACGTGCTTGCCCTTGGCGGAGATCGCCGACGGTCCGTCGCCTTCGCACTCCCGGTTGGCCGGGACCAGGTGCTCCATCGCCAGGTGCACCCCACCCAGGTGACGCCCCTCGACCTGGTTGTCGCGGCCGCGCAGTGCGCCGACGGCCAGCACGACGGCGTCGAAGCGGTTGCGCAGCTCCTCGACCGAGACATCCACGCCAACTTCACATTCGGTGACGAAGCGGGTTCCCTCGGCCCGCATCTGGGCCAGCCGCTGGTTGAGGGTGGCCTTCTCCAGCTTGTACTCGGGGATGCCGTAGCGCAGCAGCCCGCCGAGCCGGTCGTCCCGTTCGTAGACGGTGACGTGATGGCCGGCGCGGGTCAGTTGTTGGGCGGCGGCCAATCCCGCAGGCCCCGAACCCACCACGGCGACGGTCTTGCCGGTGCCGATCGCCGCCGGCTGCGCCTCGACGATGCCCATCCGCCAGGCCTGGTCGGCGATCGTGTTCTCGATGCGCTTGATCGTCACGCTTCCACCGGTCTCTTCCTCGGCGATGGACAGCACGCAGGCCGCCTCACACGGCGCGGGACAGAGCCGACCGGTGAATTCGGGGAAGTTGTTCGTGGCGTGCAGCCGTTCACTGGCCGCATCCCAGCGACCACGGCGCACCAGATCGTTCCACTCCGGGATCAGGTTGCCCAGCGGGCAGCCGGCAGTTCCGGAGTGGCAGAACGGGATTCCGCAGTCCATGCAGCGGCGCGCCTGCTGGGACACTTCACCCGCGCGGTCCTTCGGGTCTTGGCGCTCGTACACCTCGCGCCAGTCGCCCACCCGCTCGTCGACGTTCCGCTTGGCGGCCTCGATCTTGGGAACCTTCAGAAAACCGGTGGGATCAGCCACGCGTTGCCTCCATGATCGCGGTATCCACGTCACGCCCCTCTGCCTTGGCCATCCGGGTGGCCTCCAGCACGCGCCGGTAGTCGGTGGGCATGATCTTGGTGAATTGGGCGCTGCGCCTTGGCCAGTCGGACAGTACCGACTTGGCCAGCGTGCTGCCGGTGTGGTGGACATGGCGGGCGACCACGTCGTGCAGCCATTCCAGGTCGTCGGGGTCAAGGCTTTGCAGCTCGACCATCGCGGTGTTGACCTTGGCCGGGTTCAGTCCCAGCACAAAGGCGATGCCGCCGGACATACCGGCCGCCATATTGCGCCCGGTGCGGCCGAGCACCACGACCCGCCCGCCGGTCATGTACTCGCACGCGTGATCGCCGACACCTTCGGTCACCGCCAGGGCCCCGGAGTTACGGGCGGCGAACCGCTCCCCGACCCGGCCGCGCAGAAAGACCTCCCCCGAGGTAGCCCCGTACAGCAGCGTGTTGCCGGCGATCACGTTGTCCTCAGGTAGGAACAGGACATCGTCGGGCGGCCGAACGATCACCCGACCACCGGAAAGACCCTTGCCCACATAGTCGTTCGCGTCACCGATGAGGTCCAGCGTGATGCCCGGCGGCAGGAACGCGCCGATGGACTGGCCGGCCGAGCCGGTGAGCGTGACGTGGATGGTGTCGTCGGGCAGGCCCGCAGCGCCGTAGCGGCGGGTGACCTCC
This sequence comes from Mycolicibacterium vinylchloridicum, assembly GCF_013404075.1. Taxonomy (GTDB): domain Bacteria; phylum Actinomycetota; class Actinomycetes; order Mycobacteriales; family Mycobacteriaceae; genus Mycobacterium; species Mycobacterium vinylchloridicum. Next base: position 117,408 of record NZ_JACBJQ010000020.1, read on the forward strand.
GAGCCCAGCAGTGTCCCGACGGTGCGGTTGACGTTGCGCACCGGCAGCTCCAGCCGGACGGTATGGGCATCCTCGAGGGCACCTTCAGCCAGAGCCACCAGCGTTTGGTCCAGGGCGTGCTCGAGTCCGTGCTCCTGATCGCGCAGGCGGCGCCGTTGGGGCAGCGGGCCGCCGTGAGCGTCGGTGGGCACGGCGAAGATCGGGCTGAGATCCAGCCCCTTCGTCTTCCAGTGCGCCACACCGTCATCGGTGTCGAGCACCTCGGCATGGCCGACGGCCTCGTCGATGCTGCGGAAGCCGAGCTCGGCCAGCATCGTGCGGACGTCCTCGGCGATGAACCGGAAGAAGTTCTCGACGAACTCCGGCTTGCCATTGAAACGTGCTCGCAGTTCCGGGTTTTGGGTCGCCACGCCGACCGGGCAGGTGTCGAGGTGGCAGACCCGCATCATGATGCAGCCCGCCACGATCAGCGGTGCCGTGGAGAAGCCGAACTCCTCGGCCCCGAGCAGCGCGGCCACCATCACGTCGCGGGCGGTGCGCAACCCGCCATCGCACTGCACGGTGATGCGGTCGCGAAGACCGTTGAGCACCAACGTCTGCTGGGTGTCGGCCAGCCCGATCTCCCACGGCGCACCCGCATGCTTGAGGCTGGTCAACGGCGCCGCGCCGGTCCCGCCGTCGTATCCGGAGATCAGCACGACGTCGGCGTGCGCCTTGGACACGCCCGCTGCCACCGTGCCGACGCCGACCGAGCTCACCAGCTTGACGTGAATCCTGGCTTGCGAGTTGGCGTTCTTGAGGTCATGGATCAGCTGGGCCAGATCCTCGATCGAGTAGATGTCGTGGTGCGGCGGCGGTGAGATCAGGCCGACACCGGGTGTGGAGTGCCGGGTCTTGGCGATGTTCGGATACACCTTGAACCCGGGCAGCTGGCCGCCTTCACCGGGTTTGGCGCCCTGAGCCATCTTGATCTGGATGTCGGTGGCGTTGACCAGATAGTCGCTGGTGACACCGAACCGGCCGGAGGCGACCTGTTTGACGGCGCTGCGCCGACGCGGGTCGTAGAGCCGGTCTTCGTCCTCGCCGCCCTCGCCACTGTTGGACCGACCACCGAGGTTGTTCATGGCTATCGCCATGGTCTCGTGGGCCTCTTGGGAAATTGAGCCGTAGCTCATGGCACCGGTGTTGAACCGTGCGCAGATGGCGTCGACGGATTCCACCTCGTGCAGCGGGACCGGCGGGCGCAGGCCCTTCTTGAAGGAGAACAGACCCCGCAGTGTCCCGCCCTCGCGGGACAGGCGGTTGACCTCCTCGGAGTACTTCGCGAACACCTCCCCCTGCCCGGTGCGCGTCGAATGCTGAAGCAGGAAGACGGTTTCCGGGGTGAACAGGTGCAGCTCACCCTCGCGGCGGAACTGATATTCACCGCCGACTTCCAGCCTGCGATGTACCCGCTCGGTGGGGTTCTCCGGGTAGGCGCGACGGTGCCGCTGCTTGACCTCCTCGGCGAGCACGTCGAGCCCGACGCCGCCGAGCTGGCTTACGGTTCCGGTCAGATACTCGTCGACCACGTCCCTGCTCAACCCGACGGCCTCGAAAGCTTGGGCGGCCGTGTAGGAACCGACAGTCGAGATACCCATCTTGCTCATCACCTTCATGACGCCCTTGCCGAGCGCCTTGAGGTAGTTGCGCACCGCAGTGCCAGCGTCGATCCCGGTGAGCTCACCTTCGCGGATGAGGTCCTCGATCGACTCGAAGGCCAGGTACGGGTTGACCGCAGCCGCACCGTATCCGATCAGTAGCGCGATGTGGTGGACCTCGCGGGCGTCACCGCTTTCCACGACCAGCGCGACCATGGTGCGCTGCTTGGTGCGGACCAGATGGTGGTGTACAGCCGCAACGGCCAGCAGCGACGGGATCGGCGCCCTGGTGTGGTCGGAGTCGCGATCGGAGATCACCAGTGTGCGTGCGCCTTTGGCGATCGCCTCGCCCGCCCGGTGGCGCAGCTCCTCGATGGCGTCGGCCAGGCCTTCGCCGCCGCGCTCCACGTCGTAGAGCGCCTTGAGGACGGCGGACTTCAGACCGGGCTGCTCGCCGTCGTCGTTGATGTGGACGATCCGGTTCAGCTCGTCGTTGTCCAGCACCGGCCAGTGCAACAAGATCTGGCGGCACGACGCCGCGGTGGGCTCCAGCAGGTTCTGCTCGGGGCCCATGACGCGAGCCAGCGACGTGACGATCTCCTCGCGGATGGCGTCCAGCGGCGGGTTGGTCACCTGGGCGAACAGTTCGATGAAGTAGTCGTAGAGCAGCTTGGGGCGTTGGGACAGCACGGCCACCGGGGTGTCGGTACCCATCGACCCGAGAGGCTCCTGGCCGGAGGCGGCCATCGGCGTCAGCATGATCCGCAGGTCTTCTTCGGTGTAGCCGAACGCGATCTGACGGCGGACCACTGATTCGTGATTGGGCGAGACGCGGGTGCGGACCGGCAGGGTTGCGATGTCGAGCAGCCCGGCGTGCAGCCATTCTCCGTACGGGTGCTCGGCGGCCAGTTCAGCCTTGATCTCGTCGTCGGACACGATGCGCCGGGCGGCGGTGTCGATCAGGAACATCTTGCCCGGTTCCAGCCGGCCTTTGGCGACGACTTCGCCCGGCGGGATGTCCAGCACACCGCTCTCGCTGGCGAGGACAATCCGGTCGTCGATGGTGCGCCACCACCGGCCGGGCCGTAATCCGTTGCGGTCCAACACCGCTCCGACAACGGTGCCGTCGGTGAACGTCACGCAGGCTGGGCCGTCCCACGGCTCCATCAGCGAGGCGTGGTACTGGCAGAAGGCGCGGCGGGCCGGGTCAAGGGTGGTGTTGTTCTCCCAGGCTTCCGGGATCATCATCATCACCGCGTGCGGCAGGCTGCGACCACCGAGGTGCAACAGCTCGAGCACCTGGTCGAAAGATGCGGAGTCCGAGGCGTCCGGTGTGCAGATCGGCGACAGCCGGCTCAGATCGCCGGGGATCTTGGTGCTGGCCAGCATGGCTTCCCGGGCGTGCATGCGGTTGCGGTTGCCACGCACGGTGTTGATCTCGCCGTTGTGAGCCACGAAGCGGAACGGATGCGCCAGGGGCCAGGACGGGAACGTATTGGTGGAGAAGCGGCTGTGCACGATCGCGATCGCGCTCATGCAGCGTTCGTCGCGCAGGTCCGCGAAGTACTTGGGCAGCTGCATCGTGGTGAGCATGCCCTTGTAGGCCAGCGTGCGACTGGACAGCGACGGGAAGTAGACGCTGTCGGGTCCCTGCTCAGCGCGCTTGCGTACCGGGTAGACCAGGCGATCGAGGTCGATTCCGCCGGGGCGGTTGCCGTTTCGCTCGGGCGCCGCGACGAACAGCATCGACATGTGCGGCATACATCCCAGTGCCGTCGCACCGACCTCGGCGCCGATCGGGTCGACTGGGACCGTGCGCCAGCCGAGGACCTGAACGCCCTCCTCGTCGGCGATGGCCTGCACCCGGTCCAGAGCGGCCAGCCGAGCGACCGGGTCCTGGGGCAGGAAGCAGATACCGGCCGCGAAGGTGTTGCAGCCGTTGACAGTCGGTGCCGGAAGATCGAATTCGACTACGTCCCTGAGCAATTCGACCGGCAGCTGCAGCAGGATGCCCGCGCCGTCGCCACTGTTCGGCTCGGCGCCGGCGGCACCGCGGTGTTCGAGGTGCTCCAGCGCCGTCAGGCCGTCGGCGACGATCTGGTGCGATCGTCGGCCCTGAATGTCGGCCACCATCGCGACGCCGCACGAGTCGGACTCGTGCTGGGGGTCGTACAAACCCTGCGCTTCGGGAAGTGCTGAGAACAGCATTCCAGGCTCCTCCGCGGTCGGTCATGCGGCGGGAAAGCTGGTGCTGGATGGTGGCCTTGCCGCAGTCTGACGAGTGTGGTTCAGGGACTGCATCGGCCCGATGATTCGAAATCCGAGTGTATCAGCGTGGGCGGGTCGCTACTGACTGATTAATGTGGGGACCAGCGGGAAGCCGGGCAGGTTGCGGACCACCGTCCAGGCGATCGCCGCGAGCGCGATCACGGTGAGCGCGCGCATCGACAAGACGCGCTCGCCTCGCTTGACCCGCCACAGCGCCCAGATCGCGAGCAACGGCAGACCCACCAGCAGAAAAACATTGTCGACGACGGCGGCGGGCAGGTCACCGTGAAGCAGGTCGTGGGTCATCCGCAGGCCGCCGCATGCCGGGCAGTTCCACCCGGTGAGCAGACGGAATGGACAGGGCGGGAACACTGACCCGGGCCGGTGCGGGTCGGCCACGCCGACGTAGGCCAGGGCACCGATCGCCAGGGCACCCGTACCGAGCGAAAGGGCGCTACGTTCCATCACGCAAGGGGCGTCCCTGCGGGTCTCGCACGCTGCCGGTCAGGATCATGATCGCGTCGATGATCCCCCAGATGACGGCACCGATCCCGCAGGTGAGAAGGCCGACGACGAGCTGGATGACACCCAGTTTGGTGTCGCCCAGGTAGATGCGGCCCAAGCCGACCAGCCCGAACAAGCCGATCAGTTGCAGCAGCCCGGCGATGACCTTCGACTTGTCCGACAACGGTTCACCCGTGACCGGATGCCGCCCGAATGGCGCAGACGGGTCGACATAGCCTCCCTGGGCCGGATACTGCGGCGGCATCGGGTAATTCGGCGGAGGCGGCGGGTAGTTGGGCGGCGGTACGCCCTCGGTGCCTCCGAACTGCGGCTCAGTCATGCCACACAGCATGCCAGAGTGAAGACGAACCTAGAAGGGAGGCGGATCGTCGTCCCCGCCACGCGGTGTCCGACGTGCTGTGGCGGGTGTGCGGTCGGCCCGGTTGCGGACCCGTTCGTTGGCGATGCGGTGGGCGCGGTTCTGTGCTCGTGTTGTGCGCCGTCGGGGCATCATCGCGGACCGGTTGCCGCAGTGGTGCGGTGGAGGCGGTGGGGTCGCCGGCGGGCCGGTGGGGGTCATCAGCGCGGGAAACAGCAGGACGCTTCCGGGCGTCGTGACGTAGGTCTGGCCGTCGGGCAGCGTCCAGATCACGGTGCCGTCGGGCAGCTGTTGGTCTTTCCAGCCCCAGAACGTCTTCAGAATGTGGTGATCGCGGCACAGGCATTTGAGGTCGGCGGCAACGGTCCCGCCGTGCGGCCACGGAACCGTATGGTCGATGTCGCAGTGGGTCGCGGGCTTGTCGCAGCCGGGAGCTCGACACGTCAGGTCGCGGTCAAGTCCAGGGGCGTGGTGTACGACGTCGTCGTGTGATTCTTCGATGTGATGGTTCAGGCGGTCAGTGCCGCGGGGGTGGCCTCCTGTTCGGTCGGTGAGCTCTGATCGGCTCGGGATTTGCTG
>NZ_JACBJQ010000200.1 GCF_013404075.1 Mycolicibacterium vinylchloridicum
CTTCTACAATCACCAACGCCGCCACAGTGCCGCCGACGGGCTATCGCCCGTCAACTACGAGATCAGGGAATCCAAGACCAAGCCCGAAGCGGCATAGGAAACCCTCCACGATTTCGGGGGAACCACACCCGCCGGGTTGTTGCAGGGGAAGGGTGTTGGCCAGTTGGGCGGCGGCCTCGAGGGGTTCGGCGATGTCGTAGCGGGCGCTGACGTAGACGGTGTGTCGATCGCCGATGTTGTCCAGGACGATCGCGACGATGCTGTTGGTGGGAACGAAGCCGAACAGCGTCGGGGTGGCGGCGAGGATGTCGGTGTTGGAGCTCAGGTTGATGCGCATGGTTGTTCTCCCGTTCGGGTGGTGTTAAGTGCGCCGGTTAGCGCTGGGGTTGGGGGGACCGGCGGGGTGGCGCGCGCAAGCCCGAAGAGTCCGTGGCGGACGGAGCAGGGCTTTCGTCCCCGGGTCAATCCCCGCGCGCAGCGCCTGGGGATTGACCACGGTTGGGCCGAAAGGGTCACTCGTCCTGCGTAGTTCGGCGCGGGCGTGGCTGGCGCGTGACGGGGCCTTGTCGGTCATACTTAGGGCCCAGCTGAACGGTTAAAGGTGAGGGGCTACGGATACGGCCACCGGCAGGTGGCCATCCGCGCCGCAGGCGCGCTCGGCGGTGGGCCAGTCGTCCCAGCGCGCGATTTCGCGGCCGGACGAAAAAAGGGGCCCGCCTGGCGATTGCCAGACGGACCCCCTGTCCAGGGTGCTAGACGGTATGGGTGACCCTCGGTTTTGAGTTGGGGGTTGCGGGCCGGGGCCCCACTCACCCATGTTCGTGGGTTACCGAGTAGGGAGTCGCCTGCCCGGTCTATCCGACAGTGGTGGGAGGCCCC
>NZ_JACBJQ010000201.1 GCF_013404075.1 Mycolicibacterium vinylchloridicum
TGTACTGACCTGAGAGGTTAGGTACGCGGCTGGCGGGTGGTTGGCCGCCGAGTGCGGTGTGGCCGCGGTGGCAATTGTAGGTGTGCAGCCAGGTGGTGAACGCTGCGCAGCGTTCGGCATCGCTGCGGTAGAGCCGTGCGTAGGCCCACTCGTCAGCCAGGGTGCGATGAAATCTTTCGACCTTGCCATTGGTCTGGGGCCGGTAGGGGCGTGTGCGGCGGTGCCCTATCTCGCCCAAGGCTTGGGCAAAGGGCGTCGACCGGTAACAGGCTCCGTTGTCGGTCAACACATTTCGCACCGTGAAACCGCACTGGAGGAACCAGGCGTTTGCGCGTAGCCAAAAGCCTGCCGCGGTGTCTTTGCGCTCATCGTCGAGTATCTCGCTGTAGGCCAGCCGGGAGTGTCCGTCGATGGCGGTATGTAGAAAGTGATAGCCGCGAACTGGTTGGTGATAGGCGTTGAATGTTCCCGAGCTTTTGTCTGCCCAGGCGTTGCGGTTACCGACGGTGCGCCCCAGCATTCGCCACCCTCCGCCGGCGGGGATCTTGCCCAGCTTTTTGACATCGACATGCACTAGATCTCCGGGCCGCGCTGAGTCGATACGTCGGATCACTCGCCCGGTAGGGCGGTCCAGCCAGCGCAGCTTCGCCATCCCGTAACGCGTCAGCACCCGATGCACGGTCGAGGGATGCAGGCCAAGCAGATAGCCGATGCGTGCAGGTCCCCACCGGCGCAGAACGCGGACGTTGATGATGCGCCGCTCAGTACGCGTCGGAGTCCGGTTGGGGCTGTGATGAGGCCGTGAGCTGCGGTCGGCCATGCCTGCGGCTCCCATCGTGCGATAGCGGCCAGCCCACCGGGCCG
>NZ_JACBJQ010000202.1 GCF_013404075.1 Mycolicibacterium vinylchloridicum
AGCCGCCGCAGCGTGGCCCGGGACCGAGGATCGCTCACCGCATCGAACACCATCTTCTGCGCGACCGCCGACGGGACCGAACCGTAGCCGGCGATCGCCGCCGCGCCCTGTTGCGCCCCGAGCAGCACCTGATCGGAGATCACGACGTTCACCGCCACCGGCACTGCCGCATCGGCCGGCCGGCCGGTCACCCGCTCGACCATGGTGTCGGCCATGACCTGACCGCGCGAGCGTCCGTCACAGCAGACATCAGCTTCGCGTTTGAGGGCGGCATAGACCGAGACACCCTGAGCCATCGGCAGCAACGCCGTCACATACGTCATGGTGTCCGGCGCCGGACGGATCGTCACCGTGCGCTCCTCCACAGCCGTGGCCGCCCGATCCACGACAGCGTGCGGATCCAGCCGATACGCGATCGCCTTCGCCTCAGCAGCCAGCGCGGCGTCTCCCACACCCGCCAGCGTCGCGACGTCCGAGCACAATTCCGCATCCAGCCGACGCCGATCCTCGACATCCAGACAGGCCGACTCCCGCACCACGATCGTGGCCCGCCATTCCGACAGCGCCCCACTCTCCAGCGCGGCCAGCGTGTGCGGCATCTCGTACACCAGCGCCTTGGCCAACCCCAGATGCCGGCCACCCCGCGCCGGCGAATCCCGCCGGGCCAATGCCACCTCGGCCGCCACGCCCCGCCCACGCTTCGCGGCAGGCACCCCCGCCGCCGCCTCAGCAGAGCGCCGCGACTCATCCAGCGCGACAGCCAACCGAGCCTGCGCAGCCGAGGCCGCGGACTTCAGCCACTCCAGCTCCGCAATCCGCTCGACCAGCGCCGCTTCTCCGGC
>NZ_JACBJQ010000203.1 GCF_013404075.1 Mycolicibacterium vinylchloridicum
GCGTTGGTGGTCGGTCCGCGGCGTTTCAACCGGGCCAAGCTCGAGGCGTATGAGTGCGGTATTGAGCCGGTGGTCGGGGAGGCGGCTGGTCAGCGGTTCCCGATCAAGTATTACCTGACGGCGATGTTGTTCATCGTGTTCGACATCGAGATCGTGTTTTTGTATCCGTGGGCGGTGTCGTTTGATGCGTTGGGGACGTTCGCGCTGGTGGAGATGCTGATTTTCATGGGGACGGTGTTCGTGGCGTATGGGTATGTGTGGCGCCGGGGTGGGCTGGAATGGGATTAGAGGAGGCGCTGCCGGGCGGCATTTTGTTGTCGACGGTGGAGAAGGTGGCGGGGTTTGTTCGTAAGGGGTCGTTGTGGCCGGCGACGTTCGGGTTGGCGTGTTGTGCGATCGAGATGATGGCGACGGCTTCGCCGCGGTTTGATATTGCCCGGTTTGGGATGGAGCGGTTTTCGGCGACTCCGCGGCAGGCGGATCTGATGATCGTGGCCGGGCGGGTGAGTCAGAAGATGGCGCCGGTGTTGCGGCAGGTCTATGACCAGATGGCTGAGCCGAAGTGGGTGTTGGCGATGGGGGTGTGTGCGTCCAGTGGGGGGATGTTCAACAACTATGCGGTGGTCCAGGGGGTGGATCATGTGGTGCCGGTGGATATTTATCTGCCGGGTTGTCCGCCGCGTCCGGAGATGTTGTTGAACGCGATTTTGGCGTTGCATGCCAAGATCGCCGAGATGCCGTTGGGGGTGCACCGCGCCGAGGCCATCGCGGCGGCCGAGAAGGCTGCACTGGCCGCCCCTACCACCCTGGAACTCAAGGGGCTGCTGCGGTGAGCG
>NZ_JACBJQ010000204.1 GCF_013404075.1 Mycolicibacterium vinylchloridicum
CCGAGGTGCGGGACTGGGTGTGGCCCGGTGCCCGTGGGGCTGCGGTGACGGGTGCTCTGGATGCCACCGTCTCCACCGGCGGAGACAACGAATAGCAACCGAGGCAATAGCAACTGATCAGGCTATTGTGCGGGCACAGGTACACTTGGCCCGGTCATGTCTGAGCAGAGCGCCGCGCCCGCGCACCCCCACCCCGCGCTTTCGCAGCTGGCCGCTCTGCACCATTTCCGGATCTACGTCGACATCGGCATCGTCGTCGTCGTGCTGGCGATGACCAATCTGATCGCCCACTTCACGACGCCGTGGGCCAACGTCGCCGTGGTGCCTGCCGCCGCCGTGGGCCTGCTCTTGCTGGTGCGGTCGCGCGGATTGGGCTGGGCCGAGCTGGGTCTGGGCCGCGAACACTGGAAATCCGGCGCGCTGTACGCGCTGGGCGCGGTGTTGTTGGTGCTGACCGTCATCGCGGTCGGGGCGCTGCTGCCCTGGACGCGGCCGATGTTCCTGAACAACCACTACGCCACACTGTCGGGTGCGCTGCTCGCGTCGATGATCATCATCCCGTTGCAGACCGTCATTCCCGAGGAGCTGGCGTTCCGCGGTGTGCTGCACGGCGCGCTGGACCGGGCCTGGGGTGTTCGGGGTGTGGCGGCCGCCGGGTCGCTGCTGTTCGGACTGTGGCACATTGCCAGCTCGCTGGGCTTGACCAGCGGCAATGTCGGCTTCACCCGGATTTTCGGCGGTGGCGTGGTCGGCATGCTTGCCGGGGTGGTCATGGCGGTGGTCGCAACGGGAGCGGCCGGATTCGTGTTCACCTGGCT
>NZ_JACBJQ010000205.1 GCF_013404075.1 Mycolicibacterium vinylchloridicum
ATCCTTTATGACGCTACGACGTTGTACTTCGAGGCCGAGCGCGAGGACGATCTGCGTAAGGTTGGCTATTCCAAGGAACGGCGGGTGGACCCGCAAATCGTGGTCGGGCTGCTGGTCGACCGTACGGGGTTCCCGCTCGAAATCAGTTGCCACGAAGGTAATACCGCCGAGACCACCACGATCGTGCCGATCATCACCACCTTCGTGCAACGCCACCATCTGGAGGGCACGCCGGTGGTGGTGGCCGCCGACGCCGGGATGTTGTCGGCGGCCAACCTCAAAGCTCTCGACGAGCTCGGCTGCTCCTTTATCGTCGGCTCCCGCACCACCAAGGCTCCGGGGGACCTGGAATCCCATTTCCATTGGAACGGCGACGTTTTCACCGACGGGCAGATCGTGGACACCGTGACCCCGCGGCACGGCAACAGCGAAGTCAACGACACCGCGTTGAGGGCCGAACCGGTCTGGGATCCCGATCAGCATCCCAAGGCGTGGCGGGCGATCTGGGCTTACTCGGCCACCCGGGCCCGCCGCGACCAGAAGACTCTGGCGGCCCAGGAGGAACGCGCCCGCGCCATCGTCGACGGCGAACGATCCAGCAAGTCAGTACGCTTCGTCAAGGTCAAAGGCTCCGACCGCCATCTCGACGAAACCGCCCTGGCGCGGGCGCAGTCTCTGGTCGGCCTCAAAGGCTATGTGACCAACGTGCCCGTCACCGTGATGGCGGGCACCGAGGTGATCGCCAAATACCACGACCTCTGGAAAGTCGAGAAATCGTTCCGGAT
>NZ_JACBJQ010000206.1 GCF_013404075.1 Mycolicibacterium vinylchloridicum
GTAGCGCCACGATCACCATCAACGGCACCACCCAAACCTTCCCGCCACACATTCCCCCACATCAACGCCACATTCTCGACTCACTCGGGATCAAAACGGGGTACTAAGCCAAATGTCCTAAGTCGGGTGCGACGCCTGCGGCGACCGCGAGCTTGGCGGCCGCAACGTTCAACGCGTGATGCCATTGGGCGGCGAGGCCTGGAGCCGGCGAAGCTACGAGCATGGGTTGAGGTTAAGCGCTGACTCTGACACCGGCCATCGTCTTGAGGTTGTCCCGAGTCTCGTAGAAGTTGAGGTGGCGGTCCCCTGCTCGAAACCTGCCGTGTGGTAGGTATCGGGCTTCCGGAACTTGTCAAGGTGGATGAGTTAAGCGGCTGTCGTGTCGGTCTCCTGGGTGGTGTTTTCGGCTGGTCGGTTGATCCAGGCGGTGTCGGGTAGGTCGAGGATCTTCGGCGCGTGGGTGGTGCCGAAGCGGTGCGGGTGTCGGGCGCGGGCTTGGGTCAGTACCGTGTGCCGGTCGGCGGCTTTGTCGGTGGCCAACCCGTAGTGGTATTCCCCCGAAACCGTGGAGGCATCAGCTATAAGCCTCGATCCACCGATGGGCTGTGGTTGTGGAGTCGAGTTCGGTTATGTGCGTTGAATTGTGGGTGCGCGGTGGTGAGGGCGTGGGTGATCGCCCGACCTCGGTATCGGGTTGTTCCTGTGGGT
>NZ_JACBJQ010000207.1 GCF_013404075.1 Mycolicibacterium vinylchloridicum
GGTGGCGAGCAGTGCACCCGACGTTGTGATTTCTGCCAGATCGACACCGGTAAGCCCGCCGAGCTCGATCGCGACGAGCCGCGGCGGGTGGCCGAGAGTGTGGCCGCGATGGGGTTGCGCTACGCGACGGTGACCGGGGTGGCCCGTGACGATCTGCCCGACGGCGGCGCGTGGCTGTATGCCGAAACGGTGCGTGCGATCAAGGAACTCAACCCGGCCACCGGCGTGGAGTTGTTGGCCCCGGACTTCAACGGTGAACCCCACCTGTTGCGCGAGGTGTTCGATGCGCGGCCGGAAGTGTTCGCGCACAACGTGGAAACGGTGCCGCGGATCTTCAAGCGGATCCGTCCGGCGTTTCGCTATCAGCGCAGCCTTGATGTGCTGACCGCGGCGCGGGCGGCCGGACTGGTCACCAAGAGCAATCTGATTCTGGGCATGGGCGAGACCATCGACGAGGTGCACACCGCGCTGGCCGATCTGCACGGCGCGGGCTGCGACATCGTCACGATCACCCAGTACCTGCGCCCATCGGTGCGGCATCACCCGGTGGCGCGCTGGGTCAAACCCGAGGAGTTCGTCGAGCTGGCGGCCTACGCCGAGGGGCTGGGATTCGCCGGAGTGCTCTCCGGACCGCTGGTGCGCTCCTCCTACCGCGCGGGCCGGCTGTATCAGCAGGCCGCGGCCGCACACA
>NZ_JACBJQ010000021.1 GCF_013404075.1 Mycolicibacterium vinylchloridicum
GTACGGGCATTACGGTGGGACACGAGAACCTCCGGTGGGAAGTGGGCCTTAGACAAGCCACACCCCACCCGGAGGTTCTCTTCACATCAAGCCAACACGCCTGCTACCAACGTCATGGCCAAGTACAGCTAGGGTTTGACCCATGAGTCAGACAGTGCGTGGTGTAATTTCCCGGTCCAAGAAGCAGCCCGTGGAGCTGGTCGACATCGTGATCCCTGACCCCGGCCCGGGTGAGGTGGTGGTCAAGGTCATCGCCTGCGGGGTGTGCCACACCGACCTCACCTACCGCGAGGGCGGCATCAACGACGAATACCCGTTCCTGCTCGGCCACGAAGCCGCAGGCACCGTCGAAACCGTCGGCGCCGGGGTCACCAACGTCGAACCGGGCGACTTCGTGATCCTGAACTGGCGCGCCGTCTGCGGGCAGTGCCGCGCCTGCAAACGCGGCCGCCCCTGGTACTGCTTTGACACCCACAACGCCACCCAGAAAATGACCCTGACCGACGGCACCGAACTGACCCCCGCCCTCGGGATCGGGGCCTTCGCCGACAAAACCCTGGTCCATGAAGGCCAATGCACCAAGGTCGATCCCGAAGCTGACCCCGCCGTCGCCGGCCTGCTGGGCTGTGGGGTGATGGCCGGGCTGGGCGCCGCGGTCAACACCGGCGCCATCAGCCGCGACGACACCGTCGCCGTGATCGGCTGCGGCGGTGTGGGTGATGCCGCGATCGCCGGAGCCGCCTTGGTCGGGGCCCGCACGATCATCGCCGTCGACACCGACAACACCAAGCTCGACTGGGCCCGCGATTTCGGGGCCACCCACACCATCAACGCCAAGGAATTGGACGCCGTGGAGACCATCCAGGACCTGACCGACGGGTTCGGTGCCGACGTCGTCATCGACGCCGTCGGGCGCCCGGAAACCTGGAAGCAGGCGTTCTACGCCCGCGACCTGGCCGGAACCGTTGTCCTGGTGGGTGTTCCGACCCCGGACATGCGTCTGGACATGCCGCTGGTCGACTTCTTCTCCCGCGGCGGATCCCTGAAATCCTCCTGGTACGGCGACTGCCTCCCCGAACGCGACTTCCCCACCCTCATCAGCCTCTACCGCCAGGGCCGTCTGCCACTGGACAAATTCGTCTCCGAACGCATCGGACTGGACGCCATCGAAGACGCCTTCCACAAAATGCACGCCGGCGAAGTCCTGCGCTCGGTGGTGATCCTGTGAGTGGTATCGAGCGCGTTGTCACCAGCGGCACCTTCGAACTCGACGGCGGCAGTTGGGAAGTCGACAACAACATCTGGATCGTCGGTGACGATTCCGAGGTGATCGTCATCGACGCCGCGCATGACGCCAAGGCCATCGAGGATGCTGTCGGCAACCGGCATGTCGTCGCGGTGGTGTGCACACACGGCCACAACGACCACATCACCGTCGCGCCACAGCTGTCCGCCGACCTCGACGCCCCGATCCTGCTGAATCCCGCCGATGACATGTTGTGGCGAATGACCCACGGCGACAAAGAGTTCCGCACCCTCGAAGACGGCCAGGTGCTCAAGGCCGACGGTATCGAGTTGCACGCCATTGCCACCCCGGGACACTCCCCGGGCTCCACCTGCCTCTATGCGCCGGCCCTGGGTGCGGTGTTCTCCGGCGACACCCTGTTCCAGGGTGGCCCCGGCGCCACCGGCCGCTCGTTCTCCGACTTCCCGACCATTCTCGGGTCGATCAAAGACAAGCTCGGCAAGCTGCCCGCCGACACCGTCGTCTATACCGGCCACGGCGACACCACCCGGATCGGCGACGAACTGGTCAACTACGACGAGTGGGTGAAGCGCGGCTCTTAAGGCACCGTCACCGTGCTGCGGGGATCGACGAGGATCTTCGCGTGCACCTCGGGATCCCCCAATGCCTCGAAGGCCGCGGCCACGCCGTCCAGCCCCACCTTGCCGGTGACCAGAGCGGACGCGTCGAGCTTGCCGTCGGCCAGCATGTGCAGGGTGTCGCGGAATTCCAGTGGCGTATAAGCGAAGACGAATCGGAGGTCGAGCTCTTTGGCGTTGGCCATCGCCGGGCGCAGCTGGTCGGCCGCCATGCACACGCCGGCCACGACCACCCGCGAGTTCAGCGGCGCCGCAGCGATGATTCCGTCGAGCACACCGGGTACGCCGACGCATTCAAAGATCACCGGCCGCTTGGGTCCCGCCGCGCCCAGCGCGTCGGCGACGCGGTAGACGTGCTGCCAGCCGGGTAGCTTCCGCAACGTCTCCATGGCGCTCATGCCCCTCTCGTAGAGGGCGGGGGCGTCGATCGGCTTGGCCGCCTTGTCGTAGGGCGAGTCCACCTCCGGATCGACGACGACGTGGGCACCGCAGCGGGCCGCCAATGCTCGGCGGCCTGCCGAGAAATCGCTGGCGACGATGGTCTGGACCCCGAGCGTCCTGAGTTGGCAGATGATCCCCAAACCGACGGGCCCGCAGCCGATCACGACAGCCGTGTCGCTCTTCTTGATGTCGCTGCGTCGCACCGCGTGTAGCGCCACGGCCATCGGCTCGGTGAGCGACGCGATGTCCAGGGACAGTCCGTTGGGCACCGCGAACGTCATCGCCGCCTGGACGACGACCTGCTCGGCGTAGCCGCCGGGCGCCAGCGGGGACAGCCCGGTCAGGTGCACGCCGCCATTGGCCCGAATCAGCGGGAAGGACACCACCCGCGTTCCGACCTTGAAGGCCTTCGGAGTCTTTCGCCCGCACGCGGCGACCTCTCCGGAGAATTCGTGACCCATCACCACCGGAGTGTCGCTGCGCATGAAGTCGCGGTAGCCCATCTCCTGGGTGTTACTGCTCACTTCGTCGGCATGGTCCTTGGCATGCAGATCCGACCCGCAGATGCCGCAACTGGCGACATCGAGTACCAGCTGGCCGTCCGCGGGTTGCGGTGCGGGCATCTCGACCACCGACAGGGTTCCGTGCACACAACTGACAGCCTTCACACCCACCGAGTGTAGGCGTGCTATTCGCCGAGCACCCTGCGCTTCTCCGCGTCGAACTCATCCTGTGTCAGCGCACCGGAATCGCGAAGAGCGGCCAGGGTTTTCAGCTGCTCCAGGCGGACGCCCTGATCCGACGGCGTGTACGGATCACGAGGCGGATACGACGTGCTCGGTGGGTACGACTCCAGCGGGGCATTCGCCATCACTCCGACCGTCTGCGACCTGCCGCGCTTGCGCAGAACGAACGCCATGATGATGTCGAGCAGCCCGAATCCGAATACCGCCAAGAAGACCCAGTGCAGGTAGTCGTAGTCGCTTTCCCTGCCGAAGGACAGGCGCGGGTTGATGTAACCGTTCATCTGGCCATCGGTGTGGATCTGGTAGGTACCGGCCGCGGGGATCTCGGCGGTCCAGATCCGGATGTGGGTGTCACTGTTGATAGTCGTTAGCGTGCCGTGGTTTTCGGTCAGGACCGGGTCGGCGACGCCGTCCGGGGGGACGATGCTGAGCTTCAGGGCGGGCAACGGAAATCCACTCGACGGGGAACCGGTCACCGACGTGTGAAAGCTGATCTGCGCCTGTCCGGCGGGCAACTGCACCTGACCCGAGCCCGGGATCGGCACCTCACCGTAGGCGTCGAACTCGTCCAGTACAAAGGCATTCAACACCATCACCAGGATGAAGCCGACGCCGCCGACCGCCATCATGACGATCCCGGACACCGTCAGGATGCGGGAGACAGTCTTGGTGCCGGCCATGGTGAGAAAGTGTGTCACGCCGGGCTCTGCGCCGCGGCTCCTATCAGCCAGGTCGTCAGCCCGGTCCGCAGCGCGTCGACGAACCGCGCGCGGGGATCGGGAAACCCGAGTTCAGCGATCACCTCGCGCACCGGCTCGGTCGGCACCGAGAACGGATACATGCCGGCGACCAGGCTCAGCGCGCCCTCCCCGACGAACGCCACGAACTCCTCGGGAAGCCATGGCAGCTGCCGGCCCACCAACTCCGAGAGCGCGGCGATGCTGCCCATGGCACGCACCTTGAAGTCGCGGGCGAACTCCCCCGCGATGTTGCGTTCCAGCACCCCGGCCATCGCCCCGAGCAGCTCGCACAGCAGCCGTCGCTCCACCAGAGTGTCGGTGAGAATACCGGCCAGCCGAATCTCGTTGGCGAATCCGGATTTTCGCGCCCGCGGCTGTCCGAGCCGGTCCGACAGTTCGGCCAGGAAATCCCGGCACTCCTCGTCGAGCACCTCCAGGAGGATCGCTTCCCTGGTGTCGAAGTAGCGCAGCACGTTGGATTTCGCGAGCCCGACCCGCTCGCTGATATCGCGCAACGTGACCTCGTCGACGCCCCGCTCGGCCAGCGCGCTGCGGGCGGCCGCCAAGATCGCCGCGCGCCGGGCGGCGAACTGCTCGGGCCGCCGGGCGCGCTGAAACGTCGAGGTCACAGCAGACAATTTAGCAGACCAACGTTCTCTTGTTATCAGACCGGTGTTCTGTTAACGTCGCTGCCATGACTGATCTCGCCCTCTCGATCCCCGACCTCTCCGGGAAATTCGCCGTCGTCACCGGCTCCAACAGCGGGCTGGGACTCGGCGTCACCAAGCGATTCGCCGCCGCCGGCGCCGACGTCGTGATGGCCATCCGCAACCGCGCCAAAGGCGAGGCGGCGATCGCCGACATTCGCGCTCACGTCCCCCACGCCAAACTGACCATCAAGAACCTGGACCTCTCGTCGCTGGACAGCGTCGCCGCCCTCGGCGAGGAACTGAATTCCGAGGGCCGGCCGATCGACATCCTGGTCAACAACGCCGGCGTCATGCAGCCACCGCAGCGCGACACCACGGCCGACGGCTTCGAGCTGCAGTTCGGCAGTAACCATCTGGGCCACTTCGCCCTGACCGCTCACCTGCTGCCGCTGCTGCGCGCCGCCGGCGATCCTCGGGTGGTATCGCTGAGCAGCCTGGCCGCCCGCTTCGGCCGGATCAACTTCGACGACCCCAATTTCGAGCGCAGCTACTCCGCCAACCTGTCCTACGGCCAGTCCAAGATCGCGACGCTGATGTTCGCCCTCGAACTCGACCGGCTCAGCCGCCAACACGGCTGGGGCGTGATGTCCAATGCCGCCCATCCCGGCCTGTGCAAGACCAACCTGCAGATCAGTGGGCCTTCGCACGGCCGCGAGAAGCCGACGGCACTGGCGCGCTTCTACCAGTTCAGCTGGCGCTACATGCCATTCATGTGGCAGGAGGTCGACGAAGGCATCGTTCCGGTGTTGTATGCGGCGGCCGACCCGAAGGCTCGCGGCGCCGAGTTCTACGGTCCGCGCGGCTTCCAGGAGTTCGCCGGCGGCGGGGTCACCGAGGCCAAGATCCCCGGCCGCGCCGCCGACGCGCAAGACTGCCGGCGCCTGTGGCAGCTGTCCGAACAGCTCACCGGCGTGAGTTATCCGACGAACTAGCCGACAGCGACTAGCGTCAATCTCCTACAGGCAAACGGGAGGTTGTCATGGCTCCAGAGGAAGTCGCCAAGCCCGCCGGGGGTGCGATGCGGCGGTTCGCGCTGCGCTACTGGGTGGCGATCACCCTGGTGGTGCTGGCGGCGATATTCATCGCTCAGAACCGCACCCGTCAGCGGGTGCACGTCCTGTGGATCAGCGTTGAATACCCGATGTGGCTGTTGTTGACCGTGATGCTCGTCGTGGGGATCGTGGTCGGGCTGTTGCTGCACCGCCGCCGCAGGAACTGACATGCCCGAGTCCAGCATCGTGGTCCGCCCCCTGCCGATAGACAGCCACACCTACACCGAATCATCTCGCTTGCAGGCGGCCGGATTACGTCCTGCCACAGCCATTTTCGAAGAGGCTGCTCGCAGCGTCGCCATCCCGAGGGCCCCGCAGCCCATCGCCATCGCCGACTACGGTGCGGCGACGGGCTACAACTCGCTGCTGCCGATCAGCGCGGCGATCGCCGCCATCCGCAAGCGCACTCGCTCCGACCACGCCATCCTGGTCGCTCACACCGATGTGCCCGGCAACGACTTCACCGCGCTGTTCTCCACCCTGTCCGAGGACCAGGACAGCTACCTCAAGAAGGACTCCGCCACCTACGCGTCGGTGGTGGGCCGCTCGTTCTACACCCAGATCCTGCCGTCGGACAGCATCTCGCTGGGCTGGACGTCCTGGGCCATCCATTGGCTGCGCAAGGTCCCGATGCCGATCCCCGACCACGTCGAGATCTCTTACAGCGCAGACGAAGAAGCGCGCCGCGCCTACCGGCGCCAGGCCGCCGAGGACTGGCGCGACTTCATCGCCTTCCGAGGCCGCGAACTGGCACCCGGCGGCCAGATCGTCGTGCTGACCGTCGGGCTGGAACCCGACGGCCGATCGGGATTCGCGCCGGCGTACGACGCGATCATGACAGCGCTGAGCCGATTCGTCGCCGACGGTCTGATCACCGGCGACGAAATGCGCCGCATGTCGATCCCGTCGACCGGGCGCGACGAGGCGGCGTTTCGGGCGCCGTTTCATCCGTCGGGACGATTCGAGGGCCTCGAGATCGAGCACTTCGAGATGGTCAACGGTGAAGACCGGTTCTGGTCGCAGTTCCAGACCGACAAAGACGAGCGGGCCTTCGGCGCGAATTGGGCTGAGTTTCTTCGTGCTTCGATGTTCCCGATGCTCGCTGCCGCGGTGGACGTCGACGCGGACGCCAGTTGTGGTCGGGACCGGCGCAGCAGTCGGCGCAGGCAGTTCGTCGACGATCTGACGGCCGCGGTCGGCGCTGCGCTGGCCGCGGCACCGGCGCCGATGCCCATCCCGCTGGCCATCGCGGCGCTCGGCAAGCGGCGCCGCTCAGCCTGACTGCGGCTGGATGAAGATCTGCGGCAGACCCGGAATCGTCGGGATCGGCGGAATCGTCGGGATGTACCTCGGCTGCTGGGGCGGCTGCGACGGGGACGGCTCAACCGTCGCCGTTTCCGTTTGAGTCACCGGCGGCGGCGTGGACACCTCGGTGGTGACGACGGTCGTCGTCTGCGTCTCGGTGACCGGCGGCGGGGGCGGCGGGGCCTGCACCACCTGAGTCTGGGTGACCGGCGCAGGCGCCTGCTGATACACCGTCCGCGGCGCCGGCGCCTGGGGCTCCTGCTGCACCGCCTGGTTCTGGACGGGTGCCGCCGTCGGGTCGCTGCTCGGGGCGGCGGGCGCCGGTGCGGCCTGCGGGGTGGACGTGATGCTGGGCGTGGGCGTGACCGGAGCGGTGTCGCTGCCGGCGGTCAGCGCGACGGCCGTCCCGGCGCCGGCCAAGACGATGACACCCAGCGCGGCGGCGACCACCGGCAACGGGCGGCGATACCAGGCCGGTGCGGCATCGTCGGCACGCGACGCATCGGTGGGCTCGGGCTCGAATTCCATCATCGGGCGGGCGCTGGGCACCGGTACCGGCTCGACCAGCGGCGACAGGTCGGGCACGTCGGCCGCCTCGGACCAGGCCAGCGCGACACCGGAGGCCGGGGCGTGTTCGGCGGGCGCGATGGGCGCGGAAGGGGCGACCGGGGGTGCCATCGCGGTCGCGCTGTCGTCGGCCGGACCCCGCGATGCACGCAGTGCGGCGCCGATGACTCCGGTGAACGCCGGGCGCGGGGTGGTGATCACCGGAACACGCAGGTGTTGGGACAGCGTCGTGGTGATGACCGGGATGGCGGCGCCTCCACCGATCGACGCGACGGCGGCGAGGTCGGCAGGCCGAACCCCGGACCGTTCCAGGGCGTCCCGGACAACGGCGACGAACTCGGCCAGCTGGCGGGCCAGCACGTCGTCGAGTTCGGTGCGGGTGAGCCGCACGTCGCCGCGGAAGTTGGGCAGTTCGGCGGGCAGCGCCGTGACCGTGACGGTCGAGAGCCGTTCTTTGGCCGCCCGGCACTGCGCGCGCAACCGGGTCAGCGAGCCGATCGCCGACGTGCCGGTGACATCCAGCGCACCGCCGGCCGACAGTTCGGCGACGACGTGAGCCAGCAGGCCCTGGTCGATCAGGTCGCCGGAGAAGTCGAGGTGCCGCACGGTCGGGGCAATCGGCTGACCGCCGTCGACGAGAGTGATCGACGTTCCGCTGCCACCGAAATCGCACAGGGCGACCACACCGCGAGTCGGCAGCCCGGGATTGGCGGCCAGCGCCGTCACCGCGGCGGCGGTGTCGGGGATCAACAACGGCTCGTCGGCCGACCATTCGGGGATCTGCCGGATCGCACGGCGCAGTGCCTCGACGGCGCCGGTGCGCCAGTGTGCGGGATAGGTGATCGCGGTGGCCGGCGGCAGCGGCCGTCCCTCGGTGGCGGCATACGCGAGGCCCCGCAGCGACTCGGCGAGCAAAGTCTCCGCGTGGTGCACGGAGCCGTCGGAGGCGACGATCCCGACCGGGTCGCCGACGCGGTCGACGAAGTCGGCGATGACCACCCCGTTCGGCAGCGTGATCACCGGTGACCTGGTGACCGAATTGTCCGGTGTGACCGCGGTCAATGTCGTCGCACCGACCGCGAGGCCGACCGCCGGCCGCGTTGGGTCTGTCATGTCGTCCAATCCGGGATCCCGCGGCATGCGGGGACCCCCAGCGCCGATCTACGGATTCACTGAAAGTGTCGATCCGAAACGGCGGGACGTTACTCAGCGAATGGTGCCGCGACCCGGGATCAGGGGCAGATCCAGCGGGGTGACCCACCCCGGCGGGAGGTCGTTGACGGCCGGTACGGCGTTGAGAGCTCGCAGGCCAGTGGACAAACAGCCGGCTGTGGCGGCGTCGCGCCCTGAGCCGTCGGTGAACCGGAACGCGGTTTCTTGGAAGATGCTGGGAGTGCCCTGGATGTCGACTCGGTAGACGTCGTCCTGGGTGCCCGACGGCCAGTCCGGGGCGGCGTCCTGGCCGATCCGGTTGACGTGTTCCAACTGGATCCGGGTCTCGCCCCGGTAGACGCCGTTGATGGTGAAGCGCACCGCCGCGACGTTGCCGGCCGGGATGACGCCCTTGACGGTCTTGCGCTCGGTCGGGGTCACCCACTTCTCCCAGGTCGTGGTGATCTCGTCGAGTTCGATGCCGGCGGCGTAGGCGATCATCGGCACCGTCGCCCCCCAGGCGAACACCAGGATGTCGGAGTTCTCCAGCAGCGGCTTGAACTCGGGTTCGCGGCCGATGCCCATCTCGAACTCGTAGTCGCCCTCGTAGTTCGTGTAGTCCAGCAGCTCCGAGGCGCGGACCAGCTTCACCTGCGAGGTGAGTCCCATCAGTGTCATCGGGAACAGGTCGTTGGCGAAGCCGGGATCGATTCCGGTGGTGAAGCACGACGACTGGCCGGCCTCGCAGGCCTGGGTGATCGGGTCGATCCAGTTGGGCGGTTCA
The DNA here is from genome assembly GCF_013404075.1 of Mycolicibacterium vinylchloridicum. Classification (GTDB taxonomy): domain Bacteria; phylum Actinomycetota; class Actinomycetes; order Mycobacteriales; family Mycobacteriaceae; genus Mycobacterium; species Mycobacterium vinylchloridicum. Next base: position 9,382 of record NZ_JACBJQ010000021.1, read on the forward strand.
GGTGCATCTTGGGCCAGACCCACGGCGTCATGGCGGTCGAGCACACGTCGACACCGGCCCGCAGGAAGCGTGAGATCAGGTCGATGTTGGCGTCGGCGTGCGCCGCGGTCGGCCCGTAGTGCACCAGCGCATCGGGCTTCAATGCGATCAGCGCGTCGACGTCGTCGGTGGCCGCCAGGCCGACATCGCCGATGTCGCAGATCGTCCCGACGTCGACACCCACCTTGGCCGGATTGCTGACCCCGACCCCGACCAGCTCGAATTCGGGGTGCGCCAGGACTTCCGGAATCACCATCCGGCCGACAAATCCAGTACCCCAGATCACAATTCGCTTCGCCATGGAAGCAGCCTAGGCGCGGCGTCGCACGAGGTAGGGCGGTTGTCTCAGTGCGTGGGCCCGCGGTCGCGCAGCGCGTAGAGCCGCTCGGCGTAGGCCAGGTCATCACGCCACAGCCGGGTCGCAGCCAGCCGCATCAACGGAGTGATCAGCGGGGCCGCGCGCAGCGACCGCCGGAAGCCGGTGCGGTCGGACTGCGCGACGACGGCTTCGATCACCGCGGTCCGCGGGCGCCCGTCGGGCCCCGGCCCGAGCGGGGTGGCGTGGGTTTCGACGACGCTGCCGGTGCCCTCGCCGTCGACGATCCGCATGACGATCGTTCGCGGCTCCGGCGCGGTGAACTCGGCGATCACCGGCACACCCAGGCGCCCCATCCGGAACGTGACCGCCACCAGGAACCGGTCGGCGTCCTCACGTGCGTCGACCGCGGGCGCGCTGAGCACGTCCAGTTGGGTGAACGAATACGGATGGAACCACGCGCCGTGCCAGGGGTCGAGCCGGTTGGCGATGATGTCGGACGGTTCGCACACACCGTCCAGCCGGGCCACCGTTGCCAACCGCGCCCCGCTGGGGCGGGCCGGGATGACTGGTGCGTCCAGTGCCGGCTCCCCGCCGAATTTGTCCAGCCGAACCCACGCCAGCACACCATCGTCGAACGCGGGCAACGGTTTCCAGCCGAACTCGCGGCCACCGCCGAGCCGCAGGCCGTGCCACGGGCAGATCAGGCTGCCGCAGTCGACCTTCCCTTTCGTGAGGTCTGCTCCCAGGTGCGGGCAGGCCGCCGGCCCGACATGCAATTGCCGCTGCTGATCGCGCCACGCCACGATCTCCAACCCGCCGACCCGGGTGCCGAATGGCCGGCCCGCGCGGATATCGGTGCTGGCGCCGAAGACATACCAGTTGCCGCTGGGCCGGGCCTCGGCGCGCTTGAGGGCCGCGTTGATCAATGCCGGCTGGGCATCTCGGTAGGTGGGCCGCTGGCGGGCCCACTGCACCTTCGGGATGACTTGCAGTGGAATGGTTTTCATCCGTGATCGGAAGCTCATGACGCGCGCCTTTCCCGGCTGGCCAGCCGCCGCAATAGCGGAGAGCGTCCGTGCACCGGCACGGTGTGCAGGGTGTGCCCGGAAATCCCCCAGCCGGCCAGCAGGTGGTTGGCTGCCGTCCACCCGGTGGTGGCGGCACGCTCCATCAGCGCGACCGGCAAGTCGATGCGGATGCCGTCTCCGGCCAGCAGCAGGCCGGGAACCGGCGTGTCGACCGTCGGCCGGCTGGCGAAGGAGCCCGGTGAGAACAACGGGCAGTCGTCACGGACCAGCAGTGTCTCCTTGACGATGCCGGCCGCCGCGGTCTCCGGGTAGAGCTGATGCAGCCGGGCCAGCATGCGCTCACGAAGGGTCTCGACCGCAGGCGCGTCACCCACCGAGTAGGAATGCACCTCCACGACCGAACCGTGTTGTGCGCGAGCCCATTGCGCGGCCTGGCTTTCGTAGCTGCTGACCACGCTGATGTTGTCGACAGGGTCCAGACCGCCGGTACCCAGAAAGGCCGGCCGGTCGGGACTCACCGGGTGGTCCAGCCACAGTCGCTGCACCATGAACGGCGGCGCGGTCTGCATCTGGGCGACGTTGTGACGCCAGCCCTCGTCGCCAAGGCCCGGCGAGGCGGCCACGATTCGTTGCAGTGCAGCGACATCGGTGGCCAACACCACACCGTCGGCGTCGATCGTGGCTCCGGTGGAATCGCGCACCTGCAGTATCTTGGTGCCGCCGCGTGTGACCGACTCGACCGCCACCCCCCGGCGCACCCGAACACCGTGCTCGATCAGGTACTGCCCCAACGGTTCCCACAGGGCGGTGTCGAAGTTCGATTCGGCGACGTCGAATACCAGACCTTCGCTCGACCCGAGGAAGTAGATGTGGAACATCGTCGCCAGCTCGGCCGCCGAGAGCCGTTCGGGGCGGGCGAAGAAGCTGCGGGCGAACACCTCGAACGCGAGGTGGCGGGCGGCCGCCGGAAAGTTGATGTCGGTCAAGAATGTCTCGGCATCGCGGTCGTCGAGACGGGTGTAGATGTCCGGTACCGATACCGCGGCCAGCGGGGCGGCAGCAACAGCGTTGAGCCGCATCAGGTCCCGCATCCGGAAGGTGGGGCTGCGCAACGCGAAGGCGAGCGCGTTCCATGGCGGGGTCTTCGGCAGCCCGCGGAAGGTGTCGCGCCGGCCTTCGCCGTCGACCAGCGGATAGTCCTCGACGGCCCGCAGCCGCTCGAGCTCGGGATCGGTGCGGCGCAACAACCATCGCAGGTTGTAGTACTGCCGGAAGAACGCGTGGAAGCCGCGGTTGTTCGCCACCTGGGCGCCGTCGGGAAGTTGCTCGGTCCAGCCGCCGACCCGCCCACCGAGATAGTCTTGCCGCTCCAGAAGCTCGACGGAGACACCACGTTCGGTGAGTCCGGTCGCCGCCGCCAGGCCCGCGATGCCGGCCCCCACCACAACGACATGTGGCGTGCGCGGCAGAGTTCTGGCATGCGGCGCCCCGCCGGGCGCCGGATGGGTGACGCGGCGGCCGTCGATCATCGCGGCGTATCCGCCAGGAACGTGTGCACGATATCGCGTTGCCAACCACTCATCGTCTCACTGTGCACACCGGTGAAACCCGCTGCTACCAAGCGCCGTTGGAACGCCGCGGCACCGTCGAACGCGTTCACGCTGCGCCACAGATGCCGGTAGAGCGCGCTGTCCCGGGTCTGCCGCCAGCCCGACGGGATGATGATTCCCCAGCAGACCGCATTCCAGATGGCGGTGGCCGCACGCGAATCGCGCACCGAGTACTCGTGCACCGCCAGCGTCCCGCCCGGACGCAGCAGCTGATGGAATGCCCGCAGCTGTGCGTCGGGGTCGGCGAGGTTGCGCAACAGGTAGGCGGCGAAGATGCCGTCGAACGGGCCGTGCACACCGGCGCCCGCGATGGATTCGATCGGGCTGTGCACAAAGCGGACCGTGTCCGGCCACGGTTTCGCGCTCGCCTCGGCCAGCATGCCCGCCGAGGCGTCGACGGCGACGATCTCGGCGCGCGGAGCGGCCTCCAGCAGAGCGGCCGTCGACGCACCCGTTCCGCACCCGGCGTCCAGGAGGCGCATCCCGCTGCCGCCGTCCCGAATTCGCATTCGCCGAGCCGAGATTCGTAGATGGTCGTGATAGCCGGGGTTGGCACCGACCAACTTGTCGTAGGCGTGCGCGCCAGTGTCGAACGCGCTGGGAACGTCTATGGCCATGGTTGATCCCGATCCTTGGGCCGCTGCTTCTCCCACAGCAGCAGTACAGCAGTCACCATCGCCCAGCCGAACAGGAAGTCCTCGACGGGGATGTCCCATGGGAATCGGATCCCGGTGCTGTGCTGCTCGTTGTAGATGACGATCGGAGCCGACAGCTTGGTCAGCCATCCGTCGACGATGACCTGGAATGCGATCACGATGGCAAAGGAGATCCGGTATTCGATTTTGCCGAGCAACCCGGTGCGCAAGACGGTCAGTTCCAGCGCGACGACCACGACGACCGCGAGCACGGCCAGCAGGGTGTAGCCGAACCCGGTCATCGTCGGCCACGCAGCGTGGCGAGGATCGCGCTCAAGCGGGGGTTGAACGTCCACACCTGCCCGGCGATGGCGATGGCGTCCCAGATGACGAACACGGCCGCCACGGGGCCGACCGACAACAGCAGCCGTCGCGGTGGGCGGTACACCCCAGTGATCCATCAGGCCGCACCGCTTCGGCGAGCGCGGTGGGCCCGGATCAGGCCGGCGGCGAAGACCTGCAGGCGCCGTCCGAGGCCCACCGAGGCACGCTGGCTGAACACCGCGAAGTCGATGGCCTCGATCCGGTCGAGTATCTCCGAGTACAGCGTGAACGCCGTTGCCACACACGGTCTCGACTGCGGGGCCAGCAGCGCTATCCCCTTGCGGGCTTCCCGATAGACCGCACGGGCGATGTCATGCTGGGCGGCCAGCGCCCGGCGCACCTTGGCGTCGGTCTGACGGTGGTGGTGACACCAGCTCAGCACGTCGCGGTCGACGTCGAATGCGGCCAGTTCGTCAGCGGGCAGGTAGACGCGGTCGCGTTCCAGGTCTTCGTCGATGTCACGCAGGAAATTTGTCAGCTGGAAGGCCTGGCCCAGCGCCTCGGCGTACGGCGCGGCTTCGTCCGCGGACCCGACCGTCCCGAGAATCGGCAGCATTTCCAGGCCGATGACGGCCGCCGAGCCGCGCATGTAGCGATTCAGGGCCGCACGGTCCGGATAGTCGGTGACGGTCAGATCCATCCGCATCGAGGTCAGGAAATCGTCGAACAGCTCCAGGGGGATCCGGTAGGTGCGGGCGGTGTGCAACACGGCTGCCAGGACCGGCTCCGTCTCATCGACGGTGCCGCTGAAGAAGTTGGCCGACAACTGATCCAGGCGTTGTTCGCGCTCGGCGATGCTGGCGTCGGCGTCCATGTCGTCGAGAATATCGTCGGCGTAGCGCGCGAAGCCATACAGCGCGTGCACCGCCGGCCGCTGCGAGGGCGCCAGGAGCCGGGTGGCCAGGAAATACGTTTTGCCGTGCTCGGCGTTGAGACGCCGACAGCAGCGGTAGGACTCGCACAGTTGAGGATCGTCGATGCCGGCTGCGTGTAACTCGGTGTGGATCATCACTACCTGCTTTCCGAGCTGACGATGGTGTGCTTGGCTGAGCGGTCGGGAACGGTTCCGGTGACCCGATCGGCGGCCAACCGTCCGGAGATGAGTGCGGTGGGTATGCCGACACCGGGCACGGTCGACCCACCGGCCAGCACGGCGTTGTCGATGCCGCGAATCATGTTGGCGGGCCGGAACGGGCCGGTCTGGGAGAACGTGTGCGCCAGCGCGAATGGCGTGCCCGCGGCCATCCCCTGCCGTGCCCAGTCGGCGGGCGTGACGACGTCGAGAACCTCGGTGTCGACTCCCGGTATCAGCCGGTCCGTCGCGGTGGCCACCACTTCGCGGGCGTAGCTCGGCCCGACCGTATCCCAATCGACAACGCCCACCTGCAGATTCGGCGCGGGCGCAAGGATGTAGAGCAGGTCCCGGCCGGGCGGTGCGAGGCTCGGGTCCCCCGCGGTCGGCCTGGTCACCAGCAACGACGGATCGCTCATCAGCACGCCGTCCCGGATGATGTCGTCGAACGTGCCGGCCCACTTGCCCCCGAAGCTGATGTTGTGATGCGCGAGGCGCTCGCAGACAGCGGGGACACCGACGTGGGCGACGACCGACGACGGCGCGGGACGCATCCTGATCGGCCGCCGGGGTGTACGTCCGAGCAACTCGTAGGTCAGCGGCAGCTCAGTGGTGAGAATGACTGCGTCACAGGCAATTCGATCGTTATCGGTGCGCACCGCCGTCACCCGCGAGCCGCTGCGCTCCAGCGCGGTCACCGTCGACCCGTAGCGGAATTGCACACCGGACGCGGCGGCGACGGTCGCCATCGCCTCGGGGACCGCGCGCATGCCGCCGCGCGGAAAGTACACGCCGGCAACGGTATCCATGTAGGCGATCACCGCGTAGGCAGCCAGCGCCTGCTGCGGCGGCACGCCGGCGTAAAGCGCCTGGAAGGTGAAAATCCGCTGCACGCGCTCGTCGGAGACGAACCGGCTCACCATCGGCTCCCAACCGCGGAAGCCACCGATGGCAGCCAGCCGGGCCAACTGCGGGGTCAGCAGTGACAGCGGTGAGGCGAAGTTGGCCGCGATGAAGCCGTCGAACTCCAGCCGGTACAGCCGGGTGAGCCAGTCGCGCAGCCGCAGATAGCCCGCGGCCTGTTCGGAGCCTGCGAAATCCTCGATGGCGGCGGCCATGGCGGCGGGGTCGGGGTGGACGTCCAGCGAGCTGCCGTCGGCGAAGGTCGCCCGGTAGGCCGGTTCGACGGGCACCAGGTCGAGATGGTCGGCCATCGACGCACCGACCGCGGCGAACGCGTCGGAGATGATGTCGGGCATGGTCAGCACGGTCGGACCGGTGTCGATGCGATAGCCGGCGATATCGGCCTGGCCCATGCGGCCGCCGGGAAATGGCTGGCGTTCCACGACGGTGACGGAACGCCCGCGACCGGCCAGCTGCAGCGCGGCCGAGAGCCCGGACAACCCGGCGCCGACCACGACGACGTGGTCGGCTGCGCCCGGGACGGTACGCATCAGTCTGGCGGGCACCACGTGGCGATACCCAGGCGAGCGCGGATGCAATCTGCGCGCGTCACAGGGCGTCCAGCGAGCGAACGGCGGTAACCATGTCCCCTCCTGCCCATGACCCGCGCCGATTATCGCAGCTCGACGTTTAGGACATCAGCGGTTCGGGAAAGTCGTCGACCGATGAGAAGACCAGCGGCCCTCACCGCTGCCCTCGTGGTTCTCCTGGTACTGGCGGCGTGTTCGTCGGGTCAGCGAGTGGATCTGGGCGGGCAGTCGGCAGGTCTGACCGCGGCGATCGCCGGGGAGCCCGACCAACTCGACCCGCAGAGGAGCACCGCCTACTTCTCGTTCGAGGTACTGGAGAACGTGTTCGACACCCTCGTCGAGCCCGACGACAACCTCGAGATGCGTCCCGCGCTGGCCCGGTCCTGGCAGGTCTCCCCCGACCAACTCACCTGGACCTTTGCGCTGCGCCCCGGGATCACCTGGCACGACGGCTCACCACTGCGCGCCGGCGATGTCGTGTACTCCTACCGGCGGATCATCGACGAGAAGCTGGCCAATGTCGACAAGCTCAACGCCGTCCGGGATATCAGCGCACCGGATCCGGGAACTGTCGTCATCGCGCTGCGGCGGCCCACGCCCAACCTGCTCACCAACCTAGGCGGGTTCAAAGGCATGGCGATCGTGCAACGGCACAACGTTGAAACTGGCCAGATCGCAACGCATCCGGTCGGAACCGGACCGTTCGCATTCGCCGGCCGCAAAAGCGGTGACTCCATCACCCTGACCGCGAACAAGAGCTATTGGGCCGGCGCGCCAAGAGTCTCCGGTGTCACGTTCCGATTCATCTCACAGCCGTCGACGGCCCTGTCGGCATTGCAGGCCGGTGAGATCGACTGGACCGATGCGATTCCGCCTCAGCGTGTCGAGCAGTTGAAGGGTGACGACTCGATCCATCTGGCTGTCACCCCGGGCAACGACTACTGGTACCTGGCGCTCAACGAGGCGCGCAAGCCCTGGGACGACGTCCGCGTCCGTCAGGCGATCGCCTACGGCATCGACCGCGAATCGATCGTCCAGGCCACCAGCTACGGCACTGCGACGGCGAATCAGCTTGCAATTCCTCAAGGTAACCCGTGGTATACCCCTTACGACCGGTACCACCACGACGTCGACCGAGCCAAAGAGCTCCTGGCCGACGCCGGGGTCGACCACCAGAACCTGGACATGCTGGTCACCAGCGAATACCCCGAGACGGTCACCGCCGCGCAGATCATCGCCGACAATCTTGCGGCACTGGGCATCACGGTGAACATCCGCACTGTCGACTTCGCGACGTGGCTGGACGAACAGAACAGCGGCCACTTCGACATGCTGATGATGGGCTGGCTGGGCAATATCGACCCCGACGACTTCTACTACGCGCAACACCACACCGGCGGCTCGAGCAACGCGCAGAAGTTCTCCGATGCGGGAGTCGACCGCCTATTGGACGCCGCGCGCACCGAGATCAATCGCCCTGCCCGGCAAGATGATTACGCCAAGGCGGCGACGATCATCGCCGACAAGGCCAGCTACATCTTCCTGTACAACCCGTCGGTCATCCAGGCCTGGACGACGAATCTGACCGGTTACGAGGCCCGCCGGGACGGCGCGGTCCGCTTCCGCACCGCCGAGTTGACGACGGGAGGTGGCGCATGATCCGGTTCCTGGTGCGGCGGCTGCTGTACTCGGCGGTGGTGCTTCTGGGTGTTCTGGTCGTGGTGTTCGGGTTGGTGCATGTGGTTCCCGGCGACCCGGTGCGCATCGCGCTGGGCACTCGCTACACCCCGGAGGCGTATGCCGCGTTGCACTCGGCCAGCGGCCTGGACCGGCCACTGATCGAACAGTTCTTCTCCTACGCCGGCTCGGCGCTGACCGGGGATCTCGGCGTGAGCTTCCGCAACGGTGACCCGGTGACGACCACACTTCTGGAGCGGCTGCCCGCCACGATGTCGCTGGCGGTGGTCGGCATCCTGATCGCCTTGGTCATTGCGCTGCCCGCAGGCATCTTCTCGGCGTTGCACCGGGGCCGGTTCGGTGACGGGATAGTCCGGGTGACAAGCCAATTCGGCGTCTCGATCCCCGATTTCTGGATGGGAATCCTGCTCATCGGACTGTTCGCGTCGACGCTGGGCTGGTTGCCAACGTCCGGGTATCGGCCCCTGCTGGCTGACCCCGGTGGTTGGCTGCGCCACATCGTGCTCCCGGGGCTCACCGTCGGGCTGGTGGCCGGTGCGATCATGACCCGCTACGTCCGCTCGGCGGTGCTCGAGGTGGCTGCGGCCGGCTACGTGCGCACCGCACGCTCCAAAGGGCTTGCCCCCACGGTCGTCACATCACGGCACATCGTGCGCAACGCAATGGTTCCGATACTGACGATCACCGGCATCCAGCTGGCGACGATTCTCGGCGGCGTCATCGTCGTCGAGGTGGTCTTCGCCTGGCCAGGGCTGGGCCGGCTGACCTACAACGCCGTCGCGGCTCGCGACTATCCGGTGATCCAGGGCGCGGTCCTGCTGATCGCTGCGCTGTTCCTGCTCATCAACCTGGTGGTGGACGTCCTCTACGCGGTCGTCGATCCACGGATCCGGCTGTCATGAGGATCTCGAACTGGCGTTTACTGCTGGCCAATCCGGTCACCGCGATCAGCGCGGCGCTGTTGCTGGCGATACTCGCGGCCGCCCTCGGCGCGCACTGGCTGGCCCCGGCGGGCGTCAACGACGTCGACGTGCCGAACGCGCTGCAACCACCCAGTGGCCTCCATTGGTTCGGCACCGACGAGCTGGGGCGTGACATCGCCTCGCGGGTGCTGGTCGCCACCCGGGCCTCACTGCAGGTGGCCGTCGTCAGCGTCGCATTCGCATTGGTAGTCGGCGTGAGTGTCGGCCTGGTCGCCGGTTATCGCGGCGGATGGCTGGACACCGTGGTGATGCGGTGCGTGGACGTGATGTTCGCCTTTCCAGTTCTGTTGCTGGCGTTGGCGATCGTGGCCATCCTCGGGCCGGGCCTGACCACCACCATGCTGGCCATCGGCATCGTCTACACCCCGATCTTCGCCAGGGTGGCCAGGGCCAGCACCCTGGGCGTCCGGGTGGAGCCCTATGTCGCGGTGTCGCGTTCGATGGGCACCCCACACCGCTACATCCTCATCCGCCATGTGCTGCCCAACATCATCGGACCGTTGATCGTGCAGACGTCGCTGTCGCTGGCCTTCGCGATCCTGTCGGAAGCGGCGCTGTCGTTCCTCGGGCTGGGCCTGCAACCGCCGCAACCCTCGCTGGGCCGGATGATCTTCGATTCACAGGGCTTCGTGACACTCGCGTGGTGGGTGGCGGTCGTGCCCGGCGCAGCGATCTTCGTGATCGTGCTCGCGTTCAATCTTCTCGGCGACGGGTTACGCGATGTGCTGGATCCCAGGCAGCGCACCTCCACGGAAGCGGGGCTCAGCCGATGACTCCGGTGCTCAGCGTGCGCGATCTACGAGTGCGGGTCGGGCGGCGAGAAATCGTGCGGGGCATGTCCTTCGACGTCGATCCCGAGCAGACGCTGGGCATTGTCGGCGAATCCGGGTCGGGCAAGACCATGACCGCACTGGCGGCGACCGGACTGCTCGACACCCCGGGCGCGGTGACGACCGGCTCCAGTGAGCTTGCCGGCACGGGCGATTCGGCCAGCACGCAGCTGGTGGGTGCGAAAGCCCGGGTGCTGCGCCGCGTGCACGGCGACCGGATCGGGTTCGTCTTCCAGGACCCCGGCACGTCGCTCAATCCCCTGCTCACTCTGGAGCGCCAGATCACCGAATCCCTTCAGGCGCATCGCAACCCGACTCGCAGGCAAGCCCGGCAGCGAGCCACTGAACTGCTCGTAGCCGTCGGTTTGCCCGATGCGCAGCGCCGCCTGGACAGCTACCCGCATCAGCTGTCGGGCGGGCAGCGACAACGGGTCATGGTGGCGATCGCCTTGGCGTGCGATCCCGAACTTCTCGTCGCCGACGAGCCGACGACGGCGCTGGACGTGACCACCCAGGCGCAGATCGTCGAACTCATCAAGGACCTGCAGCGCGATGTCGGGGCGGCGGTGGTGTGGATCAGCCACGATCTGGGCCTGGTGGGCCAGGTGGCCGATACCGTCGCGGTGATGCGCGACGGCCGCGCCGTGGAAGAGGCTCCGATCCTGGACGTATTCGACCGGCCGCGCGACCCCTACACCCGCGAACTGCTCGACGCCCGTCCGCTGATCGGGGCTGGCGGCCCGCAGCCGGCACCCGCCGATGCCCCGGTGTTGGTGAATGTGCACGGCCTCGACGTCGAATTCGACGGGAAGCGCGCCGTCAGGGATCTGTCCTTCCAGATCCGGCGCGCCACCACACTCGGCCTGGTCGGCGAATCGGGTTCGGGAAAGTCGACCGTGGCCGGCGCGCTGACCGGACTGGTCACCCCGACCTCGGGCACGGCAACGCTGGACGGGACGGACATTCTCGGGGTGCGCGGCACCGATGTGAAGGCGCTGCGGCGGCGGATCAGTCTGGTCCTGCAGGACCCGTTCTCGGCTCTGGATCCGCGCGCCCGAATCGGCACATCGATCGCCGAACCCCTTGTGGTGCATAGGATCCGACGAGACCGTAAGGCCAGGACCGGACGGGTCGCCGAATTGCTGGACCTGGTCGGATTGCCCGCCGAATTCGCCTCGCGATATCCGCACGAGCTCTCCGGCGGCCAACGTCAGCGGGTCAGCATCGCCCGCGCGCTGGCGGCCGAGCCGGACCTGGTGATCCTCGACGAGGCGACGGCGTCATTGGACGTCTCGGTGCAGGCCCGGGTCTTGGACCTGCTGACGGACCTGCAGCGAGAGTTCGGGCTGACCTATCTGTTCATCGCGCACGACCTGGCGGTGGTCGAACAGATGAGCCACGACGTGCTGGTCCTGCGCGACGGCGCCGCGGTCGAGTACCGGCCCGCCGCCGACCTCCTGTCCGCACCCGAGCAGCAGTACACCCGCACATTGCTTGCCGCCGTACCCCCGGCACGACCGGCCGCCAGCTGACATGCTCGTCGCGTGAGAACTCTCGCCGTCATGCACCCGCCCGAGCCCTCGACGGTCGCCGGCTCGGTGTCCACCACCAACAGCGTGGTCGTAGCCGGCTCGGTCGCGACCGTCAACAGCGCCGTGGTGGCCGGATCCATCGCCACCAGCGGCAGCGCGGCGGTCAACGCCTCGATCGCCACCGCCGGCAGTGCCGCCATCGTTGGCTCGATCGCCACCGCGGGCAGCGCCCTCGTCGTCGGCTCGGTCGCCACCGCGGGCAGCGCCCTCATCGCCGGCAGCGTGCTGTCGGTTCTGTCGGTGCGATTGCGCAAGTGCGTCGCCTGCGTGGCCTGCGTCGCGTGCCGGCGCTGCACGGCGTGTCTGGGCTGTGTGAGATGCACCGACTGCGTGGGGTGTGTCGGGTGCTACAACTGCTCGGGACTTCGCAACGCGGTGGGACTGAGGGACGTACACGTCTGACCCACCTGAGAAAGGGTCGGGCAATGACACAGCTGGATGGCAAGGTCGCGCTGGTGACGGGCGCATCGTCGGGACTCGGCGCTGCCACGGCGCAGTTGTTCGCCGAGCGGGGCGCGACTGTGTTCGGCATCGCCCGCGACGCCGACCGGATGGCGACGGTGTTCGAATCAGTCCCCGGCGGTGCGTACGGATCGGTCGACATCACCAGCGCCCAGGCCTGCCGGGACGCGGTCGCACAGTGCATCGAACGGTTCGGCCGGCTCGATGTGTTGGTGAACGCTGCGGGTTTCCACCAGATGCGCAACACCACGTCGGTGACCGACGAGGACTGGGACTACGACCTGGCGGTCAATCTCAACGGGCCGTTCTACCTGATCCGGGCGGCGCTGCCGCACCTGTTGGAGGTCGGCGGCAACATCGTCAACGTCGCCTCGATCGCCGGCATCGAGGGCGAGGTCTATTCAGCGGCGTATTGCGCCGCCAAGCACGGACTGGTCGGGATGACCAAGGCCTTGGCGATCGAGTACACCAAGGAGCAGCTGCGAGTGAACGTGATCTGCCCGGGCGGGATGCTGACCCCTCAGGTAACCGAGTTCAAAACCCCCGATGACGCCGACTGGAACCTGATCATGCGAATCGCCGCGCCCCGCGGGATGATGGCGCCGGTCGACGTCGCAAAGGTGATCGCGTTCCTGGCCAGCGACGATGCCGTCACCATCCACGGCGCGGTGTACAACGTCGACAACGGCAAGACGGCGGGCTGACGAGGGGGCGACCCGGTAACCTAACTCGTCCGCTCGAAGTGCCGGCGGATACCGCTCAGCATCTCCTTGTGCGCTTCGACCGCTTGGCGCACGGTGACCGACAGCAGCGGCCACGGCGCCGTGAACCGGATCCGTTCGGTCAGCCGGGTGCCGGCCGGTATCGGATCGAAGGAGACCACCGAGTCCAGCCGAACCGCCGGGAACTGGCGGGCGTGGGTGAGCACCGGGCCGGCCGACGGCACCTCCAGCCGCGCGGTGTAGGTGATCGGCAGCGTGAGAATTCCCAGCGGGATGCGGTCGCGCACGCGGTAGACCTGCACGTAGCCGTCGCCGGTATCGGTGCGCGACAGACTCTCGACCGACACCACCAACGGGTGCACGTCGCGGATGTTGTTCAGATCGACGTAGTGGGCCCGAACATCGGCGGGTGAGCCGGGCACGTCCTCATCCAGGACGCGATCGACGGGACCGGCCATCGCGAACTACTGGACAGCCGCCCGCTGCAGTACACCGACCTGATCCGGGCAGTAAGTGGCGATCGCGGCGCCGAGGAACTGGATCGCCTGGCCCTGCGTGCTGTTCAGCGGCAGGTTGGTCAGGATGAACTTGGCGGACGAATAGGTGTCTTTGTCCAGCCCGGTGGCCAGGCGCTTGCAGGTGATCTTGCCGATCCAGGCGTTGTAGTCGCGAGGCCCGTAGATCCCGAAGGTGTGCAGCTGATTGGCGAAATCAGTGTCGGGATCGGCGTGCGACGGCGCGGCCAGGACGATCGGCGCCGCGACGGCCGCAACGGCGGCCATGGCAAGCCTCGTAACGTTCATGGCACAAGATTGTAGGACAGCTAAACACTGCGGCAAGAGCCATCCCGCACATTTGCCCCTGTGAAGCGTGAATCTCATTGCAGGCCCGGTGTGAGCTCGGGCACGAATGCATGAGGGGAAGCGAATGCCGACGCTACCGCGGGGTATCGTCCGATCACTTAAGTGAGCTAATCTCTTACGTTAAATCAGCTAAGCTGTCGCGACGCGATGCGAAAGAAAATGGGGTTGAGATGAGACGGACGGCCGCGCTCACGAACGGCGCTGAAGGAGTCATCGCGCTGTCCGTGCCGGCGTCGTAATCTCGTCGGGGAATCCTATGGTCAAGGCACTGAGGCGGGCATGGATACCGCTGGTCATCCTCATCGTTGTCGCCGTGGCGGCGTTCGGCGTCGTCCGCCTGCACGGCGTCTTCGGCAAGACGGAGCTCACGCGGCCGGGCAGCGGCCTGGCCAATGACACCAAACCGTTCAATCCCAAGCAGGTGACGTATCAGATCTTCGGCCCCGAGGGCGCGGTGGCAACCATCAACTACCTAGACCTCGACGCCCAGCCGCAGATCGCGCGTGACATCACGCTGCCCTGGTCGCTGACGCTCACCACGACCGCACCGGCTGCCAGCGCCAATATCGTGGCTCAGGGCGACACCGACACCATCGGCTGCCGCATCCTGGTCGACGGTGTGCTCAAAGACGAGAAGACCTCGACCGGTGTCAACGCCCAGACCTTCTGCCTGGTGAAGTCCGCATGACCGATCTCCAGAGCCCGCCCAAGAAGAACCCGCTCATCCCCCGTTTCGTTCGGGCGTTCTCGGTGCCGATCGTGCTGCTGTGGCTCGGGCTCGTCGTCGTCCTCAGCGTCGCCGTGCCCTCGCTGGAACAGGTGAGCCAAGAGCACACGGTGTCGCTGGCGCCCGAAGACGCGCCGTCGATGAAGGCGATGAAGCAGGTCGGCAAGACCTTCCAGGAGTTCGACTCCAACAGCAGCGCGATGGTGCTGCTGGAAGGCGACCAGCCGCTGGGCGCCGAGGCGCACCACTATTACGACAACCTGATCCAGAAGCTGCGCGCCGACACCAAACACGTCGAACACATCCAGGACTTCTGGGGCGATCCGCTGACCGCCGCGGGCTCGCAGAGCGCCGACGGCAAGGCCGCCTACGTCCAGCTCTATCTGGCCGGCAACCAGGGTGAGGCCTTGGCCAACGAGTCGATCGATGCGGTGCAGAAGATCGTCAACGCGAATCCGCCGCCGGCCGGAATCAAGGTTTTCGTGACGGGTCCAACGGCATTGAGCCACGATCAGCACAACGTCGGTGACTCGGCCGTCAGGACCGTCGAACTGGTCACGATCATCGTCATCTTCGTGATGCTGCTCTTGGTCTACCGGTCCATCACGACGGTGATCCTCGTGCTGGTCATGGTGTTCACCGAACTCACCGCCGCCCGGGGAGTCATCGCGTTCCTCGGCAACTACCAGATCATCGGTCTGTCGACCTTCGCGGTGAACCTGCTGGCCACTCTGGCGATTGCGGCGGCCACCGATTATGCGATCTTCCTGATCGGCCGCTACCACGAAGCGAGATTGGCCGGCGAAGACCGTGAGACGGCCTTCTACTCGATGTACCACGGCACCGCGCACGTGATCCTGGGCTCCGGCCTGACCATCGCGGGCGCGACCTTCTGCCTGCACTTCACCCGGCTGCCCTATTTCCAATCGCTGGGCTACCCACTGGCCATCGGCATGTTGGTGGTGGTGCTCGCGGCACTGACGCTCGGCGCTGCCGTCATCTCGATCGGCGCCCGATTCGGGCTGTTCGAGCCCAAGCGGAAGATGAACACCCACATGTGGCGGAGGGTCGGAACCGCCGTGGTCCGCTGGCCCGGACCGATCCTCGTCGCTTCGATCGCGTTGGCATTGATCGGGCTGATCGCGCTGCCGTCGTATACGACCAACTACAACGACCGCAACTACCTGCCTGACGACATTCCGGCCAACCAGGGCTACGCGGCCGCCGACCGGCACTTCCCGCAAGCCCGGATGAATCCCGAGCTGCTGCTCGTCGAAACCGACCACGATGTGCGCAACCCGGCCGACATGTTGGTCGTCGACCGGATTGCCAAGACGGTCTTCCACATTCCGGGTATCGGCCGAGTACAGACCATCACCCGTCCGCTGGGTACGCCGATCGAGCACACCTCGATCCCGTTCATCATCAGCATGCAGGGCACCAACCAGACGATGAACATGTCCTACATGCAGGACCGCATGAAGGACATGTTGAAGATGGGCGACGAGCTGCAGGTCACCATCGACACCATGGAGCGCATGCTGGCGCTGACCAAAGAGATGGTCGGGATCACCCACAGCATGGTCGGCAAGACCAAGCAGATGGTCGCCGACACGAACCAGATCCGGGACCAGATCTCCAATTTCGACGACTTCTTCCGGCCGATCCGCAACTACTTCTACTGGGAACCGCACTGCTACGACATCCCGCTGTGCTTCTCCTTCCGGTCGATCTTCGACGCTCTGGACGGAATCGACACTCTCAGTGACGATCTCGGCGCACTGGTCGTCGACATGGACAAGCT
The DNA here is from genome assembly GCF_013404075.1 of Mycolicibacterium vinylchloridicum. GTDB lineage: Bacteria > Actinomycetota > Actinomycetes > Mycobacteriales > Mycobacteriaceae > Mycobacterium > Mycobacterium vinylchloridicum. Next base: position 25,643 of record NZ_JACBJQ010000021.1, read on the forward strand.
CGACGTGCTGATGCCGAAGATGGTCGAGATCATGCCGCCGATGATCGCGACCATGAAGACCATGAAGTCGACGATGCTGACCATGCAGTCGACGATGGGCGGCCTCCAGGATCAGATGGATGCGATGCAGGCCAACGCAACCGCGTTGGGGCAGGCGTACGACGCGTCGAAGAACGACGACTCGTTCTATCTGCCGCCCGAGGTATTCGACAACCCGGAGTTCAAGCGCGGCCTGAAGATGTTCGTCTCACCGGACGGAAAAGCGGTGCGGTTCATCATCTCCCATGAAGGAGACCCCGCGACGCCGGAAGGCATCTCGCACATCGACAAGATCAAGAACGCCGCATTCGAGGCGATCAAGGGCACCCCGCTGGAGGGCTCGAAGGTCTATCTGGGCGGCACCGCATCGGTCTACAAGGATATGCAGCACGGCGCCAACTACGACCTGATGATCGCCGGAATCGCCGCCCTGTGCCTGATTTTCGTCATCATGCTGGTGATCACCCGAAGCGTGGTGGCAGCGGCGGTGATCGTCGGCACGGTGGTGCTCTCGCTCGGCGCCTCGTTCGGACTCTCGGTCCTGCTGTGGCAACACATCCTGGGCCAACCGTTGCATTGGATGGTCATCGCCATGGCGGTGATCATCCTGCTGGCGGTGGGCTCGGACTACAACCTGCTACTGGTGGCGCGGTTCAAAGAAGAGATCCACGCCGGGCTGAACACCGGCATCATCCGGGCGATGGCGGGCAGTGGTTCGGTGGTGACGTCGGCCGGCCTGGTGTTCGCCTTCACCATGGCCTCGATGTCGATCAGCCCGCTGCGCGTCGGCGGTCAGGTGGGAACGACGATCGCGCTGGGCCTGTTGTTCGACACACTCGTGGTGCGTTCGTTCATGACGCCCTCGATCGCGGCCTTGCTCGGCAAGTGGTTCTGGTGGCCTCAGCGGGTGCGTCAGCGCCCGATGCCGCAGCCATGGCCCGAACCGAAGGAGTCGACGGATCGCCCGTCGGTGGACGCGAGCACGCCGCCGCAGACCTGACGGGTCGTCGGCTGTTCGAAACCTGTTCAGCCGCCGTTCGCACAGCGGCAAGTCCGGCCATGACTTTGCTGTCATCCTTGACGGCAGCCCTATGAGCCGGCCGTCCAGGAAGGACCCCGATGTCGCTCGAACCGCGCTACGTCGCACCGCTGCTGATCGCCGTCTGCACCTCGATTGCCTTGGCCCCGTTGGCCGTTGCCGATCCGCCGAACATCCCTGAGCCGGGCTCGGAATCCGCTGCCGCCACCATCGGTGACCTCGACGCCGCAGGCTACGACGTGCAGTTGCAGTACGAAAACGGCGCCCCGCTTTCCCCGCTGTCACAGTGCACCGTGACCGATATCAACACGGCGGGGTCGGCGGGCACCCAAGGTCTCGCGTACGTCACCATCAACTGCCCCAAGTAGTCTCAGCGACTGCGTTGCAGCGCGGCGACGGTATCGAGTTCCGCCAAGGCCGTCACTGCCCGCCGCAGGCCCTCGAGCGCCACGCCGTCGTCCTGCATCCCGCCGAGGCCGGCGGTGGCCAGGCCCGAAACATACGGGTGCACAACGGCTTGCCGATAGCGCGTGAAGAGTTCGTCGCGGTCCAGTTGCGGGCCGCCCTGGGCGGCCAGCGCGCTGCGATAGGTGTCGAGCAGATCACGTTCGACACGTGACCGTTCGCCGACCGGGGTTCCGAGCACGATCGCATACGCGAGGTCGCGGGACGGATGGCCGCGCCGGACGACCTGCCAGTCCAGCAGCCCGGCCCTGCCGTCGCGGAAGTACGTGTTCCCCGGATGGGAATCGCCGTGCAGCACGGTGTGCGGACCGCTGTCGATCGCAGCGGTGGCGGCGTGAAAGTTCTCCCAGATGTAGCGGCCGGCGTGTACCGGTATCGACGTCTTGGCAGCCAACCGACGCGCCGACATCCGCATCACCGCGGGCGTCATGAGATTGGCCGGGTCATCTGCGGGTGCCATCAGCCAGCCGAGTTGCCCACCGCCACCGGACTTTTGCGGCAACCGGCCCCAGAACGTCGCGTGCACACCGGCCAGTACTTCGACGAGTTGTGCCATCTGATCGGCCGCCAGCGGGTGCAGCGTGTCCGGGAACTGGCATGGCGTGGTGGACATGTCCTCGAGTACGACGACGAAACGACCGGTCAGGCTGTCGAACGCCGAACCGTACGAACGCGGAACGCCGGCACCCAGCTCGGGCGCCAGCTCGCGATAGAACCGGGCCTCGGTCTCGCCGAGCCCGGCCAGCTCCCCCAACATCCTGATCCCGGCGCCGGCAGCCGACATCTTCACGAAGACCGATGACGGCACGCCCTCGCCGCGCAGCGCGAGGCGGGCGCGGCTCGAAGTGCCTGCCGCGCCGTCGAGCTGGGTCACCGACTCGACACGCCGACCCAAGATCGCCGACAGTGCCGCGGGTGTGAGGTCGCCGATCCGGCGCGGAAACGACCGTCTACCACCCAATGCGCTGTCAAGGGCAAGGCGCCGCACACCGCGGCCAACGTGGGCGCCGAAGCGCACAACCGAACGCACCGTTGGACCATACCCTCAGCCGACGCCCTGCAGTTACAAATTTACGCGAATGTGTAAACTTCCCACACAGCAGACAAGAAAGGCAACGCAATTGGGCATCGTGACCACGAGCTCGGAGACGGCCTTCAGCCAGTCACCCGAGACGCTGTATGACTTCGTCACCAATCCGGCTAACTGGACCAAGACGTATCCCGGAAGCAACTACGTCGGCAAGCTCGACTCGCTGCCACTGGCGGTGGGCGACACCTGGGAAGAGGGCGGCCCCGATTCCGACCGCATCTTCACCTGGCATCTGGCCATCGCGGTACGGCCCAAGCTGTGGGTGTTCAACTCGGTGGGCCGGCTCGGCCATGATCGCGAGGGAAACGGCGGCATGGACGGCAGGATCACCGTGCAGTATCACTTCACGACACCAGGTGAAGGCATCACGTTGTTCACCCGCACGATGACCATCGAAGCGCCGAAGAACTCTCCGATGCCGGACGGCTTCTTCCGAATCGTCAACCCCGCCAACATCGACCGCTATCACGCCGCGATCGCGCGGGAGCTTACGACGTCCCGTTGAGTCCGTGATGGTGGTTGCCGCCGGACTCCGTCGGAGCCGGGGGTGCGACCACCGACGGCGAGAACTTGTTGCCGTCGGTCGGGCTCATCACCTTCTCGGTGGGCGTCGCCGGCGGACTGCTCGTCGTCGGCGCGACCGTCGACGTCGAGGGGGACGGAGCCTGGTTCTCGGTCTTGCTGCACGACGACACAAACGAAGCCGTGGCAATGAGAGCGGCGCCGCCGATAACGGCGGCAATACGGGCACCAACAATGGGCGAATTCATGAGATTCCTCTTCAAAGTGGCGAACTCGCCCTCGCCGGGGGCCTTAGATAGGCCTGAATGCCTGTTCGAGAAAGAGATCATTCCAGGGATTCGTCGAAATGGCAATCCCCTGGAGTTTCCTCGTGTCCGAGTCACGGTCGCGTCACGATTCGCCGACGTCTTACCCCGATCGCCGTGATCGCATCGGCGCGCTGGCATCTCGCAACCGCTTGAGCGGGCAATTTGTTTGCGCACTCGTGACGAGAGTGAGCCATGAGGTTTGCCAGATGCGGTACCGTCAGCTCATACCAAGGGGAGATGGTGATGAGTTCGACGAATAATGCCTCGGCGTATGTGGGTCGCCTCGGCGGCCTGGCGGTGGCCCTCGGCATCGGAACAGCAATTCTCAGTGGAGCCGGAATGGCCTGGGCCGAGGCGTCCAGCGATTCGGGTGCCTCGGCACACAAGTCGGCGACCGGCTCGTCGGCTCCGGCCAAGCCCAAGTCGACCGGCAGCTCGGCGCGCACCCCGAAGAAGACCACCGCGCCCAGCGTCGCCGGCACGGCCGGCTCCACCAAGGCTGTCGCGGCCGCGGTCAAGCCCAGCCCGGCACGGGCGGCGAACCGGCTGCTGTCTGCGGTCGGCCTCAACCTGGTCGGTACCGGGCTCGCGACATCGGGCCGGCGCGAGATCACGCCGACGGCCGCAGCCAGCGTCTCGTCCGCCGCCGTGGTGACCGCCGCGGCGCCCACCACGATCCCGTCGTATCCGGTCGGGTGGGTGACGGGCCAGTCCAACACCGCCTACCCCGGCATCGGCTGGCCACAGACCAACAACACCAAGGGGTTCGGGATCTGGGGCACCGATCTCGGGATCATGTGGGAGAACGGTCTGACCGGCAATATCCAGCTTGCTTTCGGTGACACCTTCAGCGGGCCGAACATGACCGGCGACTGGCGCTCGAACGTCTTGCTCCTCAGCAAGGACAACAACCTGACCAACGGCCTGAGCCTGATGCAAACCGGCTACGCCTACCAATTCATCCCGCGGAATTCGGGTGTGCTGTTCCCGTTCTTCGGATCCGAGGTGACGGTCATCCCCACCTCCGCCATCTCGCTGAACAACCAGCAGTACGTCAACTACATGTCGGTCAAGTCCTGGGACACCCCGGGCCGGTGGACCACCAACTACTCGGCGATCTCGATGTACGACCAGGACACCGACAAGTGGGTCCTGGTGCCCTCGACCATCCGCTCGGCGAGTTGGTTCGGCTCGACCAAGCCGTACGTCCCCGGCAACCAGAACTTCCAGCAGGCGGCCTACGTCCTTCAGCCCGCCGACCAGGTCGCCGAGGGCGAGACTCAGTACCTCTACGCATTCGGCACGCCGTCGGGACGCGCGGGCTCGGCCTACCTGTCCCGGGTCGCCGTCGGCGATGTCAACAACCTCGCCAAGTACCAGTACTGGAACGGCAACGACTGGGTGACCGGCAAGCCGGTCGCCGCCACCCCGATCGTCGGCGATTCCACCCGTTCCGCAGGGCTTTTCGGGCCCATCATCGACTGGGCCAACAACCCCAACGTGTTGGGTGGAACGCTCGGCGGGCTGTTCGGCGCCAAGACCGGCGGCAATGTCAGCGAGATGTCGGTCCAGTACAACGATTACCTGGGCAAGTACGTGATGATGTACGGCGACGGCAACAACAACGTCAAGTTGCGCTACGCCGACGAGCCCAACGGGCAGTGGTCGGCGCCGATCACGGTGGCGACCTCGGCGACGTACCCGGGTCTGTACGCGCCGATGATCCACCCGTGGTCGGGCACCGGCAAACTGGTCGACAGCAACGGCGATCCCGACGAGAGCACCCTGTACTGGAACATGTCGCTGTGGGGCAACTACAACGTCGTGCTGATGAAGACCGACCTCTCCTCGTTGAAGGCCACACTGGTCTGACCGTCCCGAACGTCACGAGTGACGTTCGCCGCACCATCTGAGTCTGGATTTGAGACTCTGCTAGGCTGGCCGTCATGTCCGCCGCCCGCGACCTGATCAGTGCCGAAAACTGTTCGGTCAAGCGGGCACTGGACGTGGTCGGCGAGAAGTGGACGCTCCTGGTCCTGCGTGAGGCGTTCTACGGCGCACGGCGCTTCGAACGATTCCAGGCCCGCATCGGCTGTCCCCGCCAGGTCTTGACCGACCGGCTCGCCACCCTCGTGGCCGCAGGCGTGCTGCGACGGGAGCCGTATCAGGAAGCCGGCCAACGGGAACGCCACGAATACCGGCTGACCGAGAAAGGCCGCGATCTGCTGCCCGCGGTGATCGCGCTGATGCAGTGGGGCGACAAATGGGCGGCCGACCCGGCCGGCCCGCCGGTCGAGGTCACCCACCGCGACTGTGGCCATCCCGTCGAACTGACGCTGCGCTGCAGCGTCGACCAGACTCCCCTGACCGCCTACGACACCGAGCCACGACCCGGCCCTGGTGCGCGGCCCGCCAAGACCGGAAAGACGATCCGATGACCACGACCACCGCCCACGCCTTCGACACGGCAATCAGCTTGACCGACAATGGAATCGGGCACCACTCCGCCCAGACCACCCCAGAGTTCGCGAACATGGTCGGCCCGTTCGGCGGGGTGACCGCCGCGGCGATCGTGCGGGCGATCGAACAGCACCCGGACCGGATCGGCGAACCCGTCGCGCTGACCGTCAACTATCTCGCCGCGGTGACCGACGGCGATTTCGACATCGCGGTGCGGCCCGTCCGCACCAACCGGACCAACCAGCACTGGACCGCCGAGGTGACTCAGGAGCACGGACCAACCACGACCGCCACCGCCGTGTTCGGGCTGCGCCGGGACGCGTGGTCCGACACCGAAGCGACGATGCCCGACGCTCCCGATCCCGAAAGCGTCGCGCACACAACACTTCCCGGACCGGTCCCGTGGATGCGCAACTACGACATGCACTACGTGGCCGGCGGTGTGCCCACCGAGCCCGCCGAGAGCGCCTCGTCCACGACAACGCTGTGGGTGCGGCAGCGTCCGGCCCGGGCGCTCGACTTCGCCGCGCTCAGCGCCCTGGCCGATGTGTTCTACCCGAGGGTGTTCCTGCGCCGCGGGCGGATGCTGCCCGCGGGCACGGTCTCGCTGACGACCTACTTCCACGTCGACGGCACCGAGCTGGCCGCACAGGGCACCGACTACGTGCTGGCCACAGCGCAGGCGCAGCGCTTTGCGCGCGGCTATTTCGACCAGGCCGCGCAGATCTGGGGCCGGGACGGGACACTGCTGGCGACAAGCCACCAGATCGTCTACTACAAAGACTGAGTGGCTGAGAACAACGATCCACCGGTTGCCCGCCGATGGCCTCACATCCTGCGGCTCGCGCTGTTCGTCGCGTTCCTGCTCGGCCTGTTCTATCTGGTGGCGGTGTCCCGGATCATCGACGTGGAACAGATTCGCGATGCGGTGGCCTCAACCGGGCCGCTGGCTCCCCTGGTGTATCTCGCGATTTCGGCTTTACTGGCCGCGGTGTTCGTCCCCGGCCCGCTCTTGGCCGCCGGCAGCGGTGTGTTGTTCGGGCCGGTGCTCGGCACGTTCGTGACCCTGGGGTCGACGGTGTCGACGGCGATGATCGCCGCCCTCCTCGGTCGCCGCGCCGGCCGGGACAGCGCCCGGGTACTGATCGGGCCGGACTGGTCGGGGCGCATCGACGCGCAGATCCAGCGCCGCGGCCTGTGGGCGGTCGTGGGTCAGCGGTTCGTGCCGGGCATCTCCGACGCGCTGGCGTCCTACGCGTTCGGGGCGTTCGGAATGCCGTTGTGGCAGATGGCGATCGGGGCTTTCATCGGATCGGCACCGCGAGCCTTCGTGTACACCGCGTTGGGGGCGTCGATCTCGGATCTGTCCTCGCCGCTTGCCTACGTCGCCGTCGGGATCTGGTGCATCACCGCGATCATCGGAGCATTCGCCGCCCACCGCGGTTACCGTGGCTGGCGTCGCCGTGGCCGACACGAAAATGGCGGTCGAGCCTCATCGCTTCCCCCGTCACGCGATACTGAGTCACATGGCTGATCGCAATGTGCTCGGCGGTCCCCTCGAACCCTGCGGTACCGACCCGATGACCGGGTTCTATCGCGACGGGTGTTGTTCGACCGGCCCGGAGGACGCCGGCCGGCACACCATCTGCGCGGTGGTGACCGCCGACTTCCTCGAACACCAGCGCTCGATCGGCAACGACCTGTCGACTCCGATGCCGCAATACCGGTTCCCCGGCCTGACCCCCGGCGACCGGTGGTGCGTCACGGCACTGAACTGGTTGCGCGCCCACACCGATGGGCATGCCGCGCCGGTGGTGCTGGCCTGCACCCACGAACGGACGTTGGAGGTCGTCCCGTTGGAGACATTGCAGGAGTACGCCGTCGACGTGCCCGACGACATCGGCAGTCTGTGATCTAGAAGTAGCCGTTGGCCGGCGGCCACACGCCGTTGACGACGTAGTTGCCGTCCAGTGCCGACAAGTGCCTGCGCGCCGCTGCACCCGGCGATCTGAAGAACCTCGTTACCTCGCCTGACAAACAAGACGCAGCGTCTGGTAAAACTGTCTAAGTAAATTGCCGGACGTCGAGCCAAGGGGGCTTGGTGAGCACGCCGACCGTAGAGCGCGAGGTCAGCGCCGACCAGCCGCAGCGGTCGTTTGTGGCCAAGTGGATCCGCCGGCTGGCGGTGCCGATCATCCTGGCCTGGATCGGCCTGATCGTCGTCCTGAACTCGGTCGTTCCGCAGCTGGAAGAGGTCGGCAAGCTGCGGGCCGTCTCGATGTCCCCCAAGGACGCGCCGTCGGTGATCGCGATGATGCGCTCGGGCAAAGTCTTCGAAGAGTCCGACTCCGACAGCTCGGCGATGATCGTCCTGGAGGGCGACAAGCCCCTCGGCGAGGACGCCCGCCAGTTCTACCTCGACATGATCACCAAGCTGCGGGCCGACACCACCCATGTGCAGCACATTCAGGACTTCTGGGGTGATCCGCTCACCGAGGCGGGCGCGCTGAGCTCCGACCAGAAGGCCGTCTACGTGCAGGTCGCCCTGGCCGGAAACATGGGCGAGACACTCGGCAACGACTCGGTCGAGGCGGTCCAGAAGATCGTCAAGGGCCTGTCGCCGCCGCCGGGCGTCAAGGTTTTCGTGACCGGTGGTCCGGCGCTGCAGGCCGATCAGCAGCTCGCCGGCGACAAGAGCATCCGGATCATCGAGATCACGACAATCGCCGTCATCGTCATCATGTTGCTGTTCTTCTACCGGTCGATCGTCACCGTCGGGCTGGTTCTGGTGATGTTGATTCTGGGTCTGACAGTGACCCGCGGCGCGGTGGCGTTCCTGGGCTATCACAACCTCATAGGTCTGTCGCCATTCGCGACCCAGCTATTGGTGACACTGGCGATAGCCGCGACGACGGACTATGCGATCTTCCTGATTGGCCGATATCAAGAGGCCCGCTCGATCGGGGAAGACAAAGAGTCGGCCTACTACACGATGTATCACGGCACCGCGCACGTGGTGCTGGCCTCCGGTATGACGATCGCCGGCGCGACCTTCTGCCTGTCCTTCACCCGGTTGCCGTACTTCAAGTCGCTGGGCGTGCCGCTCGCGGTGGGCATGGTGGTCGCGGTGGTTTCGGCGCTGACGCTCGGCGCCGCGATCGTCACGGTGGCCAGCCGCTTCGGCCTACTGGAGCCCAAGCGGGCGATGCGGATCCGGTTCTGGCGCAAGCTGGGCGCACTCGTGGTGCGGTGGCCGGCCGGCATCCTGTTCGCGACGATCATGATCGCGCTGGTGGGTCTGATCACCCTGCCGGGCTACCAGCCGAACTACAACGACCGCAAATACCTGCCTGCCGACCTGCCCGCCAACGAAGGGTTCGCCGCGGCGGAGCGGCACTTTCCGATCGCCCGGATGAACCCCGAAATGCTGTTGCTGGAGACCGACCAGGACCTGCGCAATTCATCGGACTTCCTGATCATCGAGCGCATCAGCAAGGCCATCTCCAAGGTCCCGGGCATCGGCCGAGTCCAGTCGATCACCCGCCCGGCCGGAAAGCCGTTGGAGTACAGCACGATTCCCGCTCAGATCGCCATGGGCGGCACCGGGCAGACGATGAACCGCTCCTACATGCAGGACCGCATGGCCGACATGCTGGTCCAGGGCGAGCAGATGCAAGACACCATCAACACGATGACGCAGATGATCAACTTGATGGAGAAGATGACCGGCACCATGCACGACATGGTGACCAAGATGGACCAGATGTATCTCGACATCGCCGAGCTACGCAACCACATCTCCGAGTTCGACGACTTCTTCCGCCCGATCCGCAATTACCTCTACTGGGAACCGCACTGCTACAGCATTCCGCTGTGCTGGTCGACGCGTTCGGTGTTCGACACGCTGGACGGGGTCGACACCATGGTCGACGACATCCAGGAGCTGCTGCCGGATATGCACCGGCTGGATGCCATTATGCCCCAGATGGTTCCGCTGATGAAGTCGTCGATCGAGTCGATGAAGCGGATGCGGATCATGATGCTGACCCAACAGGCCACCCAGGCCGGCCAGCAGGATCAGCAGGCCGCGTTGAGCGAAAACCAGTCGGCAATGGCCTCGGCGTTCAACGACGCGCTCAACGACGACACGTTCTACTTGCCGCCGGAGATTTTCGACAACGACGAATTCAAGCGCGGCATAAAGAATTTCATCTCCCCCAATGGCCACGCGGCGCGGTTCATCATCTCCCACGAGGAAGACCCGCTTTCGGCCGACGGGATCGACCGAATCGACGCGATCAAGGCCGCGGTCTTCGAGGCCATCAAGGGCACACCGCTGGAAGGCTCGAAGGTCTATCTGGGCGGTACCGCGTCGACGTTCAAGGACATGCAGGAAGGCAACGAGTACGACCTGTTGATCGCCGGTGTGGCCGCGCTGTCACTGATCTTCATCATCATGTTGCTGATCACCCGAAGTATCGTGGCGGCGGCGGTGATCGTCGGCACCGTGGTGCTCTCGCTCGGTGCGTCCTTCGGACTCTCAGTGCTGCTGTGGCAACACATCCTGGGCATGGAGCTGCAGTTCATGGTGATGGCGATGGCGGTCATCATTCTGTTGGCGGTGGGCGCCGACTACAACCTGCTCCTGGTCGCGAGAATGAAGGAAGAGATACCGGCGGGCATCAACACCGGCATCATCCGCGCGATGGGCGGCAGCGGTTCGGTGGTGACCGCGGCCGGCCTGGTGTTCGCGTTCACGATGATCTCGATGTCGGTCAGCGCCATGGTCGTGGTCGCCCAGGTGGGCACGACGATCGGTCTGGGCCTGCTGTTCGACACCCTGGTGGTGCGGGCATTCATGACACCGGCGATCGCCGCAATGATGGGTCCCTGGTTCTGGTGGCCGAAGATCGTGCGGCCCAAGCCGCTGTCCACGCGACCGCACGGCGAGCTGCTCCGCTGATCCCGATCTGATCGACGTCCCCCCGGACGCCTCGCCATCTGCTATGACTGTCGCCGTGGGGACTGATATCGAGGCGCCGCACAGGCGGGACGAGGTCTCCGCTGGTCAGCCGCCGCGATCGGGGGTGGCCACCTGGATTCGCCGGTTGGCGATCCCGATCATCCTGGGCTGGCTCGTCCTCATCGGCATTCTCACCGTGTTCGTCCCGTCGCTCGATGTGGTCGGCCAGGAACGCGCGGTGTCGGTGTCGCCGAAGGACGCTCCGGCGGTGATCGCGATGATGCGCTCGGGCAAGGTCTTCGAGGAATCCAGCACCGATAGCGCGGCGATGATCGTCCTGGAGGGCGACAACCCCCTCGGCGAGGACGCGCGCCGCTACTACAACGACATGGTCGCCAAGCTTCGGGCCGACCCCACCCACGTCAAGCACGTCCAGGACTTCTGGGGTGATCCGCTCACCGAGGCCGGCGCGCTGAGCGCCGACGGGAAAGCCGTCTACGTACAGGTCGCCCTCGGCGGCAACATAGGTGAGTCGCTCGGAAACGAGTCCGTCGCAGCGGTCCAGCAGATCGTCAAGGGACTGCCCGCACCGCCGGGCGTCAAGGCCTACGTGACCGGGGGCTCGGCCATGCAGGCCGACCAGTTGCTGGAGGGCGCCAAGAGTATCCAGGTGGTCAAGATCGCCACCGTCGCGGTGATCATCTTCATGTTGCTGTTCTTCTACCGCTCGGTCGTCACCGTCGGACTGGTCCTGGTGATCCTCGTCATGGGCCTGTCGGTGACGCAGGGTGTCGTCGCATTTTTGGCCTGGCACAACGTGATCGGCTTGACGACGTTCGTCACGCAGATCCTGGTGCCACTTGCGCTCGCCGCCACCACTGACTACGCCATCTTTCTCATCGGCCGTTACCAAGAAGCCCGCGTCGATGGCCAGGACCGAGAGTCGGCCTATTACACGATGTTTCGTGGCACCACCCATGTGGTGCTGGCCTCGGGCATGACGATCGCCGGCGCGACCTTCTGCCTGTCGTTCACCCGGCTGCCCTACTTCAGTACGCTGGGCGTCCCACTGGCCATCGGCATGGTGGTGGCGGTGGTCTCGGCGCTCACACTCGGCCCGGCCATCGTCACGGTGGCCAGCCGTTTCGGGCTGCTGGAGCCCAAGCGGGCCATGCGGATTCGGTTCTGGCGCAAGCTCGGCGCACTTGTGGTGCGCTGGCCCGCGGGTGTTCTGTTCGCGACGGTCATGGTCGCGCTGATCGGTCTCGTGGCCATCCCCGGCTACCGGCCCAATTACGACGACGCCAAGTACCTGCCCGCCGACATGCCCGCCAACCAGGGACTCGCGGCGGCCGCGCGGCACTTTCCCGCCGCCCGGATGAATCCCGAGATGCTGCTCATCGAGACCAACCAGGACCTGCGAAACTCGGCCGACTTCCTGGTGCTCGACCGGATCGCCAAGGCGGTCACCCGAGTGCCCGGCATCGGCCGCGTCCAATCCATCACCCGCCCTGACGGAAAGCCGCTGAAATACAGCACAATTCCGGCCCAGATGAGCATCAGCGGCTCACTGCAGACGATGAACCGGTCCTACATGCAGGACCGGATGGCCGACATGCTGGTGCAGGGCGAGGACATGCAGAAGACCATCAACACGATGACGCAGATGATCACTGTGATGGAACAGCTGAGCGGCACCATGCACGGGTTGGTGAGCAAGACCGACGAGATGGCGCTGGACATCGCGGAGTTGCGCAACCACATCGCCGACTTCGACGACTTCTTCCGCCCGATCCGCAATTACCTGTACTGGGAACCGCACTGCTACAACATTCCGCTGTGCTGGGCGGTTCGGTCGACCTTCGACGCACTCGACGGCGTCGACACGATGAGCGACGACATCCAGAATTTGCTGCCCGACCTACATCAGCTTGATTCCATTATGCCGCAGATAGTTTCGCTGATGGAGCCGACGATCGAGTCGATGAAGCGGATGCGGATCATGATGCTGACGCTACAGGCCAGCCAGTCCGGGATACAGGATCAGATGGCGGCGTTGAACGAGGACTCCTCGGCCATGGCCGCGGCATTCAACGACTCGTTCAACGACGACACGTTCTACGCCCCGCCGGAGATCTTCGACAACGACGTCATCAAGCGGGGCATGAAGAACTTCATCTCCCCCGACGGCCACGCGGCCCGGTTCGTGATCTCCCACGAGGACGACCCGATGTCGGAGGCGGGCATGAGCCGTATCGACGCGATCAAGGCCGCGGTCTTCGAGGCCATCAAGGGCACGCCGCTGGAAGGCTCGCAGGTCTATCTGGGCGGCACCGCGTCGGCATTCAAAGACATGCAGGACGGCAACTCTTACGACCTACGGATCGCCGGACTGGCGGCGCTCTCGCTGATCTTCATCATCATGCTGCTGATCACCCGCAGCCTGGTCGCGGCAGCGGTCATCGTCGGCACCGTCGTGCTGTCCCTGGGAACGTCGTTCGGGTTGTCGATTCTGCTGTGGCAGCACATCCTCGGGATGCCTTTGCAATTCGTCGTGATCGCGATGGCGGTCATCATCTTGTTGGCGGTCGGCGCCGACTACAACCTGCTCCTGGTCGCGAGAATGAAAGAGGAGGTACCGGCGGGCATCAACACCGGCATCATCCGCGCGATGGGCGGCAGCGGTTCGGTGGTGACCGCGGCCGGTCTGGTGTTTGCGTTCACGATGATGGCGATGTCACTGTCCAGCATGATCGTGGTGGCCCAGGTCGGGACGACGATCGGACTCGGCCTGCTGTTCGACACGCTCGTGGTGCGGGCATTCATGACACCGTCGATCGCCGCGTTGATGGGGCCGTGGTTCTGGTGGCCGAGGATCGTGCGGCGCAGGCCGCTGGCCGAGCGGCCGCACGGCGCCTTGCTCAGGTAGGTCTCGCGAGCTTCGCCTCGATCAGCACGGCCAGATCACGGCCGGCACGCTGCAACGGAATCGGCGAGCGAACCCCGATCGACATGATCACGGCGCCTTCGATTGTCGCGACGACGGTGGTGGCGAGATCCTCGGCCGACTCCGGCCCGAGTCCGGCTCGTTCGAGCGGACCGGCGATGAGCCGTATCCACTGCGCGAAAGCGTTCGCCGCGGCCCGGGCGGCGGCAGGCGCCTCCGCACCCCCCAAGATGGCGGCAACCATGGGACATCCGGCGCAGAAATCGCCCTCGGCGAGGGCGCCCTCCCACGCCCGTACGAACGCATCGACGGAGGCGATCGGATCACCTTCGGCGACCATCTCTTCGAGCATCCAGGTAAACCCAGCCGCGGCGGATTCGGTTGCTGCGGCTATTAATTCGGGCTTGCCGTCCGGAAAATTCAGGTAGAGGGTCCGGCGCGCCAGACCGCTGTTCTCCAGAATCTGCGAGACGCTCGCACTGCCAACCCCGCGCCGGCGCACGAGCGCGACCGTGGTCTCGATCAAGCGTTGCCGAGCAGACATCTGCGCCTCCGTCGTTGCACTAGACCAATCAGTCTACTATCGTCACATCACAGTAGATCGATCGGTCTACTCGATCGCGAGAGGACACCATCATGAGCACGGCCAATCAGGCACTGCGAAAATTTCGCCGCGAACGCTTCGTCGGCCGCTACGTCGCCAATCCGGCCGTAGCACTGCTCGGGCGCCTCGGCCTGCGCACCACGTTCGCCACAGAACTGCAGACAATGGGCCGCAAGTCAGGCCGCTGGCGGCCGGTGCCCGTGTCGGCTCGCTTCGACGGAACCGGAGCGTGGGTGATCTCCCAGCACGGGCGCCGGTCCGGGTGGGCGCTCAATGTTGCCGACGACCCCAATGTCCGCATCCGGCAGGGCGATCGATGGCGAAGCGGTACAGCACGTTTCGTTCCCGACGACGACCCGGCCGCGCGAGCACGGACCTTTGCGACGTCCCCGATGTTGTCGCCTCTCGTGACCGCGACGTTCAAGGCATTGCAATCCGACCCGATCAGTGTGCGGATCGACTTCATCGACTGACCCAGCGCCCGCCAACCGGCGAGTGTGCGCGTCGGTACGCGACACGCCGCCGCGGGCGTACCCGAGCGCACGCTCGTGGAGCCTGTTCTGTGGCCCGCGGGACTCCTGAGACACGTGTGGCAGACCTTTTTCAATCGACTCACGACACCCCCGCACGGGCGTCGTCCGATGTCCCCGCGATCACTTATCTTGGACCGTCCGACCAACTACATCGAGGGGGAAGCTGCGTGGACGACGACATCACCGTGTCGGCCGCTGACCTCCTCGACATCAATCGCGACATCCAGGGCTCCCCCACGATCCGGCTGCTGGCCACACTCAACCTGGGCGGTTACGCCACCCTGATGGAGCGCCACCTCAGCGAAGGCGTGATCGGTGAGACCGAACTCGTGGTGCGCCTGGAACGCGACCTCGACGACCTGGGCCGGCCCGGCGGCGAACAATCCGGCCTGGGCCTGATCAAGAGCTGGGCCAGCCAGGGCTGGCTGCACCGGGTGGCCGACCAGCGCACCGGTGTCGAGCGCAACCTCTGCTACCTGACCCAGGACGCACGGCGTGCGCTGGACTTCCTGCGCGGCCTGCGCCGCCAGGACACCATCGCCACCGGCGGGTCGATCAACGGCATCGCCGCCCGCCTCAAGCAGGTCGCCCTGCGCGTCGGCAACGACCCGGTCCGCATCCGCGCCGGCCTCCAGGCCGAGATCGACGCGTTGCAGGCCGAACTGGACGCGCTGGAACGCGGTGAGGACCTCGGCGACCGCTCCGCCGACGTCGACATGACCGACATGTACGACGAAGCCCACGCCATCGCCCTGCAGATGGAACGGCTGATCACCGACATCGGCCAGTACGGGACGATGATCGAGCGGGCCACCGCGGCCCTGGACGAGCCGATCGACTCCAACCTGGAATACCGCGACCGGCAGCGGCAGATGTACGCCGACTACCAGGCCGCGTGGGACTCCCAGGGCCGCGACTCGCACCGCGCTTTCCTGCGGATGATCAACGATCCCGACCAGCGCGCCGAGTTCGAGGCCGACGTGCTTGCCGTCGCCCACGCCCTGCCCGCCCTGGACCCCGCGCTGCGCAAGGTGATGGCCGGCTTCTTCGAGCTCGTCGGCCAGCAGATCGACGAGGTGGAGCGCATCCAGCAGCGCTGCGCTCAGCGGGTCAAGCGGTTCACCGCGTTCGGCACCTTGGAACAGAGCCGCGGTGTGGCCCGCCAGCTGGGCGACGCGATCGGCGCGGCCCGCGCACTGCTCAAGAGCTCGCTGACCGACTCGCGCCTCGACATCGAACTCCCGCTGGCCCGGCACACGATCAGTTCGGTTGGCGCACTGAGCTTCCGGATCGGTGATCTCACGCCGCCCAAGCCGGCTCAGGCTTCTGAAGGCGAGCTCGACCTGTCCAGCTTTGCCGCGCTCACCACCCAGGTCGACGCGCCGGCGATGTCGGAAATGATCAATACCGCGATCGACGGGGGCGGACGGCTGTCGCTGCCCGACGCGCTGGAGATGTTGTCCGCCCAAGGGCACGGAGCGTATCTGGGTCATGTCATCGTGTTGTGGTCCTGGGCGCTCAAACAGCCGTCCCAAACAGACACCGCGGCACCGGAGTCGGTCACCGTGCGGTTCCAGTCGCTGGACGGCCGCGACCGCGAGATGGAGGTTCCACACCTGGTGTTCACCGAACCGATCTCCAGCCTGTTGGGAGCCAGCGCATGACGAGCATTTCCGATGTCGACATCAGCGGCCTCAGTTCACTCCCCCAGGTCGATCAGACCGCTCGCACGCCGCATCAGCGCCGGCCGCGCTTCGATGGCGATGTCAGCGAATTGCCCGACCGTGCCTGCTGGGCCTTGCAGCAGCTGCTGACTCGCCGCTACATCAGCGCCGAGGCTGACCAAGACCTCTACAGCTGGGTGCTCGAATACCGTGCGCAGCTGTCGGTGCGGCTCTCCGAGCTCGACCTCATGCTGCGCATCGTGGACGGCACCGACATCGCGTTCATCGAGCAGGCTCGCTACGAATCCGCCAGGGGCGCCAAGCTTTTGCGCCGTGAGCCGCTGGGCACCTACGACTCCATCCTGGCTCTGCACCTGGCGCAGATGACGCGCGCAGCGGGCGGGCAAGCGGTGCTGATCAGCCGCGACGAGATCCACGGGCTGTTCTCCGGGGTGCTCAACGATGTCGACCGCGACACCGTCACCTTCACCGCCCGCATCGACGCCGCCATCGCGCGCCTGGCCGGGCTGGAGATCCTGCGCAAGACCCGCGACGACGAAGACAGCTACACCGTCAGCCCGGTGATCAACGCCGTGATGACCGCTTCGGTGATCGCCGAGTTGCAGCAGCAGTTCGAACTGCTGCTGTCCGGCGGCGCCGCACCGGAGCGCGAGGACCAGGAGACCCAGCTTGATGGCTGAACAGTTCCACTTGTCGCGACTGCAGGTCATCAACTGGGGTGTGTTCGACGGGTATCACGACATCCCGTTCAGCGAGGGTGGCGCATTGATCGCCGGTGCGTCCGGCAGCGGGAAATCCTCACTGCTCGACGCGATCTCGCTCGGTTTCCTGCCATTCAACCGGCGTAACTTCAACGCCTCCGGCGACAACACTGCCGCCGGTTCCAGCGCCGGCCGGCGCACCGTCGACAAGTACGTGCGCGGAGCGTGGGGGCAGCGCAGCGACGGTGGCACCAGCAAGGTGATGTACCTACGCGGGGAGGGCACCGCATGGTCGGCCATCGCCGTCAGCTACACCTCCAACACCGGACGCACGGTCACCGGCCTGGTGCTGAAATGGCTGACCGGCGAGTCCCGTTCGGATTCGTCGAGCCGCTTCGTGCTGGCCGACGGCGAACGCGATATCGAGGATGTCTGCAACCGTTGGGCGGCAGGACGTTTCGATTCCGGCGTATTCAAGGCCGACGAGTGGCGGTTCTCCACCAAGGTGGAATCGCAGTACCTGGCACAGCTGTACGCCACGATCGGCATCCGCGCCTCCGACGCCGCCCAGCAGCTGCTCGGTAAGGCCAAGTCGCTGAAAAGCGTTGGCGGGCTTGAACAGTTCGTCCGAGAGTTCATGCTCGACGAGCCGAGCAGCCTGACCCGGCTGCCCGACGCACTCAAGCAGATCGACCCGTTGGTGGAGGCCCGCGAGCTGCTGGCCGTCGCCCAGCGTAAGCGCAAGATCCTCGGCGACATCGAGAAGATCCAGCAGCGCTACGCCTCGGAGTCTTCCGACTTGGGCATCATCGACCTGGTCGACCAGCCGATGGTGCGGGCGTACACCGACCATGTCCGGCTGGCTCAGTGCGCCCCGCAGATCGCGTCGCTGGACACCACCATCGACCAGCTGGGCAATGAGTACGAGGACGTCACCCGGCAGTTGAATCTCGCCAAGGCCGAGGGTGATTCACTCAACGCGCAGATCAGCGGATCGAGCGCCAACCTGGGACCGTTGCAGTCGCAGGTGGCCGGCGCCGAGGCGCAGGCCGAGCAGGTCGAGCGGCGGCGCGCGGCCTACGAGTCGATGTTGAAGGCACAGGACATCGAGATCCCGGACACCGCCGACGAGTTCTGGAATCTGCGTGAGGAACTCAGCACCCAGGTGACCGAACTGCTGGCCAAACTGGACCGGGGCCGGGAGGCCTCCACCGACGCCGAATACGCGCAGAAGGCCGCGCGGATCGCCCGTGACGATGCGGCCAAGGAACTCAAACGCGTCGAACAGGTCGGCTCGGCCCTGCCCGAGTTCGCGATCACCATGCGCGAACACATCTGCGCCGCAGTCGGAATCGACCCCAGCGAGCTGCCCTACATCGCCGAACTGATGGACCTTCGGCCCGACCAGAGCCGGTGGCGGGTCGCGGTGGAGAAGGTGCTGCGTGGCGTGGGCTTGCGGCTGCTCGTCCCCGACGAGCAGTATTCGGCGGTGCTACGGTTCGTCAACGAGACGAACATGGGCGGCCGGCTGCAGCTGCATCACGTACGGGCCTCCCTCGTCGGCGCGGACCCGGTCGAAGCCGACCCGAATACGTTGGCCGGCAAGCTGTTCCTGGTCGATCCGACTCACCCCTGCGCGGCCGAGGCCGCCGATGTCATCGCCGCGGCGGGTGACCACATCTGCGTGGACACCCCGGATGTGTTCGCCCGCTTCCGGCGTGCAGTCACCGACGCCGGGCTGTACAAGGATTCCGACCGGCTGGCCATCAAGGACGACCGGCGTCCGCTGCGGCAGTCCGACTACATCTTCCAAGGTGAGGTCACCGCCAAGATCGACGCGCTGACGGTCGATCTGGCCAATGCCGAGGAGGCCTACCAGCAGGCGCGGCGGGCCGCGGATGAGATTGCGGCCAGGCGGCAGCAGTGGCGGGATCGGTCCGCGGCGTGCAAGGCGATCTGCGACCAGTTCCCGCAGTGGAATCAGGTCGACAGCGAAACCGCCGACGGGCATGCCGACCGGCTGCGCGAGCAGTACGAACTGCTGCTGGCCGACAATCCCGACATCGAGGCGCTCAACGCCCGCGCCGACGAGGTATGGGAGGACATCCAGACCTTGATGACCCGCCGCGGTGCGATCCAGACCCGCCGCGACGATCTGGACGCCCGGCGCACGCAGCTGCTCGATCTCCAGGACCGGCTGGCTCCCCCATTCGTATCGGAGCCGCTGACCGAGCTGCTGAATCGCTACGCCGCCGACGTGCCGGTGTCGCTGGAGGTGCTCAATCCCGAGCCACACCGCGAGGCAGTGTTCAACACGATCCGCAAGGAACGCGAGCAGCTGCGGGAAAGTCGCAGGCGCTCTTACGACGAGCTCGCGCGCATCCTCAACACGTTCGACACTGCATTCCCCGACGCGATCCCCAACGACAGCGACGTCTTCGACGAGCGGGTGCACGACTATGTCGCGCTGTGCCGGCACATCGACGAGCGGGAGCTGCCCGAGGCTTACGAGCGAATGATGCGGCTGGTCACCGAACAGGCACCCGACGCGATCCTCACCCTGCACCGGGTGGCCGAGCAGGAGACCCGGCGGATCAGTGAACAGATCGACCGGGTGAACACCGGTCTGGGTGCCGTCGAGTTCAACAACGGCACCCGGTTGACGCTGCGTGCGACGCCCCGCAGCCTGACCGCGGTCGCCGAGCTGACCGAGATCGTGCGCGCGATCTCCCGGCGCATCGCCGAGGTCGGCCTGGGTGACAAGCAGGCGATCCTCGATCAGTACGCCGACATTCTCCGGCTGCGCAACAGGCTGGCGTCGACCGCACCAGAGGACAAGGCGTGGACGCGTGACGCGCTGGATGTCCGGAATCGGTTCACCTTCGACTGCGCGGAGTGGGATGTCCGCACCGAGGAGTTGATCCGCACGCACAGCAATGCCGGTGACAACTCCGGTGGCGAACAGGAGAAGCTGATGGCGTTCTGCCTCGCGGGCGCCCTGAGCTTCAACCTCGCCAACCCCGAGAGTTCGGACAACAAGCCGGTTTTCGCGCAGTTGATGCTCGATGAGGCCTTCTCGAAGTCGGATCCACAGTTCGCCCAGCAGGCGCTGCAGGCGTTCCGGAAGTTCGGCTTCCAACTTGTCATCGTGGCCACCGTGCAGAACGCCACCACGATCCAGCCCTACATCGACAGCGTGATCATGGTGTCGAAGACGGAGGCGACGAGCCGCAACGCCCGCCCGGTGGCCACCGTTGCGGCCAAGACGATTTCGGACTTCACCTCGTTGCGGGCCGAGATGCGCAGCTCGGCGGCGCGGGAGCGGGTGCCCGCGACCGTCTAATCCGCCCGGTCGCCGGGCTCGTCGGTCGTACTATTCGCCACAGGGCGGTGGGAGCCCTGGCGGGAGGTGCGCGATGAAGCTGCCAAGCACGCGCGTGCCTCCGGCGGATGTGGTGATCGAGCTCGACACCATCGACGAGCTGTTCTCGGTCGATCCGCGCGATCTGATATCCGGTGCCCATCGCATCGACAGCGGGATGGACGAACTGGTGGAACGATTCCTGGCGCAGCGGCGGATCATGCCAGAGCAGCGCATCGTGCTGAACGTCGCCGACGAGGTCCCCGAGGAAACGGCTGCGACCGTGGTCTTGGCCGTGCGCCGCTACTGCCAGCTGCGCATGCGCCGGGCCATCCGTGAACACAACCTGATCTGGCGGCAGGGCAAGCGGGCGCTGTTCAGCGGCTCCCTGCTGTTCATGATCGGGATCGCGCTGTCGTACGCCTTCACCCGGCCCATCATGGGCGACGTCGTCGAGGGTTTACTCGGGAACGGGGTGTTCCTGGTCGTGGCGTGGGTTGGGCTCTGGTATCCGCTCGACCTGTTGTTCATTGCCCGGGAGCAGGCCAAACGGGAGATCCGCGTGCTGGGCAACATGCTTGACGTGCCGGTTGTGATTCGGGCCAAGGACCGGACGATGCCGATCCCCGTGACGCCTCACCCACCCCTGAGCCAGGCGTTGCCACCGAGCTTGAATGCGCGGTTCCGCCGTTTTCGAGGGCCGTCGAAGTCGGGGATCTGAGTCCAGTGCACCGGGTCCGGGCATGAAAAAGCCAGGGGCACAGAGCCCCTGGCTTTCTCTATGTCACTTCAGTTCGGGCAGAGCCGACTGGATCTGTGCGACCTGGGCCTTGCCGACGGCCTCGGCGTAGTCCTTCGGCACCGGGTTGAGGTCGCCGGGGGCGCTACCGAACACGATCACCGCGACGGTCCGGTCGACGGTGAACAGCAGTGCCGCCATGGCGGACTTTCCGTCCGGCGAGGTGCCGATGGTGACGGTCGCGTCGGGGGTGACCGCCGGCAGCGGCTCAGCGGTGCCGGTCACCTGGGACGGCACGCTGTTGGCGGCGCCGGTCAGTGCCGTGGCGGCCTGTGCGGCGTCGTCGGTGATGATGATCGAGACGTTGATGGCGTTGGTGCCTGACGAGAAGGTCTGGGTGACATCCGGCGGCGCGGGGTCCAGGGTGGTCTTCGGCGCATCGCCGGTCCAGGGTGCCTCTCCGACCTGCGGAATGTCAGCGGCCTTGATCAGCAGCGACTCGTAGTTGGCCGCAGCCGCGGGGGTCGAAGCCGCAGCGCTGGTGGTGGTCTCCGTGGATGTGCTCGTCGACGTCGAGGTCGAGGTGCTCGTCGACGTGGACGTGGACTTCTCCTCGTCCTTGCCGCAACCGGCCACGACCAATCCGAGCACCGCGGCGGCCGCCGTGACCCGGACGATTGCTCGCGTGCTGACAGGACTCATAACGGCGCGCTCCATTCTGGCCACCCCCCGCTGGAGGGCCAGAGTGAGCGTAAACGACAAGGTGGACGAAAAGCCTTGTTTCCTGCTGGATCGATGACTACCCGGCCACCGCGGTACGGCGCAGCTGCCTGCGTGATGTGATGCCGAGCTTGGCGAAGACCTTGCGCAGATGCCATTCGACGGTGTGCGCGCTGATGAACAGCTGCGCGCCGATCTCGGCGTTGGTGTGGCCCTCGGCGGCCAGCCGCGCGATCTGCGCCTCCTGTGTGGTGAGCTCACTTCCTGAGGTCACGGGCTGTTTGCGCACGTTCTCGCCGACGACCGCGAGTTCGCGACGCGCCCGCTCGGCGAATGCCTGGGCGCCCATGCGGGTGAACGAGGCGTGGGCCTCGCCCAGCTGTGCGCGCGCATCGGTGCGACGGTTCATCCGGCGTAACCACTCGCCATAAGACAGGCGGGCCCGGGCGGCATGAGGCTCGATGTGCGCCGCCTCGAGGCGCTCGAGGGCTTCGACGAAGAGCCGCTCGGCGTCATCGTCGTCAGCCAACAACGCACGGGCGGCGGCCACCACACCCAAACCCCAGTCTGTTCCGCTGCTTCCTGGTCGCTGTTCGAGGCGTGGCAGCGCGGCTTCCGCGGACTGCCGGTCGCCGCTATGTACCGCGGCTTCGATGAGTTCGAACAGACACCAGCCGTGAAAGCCCAGATCTTCGTATTCGCAGCATCTCTGGGCGGCCTTGAGTGCCTCGTCGTAATGACTGAGGCCGTTGTACAGCACGGCCGCGGTGAAGCTGCTGACGCCGATCAACCGGCCCTCGCCCTTGGCAAGGCCGTCTGCGGCGGCGGCTTCGATGCGCTCGACCGCTTCGGTGGGCACACCGCGCCAGGCGGCCAGGGTCAGCGAGTGGTACTTCATCGGGGTGTGGCCGGTCGCCGCCGTGATGGCGTCGGCTTCCTCGAGAAGGGCTGCGGCCTTGGCGAATTCCCCGGTGTAGACGTGCACACCCGCGCGGTACACCAGCGCCGAGGGCAGCACGGCCAGCGCGCCGCCGTCGCGGGCTCGCCGGACCATGTCGGAGGCGATGTGCTGCAGCACCGTGTCGTCCCACAGCTCGTGGGCCGCGGATTCCTGGGCGATGGGGAACGGCCAGTACTGCGCGGGTCCGGTTTGGTTCTGCGCGTTCGCATTCCACGATTCCAGCGCGGCACTCAGATGAGTCGAACCACGGCCCGGCCCGTCGAGGATACGGCTGGTCATACCACTGAGCAGGAGGTCGATCGGGCGGTGCGGCTCGTCGACGTGCGCCACGGCGTCGCGACCGGCTTGGGCGATCTCCGCCAGTAGTCCGGGCTCGCCCAGCCGGCCTGCGTACATGGCGGCGGTCAGCGCCTCGAGGTACGTCTCACGGGCCAACTCGTCGTCGAGGCCGTCGAGACCACGTGCCGCCGTCAGCAACAACGCCGCGGCATCACCGGTCTGGGGAGCACCCGCCTCGCCTGCCCGGCTGCTTGCGAACTGCAGCTGCGCCTGCATCCGAACCACTCGCGCACGTTGCAGATCGGACAGCGGCGCCAGCTCGGCGATGGCGAGCAGGGCACGGGCGGCCTCAGGTTCGGCCGCCTCCCGTTTGGCATGGGCGGCGGCGATGGCGCGGGCGCCGCGCAATTCGGCATCGGCGGTCAGAGTCGTCGCACGTTCGAGGAACGCTGCCGCCGCAGCCACCCCGCCTCGGCTCGCGGCCCGGCCGGCCGACGCCTCCAATTCGGCGGCCACGGCGTCGTCGGGGCCGAGGGCCGCGTTGGCGGAATGCCAGGCCCGGCGATCGGGGTCGGCCTGGGGGTCGGTGGCCTCGGCGAGGGCCCGGTGGACGGCGCGCCGGTCGGGCAGGTCCGCGGCGCGGTAGGCGGCCGAGCGCATCAGCGGGTGGCAGAAGCGCATGCGCGGGCCGAATTCGATGATTCCCGCGGCTTCCGCGGGGCCGAGCGCGTCGACGACGACGTGCAGCGCTGCGGCGGTCCGCAGGAACAACGCGGCGTCTCCGGTGGGGTCGGCGGCGGCGACGGCGAGCAGCCGCTGCGTCTCGACGGGCAAGGCCTGGATCCGGCGCACGAAACCTTCTTCGATGGCGGCGGTCGACGACCGTTTGCCCGATATCCAGAATCCGCCGGCGAGCTCGGTCGCCGACGCGCTGCGGGGCACCTCCAAGATGGCCAGCGGGACGCCGCGGGTCTCGGCGACGATCCGATCGCGCACACGCGGATCGATGCCGGCCAGCATCACCGCGTCGAGCAGGTCCCTGGCGTCGGCCTCGGAGAGCCCCTCGATCAGCAATTCGGGAAGATCGGCCAGGACATCGGGCCGGTCCCGGACACCGAAGAGGACGGCGACGGGTTCGGCCAGCAGCCGTCGCGCGACGAAGCCGAGGGTCTGCACCGAGACCTGGTCGAGCCACTGCGCGTCGTCGATGACGCAGAGCAGCGGCTGGGCCTGCGCGGTCGCGGCCAGCAGGCTCAGCACCGCGAGTCCGACGAGGAAGCGGTCGGGGGTTGCACCCAGCCCGCGCCCGAAAGCAACGTTGAGGGCCGCGCGCTGCGGCTCAGGCAGGTCGTCGAGGTGGTCGAGCAGGGGCGCACACAGTTGCTGAAGGCCGGCGAAAGCCAGCTCCATGTCCGATTCGACGCCGACCACGCGCAGGATGCGGAAGCCCTCCGCTCGGGCCACGGCGTAGTCGAGGAGCGCGGACTTGCCGACGCCGGCTTCCCCCCGCAGGACCAGGACCTGTGAGCCCTCGCGCACGCGGGCGATCAGCGCGTCGAGGGTCTGGCATTCGCGGTCCCGACCACGAAGGTTCACAGCTGTCGATAGTAGTGACGGCGGCGAATCCAGTCTGGGGTGGCTGATCACCGTCATGAGTGTCGAAACGGCTGGCGGGCGGCTTATTCATCCTGCGGGGTGACGAGGAACTTCTCCCCGGTGGCCCGCTTGACGTATTCACCGAAGGCGTCGGGTTGGAGCATGCCGGCCAGCGACACCTCGCGGGTGTAGTTGCTCGCGAAGGTGGTGGTGAGTTCGGCGGACACCCGGGCGCGCAGCCGCGCGATGGTGTCGGCCCCGGCGGTGGCGAGGAACGGGGTCAGCAGCCAGCCGCCGATGCCCCAGGCCATGCCGAAATTCCTGGTGAGGATGGTGGGGCTGGTGTCGAGTGCGCCGTAGATATAGACCTGCTTGTGGACGTCCGAGCCGTATCTGGAGTATTCGGCGGCGGTGGCATTGGCCGCCTCTTCCATGGCGTTGAGGATGTCGCTGGCGAGCGTGCCACCGCCGGTGGCGTCGAAGGCCAGGGTGGCTTTGGTTGCGGTGAGGGCCTCGACGAGGTCGTGGGTGAAATTCGGTGACGTCGAGTTGAGGACGTGCTCTGCGCCGAGTTTCTTCAGCAGCTCATCTTGTTCGGGTTTGCGGACGATGTTGACCAGTGGAATGCCGTCCTTCTGGCAGAGCTTGACGAGCATCTGCCCGAGGTTCGACGCGGCGGCGGTGTGCACGAGTGCCGAATGTCCTTCGCGGCGCATGGTTTCCGTCATGCCAAGTGCGGTCAGTGGGTTGACGAACGATGACGCACCGTCTCGGGCGGTGGCGCCGTCGGGCAGGACCAGACAGGCTCTGGCGTCAACGGCCCGGTATTGGGAGTACATCGCGCCACCGGCGATGCCGACCGTCTTGCCGAGCAGTGCTTGGGCCGCTTCGGACTTGCCCGCGGCCACCACGGTGCCCGCGCCCTCGTTGCCGACCGGAAGGGATTGATCGAGGCGGGCTTTGAAGGCTTGTGGTGTTGCGATGGGGGCGGTGACGACGGGACGGCCCTTGGTGCCCGTCACTTCTGCTTTCGTCATGTCGGCACTGGCGACGAGGAGTCCGAGGTCGGAGGGGTTGATCGGCGAGGCCTCGATGCGGACCAGCACCTCGGTGTCCTGTGGCTTCGGAACGTCGACCTCGTGGAGCGAGAGTTCGAGGGTGCCCGCGGAGGTGACCAGCGAACGCAGTTCTAGGGCCTTGTCGGGGAGTTCTGCGGTCATCGTCGACGCCTCGTTCCTTGTTTTCGCGGATGCTCAAACGATAGGAACTCGGCACGGCGAACGGAATGTTCCCGGCTTGGTTGGTGAGCCGGATCCCTGACAGCCCGGGCCGCAGCATGACGGCCCGGGCTGTGGGGTCAACGGCTACGCCGGTACTCAGAAGTACGTCGACACCGTCGTGCTTGTGCCGTTGTCACATGTGATCGTGACGGTCCAGTTCCGGAATCGCGGAACTGCTGGGACGATCCTCAGGTCGTACTTCGCGTTGGCGGGCAAGGCGAAGCTGCGGTTGTAGTTGTCCGTCGCGTACGTGCACTGCGACGACACTCCACTGCGGTCGGTGATGTGAGCCTCGATGCCACCGATGATGTTGTTGAACGAGACGGTCGGTCCCAGCTTCGGCGCGGGCGGCGGTGGCGGCGGGTCGTTCGGCGGCGGCGTGGTGGAGCCATTCGCACAGCCCGACACGACGACCTTCGCGCCGGTCTGGTTCTGGAGCTTGGCTTTGGCATTGCTCGAAGCCGCGGCAACCGAGGCGCCCGTAGCACCGACCTCTTCGCCGTAGTCGTTCGACGCGGCCGCTACGCACTCGTTCGTGCCGATAACCACGCTCACACAGTGGCTCCCACCGTTATTGACACAGTTCGTCAGTGCTCCCTGAGCCGCCTGATCCTGGGTGCCACTGATCGCCGAGCCGCCTGCCATCGTGACGGGCGGATTCTCGTTGATGTATCCGAGAGCAAGGGCGATGTATTGGTTGGCTGCATGTGCCTGCGGAGCTGCGCCCACCATTCCGACGACGGTTGCGGCCACGGTCAGCAGGATCGCGGCGATGGTTTGACCGGGCCAACAGGCACGGTTCTGATAGGTGGTTGTCATGTTCTTTCCTTGAGTTTGGCCGGTTCCCTTGTTGTTCACCGCTGCGGCAATAGTCGCGCTCAGCAACAGGCCGGGTAATCGCCACGAAGCCAGAATCCGCCGGCTCGAGGGCAGGGTTTCCTATCCGCCAGGCAAGCATCAGCCGAGGTCATACACCTCTGAAGTAGGGCGGGCGGGGCTCGAACCCGCGACCAAGGGATTATGAGTCCCCGGCTCTGACCAACTGAGCTACCGCCCCTTGCGTGCTTTTCGCGGCCACCATGATCCCACGTGGCGCAAGTGACATCATGGACAGGGTGCCCGCCGTGTCCAGCGCTTTCGCCTCCGACAACGCCGCCCCCGCACACCCGAAGGCCCTCGACGCGATCCTGGCCGCCAACGACGGCACCACCACGTCCTACGGCGACGACCCGATCACCGCGCGCGCCATCGAGCGGGTCAAGGAGACCTTCGACTCCCCCGGCGCCGACGTGCTCTTCGCGTTCACCGGCACCGGGGCCAACATCATCGCCCTGGCCTCCGCCGTCCGGCCCTTTCACGAGATCCTCTGCAGCGATATCGCCCACAGCCTGCTCGACGAGGCCGGCGGTCCCACCCTCGTCTCCGGCGCCAGTCTGCTCGCCCTGCCCAGCGACGACGGAATCATCGACCCCGCCCTGCTCACCCACCGCATCACCCGTCGCGGCGACGTCCACCACTCCCAACCGCGCATCGTCACCATCACCCAGTCCACCGAGAACGGTCGGCTCTGGCAACCCGACGCCATCGCCGAATTCATCGACCACGCCCACGATCTCGACCTGCTGGTGCACGTCGACGGCTCCCGCGTCGCCAATGCGGTTGCCGCCCTTGATGTCCCACCGGCTCAGGCCGTCGGCGACGCCGACATCGTCACCATCGGTGGCACCAAGAACGGCATGCTGTTCGGCGACGCGATCCTGGTCCGCCGCCCTGAACACTTCACCGGCATCGAATTCGTCCAGAAGCAGATCGGCCATCTCGCGAGCAAACACCGTTACGTTTCAGCGCAATTCGATGCCATGCTCGCCGACGGCACCTGGCTCGACGCCGCCGCCCATGCCAACGCCATGGCCGCCCGGCTCAGCACCGGCATCACCCACCTCGGCCTGCACCTGAGCACCCCGACCGAAGCCAACGAGGTGTTCGTCGACGTCCCGGCCGAGGCCCTCGAAGTGGTCAGAGAGCACTTCGCCGTCCACGCTCCCGACCCGCACAAGCCGGCGGTAAGGTTCGTCTGTTCGTGGGCCACCACCGCCGACGACGTCGACGCCGCTCTGCGAGCGCTGGCGCAAGCGCAGGACCGCATCATCTAAGGAGCGACGGGATGCCAGTGACCACGGTGTATCTGGCACGGCACGGCCGCACGGCATTCAACGCCGAGGACCGCATGCGCGGGCTCAGCGACCCGCCGCTCGACGAGGTCGGCATCGCCGAGGCGCGGAAGCTGGCCGCCGCACTGGCCGGCAAGCAACCGGCCGCCGTGATCAGCAGTCCGCTGCAGCGTGCCGTCGCCACCGCGCAGGCGATCGCCGACGCGGCCGGGGTGCCCGCCAGCGTCGACATCCGGCTCAACGACCGCGACTACGGCCCGCACACCGGAGCCAAGCGCGCCGAGGTGATCGCCCGCTACGGCAGCGTCGACAACGCACCGGGAGTGGAACCGTTGGAGGCTGTCCGGCAGCGGGCACTGACCGCTTTCACCGCTCTGGTCAACGAACACGACGGCGGCCCTGTGGTTCTCGTCTCGCATGACGCCTTCAACCGCGCGCTCCTCGCCCAGCTCGACACCACCTTGACCGACGCCCCGCAGCGCACCGCGTGCTGGAACAAACTCAGCCGCGTCGACGGTGTCTGGCGCGTCGAGGAATACGACCAGAAGCCGGATTAAAGCTCGGCGAACACCGTCTGGCCGTCCGCATCGATGACGTAGCGGTCGGTGCCCTCGGCGACACGGGCCTGGTCGGCCTTCAGCGACACCGCGATCTTGTTGCTCGCGTTGCGCATCACGTCCAGCGTCAGCTCGCGGGCCTGCTCGTGCGAGAAGTGCTCCCGCACACCGGAAGCCACCGCCGGGCTGATCCGCGCCGGCGACCAGATCAGCGCATCGGCGTAGCGCAGCGCCGCCTTGTGCGCATCGCTCAACAGCTCGGAGGACTCGAAGTGCTCGATGTCGTCATACATCGACTCACTACCGCCGGCGTCCAGTGCGGTGCTCTCGCGCAGAGATTTGCACAGCCGGCAGTCATGTGCGACAGCACCGCGCAGCCGCACCACCTCGGTGGTCACCGGGTCCAGCGACTTGAGCCGCGCCACTCCGGGCAACAGCTGGTTGAACAGCACATCGGCGGCGTCGGTATTCGGGTCCCACACCGGATTCTCGGGCACCCAGTCCACCGGCAAACCCAGCACCTCCAAGCCATTGCGCACCCGCGGCAGGAAGTCGGCGAAAAACATCTGCGCAACGGCACCGAACGTCCCCGCGCCCAGCGCCGTGGTCAGCGACTCCCGCTGGCGATCGGAGATCGCGGACACATCGACGCTGAACTGCTCGGCGAACTCGGCCACCACCTTCTCGGCGTCGGTCTCCGGCGCGCTCACCGGCATCTGCGCGGGCAGCGGCGTCAGCGACAACGTCGCACCACACGTCGCGCGGATCAAACCCACCAATCGCTGCTGGGCAGTTGGGGACTGCACGACCAGCTGGGTGAGGACTGCGTCAAGATCGTCGGCCATCTGCCGATTATTGCGCTTGGCTCACCGAGGACATGTGGAAGTCGGGGATTCGCAGCGTCGGCATCACTGCACGGGTCGCCCAGTCGCCCCACTCGCGGGGCAGCGTCTGCTCGGCGACGCCTGCCTCGGTGGCCCGCCGCAGCAGATCCAGCGGACTCTCGTTGAAGCGGAAGTTGTTCACCGCCGCGGTGACTTCGCCGTCTTCGATCAGATAGACGCCGTCGCGGGTCAGCCCGGTCAGCAGCAGCGTGGTCGGATCGACAGTCCGGATGTACCAGAGCGTGGTCAGCAGCAGGCCGCGTTCGGTGGCCGCCACCATGTCGGCGAGTTCGGCGCTGCCGCCGGTCATCAGCAGGTTGTCGGCCGGGACCGCGGGCGTGGTGCCGAACTCGGTGGCCGCGGCCCGCGGGTAGGCCAGCGCGTTGATGACGCCGTCGCGGATCCAGTCCACCCGCCCGATGTCCATGCCGTTGTCGAACACCGACACCGTTTCCGAGCCGCTGGCCGCCGCGACGAAGGGCGCGCACTGCAGGCCCGTCGCGAACGGATCGGAGTACATGGTCAGCGGCAGGTCTGTGAGTCGCTCCCCCACTCGGGTTCCGCCGCCGGGTGCCGACAGCGCGCTGCGGCCCTCTTCGGCGCCGCGGCCGTCCATCGACCAGCCCAGGTAGATCATCATGTCCGCGACGGTCGACGGCGGCATCAGCGTCTCGTAGCGGCCCGCGGGCAGCTCGACGGTCCGCTCGGCCCAGCCCAGCCGCAGCGCCAAATCGTCGAGCAGGGCATCGGTCTGCACGTCGACGAACCACGGCGTGCTCACTCCCGCCCACGCGCTGGCGCCGTCGCGTTTGGCGTTGACCTCCACGGTTCCGGTCGGCTGGGTGAAGCGCCGGCGGATCCCGGTCGAGGTGGCCAGGAACGTCGTCTCGACGACGTGATGCGCGTAGCCGTAGAGCCGGTCAGTGCGTCCGAATCCGCGCGACAGGGATTCGGCGACATCGGCGAACACCGCCGCACCTGTCTCGGGCACCGGGGCGTTCCAGTCGTCGGGGATTCCGTTGCCGCTCAACAGCGGTGCGCTGTCGCGGGCGTCGGGGGCGGCGTGCGCGGCGTGTTCGGCGGCGGCCACCAACACCGGGATCGCGGCCGGGTTGACGTCGCTGCTGCGGACTGCGCCGGTATGCGAGGTATCGCCTTTGCGCACAACGGAAATCACGGTGGTCGTACGGGTGGTCGAGACGCCGTTGGTGGTCATCGAGTTGCCGGCCCACCGCAGCGATGCCTCGGCGGTATCGGTCACGATGACGATCGTCTCGTCGACGGTGGCGGCCTGCAGCGCCAGTTCGACGACCTGCTGCGCGGGGATCATGCGCGACTCCACCCCGATTTGGTCTCTTCGCTGGCGCTCATCGACCGGCCTCCTCACGGGTGTTCAGCACGTTCACACCGCGGAACAACGCCGACGGGCAGCCGTGGCTGACCGCGGCGACCTGACCAGGCTGGGCCTTGCCGCAGTTGAACGCCCCACCGAGGCGCCACGTGGACGGCCCGCCGACGGCTTCCATCGAATTCCAGAAGTCGGTGGTGGTGGCCTGGTAGGCGACGTCACGTACCTGACCTTCCAGGCGGCCGTGTTTGATCCGGTAGAACCGCTGGCCGGTGAACTGGAAGTTGTAGCGCTGCATGTCAATCGACCAGGACTTGTCCCCGACGATGTAGATGCCGTCGTCGACCCCGGCGATCAGATCATCGGTGCTCAGATCCTCGGTGCCCGGTTGCAGCGAGACATTGGCCATCCGCTGGATCGGGACGTGGTGTGCGGAATCGGCATACGAGCAGCCGTTGGAGCGGGCCTGACCGAGTCGCGGTGCGAACACCCGGTCCAGCTGGTAGCCGACGAAGATGCCGTCGCGGACCAGGTCCCAGCTTTGGGCGGCCACCCCTTCGTCGTCGTAACCGATTGTCGCCAAGCCGTATTCGACGGTGCGATCAGCGGTCACATTCATCACCGGTGAGCCGTAACGCATCGTGTTCAGCTTGTCCGG
Source organism: Mycolicibacterium vinylchloridicum (assembly GCF_013404075.1). Taxonomy (GTDB): domain Bacteria; phylum Actinomycetota; class Actinomycetes; order Mycobacteriales; family Mycobacteriaceae; genus Mycobacterium; species Mycobacterium vinylchloridicum. The sequence goes on from NZ_JACBJQ010000021.1 coordinate 57,553, forward strand.
GGTGGCAAACGAGGTGCCCGCGTAGGCCGCCTCGTAGCCGATCGCGCGGTCGTATTCGGTGGCGTGCCCGATGGATTCGTGGATGGTGAGCCACAGGTTGGTCGGGTCGATCACCAAGTCGGTGGGGCCGGCGACCACCGTCGGCGCCTTGGTCTTGTCCGCCAGCAGGATCGGCAGCTCGGCCAGCTCAGCGCTCCAGTTCCACACGTCGTCGCCGGCGAGCACCTCCCAGCCGCGCGCGGTCGGCGGGGCCAACGTGCGCATCGACTCGAAGCTGCCCGCGGCGGCATCGACGGCCACCGCGTCCAGCGCCGGCATCATCCGGACCCGCTGCTGCGTGATCGACGAGCCGAAGGTGTCGGCATAGAACACCTGCTCCTTGACGGCATTGACCATCGCCGAGACGTGGTCGACCCCGTCGGAGGCCAGCAGCCGCCCGGCGTACTCGCCCAGCACCGCGATCTTGTCGGCGGTCGACACGGTGAACGGGTCGATGGCGTAGTTCGACACCCACGTCACGTCGGCGTAGACGGGCTCGGGCGCCAGCTCGATGCGCTCGGCGTTCAGCACGGCCAGTGAGGTGGCCACCTCCACTGCGCGGCGGGCGGTGTCAGCGGCAACCTCGGGGGCCAGTTCGGCGTGCGAGGCGAAGCCCCAGGTGCCATCGACGATCACCCGGACCGCCATCCCGATCTCGCGGTCGGTGACCGCGCTTTGCAGCTCACCGTCGCGCAGCTGCACCACCTCACTGGTGACGGCGTGGATACGCAGGTCGGCATAGCTGGCGCCGGCGGCCACGGCGGCCGACAGCGCGGCATCGGCGAGCGCGTGGCGCGGCAGGGCCAAGAAGTCGGGATCGACGTCGTGGGGACTCACGTGCTACACCGTAACGCCCACGTCGGCACACCCGCTTTAATGGCCAAGGTGACCACTCGGCGTGTGCGCTCTCCCCTGCTGGGGTACGCGCTGCTCGCGCCGAGTCTGTTCGGAGTGGTGTGCTTCCTGCTGTTGCCCATGCTGGTGGTGGTGTGGCTGAGCCTGCACCGCTGGGATCTGCTGGGGCCCATCCGCTATGTGGGGCTGGACAATTGGCGCTCGGTGCTCACCGACGCCAGCTTCGGCAACTCACTGTTGGTGACGCTGGTGTTCATCGCGATCGTGGTTCCCGCCCAGATCGTCCTCGGATTGGCCGCCGCCGCGCTGCTGGCCCGGGAACTGCCGGGTAGCGGTATTTTCCGCACCCTGTACGTGCTGCCGTGGGTGTGCTCACCGCTGGCGGTCGCGGTGTTGTGGCACTGGATCCTGGCACCCACCGACGGCGCGGTGAGCACGCTGCTGGATCGCCGCATCGAATGGCTCACCGATCCGGGGCTGGCGCTGCCGGTGGTGTCGGCGGTGACGGTGTGGACCAACGTCGGCTATGTGACGCTGTTCTTCCTGGCCGGCATCCTGGCGATCCCGCCGCAGATCCACGCCGCGGCCCGCCTCGATGGCGCGACCAACTGGCAGCGGTTCTGGCACATCACGCTGCCGATGCTGCGCCCGACGCTGTTCTTCGTCTCCGTCACCGGCATCGTCAGCGCAGCGCAGGTGTTCGACACCGTGTACGCCCTGACCGGCGGCGGCCCGGCCGGGCGGACCGATCTGGTGGCGCATCGCATCTACGCCGAGGCGTTCGGCGCCGCGGCGATCGGGCGTGCGGCAGTGATGGCGCTGGTGCTGTTCGTCATCCTGGTCGGCGCGACGATCGCCCAGCATCTCTACTTCCGCCGACGGATCAGCTATGACCTCACGTAACGGGCTGACCTATCTTGCGCTGCTGGCCGGTGCGCTGATCACCCTGGCCCCGTTCGGCTTGGGGCTGCTCACCTCGTTCACCTCCGCGCAGCAGTTCGCCACCGGCACACCGCTGTCGTTGCCCAGTCCCCCGACGCTGGCCAACTACGCCGGCCTCGGCGATGCCGGATTCGGCCGGGCACTGGCAGTCACCGCACTGATGACGGCGATGATCACGCTGGCGCAGCTCACGTTCTCCGTACTGGCGGGTTACGCGTTCGCGCGGCTGGAATTCCGCGGCCGCGACACGCTCTTCTGGCTGTACATCGCCACACTCATGGTGCCGGGCACCGTCACCGTCGTGCCGCTGTATCTGATGATGGCCGAGCTGGGATCGCGAAACACGTTCTGGGCGTTGGTGTTGCCGTTCCTGTTCGGCTCGCCCTACGCGATCTTCCTGCTGCGCGAATACTTTCGCGGCATCCCCGCCGACCTGGTCAACGCCGCCCGCCTGGACGGGGCCAACACTCTGGACGTGATCGTGCACGTGGTGTTGCCGGCCAGCAAGCCGATCCTGGTAACGCTGACGTTGATCACGGTTGTCAGTCAATGGAATTCGTTCATGTGGCCGTTGGTGATCACCAGCGGTAGCAGCTGGCGGGTACTGACGGTCGCGACGGCCGGGCTGCAGACGCAGTACAACGCGCAGTGGACGCTGGTGATGGCGGCGACGACGGTGGCGATCGTCCCGTTGATTGCGCTGTTCCTGGCGTTCCAGCGCCAGATCGTGCGCTCGATCGTCGTCACGGGCCTGAAATGAGCTGGCCGCCGCGGTTGTCCACCCGGATGCTGGCCGGATTGATCACCGTCGCGCTGCTGCTGGTGGCCGGCGCACTGGTGCTGGGGCGCAGTGGCGACCCGTCCGGTAGAACCGTTGTCACCGTGCGGCTCTGGGATCCGGCCGTGGCCGCCGCCTACGCCGAGTCGTTCGCGGAGTTCAGCCGCAACCACCCCGGCATCGAGGTACGCACCGACGTCGTCGCGTACGCGGGCTACTTCGACACCCTGCGCACCGATGTCGCCGGCGGCGGCGCCGACGACATCTTCTGGATCAACAACGCCAACTTCGCCGAATACGCCGACAACGGCCGACTGATGGCCATCGAACCCAGCGCCGACTGGGACCCGTCAGTGATCTCGCAGTTCACCAGGGGCGGCACGCTGTGGGGTGTGCCGCAGCTGACCGACGCCGGAATCGCCGTGTACTACAACGCCGACCTGCTGGCGGCAGGCGGCGTCGACCCCGCCGAACTCGACAGCCTGCGCTGGGATCCTGACCCGAACGTCGACACCCTACGGCCGATGCTCAAGCGGCTCACCCACGGTAGGCAGTGGGGCTACAACGCCGCCAACGACTTACAGGCGATCTATCTCAACTACATCGGCTCGGCGGGCGGGGTGTTCAACGACGGCGACCGGTTCGCCTTCGACAACCCACAAGCCGTCACCGCGTTCAGCTACGTCATCGGCCTGATCAACACCGACCAGGTCGCGCCCCCGGCGTCGGACACCAACGACAACGGCGACTTCTCCCGCAACCAGTTCTTGTCGGGGCGCATGGCGCTGTTCCAATCCGGCACCTACAACCTGGCTCAGGTGGCAGACCATGCGACGTTCCGCTGGGGTGTGGCGATGTTGCCGACCGGACCGGCCGGCCGGGTCAGCGTCACCAACGGCATTGTCGCCGCCGGCAATCCGGCCAGCCGCCATCCCCAGGCGGTGCGTGAGGTGCTGGCCTGGCTGGGCAGCACCCGCGGAAATGAGTACATCGGCCGCAACGGTGCGGCGATCCCCGCGGTGTTACCCGCTCAGCAGGTGTACTTCGACTACTGGTCGGCCAAAGGCGTGGACGTGCGGCCGTTCTTCACGGTGCTCGACGGCCCGCGGATCGCCGCGCCAGGCGGCGCCGGTTTCGCGGCGGGCTATCAGGCCATCAAGCCGTACTTCGATGAGATGTTCCTCGGCAGAACGCCTGTCGCCGAAGCACTGGCCGCCGCGCAAGAGGCCGCCAACACCGCGGCGGCGCGCTAGATGCCCGCCAGCACCGTCGCCTGCAAGACCGCCGACACCACAATCACCAGGCCACAGATCGTCAGCACCACCCAGTCCGCACGCCGCGGGCCCGACGGTGCCGCCGAGATCAGGCCGGTGCCACCGCGTGCGGTGATCGCGTCGCCCATCTCATCGGCACGCCGCAGTGCCACCGTGATGCCGGCGGCCATCAGGTCGACGATCTCGATCGCCCAGCGCCGGCGGCGAGCCCGGCGGCTGGTCAGCACCGGCCGCGGCCGCAACCGCCGCGCAGCGTAGAGCAACCGGAATTCGTCGAGCAGCATCGGAAAGGCCCGCAGCGCCAACGCAAGTGACACTGCCCAGTCGTCGACCGGGATGCGGAAGACCTTGAACGGCCGGCCCAGCTTCGCCACCGCGGGCGCGACGTCGGCGACATTCGTCGTCCACGACACCAACATGCCCAGCGCCAGCAGCACGATCGCGACTACCGTCACGCGCACGAACTTCAGCAGACCGCCGAGAGCAATGGTGTAAGAGCCCAGATGCACTTCGGGCGCGCCCTCGCCCAGGGTCGCGGTGACACACCCCAGCAGCAGCAGAATCCACAGCCATATCGGCACCGACGGCACGACACCGCGCGGGATGCGTGCCATCCGGATCGCGATGACGATGAGGATCGTGACCAGCGCCAACGGCACCCAATCCGGGTAGAACGCCAGCAGGGCCGAGAACCCGAGGACGACAAGGATTTTGGTGCCCGCCCACAGCTCGTGGATGGTTGAGGTTCCGGGCACCGGACGCAGCAGCACCACCGGGCGGGCCTGCCGGGTGCTCATGACGGCCCCTCGGTCAGCACGCCGCCGTTCAGATGCAGGGTGCGCGGGCACAGCTCTTCCAGACCGACGAAGTCGTGCGAGATCACCACGACGGTCAGGCCGCTGTTGCGGCGCAGATCGCTGAGCAATCGCAGCAGCCCCTGCTGACTGGCGGCGTCCAGGCCGGCCAGCGGTTCGTCGAGGATCAGTGCCTGCGGTGAGCGGGCCAGCAGGCCGGCGATCACCACGCGACGCATCTGCCCACCCGAGAGTTGGTCGATGCGGCGCCCGGCCAGCGACGCGTCCAATCCGACCTTCGCCAGCGCCGCAGTCACCCGCGCGTGATCGTGGGGCGAAAACCCGGCCGCGGAAGCGACTTCCAGGTCGACGCGGCTGCGCATCAGCTGTAGCCGGGCGGCCTGGAACGCGATCGCCACCTCGCCCACGCATTCCGGCGCGGGCCGTCCCCGCACCAGGCAGGAGCCGGTGGTCGGCGTGGTCAGTCCCGCCATGATCCAGGCCAGGGTGGACTTTCCAGAACCGTTGCCGCCGTGGATCAGCACGCCCTCGCCGTCGTGCACCGTGAAGCTGACGTCGTTCAGCGCAGGCTTGGCCCACGGTGTGCCGCTGGCATATTCGTGTCCGACATTCGACAACTGCAGCACCGGCTCCGCCGCGCGCGGGGTTGCACTGACCGTCGCCGTCGGCGCAGCCGTGCTCTCGACCAGATGCGCATTGTCCTGCGACTCGCTGAGTTTGACGATGCGGTCGGCGGTGTCCGCCTCGTTGTTGTAGTGGGTGATCTGCACCAGCGCCATCCGGTGCCGTTCGGTCAAACCGGACAACACGTTCAGCAGCGCCTCGCGCCCGCGCTGGTCGACCATGCTGGTGACTTCGTCGGCGATCAGCAGCGACGGCTGACGCGCCAGCGCCGCCGCGACGGCCAGGCGCTGAAGCTCACCCCCGGACAGGCCGCCGGTGTCGCGCTCCTCCATGCCGCCCAGCCCGACCTCGGTGAGCAGCTCGGCAACGTCGGTGTCCGTTCCCGGCGGCAGGCCCCACACCACGTCGTCGGCGACTCGTGTTCCCAGCACCTGACTTTCGGGATGCTGCATGATGACCGCCGTCCCGCCCAACCGCCCCAGGCCGACCGCGCCGGGGCGTTCGATCGTGCCGGAGGTCGGCTCCCGCCCGGACAGCAGCAGCATCAGCGTGGTCTTGCCGGAACCGTTGGCGCCGGTGATCGCGACGGCCTCGCCGGCGTCCACGGTCAGGCTCAGCGGCCGAAGCGCGTCGTGGGTGGCGTTGGGGTACCGGAACCTTGCGTCGACCAGCCGCACCGGAACCGGTGCGACAGGCTCGGATTCGTCCGGTGTTTCGAGCTTGTGCACATCGGGGATGCCGCTGAGCCGATCCAGCACCCGCGACAGCGCCCACCAACCGACCAGGGTCACGATCATGATCGAGACGATCGCGTAGAACATCAGCAGCACCGGCCAGTACTGCAGGCCGAGCCCGAAGATATGCCTGGCGTCCTGGGCCGCCGGACGGAACGGCTCGAAGTGCGACACCACCGAGATGACACCGTCGAAGTTGGCGGTCATCGCCGAGAAGGTCAGCGTGCGCAGCCGCACGAGCACCGTGAGGGCGGCAATGATGAACAGCCCGAAAACCACTCCTGCCACCAGTCCCACGGCGATGACGGTCGGGGTGCCCCGCTCGCGGCGTTTCATGATGCCGGCCAGCCCGCCCACGTAGGCGCAGTTGACCACCACCATCAATCCGCTCACGCCGGCGATCAGGAACGCGACGACGCCCGCGGCGAACGTGGCGGCCAGCAGCACCCGGAGGCGGTAGCGGTAGCCGAGCAGGCCCATCGGAACCGTGGTCAGCAGTGACAGTCCCCCGGCGAACGGGACGACGACGGAGATGATGGACAGCGCGGCGGCGAGCGCGGCCATCACGGAGGCCTGGGCCATCTCCACTGGTGACAGCGAGCGGCCTTGACGGCGATCGATCGACGACCCGGGCGACGGCGGCGCAGGCGCCTCCGGTCTGGTCGCGGTCATCACCTGATTCTGCCAGCCGTTGCGACCGGGCAGGTTGTTCGACCTGCCGCCGCCTGTGGACATCCTGTGAGGTAGGCCACCTGCACCCTGGTCGGCAACATAGTATTTCTATGTAAATATGGAACGCATGAGTCCGACGCCCACCCAAGAACGCCCCGGCGCCTCACCCGCCTTGGGATCCGAGCTGCTCGGCGTCATCGCACGGCTCAACCGGCTGGCCACCCAGCGCATCCGGCTGCCGCTTCCCTGGGCGCAGGCCCGGCTGCTCGGCACCATCGATGACCAGGGCGAAGCCCGGATCTCCGACTTGGCCGAACTCGACCATTGCTCCCAGCCGACGATGACCACCCAGGTCCGTCGCCTGGAGGACGCCGGCCTGGTGGCCCGCACTCCCGATCCCGACGATGCGCGTGCCGTCCGCATCCGCATCACGCCCAAGGGCCAGACGATCCTGGCCCAGGTCCGCGCCGACCGCGCCGCGGTGATAGACCCGCGCATCGCGCAGTTGTCCGACGAGGACCGCGAAATTCTGTCGACCGCCGTCGGAGCCTTGCATCGCCTGCTCGACGACCTCGACACGTCACCGAAGTAGTGAGGAGTGAGCCACTCATGTGGCGCCAACCCAAGGCCGTCTGGGCCGTCGCGTTCGCATCCGTCGTCGCCTTCATGGGCATCGGACTCGTCGACCCGATCCTGAAACCCATCGCCGACAATCTCGACGCCACGCCGTCACAGGTGTCGCTGCTGTTCACCAGCTACATGGCGGTGATGGGGGTGGCGATGCTGATCACTGGCGTGGTGTCCAGCCGCATCGGCCCGAAACGCACACTGCTGCTTGGCCTGGTGATCATCATCGCCGGGGCGGGACTCGCGGGGATGAGCGACACCGTCATGGGCATCGTCGGCTGGCGCGCGCTGTGGGGCCTGGGTAACGCCCTGTTCATCGCGACCGCGCTGGCCACCATCGTCAGCTCCGCGCGCGGTTCGGTGGCCCAGGCGATCATCCTCTACGAGGCGGCGCTGGGACTCGGTATCGCGGTCGGTCCGCTGGTCGGCGGCGTGCTCGGCGAAATCTCATGGCGCGGGCCGTTCTTCGGGGTGTCGGCATTGATGGCCGTCGCGCTGGTGGTGACGACGGTGCTGCTGCCGGACACTCCATGCCCACAACGGTCCACCACCTTGGCCGATCCGTTCCTGGCGCTGCGGCACCGCGGACTGCTCGGTGTGGCAATCACCGCTCTGCTGTACAACTTCGGCTTCTTCACACTGCTCGCGTTCACGCCGTTCCCGCTCGACATGGGCGCACACGAGATAGGTCTGATCTTCTTCGGCTGGGGCCTGTGTCTGGCGTTCACGTCGGTGCTCGTCGCCCCGCGTCTGCAGCACCGCTTCGGCACGGTGCGGGTGCTGGTGATCAACCTGCTGTGCTTCTCGGCGCTGCTGGTGGTGATGGGGGTGGCCACCGAGAACAAGGGGATCCTCGCGGCCTGCGTTGTGATCGCCGGGTTGTTCATCGGCATCAACAACACGCTGATCACCGAGACGGTGATGAAGGCGGCGCCCCTCGAGCGCGGGGTCGCGTCGGCGGCCTACAGCTTCATGCGATTCGGCGGGGCCGCCGTCGCGCCGTGGCTGGCCGGGGTGCTGGGCGAGCGGGTCAGTGTGCACCTGCCGTTCTGGGTGGGCGCGGGTGCGGTGCTGGCCGGCGCCTTGGTACTCATGGCCACTGGCCGCCACTTGAGCGGTATTGACACAGAGCATGATGAGGTCGAGCAGGCCACTGCGGTGACCGTCGGCAGCGACAGCTGACACCCGGGGGCCGACCCGAGGAGAACGATGCAGTTCTGGTGCGGCACGCCGTTCATGAAGACCACGGAGTCGCTGGCGGTCGCGCGCATGGTCGACGAAGCCGGCTACGACGGCATGATCTGCGCCGATCACCTGATCTACCCGCGCGAACTGCGCTCGCCGTATCCGTCGCCGACCGGCAAGCCGGGCTGGGAGCCGGACACCGCGTGGCCGGACACCTGGGTGCTGATCGGCGCGATGGCCGCGGTGACCACACAGCTGCGATTCTCCAACGCCGTCTACGTCGCGCCGGCCCGCCCGCTGATCGAAGTCGCCAAGCAGGTGGCGACAGCAGCATCGATATCCGAGGGCCGGGTGTCGCTCGGCGTCGGAATCGGTTGGATGCGTGAGGAATACGAGCTGCTCGGCCAGGAGTTCGGCAACCGCGGCAAGCGCCTCGACGAGATGATCCCCGCGCTACGGGCGCTGTGGCAGGGCGGCTGGGTGTCGTGGAGCGGCCGGCACTACCAGGTGCCGGAGATGATGATCGAGCCGCATCCACCCCGGCCGGTGCCGATTCTGTGCGGCGGCGAATCCGACGCCGCACTGCGGCGCGCGGCAGCGCTGTGCGACGGGTGGATCGGGACGGCCTACACCCTCGACGGCGCGGCGGCCTACGTTGCCAAGCTGGATGCGTTGCGCCGCGAATTCGGCCGCGCGGATCAACCTTTCGAGATCATGCTGGCACTCATCGATCCCCCGACACCGGAGCTGTACAAGCGCGCGCAAGACATCGGCATCACGGCGGTGATGTGCGCGCCGTGGATGACAGACCCCGACGTCGCCGCAGGCGTCGACGTGGAGCGCTACCGCGCGCCGATCGAAAAGTTCGCCGAAACCGTTGTCGCCGAATGCCGTTGAGCACTCACATCCAGACGGTTGCCTTCGGCCCTTCCCTGGGCTGAGCGAGCGGGTGCCCGGCACCCAGCAGGTTGCCGGTGATGACGGAGCAGAACCGGTACATCGCAATATCGAAGATGCCGTTGCTCATCGGCTGCTCGATGAAATGACCGAGCCGTTCGGCGCCGATGAACACCGTCATCAGCAGCAGACCGATGATCACACCGGCGAATGGATGCGTGGAGCCATCCAGCCTGCTGAAAGCCATGACCGCGAAGAACCAGGCCAGCGAACGGATGAAGATCTCGTAGTGCAGCGGGATCGGCTCGTTGCGGATGCGTTCCAGACCGCTCTGAGCGGTCACCAGAGCGGTGTTGACGCTCACCAGCATCACCCGTGCCTGATTGTCGATGAGGCCATCGGCAGACAACTTCTGAATGTCGACGGCCTGATCGGTCATCAACTCGACGGCGTTGGCGTCGTCGGGATCCTCCGGCGTCAGGTCGCGAACCCCCGGAAGCGCCGGGACTCCACGCAGGTCCGCGGCGAGCTGCCAGGCGTAGCGCACCTGGCGGCGGCGCATGCGGTCCAGAATGGCCGTCATCTCGGGAGTTCCGGAGTCGACCGAACACAGGGCGTTGTGGGTGGCGCGGGAGTTGATGATGACGTTGCCCCACAGCGTGCGGGCCTCCCACCAGCGGTTGTAGGCGGTGGTGTTGCGGAAGCCGATGAACACCGACGCGCCGATACCGAGCACCGACAGCACAGCCGAGGCGTAGTCGATCTGGGTGGGATCGGGAATCGGGATCAGCACGGCTGCCACCACGATGATCGCCAGCAGATCCCAGCGCATCTGCCAGCACACCAGACCCGACACCTTGAGCGGGCCCAGCTTCCCGACGCTACGAATCACCGCGTCAGCGTATTACCTGGCCGGGGCCAGTCGGCAGAGGCGGACGAATATTCGCTCCACGGGTCGGCTCACATCCAATCCGGTTTGCCCGTGTTTGCCACAACCGCGTTTATGGAAGGGGCGGCGGGGATACTTTCGGGTGATGACCACCACCGCGGAGCATCTGCGTAACGCACTCGACGGACGCTGGCGTGACGTCAAGAACGCCGTCCGCGCCGAACTCTCCACCGAGGTTTTCCGGCCGCACTACACGCCCAACACCGCGATCGCCCGCGCGAAGGTGGCCGAGCAGCTCAAGATCATGGCCAACGCCGGGGCCGCCGAAGACGGTTTTCGGAAGGAGCACGGCGGCAACGGCGACGTCGGCGCCGCGGTCACCCGCATCGAGATGCTCGCGATGTCCGACCTGTCGCTGATGGTGAAGGCAGGCGTGCAGTGGGGCTTGTTCGGCGGCGCCATCGAGAACCTGGGCACCGAGCGCCATCACAAGGCCTACGTGCAGCGCATCATCGACCTGGACCTGCTGGGCTGCTTCGGGATGACCGAGACCGGCCACGGCAGCGACGTGCAGTCGCTGGAGACCACGGCCACCTACGATCCGGCGACGCAAGAGTTCGTGATCAATTCCCCGACGCCCACGTCGCGTAAGGACTACATCGGCGGCGCGGCCGAAACAGCCCGGGTGTCAGCGGTTTTCGCGCAACTGATCACCGAGGGCGAATCGCACGGGGTGCACTGCTTCGTCGTGCCACTGCGCGACGAGGACGGCAATGACCTGCCCGGCGTCACCACCTCGGACTGCCTCTACAAGGGCGGGCTGCCCGGGGTCGACAACGGCCGGATCGTGTTCGACAACGTCCGCATCCCGCGGGAGAACCTGCTGAACAAGTACGGCGACGTCGCGCCCGACGGCACGTACTCCTCACCGATCGAGAACGTCAACCGGCGCTTCTTCACCATGCTGGGCACGCTGATTCGCGGCCGGGTCACCGTCGGCGGTAGTGCGGCCGCCGCAGCGCGGGTGGCCCTGGACATCGCAGTGCGGTATGCCTTGCAGCGCAAGCAGTTCAGCGCTCCCGGCGATGATGGTGAAGTCCTCATCATGGACTACCTGGTGCACCAGCGCCGGCTGTTCCCGCTGATCGCCCGCTCCTACGCTTTGCAGTTCGCCCAGAACGAGTTGGTCGCTCGGCTGCACGACCTACAGACCGCGGACGATCCCGATGCCGAAGAGCAGCGCGAGCTGGAATCCCGCGCCGCAGGCCTCAAGGCGGCCAACACCTGGCACACCAGTACCGCGATCCAGGAGGCGCGCGAAGCCTGCGGTGGCGCAGGCTATCTCGCCGAGAACCGGCTGATCGCGCTGCGCGCCGACACCGACGTGTTCACCACCTTCGAAGGTGACAACCACGTGCTGACCCAGCTGGTGGCCAAGGAACTGCTGACCGCCTACGCCGACGACATCAAGGGCATGAGCCCGGTGGAGTGGGTGCGCTTCGCCGCGAACTTCGCCGGTGATCGGGTGCTGAAAAGGACTGCGGCCGAGACGATCATGCAGAGGATCCTCGACGCACGCCAGGACAACGAGGAGGAAGGCAGCCTCTTCAACCGCGGCACCCAGGTGAAGATGTTCGAGGACCGTGAAGAGTATCTGCTGTCCTCGGTGGCGCGCCGGCTACAGCGCAAGTCCAAGGAGATGTCGGCGTTCGACGCGTTCAACGCCGTGCAGGATCACGTGCTGCACACCGCCAAGGCGCACATCGACCGGATCGTGCTCGAGGCGTTCGTCGCCGGTATCGACGCATGCGAGGACGAAGAGGCCCGCAACATCCTCGACCTGGTGTGCGACCTGTACGCACTGTCGGTGATCGAGGACGACAAGGCCTGGTTCATCGAGCACCGCTTCCTGTCCACCGAGCGGGCCAAGGCCGTCACGGCCGGCATCAACGAACGTTGCCGGGCGCTGCGGCCGTACGCCGAAGCGCTGGTCGACGGCTTCGGGGTGCCCGAGCAGCTGCGCTACGCGGAGATGCTGCACCCGGAGAATCTCGACTAGCCGTTTTGACAATTTTGACGAAACACCGGTGCTGACCCAGTAACGTCGCGGCCGTGGAATTGACGCTGCAACGCATCGGGGCGTGGTGCGGGACGATCATGATCATTCTGTACGGAACGAGCCTGTCGGGGATCGCGCGGATGTTTCCGCCACTCTCACCGGTCGCATCGCCCGAGGAGATCGCCGACTTCTACGTCGACCACAAGATCTGGATCCGGATCGGCATCGCGGGGTGCCTGCTGACGTCGGTGATCGCCCTGCCGTTCCTGGCCACCATCGTGCTGCGCATCCGCCGCATCGAAGGCCAGTGGGGCATGTTGTCGATGACGCAGCTGTTCGCCGCGACGATTTTCGTTCCCGCCCTGCTGTTTCCATTCCTGATCATGGCCGCGGCAGCGTTCCGTCCCGAGAGCCGGCCGCCGGACATCACCCAGGCACTCAACGACGTGTTCTGGCTGATGTTCATCGGCATCGTCGGGACCATCATCGTGCAGAACATCACCCTGGCCATCGCGTCGTTCATCGACAAGACCGAGCCGCAAACCTTCCCGCGCTGGTACGGCTACCTCAACCTGTGGGTGGCGCTGCTGTCACTGCCGGGCTGCGTGGTCGTGGTGTTCAACGACGGACCGCTGGCCTGGCACGGGGTGTTCGCGTTCTACATTCCCGGTGCGGCGCTGACGATCTGGCTGTTCTCGACCACGTACGTGCTGAACCGGGGCATCAAGGCTCAGCAGCGCGCCGAAGCAGCATGACGGCGGGTTCACCTCCCACCGTCAGCCGCCGCGTCCCCGGCGAACAGGGCACCTGGGTATTCCTGTTCGGCGACATGCTGGTGTTCGCGGTGTTCTTCGCCACGTTCATGGTCGAAAGGTCCAAGGCGCCAGAGGTTTTCGACGCGGCACGCAAGACGCTGCACGTCAACATCGGCCTGGTGAACACCCTGGTGCTGCTGACCAGCTCGCTGTTCGTGGTGGCCGCGATGGGCGCCATCCGGACCGGCCTGGGTTCCATCGCCGCCCGCGCACTGCTGGTGGCGATCGGCTGCGGCGCGGTGTTCGTCGCGCTGAAGGTGACCGAGTACGTCCTGCTCGGCACTGCGGGCCACGGTCCGGGCGCCAATCACTTCTACCTGTACTACTTCGTCCTGACCGGCCTGCACCTGCTGCACGTCCTCATCGGGATCGGAGTGCTGGTGTTGATGTTCACCCAGACCCGGCGGACGGAGCTGTCGGCCACCCGGCTCGCGGTGATCGAGGGCGGCGGGTGCTTCTGGCACCTGGTCGACCTGTTGTGGATCGTCCTGTTCCCCCTCCTGTACCTGGTGAGCTGATGCTGCAACTGATGCGCAACCGCGCCGGCGTGAGCTGGCTGATCCTGGTGACGTTGACGCTGGCGTCGTTCGCGGTGGGCGCCGACCACAGCACCGGCTCCCTGATCGCCGTCGGCGTCCTGGCGATCGCGGCGGTCAAGGTGCGGCTGGTCGGCCTGGATTTCATGGAATTGCGGCACGCCCCGATCCCGCTGCGGGCGATCTTCGAGGTGTACTGCGTGGCGCTGTGGGCGCTGCTGTCGGGGTTGTATTTGTGGCTGTGAGACGTTCGACCGGCATAGTAACGATTGACGTTAGTAACGTCCGACGTTAGCATTGCGGTGTGATCCGCTCGTTCAGGGACGGTGACACCCAGAAAGTTTGGGAGCTGCGACGCCCTAAAGGGATCAGCACTGCGCTCGCCAAGGTGGCACGCCGCAAGATGCAGATTCTCGACGCTGCGGAGAACATCAACGATCTACGGGTTCCACCGGGCAACCGGCTGGAGAAACTACAACCGCCCCGCGAAGGGCAGCACAGCATCCGCGTCAACGATCAGTACCGCATCTGCTTCACATGGCGCGACGGAGGCGCCGATGACGTCGAGCTGACCGATTACCACTGAGAGGAGAACACCAATGGCTGACTTCGCACCCACCCATCCCGGCGAGATTCTCGCCGAGGAGTTCCTCACGCCGATGGGGATCACCCCTTACCGGCTCGCTCAGGAGATCGGCGTACCGCAGACCCGACTGAGCGAGATCATCCGCGGGCGACGGGCCATCACCGCCGACACCGGCCTACGACTGTCCCGAGCATTGGGCCTGTCCGACATGTTCTGGATCAACTTGCAGGCGCGCTACGACGCTGACGTGGTGCGTGCCGAGAAGGGTGCGGAGCTAGATCGCATTCAGGCGCTCGCCGCCGGCTGAGGAGTCCTTGCTCCCCCGGATGGACTCGAACCATCAACCGTCCGATTAACAGTCGGAAGCTCTGCCAGTTGAGCTACAGGGGACTATCTGCTTCCCGCGGAAGCGCGCTTGCGCCGATGCGGGCCGGAGAGTGACTCTAGCTTACTGGGTGCCCTCGACGCCAAACCGGTGGGCGGGCGCCAACCCGGTCGCGTCAGGCAGGATGGTGGGGCGGGGTTTTCGATGGAGGGAGCGCAGTGATCCGGTTTCTCGCCGCACTTGGCGTGGGCTATGTGTTGGGCACCAAGGCGGGCCGTAAGCGCTACGAGCAGATCGTCGGCACCTATAAGGCGCTGACCGGTAATCCCGCCACGAAGACCGTGATCGACGCCGGGCGCCGCAAGATCGCCGACCGGGTATCACCGGACCCCGATCCGAAGATGGTCACACTGACCGAGATCGACGCCAACACCACCGTGGTCGAACCACAGCGGTCGGAGAACTAAGCACAACGAAATCGACCCTACGGTTGTCAATCGGAAAAAATCACAGCCGTCAGGTCGATCTCGGGCATCGACCGAGGGCAATCAGCCGATCGGAATGCTGATGGTCTGGCCCGGCAGCAGCGGGCCGGTGCTGACACCGATGCCGCCGCCGGGCATCGATCCCGCGTCGGGTCCGTACACGCCGAGCTGCGGGGTGCCCACGCTGACGTTGTTGTTCGAGTAGCTCAGGCACTGCCCGTCGCCACGCGAACCGAACCACGCCAGGCAGGTGCCACCGGGAGACGCAGAAGCCATCGGGGCAGTCAGTGCAGCCAGAGCCGGCACCGCAGCCGCGGCCACAGCAAGAGCGCCAGCAGTGGCGATACGCCGGACACGGGTGTTCGCGGTAGTCATATCTGACCTTTCGCTCCAGACGGGCAGTGCGTTAACCATAGCGTGCTGGCAGTTATCACGCAGTGAGGTCGTCGCCGCTGGCCTGTTCCAGCAGACTGCGCCGATAGGCCTCCAGCGCCACCAGGTCGCCGAACAGGGCGTGATATTCGTCTCCCTGCTCCACCGGCGACATCCGCTGCAGCTTGGACTTGACCTCGGCGACCTGCCTGCCGACCCAGACTTCCTGCAGCCGGGCCAGCACACCGCCGATGTAGCGGGGCATTCTCTCCTCGTCCTCGACCCGGATGCTCTCGACACCGAGCTCGGTGATCAGCCCTGCTGTGGCCGTTGCGCCGGTCTGTTCACGCACCTTGTCGATCCACTCGCCGCCGGTGACCCCCGACGACGTCCCGCCTGCCGTTTCGATCGCCGTGCGCACCGCGGCATAGCCGGGATGGGTGAAGCTCTCGACGGTCAGCGAGTCGAAGACCGGTCCGGCCAGTGCCGGGTACTGCAGCGCGGCCTTGAGCGCTTCCCGCTGCGGCCACAACGTCGGATCACGCGGATCGGGCCGACGCGCACCGTCCGCGGACGCGGCCTTGGGCCGCGCGGGCGTCGCGCGCCGGTTGTCGCCGCGGCCCCCGGGCTTGTGGCCGGCTTCCTCGCGGACTCGGGCGATGACCTGGGCGACGTCGTCCCAGCCGACCCAGCCCGCAAGCTGACGGGCGTACTCGTCACGCAACGTCGGGTCCTTGATCTGGGCGACCATCGGCACGCACCGCCGCAGTGCCGTCACCCGGCCCTCGGCCTGCTCCAGATCGTGCTCGGCCAGCGCGGTGCGGATGGCGAACTCGAACAGCGGGGTGCGCCGGGCCACCAGATCGCGCAGCGCCGCGTCGCCCTGTGCCAGCCGCAGATCGCAGGGGTCCATCCCGTCGGCCGCGACGGCCACGAAACTCTGGCCCGCGAGGTTCTGCTCGCCGGCGAAGGCCTTCAGCGCGGCGGCGCGGCCGGCCGCGTCGCCGTCGAACACATAGATCAGTTCGCCGCGAAAGAACTTGTCGTCCATCATCAGTCGCCGCAGCATCGACAGATGTTCGTCACCGAACGCGGTACCGCAGGACGCGACGGCAGTGGTCACCCCGGCCAGGTGCATGGCCATCACGTCGGTGTAGCCCTCGACGACGACGGCCTGGTGTCCCTTGGCGATATCCCGCTTGGCCAGGTCGAGGCCGAACAACACATTGGACTTCTTGTACAGCACGGTTTCCGGGGTGTTGACGTACTTGGCCTCGATCTGGTCGTCGGCAAAGATCCGGCGGGCGCCGAAACCGACGGTCTCACCGCTGGCACTGCGGATCGGCCACAGCAGCCTGCGATGGAACCGGTCCATCGGCCCGCGCCTGCCCTCCCTGGACAGCCCGGCCGCCTCGAGTTCCTTGAACTCGAAGCCTTTTCGGATCAGATGCTTGGTCAGCGAATCCCAGCCCGCAGGCGCGAAGCCGCAGCCGAACCGGCGGGCCGCAGCGGCGTCGAAGTTGCGCTCGGTGAGGTACTGCCTGGCCGGTGCGGCCTCCTCGGATTCCAGTGCGGCAGCGTAGAACTCCGCCGCGGCGGCGGTGGCGGCGATCAGTCGGCTGCGGCTGCCGCGATCACGCTGCACGCCGGCGCCGCCGCCGCTGTAGGTCACGGTGTAGTTGATCCGGTCGGCCAGTACCTCGACGGCCTCGACGAAGCTGACGTGCTCGATCTTCTGGATGAAGGCGTAGACGTCACCGCCCTCACCGCAGCCGAAGCAGTGGAAATGGCCGTGGTTGGGCCGCACGTGGAACGACGGTGACTTCTCGTCGTGGAACGGGCACAGACCCTTCATCGAGTCCGCCCCGGCCCGGCGCAGCTGGACGTAGTCGCCGACCACATCCTCGATGCGCACCTGTTCACGGATGGCGGCGATATCGCGTTCGGAGATGCGACCTTTTCGGTCGCCACCCCCGCTCACCGCACCGGTCATCGGCACAGTCTAGAACTCACGGACACCGGCGTTGTGCGCGTCGATGCGTTCCAGCCGGCCCTCGGTGAAGGATGCGATCTGATCGACGATCACCCGCATCCGGGCCGCATCGTCGGTCGCCGCGTTGAACTCCGGGGCGAACACGGGGTCGAGCGTCGCAGGCGCGCCATGCAGCAGCCAGTCCGCGACCTCGTGGACGCGTTCGCGCTGCCGGGCCTGCAGTTCGAGGTGGGCCGGATCGGACATGATGAACTGCAGCGCCAGGGTCTTGAGCACCGCGACCTCGGCCCGGACCGTTGCCGGCACAGCCAGCTCCGCCTCATAGCGGACCAGCGGTTGTGGCCCGGCGATCTCGTGGGTCAGGCTGACCGCTGCCGAGGCGAACCGGCCGACCAGTTCACTGGTCAGCCGCTTGAGCGCCACCGACGCCGCGAGAGTCCCGTCGTACTTGCCGACACCGGCAACGATCGGTAGCTCCGACAGCCGTCGCGCCGCGGCCACCAGATCATCTGCGCGCAGGCTGCTGGATTCCGACTCCCCCAACCGCCCCAGAGCCGCCGCGGCGTCGTCGTCGGCCAGCACCCGAAGATCGATGCGGCCCGACACCACTCCGTCCTCGACGTCGTGCACCGAGTACGCGACGTCGTCGGCCCAGTCCATCACCTGCGACTCCAGGCACGGCCGCTGCGACGGCGCCGCGCCCCGTACCCACTCGGCCAGCGCCCGGTCGTCGTCGTAGAACCCGAACTTGCGGCCCCGCTCGCCGCGGAACCACGGGTACTTCGTCACCGCGTCCAGCCCGGCCCGGGTCAGGTTCAGCCCGACGCTACGGCCTTGTCCGTCAAGCACTTTCGGCTCGATCTTGGTCAGGATCCGGAAGTTCTGGGCGTTGCCCTCGAAGCCGCCGCAAGACGCCGCGAACTCGTCGAGCGCGCGCTCCCCGTTGTGGCCGTACGGCGGGTGCCCGATGTCGTGGGCCAGCCCGGCCATGTCCACCAGGTCGGGGTCGCAGCCCAGCGGTACCGCCATCCCCCGCCCGATCTGCGCGACCTCCAGCGAGTGCGTCAGCCGGGTGCGGGGGTTCTCGCTCTCCCGCGGCCCGACGACCTGGGTCTTGTCGGCCAGCCGGCGCAGGGCAGCGCAGTGCAGCACGCGCGCGCGGTCGCGGGCGAAATCGGTGCGATGCTCCGTCGACGTACCGGGTAGCCCGGCAGTCTTCGGCGCTTCGTGCACCACCCGCTCACGGTCGGCCTCGTCGTAGTGGCCGTGCTGATTCGTCGTCACCGAGGCATAGTCTGCCAGCCTCGTCCTACTACATTTGACGCTCATGCGCCTCGTTCGTGTGCTCAGCCTGCTCGCGGCCATCCTGACCGCCGCCACCCTGGTGGCGCCCGCCGCGGCGGCCGAGCCGCCATTCCGGCTCCCCGACTATGTCACCGACAACGCCGGTGCCCTTGGCGACAGTCAGCTCGCCAGCGTGCAGCAGGCGGTCGACACCCTCTACCGCGACCGCCATATCCGGCTCTGGGTGGTCTACGTCGATTCGTTCGCGCCCAAGACCGCCATGAGCTGGACCGAGGCGACCCGGCTGACCAGCGATCTGGGCAACCAGGACGCGATCCTGGCCGTCGCGACCACACAGCGGTCCTACGCATTTCTCGTCCCGTCGGCGGCGGCCGACGGCGACTCGGCCGGGGTCGACAACCTGCGCCGCGACAAGATCGAGCCCGCACTGCACAACAATGACTGGACGGGGGCGGCGATCGCGGCCGCCAACGGGCTTGCCGCATTGGGCGCCAGCAGCGGTTCCGGTGGATTCTCGTTGATTCCGCTGTTGATCATCGTGGCGGTCATCGCGGCAGTCGTCGTGCTGCTGTTGTTGTGGAGCCGCCGACGCAAGCACAAGCGGCACGAGGCCGAGGTGGCAGCGGCCAAGCGGCTGGATCCGACCGACCCCAACGCGCTGGCTTCGGTTCCCCTCGACGCTCTCGACGAGGTGTCCCGGTCGATCGTGGTCGACGTCGACAACGCCGTGCGAACCAGTTCCAACGAATTGGCCTTGGCCGAAGAAGAATTCGGCGACCAGCAGGCGCAGCCATTCGCACGCGCGGTCGAGAATGCGAAGGCCACCCTGCAACAGGCGTTCAACGTGCGCCAGCAGCTCGACGACGCGGTTCCCGAAACACCGGCGCAACGCCGCGATCTACTCACTCGGGTGGTGGTCGCCGCTGCGCGGGCCAACCGCGAACTGGACGCCCAGACGCAGTCCTTTCACCAGCTGCGGGACCTGGTGATCAACGCCCCCGACCGGCTCGACGCACTGACCCAGAAGATGGTGGACGTCAGCGCCCGTATCGAGCCGGCCCAGACCGCGTTGACGCAGCTGCACAGCGAGTTCGCCGAGAGCGCGCTGGTGTCGGTGTCCCGCAACGTGAATGCCGCCAAAGAGCGGCTGGAGTTCGCCGACCAGTCGATCAGCCGGGCCCGGGAGCTGGTGGCCAAGCCGGTCGCCGGCGAGCAAACCGAACTGGTCGACTGCGTGCGCGCCGCGGAATCGGCTCTGCAGCAGGCCAGTTCGATGCTCGACGCGATAGACAGCGCGGCCAGCGATATCAGGCGCGCCGTCGCTACCCTGCCGGCGGCGATCGCCGACACCCAGCAGGGCATCAACCAGGCCGTGGCCCAGCTGTCCCAGGGCGGGTTGTCCAACGCCGCCGAACTCACCAAGGCGCGCGACGCCGCGGTCAACGCGGTGGCGGCCGCGCAGACCGACGGCACCGCCGACCCGTTGGGCGCGTTCACCCAGTTGACCCAGGCCGACGCCGACCTCGACCGGCTGCTGGCCGGCGTGGCGCAGGAGCGCGAAACCGCTGAGCGGCTTGGCCGCTCGTTCGACCAGGCGCTGTTCACCGCGCAGTCCCGGGTGCGTTCGGTGTCGGACTACATCGACACCCGCCGCGGCAGCGTCGGGCCCGAGGCGCGGACCCGGCTCAATGAGGCTGTGCGCCAACTGCAGGCGGCGCAGGCCAAACAGAAGACCAACATCACCGAGGCGATCGCCCACGCCAACGGTGCATCCATGCTGGCCGCCCAAGCCCAGCAACTGGCCAACAACGACGTCCAAGCCGCCCAGCGCACATACATGAATCACTATGGCGGCGTGGGCGGTTCATCGAACATGGGCGCGGTGATCGGCGGGATCATTCTCGGCAACATCCTGTCCGGCGGGATGCGCGGCGGCTTTGGCGGTGGCGGCGGCTGGACGTCGAGCACCTACGGAGGATCCTCCGGAGGCGGCGGCGGAATGCTGGGCGGCGGCGGCCGCTTCTAGCGGTCAGCCCTTGAGCCGGGTGGCCAGGTAGTCGACGACCGAGTCGATACCGATGCGCTCCTGGGTCATCTCGTCGCGCTCACGCACGGTGACCGCATGGTCTTCGAGCGAGTCGAAATCGACTGTCACACAATACGGCGTGCCGATCTCGTCCTGGCGACGGTAGCGCCGGCCGATCGCACCGGCGTCGTCGAACTCGATGTTCCAGTATTTGCGCAACTCCGCGGCCAGGTCCTTGGCCTTCGGGGTGAGGTCGGCGTGCCGGGACAGCGGCAGCACCGCGGCCTTGACCGGCGCAAGCCGGGGGTCCAGCCGCAAAACCGTGCGCTTGTCCACCCCGCCCTTGGCGTTCGGCGCCTCGTCCTCGGCATAGGCGTCGACGAGGAACGCCATGAACGAACGGGTAAGTCCCGCTGCGGGTTCGATGACATAGGGGATGTAGCGGGTGTCGGCAGCCTGGTCGTAGAACGACAGGTCGGTGCCCGAATGCTCCGAGTGGGTCTTGAGGTCGAAGTCGGTGCGGTTGGCGATGCCCTCGAGCTCACCCCAGGGGTTGCCGCCGAAACCGAACTTGTACTCGATGTCGGTGGTGCCGGCCGAGTAGTGCGACAGCTTCTCCTTGGGATGCTCGAAGAGCCGCAGATTCTCGGGATTGATACCGAGGTCGGTGTACCACTTCAGCCGGGTCTCGATCCAGTACTGGTGCCACTCCGGTGCGGTGTCGGGCTCGACGAAGAACTCCATCTCCATCTGCTCGAACTCCCGGGTGCGGAAGATGAAGTTGCCCGGGGTGATCTCGTTGCGGAAGCTCTTGCCGATCTGGCCGATGCCGAACGGCGGCTTCTTGCGCGAGGTGGTCACCACGTTGGCGAAGTTCACGAAGATGCCCTGCGCGGTCTCCGGGCGCAGGTAGTGCATGCCCTCCTCGGACTCGATCGGCCCGAGGTAGGTCTTGAGCATCATGTTGAATTCGCGCGGCTCGGTCCACTGGCCCTTGGTACCGCAGTCCGGGCAGACGATTTCGGTCATCGCGACCGACTCGGGGTCCGCGATGCCCCTCTTCTCCGCGTAGGCCTCTTGCAGGTGGTCCTGGCGGTGACGCTTGTGGCAGTTCAGGCACTCGATGAGCGGATCGTTGAACACCTCGACGTGACCGGAGGCCACCCACACCTCGCGCGGCAGGATGATCGAGCTGTCCAGGCCGACGACGTCGTCGCGGCCGGTCACCACCGACCGCCACCACTGCCGCTTGATGTTCTCCTTGAGCTCGACGCCCAATGGGCCGTAATCCCAGGCGGACTTTGTCCCGCCGTAGATCTCGCCGGCTGGGTAGACCAAACCACGCCGCTTGGCCAGATTGACGACGGAATCGATGACGGACGCCACGATGGGTGCCACTCCTTGGTTGTCTGGGGATGGGCAACAGCCCATACAGCCTAACGACCCGCCCAACCTGCTTTTGACATGCGTGATCGTGCATGGAAAAGTGGTCGGCAAGTGGAAATCGTTTCCAATAACGCGGAGGTGATGGCGTGACCGCACCCACCCACGGGCGAGTCGACGATTTGTCGTCGCCGAGAGCCGACCTCCTGGAACATGCCGGTGAGCTGTTGCGGGCGCTGGCGGCGCCGGTGCGCATCGCGATCGTGCTGCAGCTGAGGGAATCCCAGCGCTGTGTGCACGAACTCGTCGACGCGCTCGACGTCCCGCAGCCGCTGGTGAGCCAGCACCTGCGGATCCTGAAGGCCGCCGGCGTGGTGGCCGGCGAACGCTCGGGGCGCGAGGTGATGTACCGGTTGGTGGACGATCACCTGGCCGAGATCGTCGTCGCCGCGGTGAGTCACGCCGGCGAGGAGCATCCGTGACCGGGGCCGACGTCCGTCCGCGCGCCGCCGCGACCGGTGTCCGCGCCACCCGCCAACGCGGCGCGATCATCGCGCTGCTCGACACCGTCGAGGAGTTCCGCTCGGCCCAGGAGTTGCACGACGAGTTGCGCCACCGCGGCGAGAACATCGGGCTCACCACGGTGTACCGAACGTTGCAGTCGCTGGCGGCGGCCGACCTGGTGGACGTGGTGCGTACCGACACCGGCGAGTCGATGTACCGGCGGTGTGCCGGCGACGATCATCACCACCATCTGGTGTGCCGCAGCTGCGGGGCGACCGTCGAGGTCAGCGGACGCGAAGTCGAAGCCTGGGCCGCGGAAGTGGCTACCGAACACGGGTTTTCAGACGTGGACCACACGATCGAGCTGTTCGGCACCTGCGCCCAGTGCCGGGGCTGAGTGACTAGTCGACGATTGCGCGGCGGGCATCGGCCCCGCCGGCCAGCACCATCAGCACCAGCGTCTGCAGCGCACCATCGGCCAGCCCCTGGCCGGGAAAGTTGTAGCGCAGCATGGCGTCGCCCTTCTTGCCGGACTCGACGAGCGTCACGGTGCCCAGCATCGTCGACTGCGCTTGTGCTGCAACCCGTTTGCGAAGATCGGCATTCACCGGCAGGTCCCACGCCAGGACTTGGGTCACTGACACCATCTCGATGTTCTCGGCGATCGTCACAGTCCGCAGCGAGGCGAACGTGCCCTCATAGCGAACAGTCAGTGCGCCATCGGGTTCCACCTCGACCGGCACGACCGCGGTCAGCGCCTCGACCAGCCGCGCCGCCAATTCCATGTCAGGCCCGGCCGAAGCGCCGGTTGCGCTCGGCATACTCCTCGCACGCCGCCCACAGGTCGCGCCGGTCGTAGTCAGGCCAGAGCTTGTCCTGGAACACGTATTCGGCGTACGCGGCCTGCCACAGCATGAAGTTGCTCGCCCGCTGCTCCCCCGACGTCCGAATAAACAAGTCGACGTCGGGGATGTCGGGCCGGTGCAGATGCCCGGCCAGTGTTTCCTCGTTCACCCGTTCCGGGTCGATGCGCCCAGCCGCCGCATCGCGCGCGATTTGCTTTGCCGCCTCAGCGATTTCGGCCCGCCCGCCGTAGTTCACGCAGTAGTTCACCGTAATGACGTCATTGCCGACGGTCATGTTCTCGGCGATGTCGAATTCCTTGATGACGCTGCGCCACATCCGGGCCCGCGACCCCACCCAGCGCATGTTGACGCCCATGGCATCGAGGTTCTCGCGGCGTCGCCGCACCACCTCACGGTTGAAGCCCATCAAGAACCGGACCTCTTCGGTACTGCGCCGCCAGTTCTCGGTGGAGAACGCGTACACCGACAGGTGCTGGATGCCGATCTCGATGGCTCCGCACGTGATGTCGATCAGCACCGCCTCGCCCATCTTGTGCCCCTCGGTGCGGCCCAATCCCCGCTGGGTGGCCCAGCGCCCGTTGCCGTCCATCACGACGGCGACGTGCTTGGGCATCTGGTCGGCGGGGATGGCCGGCGGCACGGCCTTCGAGGTGTGTTGCGGTGGGCGGCGCGGTCCCCCGTCCGGTGCCGGCGGCAGCTCGGGGAACACCACCGGCCAGACCGAGGTGTCGGGGAACACCGGGTAGTCGTCGGGCGCCGGGGGCAGCTGCGGAAATTGACCTTTCCGCCTGCGGTCAGCCCCCCGCCACGAGCTGGTTACCCGGTTCATTGCCATGGGCCTCATCCTGCCTGAACATCTCCTTGACGTGGTCAGTGGGCTGCCGGTAGACACGCTCCACCAGCGGCAAGGTACGCAGCTGGCGTTCCAGGTGCCACTGCAGGTGCGCGGCCACCAGACCGCTGGCGTGGCTGCGGTGGGCCGCCGACGACGCTTCGGCGGTCGCCCAGTCGCCGTCGTGCAGCGCCGCCATCAGATCCAGCACCGCCTGCGGCGGGGTGGTCGAGCCGGACGGACGGCAGTGCATGCACACGCTGCCACCAGCAGCGATATGGAACGCGCGGTGCGGTCCCGGCGCCGCGCAGCGAGCACACTCGATCAGCGAGGGCGCCCAGCCCGCGATGCCCATGGCCCGCAACAGATAGGCGTCCAAGACCAGCTCACGGGGCCGCGTCCCGTCGGCCACCGCGCGCAGCGCACCGACCGTGAGCCGGTGCAATGCCGGCGCCGGGGCACGCTCCTCGCCGGCGAGCCGCTCGGCGGTCTCCAGCACCGCGCAGGCGCTGGTGTAGCGGCCGTAGTCGCTGACGATGTCACTGGCGAAGGCGTCGATGGAGACCACCTGGGTGACGATGTCCAAGTTGCGGCCGGGATGCAGCTGGACGTCGATATGCGCAAACGGCTCCAGCCGGGAGCCGAACTTGCTGCGGGTACGGCGCACCCCCTTGGCGACCGCGCGGACCAGACCATGGTCGCGGGTCAGCAGGGTGACGATGCGGTCCGCTTCGCCGAGTTTGTGCTGACGCAGCACAACAGCCCGATCCCGATACAACCGCATCGGAGAAGTTTCCCACTGCAATGCGACATAACCGCGGACGCGCGCCGATAGTCTCGACGTCGCCATGACAGCTCGTGCGAGTTTGGGCAGGCCGCCGCGGTTTCCCACCATCGGCGAGCAGCTCTACCAGCTGGCCAGCGGGACGGTGACCTCCACCGAACTGGTCCGCCGGTCGCTGCGCGCGATCACGGCCAGTCAGTCCACCCTCAACGCCTTCCGGGTGGTGCTCACCGAATCGGCGCTGGCCGAGGCAGCCGAGGCCGATCGCCGCCGCGCCGCCGGTGAACAGGCGCTGCTGCTCGGCATCCCCATCGCGGTCAAGGATGACGTCGACGTGGCGGGGGTGCCGACGGCATTCGGCACCGCCGGTCCCATCCGGCCGGCCACCGAGGACTCCGAGGTGGTGCGCCGGCTTCGTGCAGCCGGCGCGGTGATCGTCGGCAAGACGAACTGCTGCGAGCTCGGTCAGTGGCCGTTCACCAGTGGACCGGGTTTCGGCCACACGCGAAATCCGTGGTCGCGCAAGCACACTCCGGGTGGATCATCGGGCGGCAGCGCCGCGGCGGTGGCCGCGGGCCTGGTCGCGGCCGCGATCGGCTCCGACGGCGCGGGCAGTGTCCGGGTACCCGCGGCATGGACGCACCTCGTCGGAATCAAACCGCAGCGCGGACGCATCTCGACGTGGCCGATCCGGGACCCGTTCAACGGCATCACGGTCAACGGGGTGCTCGCGCGCACGGTCGCCGACGCAGCGTTGGTGCTTGACGCAACATCGGGCAATGTCGACGAAGACCCGCACAAGCCGCCGCCGGTCCGGATGTCCGATTCCGTCGGCTCCGCACCCGGGCAGTTGAAGATCGCACTGTCGACGCGGTTTCCGTTCACGCTCTTCGGCGCCAAACTGCATCCGGAGATCCGCAGGGCGCTGACGGAGATCGCCGAACAGCTCGGCATGCTGGGCCACACCGTGATGGAGGGCAACCCCAATTACGGGCTGCGACTGCCGCTGTCATTTCTGCCGCGCTCGCTGGCCGGGCTGCTGGAGTGGGCCGACCGACTCGGCGACGACGTCATGTTCGACCCGAGGACCGAGGCCAACATGCGGATGGGCCGGTTGCTGTCGGGGACCATGTTGCGCCGGGCCAAAGCCGCCGAACCGCAGCTGCACCGCCGGGTCGGGGCGATCTTCCGGTCCGTCGACGTCGTGCTGGCGCCGACCACCGCCCAGCCACCCCCGCCTGCCCGCAAGTTCGACGACCTCGGTCCTACCGCCACCGACCGCGCGATGATCGCGGACTGCCCGGTGACCTTCCCGTGGAACGTGCTGGGCTGGCCGTCGATCAACATCCCGGCCGGCTTCACCGCTGACGGCCTGCCCATCGGGGTCCAGCTGATGGGCCCGGCCAACAGCGAACCCCTTCTGATCTCGTTGGCCGCCGAGTTGGAGGCCATCAACGGCTGGGCCAACAAGCAGCCCGAGATCTGGTGGAACACCCCACTGCCGTCAGACGCGCGGTGAGGTCAGGTAGCGCTGCAGCGTCGGACCGATCCAGTCGACGACCTCGTCGGCGGTCATGTTGGCGAGCGGCGGGAACGCCAAGACGTAGCGGCACAACGCCATCCCGAGCACTTGCGACGAAACCAGCCCTGCTCGCTGAGCAGTATCGGGTGAGTTGCCCGTCGCCTGCGCTGCAACCGGCCCCAACTGTTGGGCGAAGATCGTCCGCATCCGTTCTGCCACAGCCTCATTGGTGACCCCGACACGTAGCAGGATGAGCAGCGCCCCATCGCGTTCCCAACGCTTGACGAAATGAGCGGCCAGCGCAGTGCCGAGCTGGTCCACCGGCACGCCGGTCAGATCTGGTAGCTCGAGATCGAACTCGGCGGCCGCCCCGAAGAGTGCCTCCTTGTTGCCGAAGTAGCGCATCACCATCGACGGGTCGATGTCGGCATCGGCCGCGATCGCCCGGATCGTGGCCTTCTCGTATCCCTCGGCAGCGAACCGATCGCGGGCCGCGGCAAGGATCACCGCCTTGGTCTCGCTTGCCGTACGTCTCATGCCAACGATTGTAGGCCAACACTTGTTGACTTTACCGCAGGGCAGGAATATTGTTGCCAACAATCGTTGGCCAACACACGTTGGCAAGGGGCAGACCAAGGAGTTGACATGCAGATTTCAACCACCGACGTACTCATCGTCGGAGCCGGGCCGGCGGGCTTGACCGCAGCCGTCGTACTGACCCAGCACGGCTACCAGGTGACGGTGGTGGACGCCCAGGCCGAAGGCGTCAACACCTCGCGCGCAGCGGTGGTACACCCGCATACTCTCGAGCTACTCGAGCCGTACGGTGTCACCGAGAAACTGGTTCAGCGCGGCGTACACACTCCGACGTTCACCATCCGGGACCGCGACGCCCTGCTGATCGCGGTGCCCTTCGACCAACTGGCCACCCGTTATCCGTACACCCTGATGATCTCGCAGGCCGACACCGAGGCCTACTTGCTGGACCGCCTCGAGCAACTCGGCGGCAAGGTCATCCGCCCGGCAGCCGTCACCGCCGTCCGCCAGGACCGGGATGGCGTCGACGTCACCTTCGCCGACGAGCACCGGATTCGCGCGCGCTACGTCGTCGGCGCAGACGGCATGCACAGCACCGTGCGGGAGCAGGCCGGAATCGCATTCACCGGCGGCACCTACGCCGAAGCCTTCACGCTGGCCGATGTGCGGATGTCCGGCGGGGTTCCCGAAGACGAAGTGATCCTGTACTTCTCCCCCGCCGGCCTCCTCGTCGTCGCCCCGCTGCCGGATGGGAGATACCGCATCGTCGCGACGGTGACCGAGGCGCCGCGACATCCGGATGTCGCGTTCGTCCAACGGCTATTGGACGAGCGCGGCCCGCGAGCGCATCCCGTCGTTGTCGAAGACGTGGTCTGGGGCTCCCGGTTCCGGGTCCATCACCGAGTCGCGGAAACCTTCCGCGACCGCCGCGTCCTGCTCGTCGGCGATGCGGGCCACGTTCACTCGCCCGCCGGCGGACAGGGCATGAATTTGGGCATCGAGGACGCCGTCCTACTCGGCCAGAGCCTGACCACAGTGCTTGCCGGTCAACCGGATCGAGCACTCGACGAATGGGCCGCAGGCAGGCATCACACCGCAGAACATGTGGTCGCGCTGACCGACCGGCTCACCCAACTGGCCACCGTTTCGCGACGGCGACGGCCGGTGCGCAACGTCGCGATGCGACTGGCCGGGAAGATCCCCGCGGTTCGCCATCAACTGGCGATGCGCCTCTCGGGGCTGGACCGGTGATGAGGATGCCGAATAGCCCTTACGGGTAATTGTTCGCCTATGAGCGCGTTGGTAGGACTGACAGATGACCGATACCAAGCACGACAGCGAGAAGCTCGTCCGCGACTTCCTCGGCTCCTGGGAGGACCAGGACCTCGAGGTCATCTGCAGCTGTTTCGCGGACGACGCGGTCTATCACAACGTGCCCGTCGCCCCGATCACGGGCATCGCGGGCATTCGTGCGATCTTTCAGGCATTCCTGGACGCCTTCGACGAGTCCAGGCTCGACATCGTCACGCTGGCCGCGGAGCCCGGCCTGGTGCTCGTCGAACGCATCGACTACTTCACGATGACCGACGGCCGCAAGGTCGTGTTGCCGGTCAACGGCGTGTTCGAGGTGCGCGACGGCAAGATCGTCCGGTTCAGCGACTACTTCGATCTCGCCGATTTCGAGCGGCAGAGCGGGTTCAAGCTGTAGGACTCTAAAAGCCAAGGCGGCCAAGCTGTTTGGGATCACGCTGCCAGTTCTTGGCTATCTTGACCCGCAGGTCGAGGTACACCTTGGTGCCCAGCAGCTTCTCGATCTGCGTACGGGCCACCGTCCCCACCTCTTTCAACCGGGCGCCGCCCTTGCCGATCACGATGCCCTTCTGGCTGTCCCGCTCGACGTAGAGCACAGCGTGCACGTCGATCAGGGGATCATCCGCCGGACGCCCCGACCGTTCTTCGATCTCTTCGATCACCACGGCCAGCGAGTGCGGCAGTTCATCGCGCACCCCTTCCAGCGCGGCCTCCCGGATGAGTTCGGCCATGAGCACCTCTTCGGGCTCGTCGGTGAGCTCCCCGTCGGGATAAAACGCCGGCCCGGGCGGCAGCTGTCCGGCCAACACGTCGATCAGGACGTCGACCTGGTCTCCCCGTGTCGCTGAGACCGGCACGATCTCGGCGGCGGTGTCGCCGACCAACTCGTGCACCGCGATCAGCTGTTCGGCGACCTTTTCCCTGGTCACCTTGTCGATCTTGGTGACGATCACGACCAGCGTGGTCCGGGGCGCCACCTCGCGAATCTGTTCGTAGATCCAGCGGTCACCCGGTCCGATGGCCTCGTCGGCGGGGATGCAGAGGCCGACGACGTCGACCTGCGAGTAGGTGTCGCGCACCAGGTCGTTGAGCCGCTTGCCCAGCAGGGTGCGCGGGCGGTGCAGTCCCGGGGTGTCGACGAGCACGATCTGGAAATCGGGGCGATGCACGATGCCGCGGATCGTGTGCCGGGTGGTCTGGGGCTGGTTGGCGGTGATCGCCACCTTGGCGCCGACCAGCGCGTTGGTCAGTGTCGACTTGCCGGTGTTGGGGCGGCCCACCAAACACACGAAACCGGAACGGAATTCACTCACTGCGGTGTCCCGGTGCGGTCGGTCACGATGATCGAAGCATCCGGCGAGAGTTCCCGGACGGCGGCGACACCCACGTCGTCGGCCGAACCGCCGACCAGTACCGCCGCCTCCAAACCCGTTGCGCCACTGGATACCGCTGCGGCGACAGCCGCCTGCAGACCGGTCAGCGGCAGAGCTGACAGGGTGACCGGCGCACCGGCGTAGGTGCGCCCGTCGAGGTCACGCACGGCCGCGCCTTGTCCTGTCTCGGCGCGCGCCATCGCACCGCGTGCGAGGACCACCAGCTTCGCGTCTTCGGCGTCAAGCTCATTCATCGTCATCGCCTTCCTCAGGTTCGGCCCGGCTGACCAGCACGGTGCCGATGCGCAGCCGACCACGATGGTCCGGTCCGCCTTCGGCGCGCAGCCGCAACCCGTGAGACACCACTTCGGCACCGGGCAACGGCACCCGGCCCAGCTCGAGTGCCAGCAGGCCGCCGACGGTGTCGACGTCGAGGTCCTCTTCGAACTCGACATCGTAGAGTTCACCGACGTCCTCGATCGGCAGCCGCGACGACACCCGGAACTTGTTGTCGCCCAGCTTCTCCACCGGCGCGACCTCGTCGGTGTCGTACTCGTCGGCGATCTCGCCCACGATTTCCTCCAGCACGTCCTCGATGCTGACCAGGCCGGCGATGGCGCCGTATTCGTCCACCAGCAGGGCCATGTGGTTACGGTCGCGCTGCATTTCCCGCAGCAGCTCGTCGAGTGGTTTGGAGTCGGGAACGAATACCGCCGGACGCATGATGTCGGCCACCTTGGTGCCGTGTCCGCTGTCGGACGAGTAATAGGTGCGTTGTACGAGGTCTTTGAGGTAGACGACGCCGACGACGTCGTCGACGTTCTCCCCGATCACCGGAATGCGGGAATGGCCACTGCGCACCGCCAACGACGTGGCTTGGTTTGCGCTCTTGTCGCTTTCGATCCACACCATCTCGGTGCGCGGCACCATCACCTCACGCGCAGCGGTGTCACCGAGCTCGAACACCGACTGGATCATCCGGCGCTCGTCGTCGGCCACCACACCGCGCTGCTGGGCCAGGTCGACGACCTCGCGCAGTTCGATTTCGGAGGCGAACGGTCCGTTGCGGAAGCCGCGGCCAGGAGTCAGCGCGTTGCCGATCAACACCAACAGCCGGCTGATCGGGGTGAGCAGCACCGAGATCGCCTGCAGGGGAACCGCCGACGCGAGCGCGATGGTGTAGGCGTTCTGCCTGCCGATGGTGCGCGGCCCGACGCCCATGGCCACGAAGCTGGCGACCGTCATGATCGCGGCGGCCGCCACCAGCCCCCAGGTCAAGCCGAGGTCATCCCACAGGAATGCGACCAACAGCACCGTCGCTGCCGCCTCGCATGCAATACGCAGCAGCACAACGAGATTGATGAAGCGTGGCCGCTCGGCCATGATCCGGGCCAACCGCAAGGCGCCCGGCCGCTCGTCGCGCACCAGCTCTTCGACCCGTGCGATCGACACAGTACTGATGGCGGCGTCGATCGCCGCGAACAAACCACCGAGCGCAATCAGCGCGATCGCGCCGAGAAGCGCACTCCAGCCGGTCACGGTTCGTCGAAGAACTGTGACTTGTCGAGCAGTCGGCGATCCTTCTCGGTCTGCCGATCCTGGTGGTAGGCCTGGACCTGTTCGCCCACCCACTCCTCGAGCAGCTTGCGCTGCAAGTCGAACATCTCTTTTTCCTCGTCAGGTTCGGCGTGGTCGTAGCCGAGCAGGTGCAGCACACCGTGCACGGTCAGCAGAGCCAGCTCCTGACCGAGGCTGTGCCCCGCGGCGGCGGCCTGGTCGGCGGCGAACTGGGGGCACAACACGATGTCACCGAGCATCGAGGGGCCGGGCTCGGGCGCATCGGGGCGACCGCCGGGCTCGAGCTCGTCCATCGGGAAGCTCATCACGTCGGTGGGGCCGGGCAGGTCCATCCAGCGCATGTGCAGGTCGGCCATCGCGTTGGTGTCCAGCAACACCATCGACAGCTCAGCGGCCGGATTGACGTCCATGCGACGAATCACGAAGCGCGCGACGCTGATCAGTTCCTCTTCGGAAACGTCGAGGCCGGATTCGTTGGATACCTCGATGGTCATGTGAGATGCCCCTAGCGCCGCGTCGAGCGACGTTGGGAGCGGTTCATCAGCGCCGGCTGCTCGGCCTTGGCGTAGGCGTCGACGATCTCCGACACCAGCCGGTGGCGCACCACGTCGGCGCTGGTCAGTTCGGCGAAATGGATGTCGTCGATGCCGTCGAGGACATCCATCGCCGCCCGCAGACCGGACTTGGCGCCGCCGGGCAGGTCGACCTGGGTGATGTCACCGGTGACCACGATCTTAGAGCCGAACCCCAGCCGGGTGAGGAACATCTTCATCTGCTCGGCGGTGGTGTTCTGGGCCTCGTCGAGGATGATGAACGCGTCGTTGAGCGAGCGGCCGCGCATGAAGGCCAGCGGCGCCACCTCGATCACCCCGGTGTTCAACAGGTTCGGGATGGCGGCGGGATCCATCATGTCGTGCAACGCGTCATAGAGCGGCCGCAGATACGGGTCGATCTTCTCGGTCAGCGTGCCGGGCAGAAACCCAAGGCGCTCACCGGCTTCCACCGCGGGCCGGGTCAGGATGATCCGGGTGACCTGCTTGGTCTGCAGTGCGTTGACCGCCTTGGCCATGGCCAGATAGGTCTTGCCGGTGCCCGCCGGGCCGATGCCGAACACGATGGTGTGGGCGTCGATGGCGTCGACGTAGCGCTTCTGGTTGAGGGTCTTGGGCCGAATTGTCTTGCCGCGCCGGGACAGGATGTCCAGCGTCAGCACCTCGGCCGGGGACTCGTTGTCCGCGCCGGCGATCATCGCGATGCTGCGGCGCACCGCATCGGGAGACAGCGTCTGACCGCCGGCCACAATGGCGATGAGTTCGGATATCACCTGTTCGGCCATCGCGACATCGGCCGCCTCACCGGACAGGGTGACGGCGTTTCCTCGGACATGCAGGTCGGCTGCCAGGCTGCGTTCGAGTGCCCGCAGGTTTTCGTCGGCGGAACCCAGCAGGCCCACGACGAGGTCGGGCGGAACAGTCATGCTGCTGCGCACTTGCGAGGCAGCGGTCGTCTCGCGGGGCGTCACGTGGTTTTCGAAGCCTGCTTCCTGGTGGTCGGGCGAGTTTGCCGGTTCGTTCATCCTACCGCCGGGCCGTGACCCGGTGAAGTCGATAACGCCTGGGCGCTGGCCCGTATGCCCACCAACAGCAGGTCCAGCCCATGCTCGAAGTCCGCCGCCGCCGACGATCGCTGGCTCACCTCGGCCAGCGCAGCCAACCGGTGGTGCCGGTCGGCTGCCAGCGCGCCGATCTGTGCGGCCACCTGGCGCTGATGTTCGTCACGCCCGGCGCCGGCCAGCGGGCCCGCCAACTCGACCTGCGCACTGCCCATCACCAGGCTGAGCACTGCCCGGAAGGCACCCAGCAGAGCGGCGCCCTCCAGACCGCCGCGGCTCAGCGCCCCGACGAGCCCCTCGGCCGCCGCATAACTGGTCGGTGACACCGTGCGCCGGGTCAGCACCAGCGGAATGGCATTCGGGTGGGCGCGCACGCTGTGCCACATCGCCGTGGCGACGGCCCGCACGTCACTCAGCCAATCGCCGCCGGTTTCGGGCAGCTCCACGCCGGCGATCACCGCCTCGGCGACCAACTCCTCCAACTGATCTCGGTCGCGCACGTAGTTGTAGAGGGTCATGGCACCGGTGCCCAGTGCGGCGGCCAGCGTCCGCATGCTCAGCCCGGACAGCCCGTCTCGGTCCACGATCTGCAGCGCGGCGGTCTGGATCTCGCCGATCGTGAAGCGTGGCCGCATCGGCACTCTCCCTTCCTCTTGACACGTACATCGTACGCGTTATAGAACACGTACACCGTACGTATTAGGAGGGACGATGCCACCAGGCACTCACACCACGCTGACTTTCGATTCCGGCGGCGACACCTGCGCCGCCTGGCTCACCCGCCCGGCCGGTGCCGGGCCACACCCTGCTGTGGTGCTCGTCCACGGGTTCGGCGCCAACCACACGATGTCGCTCGAGCAGTACGAACAGCACTTCTGCCAGGCCGGTATCGCCACGCTGGCCTGCGACTATCGAGGGCTGGGCGCCTCAGGCGGATACCCGCGCCAGCGGCTGAGCCTGCGGCGGCACCGGCAGGATGTCGCGGCGGCATTCGAGTTCCTGACCGGCCTGCCCGATATCGATGCCGGGCGCGTCGGCCTGTGGGGTACCAGTCTCGGCGCGATGCACGCGTTGAAAGTCGCGGCCGCCCGTCCCGACGTCGCGGCGGTCGTGGTGCAATGCCCGATCGTCGACGGGCCGGCGGTCGCGCGACAACTGGGGCTCGGCGCCGTTCTGCGGCTCACCGCACCGATCGTCGATGACGTGGGCCGGCGACTCCTGGGACGGACACCGCACTACGTTCCGATCGTCGGCCCACCGGGTGCCCCAGCTGCGGTGACCGCGCCGGGCGCGCTGGAAGGCTGGAATTCCACGGTCTCCCCCGGCGGCTCGTTCGACAACCGGGTGGGCGCCTCCGACATCGCGGAGATCGCCCTCACCAGTGCGACCCGCACGGCGAGCCGCATCACCGCACCCGCGCTGATCTGCGTGAGCGACCGCGAGACACTGATGGACCCCCGGCGCGCCGCGGACATCGCGCGCCGTGCGCCGCGCGGTGAAGCCCGCCACTACGACGCCGACCACTTCGACGTCTATCACCCACCCCTGCTGGCGCAGCTCCTCGCCGACCAGACCGACTTCCTGCGAAAGCACCTCAATGTCGGACCGGCGTAACCTGTTGCGGCGCAACGACCTCAGATTCGTCGAGTTCACGAGGTCGTTGTCCGCCGCGCAATGGCAACAGGCGAGCCTGTGCACAGGGTGGACCAACCACGAGGTACTCGCCCACCTCGCCTACGGCTATCAGGCCCCGCCGATCGCCATGTCGGCCGAAATCGTCAGGAACGGAGGGTCATTCGATCGTGCGAACTGCGCGCTGGCCCGTCAACTCGCTGCACGGCGGACGCCCGGCGAGCTGGGCGACGACCTCATCGCGTTGATCGACGCACCCCGGGGAATCGGCCGGGTGTTTCCGCCGCAGTTGCTACTCGGCGACCACGTGATCCACGAACTCGATATCGCGCTGGCGGTCGGTCGTGCACCGGAAGTGCCGGACGAGGCGCTGACCGCTGTTCTGGAAACTCAAGTACGCGTGCCCAATCCGTTCATTCCGGCCAGATCGCGAGCACGTGGCCTGGCCTTGCATGCCGACGACACGGGCTGGCGGCACGGTGCTGGTCCCCGCGTCACCGGGGCGGCCGCGCACCTGGCGTCGGTGTTGGCCGGCCGGCCTCGGGCACTCGAGCACCTGCACGGTGACGGAGTGGCGATACTCACCACCCGGCTCTGACCGCTACCCCCGGGTGAACGCGTCGTGGGTGAGCGCCGAGTTCATGAAGTCCCGGAAGTGCAGCCACTTGCCGTCTCGCAGCGCGATGATGTGGGCGAATTCCGACTCCCAGGTGTGCCCGGTGGCCGTCCGCAGGAACGTCTGGTGGCCCCAGACCGCCAGATTGTCACCGTCTTCGATGAACAGCCACGGTTCCATCGCCGTGATCTGGATGTGGCTGCCCACGATGCTGAAGAACTCGATGGCCGCCTCGATGCCGTGGTAGTCACCGGCATAGGGGATGGCGTCGCTGCCGTAGTAGGTGATCCGGACTTCCGGATCCATATGGCTCAGTGCGGTTTCCAGATCACCGGCGGGAACCGCCGCGTAGATCGCTTTGGTGGCGGCGATGTTGCCGCTCTCGACGGTGGTCATCGGGCCAGCTGCAGCGGCAGGCGGACGAATCCGTGGGTGAGCAGGCTCGCGGTCTGCCGGACGCCCGGCTCCTCGGACAGCCCGATCACCGAATACCGGTCGAGCACGGCGTTGACGACGGCGGACACCTCCAGCCGTGCCAGCGGCGCGCCCAGGCAGAAGTGCAGGCCGTGGCCGAACGCCAGATGCTGACGGATGTTGGGCCGGTCGAGGTCCAGGCGCTGGGGATCTTCGAACACAGCAGGATCGTGGTTGGCCGATCCGAAGAACAACGCCACCCAGTCCCCCTTCTTGATCTGGGCGCCGTCGATCTCGACATCGCGGGTCGCGATGCGGAACAGCCGTTGTGGCCCGGTGAGTCTCGCGACTTCCTCGATGAAGGTGTTCACCAGCGACCGGTCCGCCCGCAGCCTGGCGGTGACGGCAGGTTCGCGCGCCATGGCGTGCAGGACACTGCCGATCAGGTAGGTCGTCGTCTCGCTGCCCGCGACCACCAGCGTCACGCAGAACCGGACCACCTGCTCCGGGGTCAGCCGCTGCCCGTCGAGCTGGGCCCGCAACAACGCGGAGATCAGATCTTCGGCTTCCTCGACGTCCTGCGAATCATCAAGGCGTGCACTGTGTTCAATGACCCGTTCGGTGAATGCCTGCACCATCTCCATGTTGCTGGCCATCCGCTCCTGCGGCGTCATCGTCGAGGAGAGCATGAAGGCGTTGGCCCAGTTCTTGAATCGGACGTGGTCGCCTTCGGGAAGGCCGAGCAGCCGCACCATGGCGCGAGTGGGCACCTCGTCGGCGAACTCCATGACATCGGGATCGCCGTCGTGCACGCGGGCATCGAAATCGGCGAGCAGCACCGGCACCAGGTCGGCGAGCCAGTTCTCCAGCCGGCGGATGCGCCGCGGCGAGAACGCCTGGCTGACCAGCTTGCGTTCGCCGGTGTGCGCGGGCGGGTCGGTGTTGACCAACATCAGGCTCGGGGCCGACGACGCCTCCTGGATGGGGTCGCGCGACGAGAACGTCTCGCTGTCGCGGGCCGCCGCGAAAACCTGGTCGTAGCGGAACAGCGCCCAGGCGCTGACCGGATCGTCGGCGCCGGGCACCGTCCCCGGGGGCCAGTCCTGGTAGCCCGGTACCGGCGAAGAATCCCGCAGTTGCTCGAAGAGTGGATAGGGGTTTGCGATCCCCTCCGGAGTGGTCAGCATGTGGAGCGCAGAAGAGGTCGTCGAGGTCATGCCAACAGCCTCATTGCTCCTGCGGGCACCGGTCGATCTCCCGATGGAGGTCAGTTGCGCTCCCGACCGGGCGGTTTTGCCACTACAGCCCCCGTCGCGGTGAGACGATCGGCTCACTGTGACCACCACCACTGACTCCCTTGACGCCCTCCCGGTGACCGCGTTGCTCGACGGCAATCACCCTGGCTGGGCGTCCAAACAACCGCCGACCAGCGCGGTGACCCGCCGCTACGACGAGGCCTGCCGGCTGGGCATCGTCGAACGCGCCGACGACCCGATCCGGGCCGTCGCCGACACCGTCGACGCCCACGCCACCGTCGTGCGCGAGGCGTTGGAAGCCCTCGGCGACGAGAAGGCACTGACCGCGCTGGAAGCAGTGCTCGACCTGTCCTTGCTGGAACGCCAGCTGATCGAGGACGCCGCCCGGCGCAGAACGCTGGCGCTGCTGCGCGTACAGGAAGGGCTGTCCAAACTGCGCGGCATCGACGAGGTCGCCAAGATCGTCGACCGTGCTCCACGGGAACTCGTCGAGTCGTGCGGATTCGACCGAGCCGTCCTCTTCCGGGTGCACGAGGGCAAGATGGTGATGGAATCGGCGTACTTCGGCGACGACGTCGAGGGCGCCGAGAAGATGGTGGCCTTCGCCCAGTCCGTCGCCCCGCAGCTGGACCACATGCTCCTGGAAACGCAGATGATCCGAAGGCACGCACCGGAAATCGTCCGTGACGCCCGCAACGACCCGCGGGTCAACCGCCCGATCATCGACTTCTCACTGACCCACTCCTACGTCGCGGCCCCGGTCATGCCGACCGGGCGGGTGATCGGATTCCTGCACGCCGACCGGCTGTACTCCGGGCGCACCGTCGACGAGATCGACCGAGATACGGTGTGGGCGTTCGCCGAAGGGTTCGGCTATGCCTTCGAGCGCACCGTGCTGATGGAACGGATGCGCCGCCAGCATGCCGAGGTGCGCAGCGCGCTGGCCACCGCGGAGCAGGCCGCGCAGGCTCTGCAGGACGCGGACTTGGAGCTGAGGAAGGTCGAACCGGCCGAGCGCAGCCCGGCCAGCCGGCGGCTGGCCGAGGTCGAGTCGCGGGTACACGACATGCTGACCCGCCGCGAAGCCGAGGTGCTGCGGCTGATGGCCGACGGGCGGACCAACCAGCAGATCGCCGACGAGCTGGTGATCACTCCCGGAACGGTGAAATCCCATGTGAAGCGCGTACTTCGGAAGCTGCACGCCAGCAACCGCGCCGAGGCGGCGTCGATCTACGCGCGACTGGCCCGGCCCGAGCCGTCCTGACCCTCAGCCGATCGACCAGCGCGACGTCAGCACCCCGAGTGCGCCGAGGGCCACCGCCGCGGCGGTCGTCGTGCGCAGCACGGTCGGGCCCAGCCGGACCGCGGTTGCCCCGGCTGCCACCAATGCGTCGAGCTCGCCGTCGCTGATCCCACCCTCGGGACCTACCAGCAACATGATCGAATTCGCTTGCGCCACAGGAAGTTCAACCATCGGATGAGCGGCGGATTCATGCAGCGCCAGCACCAGCCCGCCGGCCCTCACCCGATCCCCGACCTCAGCCACCAGCGCCTTGGTGACCAGCGGCCCGCTGATGCCGGGAATGTAGGCGCGCCGCGACTGGCGAGCCGCCGACCGCGCCACCGCACGCCAGCGGCGCAACCCCTTCTCGGCCCGCTCACCGTCCCAGCGCGCGACGCACCGGTCCGCCTGCCAGGCGATGAAGTCGTCGGCGCCGGCCTCGGTGGCCAGCTCGATCGCCAACTCCGACCGTTCCGACTTCGGAATGCCCTGGGCAACAGTCACCGTCGGGGCGGGACGGGGCGCCGTCCAGCGTTCGAGCACCCGAGCTGAGAACCCGCGCTTGCTGGTCTCCTCGACCTCGCAGCGAGCCAAAGCCCCGTCGCCGTCGGACAGCACGAGCGCTTCACCCGGGCGGATGCGCCGTACCGTGGCGGCGTGGAAGCCTTCGTCGCCGTCGACGACGGCACGCTCCCCGACCGCCGGGACGGCGTCGGCGTAGAACAGTGTGTCGGCCAATGCCTAGCGGCCGCTGAAGGTTTCGCGCAGCCGGCTGAACAGGCCACCAGAGTTGCCTGCCGCGGCGTGCGCGGACCTGACCTCGGGCTCGGCGTGGCTGCGGGTCTTGAACTCGGAGAGCAGTTCCCTGGCCCGCGCGTCGAGCTTGCCGGGCACCGTTACCTCGATGTGCGCGTGTAGGTTCCCCCGCACGCCGGAACGCAAGTGCGGCATGCCGTGCCCGCGCAACGTGGTCACCGAGCCCGGCTGAGTGCCGGGCTCGATGGTGATCTCGGTCGGCCCGTCGAGGATGGCGTCGACGGTCACGGTGGTGCCGAGCGCGGCGTCGACCATCGGCACGGAGATCGTGCAGTGCAAGTCGTCGCCGTCGCGGATGAAGATGTCGTGCTGCTGCTCGTGGACTTCGACGTAGAGGTCGCCCGCCGGCCCGCCGCCCGGGCCGACCTCGCCCTGGGCGGCCAGCCGGACGCGCATGCCGTCGCCGACACCGGCCGGGATCTTCACGCTGATATCCCGGCGGGCGCGCACCCGGCCGTCGCCGCCGCATCGGTGACACGGGTCGGGGATGACCTCGCCGACACCGCGGCAGGTCGGGCAGGGACGGGAGGTCATCACCTGGCCGAGCAGGGAGCGCTGCACGGTCTGCACCTCGCCGCGGCCGCCACAGGTGTCGCACGCGACCGGGGTGGAATTGCCGTGAGTCCCCTTGCCCTGGCAGATGTCACACAGCACGGCGGTGTCGACGGTGACCTGCTTGGTCACGCCGGTCGCGCACTCGGACAGGTCCAGCCGCATCCGCAGCAGCGAGTCCGAGCCGGGACGCACCCGCCCGATCGGACCGCGCGATGCGCCGCCACCGCCGAAAAACGCTTCGAACACGTCACCCAAACCACCGAAGCCACTGAAGCCGTTGGCCGCGCCGGCGCCCTCGAGCGGATCTCCACCGAGGTCGACGATGCGGCGCTTCTCCGGATCGGACAGCACCTCGTAGGCGGCGCTGATCTCCTTGAACCGATGCTGGGCGGCCTCGTCGGGGTTGACGTCGGGGTGCAGCTCGCGGGCCAGCTTTCGATAGGCGCGCTTGATCTCCTGATCGCTGGCGCCCTGGCTCACCCCGAGTAAGCCGTAGTAATCCCGTGCCACACTTGACCTTTCGAAATCCGGCCGGCTATCCGGCCCGGTGTCCTAGGACATCGCCGATGTACATCGCAACCGCCGCGACATTGGCAATAGTCCCCGGATAGTCCATTCTGGTCGGCCCCAAGACGCCCATGCCGCCGAAGACGGTGCCCGAACTGCCGTAGGTCGTGGTCACCACCGATGTGCCGGCCATCTGTTCGGCCTCGGTCTCATGGCCGATGCGCACCGTGACCTTACCCGCTTCCTGCTGGGCGGCCAGCAGCCGAAGCACCACCACCTGCTCCTCGAGGGCTTCCAGAATCGAGCGCAGCGAGCCGCCGAAGTCGGCGGTGTTGCGCGTCAGGTTGGCGGTGCCGCCCATCAACAGGCGTTCCTCGTTGTGTTCGACCAGGGATTCCAGCAGCACGGTCGCCGAACGCCCGACGGCATCGCCCAGCCCGCCGGATCCGTCGAGTTGCGCGGCGAGGTCGGCCACCGCGGCCGAGGCCGCGGCGAGGCGCTTGCCCTCGAGCGCTTGACCGAGCAGTTCGCGCAATTGGGACAGCTGGTGATCATCGATGGTGTCGCCCAGCTCCACCATGCGCTGGTCGACCCGGCCAGAGTCGGTGATGACAACCATCAGCAGCCGCGCGGGCGTGATCGCCACGATCTCGAGGTGGCGGACCGTCGACGTGGACAGCGTCGGGTACTGGACGATCGCGACCTGGCGAGTCAGCTGGGCCAGCAGCTTCACCGCACGGCGCAGCACATCGTCGAGGTCGACCCCGGATTCCAGGAATTGCATGATCGCGCGGCGCTCGGAGCCGGACAGCGGTTTGACGTCGTCGATGCGGTCGACGAACTCGCGATAGCCCTTCTCGGTGGGCACCCGCCCGGAGCTGGTGTGGGGCTGGGTGATGTAGCCCTCGGCCTCCAGCACGGCCATGTCGTTGCGCACGGTGGCGCTGGACACCCCGAGGTTGTGGCGGTCGACGAGGGCCTTGGATCCGATCGGTTCCTTGGTCGCGACGAAGTCGGCGACGATGGCGCGAAGTACCTCAAAGCGACGGTCGTCGGCACTTCCCATCTGATCCACCTCCAAGTTGCCTTCATTTTACGGTCAGCTTCACTCGTAGTTAGCACCCGTGCGCGCCGAGTGCCACCGCGCGCCGCGCGAACAGAAGTTCGCCCGGCGCTGACGTGCGGCGCGACAGCGACTAGCCTTGCTCGAATGGTGATGCGGAGTCGGGGGGCTGCGCTCGGGGCTACGGCCCGATGATCTTCAAGGGCGTTCGGGAGGGCAAGCCGTATCCCGAGCATGGCCTGACCTATCGCGACTGGTCGCAGATCCCCCCGCGACAGATCCGCCTCGACGAATTGGTCACCACCACAACGGTGCTCGCACTGGATCGTCTGCTCTCGG
The DNA here is from genome assembly GCF_013404075.1 of Mycolicibacterium vinylchloridicum. GTDB lineage: Bacteria > Actinomycetota > Actinomycetes > Mycobacteriales > Mycobacteriaceae > Mycobacterium > Mycobacterium vinylchloridicum. The sequence goes on from NZ_JACBJQ010000021.1 coordinate 99,168, forward strand.
AGGACTCCACGTTCTACGGCGACCTGTTCCCGCATGCCGTCCGTTGGCACGGCGTGATCTACCTCGAGGACGGCCTGCACCGCGCGGTACGCGCCGCACTACGTAATCGCACCGTGCTGCATGCCCGGGTCTTCGACATGGACGGCGGAGTCAACGGGCAATACCCGAGCTGAGTCAACCCCCGGTCGCTTCGCTCTTGCCCGCCGAATCAGTCCAGCACGTCCCGCACCACGGCATCAGCCAACAACCGTCCGCGGTCGGTGAGCACCAGCCGGTCGCCGGCCCGGATCAGCAGACCCCCTGCCACGGCATCGTCCGCGCGCCGCTGTTCGGATTCTGTGAGCGCCGCCCACGGCAGCCCCGTGCGTAACCGGATGCCCAGCAGCACGTTCTCGATGTGCCGGGCGTGGGCGTCGAGGCGCTCGAACTCGGCGACCGGCGCTTGGCCGCGGGTGAGCGCTTCGGCGTAGGCGCTCGGATGCTTGAGGTTCCACCAGCGGGTGTCGCCGACGAACGCGTGGGCGCCGGGGCCCGCACCCCACCACTGCCCGCCGTCCCAGTAGCCGACGTTATGCCGGCATTCGCCGCCGGGGCGGCTCCAGTTCGACACCTCATACCAGCTCAGCCCGGCCGCGGAGAGCCGCTGGTCGAGCAGCTCGTAGCGGTGGGCGAGGACGTCGTCGTCGGGTGCGTCGATCTCCCCGCGCCGCACTCGGCGGGCCAGCGCCGTGCCCTCCTCGACGATCAGCGCGTAGGCCGACACATGGTCGACACCGGCGGCCAGGGCGGCGTCGACCGAGCGCACCAGGTCGTCGTCGGACTCCCCCGGTGTGCCGTAGATGAGGTCGATGTTGAGGTGCTCGAAGCCGGCCGCCGTCGCCTCGGCGGCGGCGGTCAGCGCCCTGCCGGGCGAATGCGTCCGGTCCAGCACCGCCAGCACCCGGGGCGCGGTCGACTGCATGCCCAGCGACACCCGGGTGTAGCCGGCCGCGCGGATCCGGGAGAAGAACTCAGGTGACGTCGACTCCGGGTTGGCCTCGGTGGTCACCTCCGCCCTGGCAGCCAGGGCGAAGTTGTCCCGCACCGCGTCGAGCACCTCGGCCAGCCCGGCTCCGCCGAGCAGCGACGGGGTGCCGCCGCCGACGAACACCGTGTCGACCGGCACCGCGCCCAGCGAGCCTGCGGCCAATTCGAGCTCGGCGCGCAGCGCAGTCAGCCAGCCCTGTGGGGACGCTCCGCCGAGCTCGGCGGCGGTGTAGGTGTTGAAGTCGCAGTACCCGCAGCGGGTAGCGCAGAACGGAACATGGACATAGACGCCGAACGCCGTGCCGGGCGTCAGGGCGAGTTCCGGGAGGGCGGCCGGTGCGGGACGGACCGACATGCGTCCAGTGTCGCAGAGCCGTCTCCGTGGCCGGACGCGCTGAGCAGAGCCGCGGGCCGTAGATAGGCATGTGCCGCGTCGACGCGAATATGGGCAGTGCCCACCGATGTGTCGGATGGCGCGCTCGATGACCGTTGACGCTCATGGAGCGATTCGTGATCGGAAAGTCGATACTCACCGCCACTGCGCTGACCGCCGGTGTCCTTGCAGCGGCAGCCCCTGACGCCGTTGGTGAAACCATGTCGGTTCGCGCAAGCGCGCCTCGTGTCGCACCCGCGCCCGCGCGGTCGCCGATCGGCGACCGGCACCATGTGTTCGCGGAAACGGACGCCCCGGCGAGCGTGATCGCGGTCCGCCGTGGCAGCCCCGGCCACGGTGGCACGTCAGCTACCGCCCGGCAGACCGTCGCCGGCCTTGGCAACGCTCCGTCTCTCGACCCCAGCGTCGAGTCCGTGGACGGACTCGTGAGGTCCTTCGCCCCGGCGGTGCACGCGCGCGTGTCGGCGCGGACGGGGGGCAACGCGGCACGGCACGTCGCGCCGGCAGCTTCGAACCCCGCCGATCTCATTGCGGTCAACATCGGCAACCCGATTGGCTTCTTGATCGGAAACGGCGACGAGCCGGGGGAAAACGGCGGGCTGCTGATCGGTAATGGCGCCGACGGTGGGCCCGGCCAGGACGGCGGCCGTGGTGGACTTCTGTTCGGCAATGGCGGCCGCGGCGGAGACGGCGTTCTGACCGGCCAGCAGGGCGGTAACGGAGGAGACGCCGGGCTCTTCGGCAACGGCGGTGCCGGCGGAAACGGCACCGATCACCTGACGAGTATGGGCGGCATTCCCGCCGTCGGCGGAGCAGGCGGTACCGGCGGCCGCGGTGGCCTGCTCGTCGGCAACGGCGGTTCAGGCGGACGCGGCGGCATCGCCACCCAGATCAACAACGACCCCACCAAGTTGAATCCCGCCACCGGAGGCGCCGGCGGAACCGGTGGCAGCGCAGGACTGTTCGGCGCTGCAGGCAACGGCGGTGCCGGCGGCAGCGCAAGCAGCCAGACCGACTACGCAAACGCCGGCGCCGGTGGGACCGGCGGAACCAGTTCGGGTTTCGGCGCCGCCGGGGCTGGCGGAAAGGGTGGTGACGCCAGTGGTGCCGGTCCCGCATTCGGCGGTCTCGGTGGGCAGGGTGGCCAGGCCATGCTCGGCGGTAACGGCGGCAACGGCGGCAACGGCGGCAACGGCTCCAGTACGGCGTCGATAGCCCATGGCGGTGGCGGCGGTGCCGGCGGGCGCAGTGCGGTCGGTGCGGCCGGCGCCGGGGGCGGCGGCGGAGACGCCGCGGCCAAGGCGTTGGCCGCCGGAGGCTCCGGAGGCCGCGGCGGGACCAGCGGGGCCCTCGGCAATGGCGGCAACGGCGGCAACGGCGGCAAAGCATCCTCGGGGTCGAACAACGCCTACGGCGGCGACGGCGGCAACGGCGGTAGCGCCGGCATCGGCGGCCGGGGTGGAGCCGGCGGGGCCGGCGGGGTCGGCGGCACCAAGAACGGCAAGCCTGGCAACGACGGCCGTAGTAACGGCACCCCGGCGGGCTAGGTGCCCCAACTCGAGTTCGGATCAGCGCGAGCCAAAATTTGGCCCGGTTAGAGCTATCGACGCGGTTCGTGGCAGAATGGCGCGCATGCTCGCCCCCCAGAACCTGCGCCGTGTGGCACTGGTGGCTCGGCGGCATGTGGATTTCAAGCGCGTCTGTACCTGTTGTTGTCTGGCTTGACGCCGTAGACCCGCCCACCTGTACTTCAGCTGGCCGACCGGATCTGCGCCGCCGGAAACAGCTCACCGGTGGATTCGCGCGATTCGAACGCCAGCTCCTTGACATCGAGGAGCACATTTCATGAGTCAGCCGACCAAGGCGCCCAAGTCGCGCAGCGAGGGCCAGTGGGCCCTCGGCGAGCGCGAGCCGCTCAATCCCAATGAGCAGTTCAAGAAGGAAGACGACGCGCTCAACGTCCGGGCCCGCATCGAGAACATCTACGCCAAGCAGGGCTTCGAGAGCATCGACAAGACCGACCTGCGCGGCCGCATGCGCTGGTGGGGTCTGTACACCCAGCGCAAGCCGGGCTATGACGGCACCTGGACCGGTGACGAGAACACCGACATGCTCGAAGACGAGTTCTTCATGCTGCGGGTGCGCAGCGACGGTGGCGCGCTGACCACCGCCGCGCTGCGCACCCTCGGCGGCATTTCGACCGAGTTCGCCCGCGATACCGCCGATATCAGCGACCGCGAGAACGTGCAGTACCACTGGATCCAGGTCGAGGACATGCCGGAGATCTGGCGCCGCCTCGATGAGGTGGGTCTGCAGACCACCGAGGCGTGCGGCGACTGCCCACGCGTGGTGCTGGGCTCGCCACTGGCGGGAGAATCGCTCGACGAGGTCATCGACGGTACGCCCGCGATCAACGAGATCGTGAAGCGCTACATCGGCAAGCCGGAGTACTCGAACCTCCCCCGCAAGTTCAAGACCGCCATCAGCGGCCTGCAGGACGTGGTGCACGAGGTCAACGACGTCGCCTTCATCGGGGTCAACCACCCCGAACACGGTCCCGGTTTCGACCTGTGGGTCGGCGGCGGTCTGTCCACCAATCCGATGCTCGGACAACGCGTCGGCGCGTGGGTGCCGCTGGACGAGGTGCCCGACGTCTGGGAGGCCGTGGTCAGCGTGTTCCGCGACTACGGCTACCGGCGGTTGCGTGCCAAAGCCCGGCTGAAGTTCCTGATCAAGGACTGGGGCGTTGACAGGTTCCGCGAAGTTCTCGAAACGGAGTACCTGAAGCGGCCCCTGATCGACGGGCCCGCACCCGAGCCCGTCGTCCGCCCGATCGACCACGTCGGCGTGCAACGGCTCAAGAACGGGCTCAACGCTGTCGGGGTGGCACCGATCGCCGGACGCGTCTCGGGCACGATCCTCACGAAGGTCGCCGACCTGGCCGAGTCCGTCGGCTCCAACCGGGTCCGGTTCACGCCGTACCAGAAGCTGATCGTGCTCGACGTTCCCGATGACAGGCTCGACGAGCTGCGCAGCGGGCTCGACGCGCTCGGCTTGCCGTCAACGCCGTCGCACTGGCGACGAAACCTGATGGCCTGCACAGGAATCGAGTTCTGCAAGCTGAGCTTCGCCGAAACCCGGGTGCGCGCGCAGAGCCTGGTGCCCGATCTGGAGAAGCGGCTCGAGGACATCAACTCCCAGCTCGACGTCCCGGTCACGGTCAACATCAACGGCTGCCCCAACTCGTGCGCCCGTATCCAGATCGCCGACATCGGCTTCAAGGGTCAGATGATCGACGACGGTAACGGCCCGGAGGAAGGGTTCCAGGTTCATCTGGGCGGCAGCCTCGGGCTGGACAGCGGCTTCGGCCGCAAACTGCGCCAGCACAAGGTGCTCTCGAGCGAGCTCGGCGACTACATCGAGCGGGTCGTGCGCAACTTCGTGAAACAAAGAAACGACGGCGAGCGTTTCGCCCAGTGGGTTGTCCGGGCAGAGGAAGAGGAATTGCGATGAGCATTGGGGTGGATCGAGTGACCGAGGCCGAGCTGCGCGAGCTGGCGGCACAAGGCGCTGCCGAGCTGGCCAATGCCAGTGCCGTGGAGTTGCTGGAATGGACCGACAAGCATTTCGGCGGCGAGTATGTGGTCGCCTCCAACATGCAGGACGCAGTTCTGGTCGATCTGGCCGCCAAGGTGCGCCCCGGCGTCGATGTCCTGTTCCTGGATACCGGCTACCACTTCGCCGAGACGATCGGCACCCGTGACGCGGTCGAGGCGGTCTACGACATCCATGTCGTGAACGTCACACCCGAACACAGCGTGGCCGAGCAGGACCAGCTGCTGGGCAAGGATCTGTTCGCCAGCAACCCAACCGAATGCTGCCGGCTGCGCAAGGTGACTCCGTTGAGCAAGGCACTGGCTGGATATACGGCCTGGGTCACCGGCATTCGCCGGGTCGAGGCCCCCACCCGCGCCAACGCACCGCTGATCAGCTTCGACGAAGGCTTCAAGCTGGTGAAGATCAATCCCCTCGCCGCGTGGAGCGACGAGGAGATGGACGCCTACATCCAGGCCAACGGCGTGCTGGTGAATCCGCTTGTCGAGGAAGGCTATCCGTCGATCGGCTGCGCGCCGTGCACGGCCAAGCCGATCGACGGCGCCGACCCGCGCAGCGGGCGCTGGCAGGGCTTGGCGAAAACCGAATGCGGGCTCCACGTTTCGTGAGGCTTATCCTCACCGCACACGGCAGTGCAGATCCGCGCTCGGCCGACACCACATATGGGGTGGCCGAGCATGTCCGCGCGCTGCGGCCCGAGCTCGACGTGCCGGTTGCGTTCTGCGAGCAGAACTCTCCGAATCTGGCTGACGCGCTGCGCACCCTCGACGGCCCTGCGGTCGTGACGCCGCTACTGCTCGCCAGCGCCTATCACGCCCGCACCGACATCCCGGCGATGATTGCCGACGCCGGGGCCGACGTGATCCAAGCCGGCACGTTGGGCGAGGACCCGCGGCTGCTCACCGTGATGCGGGAACGGCTGGCGCAGGAGCAGATTCACAACTTCGAGCGCGGGCTCGGTGTGCTGGTGGTGGCGGTCGGGTCTTCGCATCCCGACGCCAACGCCCGCACCTCGGCGCTCGCCGACACGCTAGCGCGCGGGACACGCTGGTCCGGGGTGCAGGTGGCCTACGCCACCGGGCCCCAGCCATCGGTCTTGGACGGAGTCGAATCGCTGCGCCGCAAGGGCGCACGGCGAATCGTCGTGGCGCCGTGGTTCATCGCGCCGGGACGGATCACCGACCGGGTGGCGGCAATCGCCGACGCCGAGGGCATGTCGATGGTCGCGCCACTGGGCGCGCACCCTCTGGTCGCCCAGACGGTGCTGGACCGGTTCGATGCGGCCGTGGCCGCCAGAACCGCGGCGGCCTAACGCGTCACGGCCTCGCTGGCCGCGACCTGCACTTCACCGGCGATCGGCGGCACCCGGGTGGCCCGCACATACACGGTGTCGCCCTCTTTCAATCCCAGCGCCTCGGCGTCGCCGCGAGTGATCTGCGCGGTGAACGGCGCACCGTTGGTAGCACTGGTCAACTCGACCCGCACCTCGAAGCCGAGGTAGACGACCCGGTCGATGGTGGCCCGCGTGACACCCGTGGACTCGGCGGTTCCGTCGCCGGCGGCGATGGCCATCTCGGGATTGCGGCCGACGCGAATATCGTGCGGGCGCACCAGGATTCCATTGAGCGACGAGACCGTGCCGAGAAAGGACATCACGAACGCGTTGGCCGGGCTGTCGTAGACGTCGGTCGGTGAGCCGACCTGTTCGATACGCCCCTTGTTGAGCACGGCGATCCGGTCGGCGACGTCGAGTGCCTCGGCCTGATCGTGGGTGACGAGCACGGTCGTGACATGCACCTCGTCGTGCAGGCGGCGCAGCCAGGTCCGCAGATCGTCGCGGACCTTGGCGTCCAGCGCGCCGAACGGTTCGTCGAGCAACAGCACCTCGGGGTCGACGGCGAGCGCACGCGCGAGCGCCATCCGCTGACGCTGGCCGCCGGAAAGCTGGTTGGGATAACGGGTTTGGAACCCGGCCAGTCCGACGACCTCGAGCAGGTCGTCGACCTTCGCCTTGACCTCGGCCTTCGGCTTCTTGCGGATCTTCAGCCCGAACGCGACGTTGTCCCGCACGGTCAGGTGCTTGAATGCGGCGTAGTGCTGGAACACGAAGCCGATGCCGCGTCGCTGCGGGGGCACATTGGTGACGTCACGTCCGTTGATGGTGATGGTGCCGGTGTCGGGCTGGTCCAGTCCGGCGATGGCGCGCAACAGAGTCGACTTGCCCGACCCGCTGGGGCCCAGCAATGCGGTCAGCGACCCCGCAGGCACGACGAAATCGACGTTGTCGAGTGCGGCGAATTCGCCGTAGCGCTTGTTCGCCCCGGAGACGGTGATGGCATTGGTCATGAGAGTCGTTCTCCTAGTGGACTTACTCGCTCGCCTTGGCCTGCCGGGCGTCCAGGATCACCTGGACGACCAAGACCAGCACCGCGACGGCCATCAACAAGGTCGAGAGGGCATAGGCACCGTACTGTTCGCCACGGCTGTAGCGGTCGGACACCAGCAAGGTCAGCGTCTGCGACGTGCCGGGCAGGTTGGAGGACACCATGATCACGGCGCCGTACTCGCCGAGGGTACGGGCTACGGTGAGCACGATGCCGTAGGTCAGGCCCCAGCGGATCGACGGCAACGTGATCCGCCAGAAGGTCTGCCACCAACTGGATCCCAGGGTGGCTGCTGCCTGCTCCTGATCGGTGCCGAGTTCGTGCAGCACGGGCTCGACTTCACGGATCACAAACGGGACAGTGACGAAGATGCTCGCCAGCACGATGCCGGGTAAGCCGAAGATGATCTTCGCACCGAGGCTGTTCTCGACGAACCCGAACAAACCCCCACTGCCCCACAACAGGATCAGCGCCACACCGACGACCACCGGCGACACGGCGAAGGGCAGGTCGATGACCGCCTGCAGCGCGGACTTGCCGCGGAATTTGTTGCGCGCCAGCACCAGTGCGGTCGGGACCCCGAAGATCACGTTGAGCGGCACAACAATCGCCACCACGAGAAGCGACAACTGCAACGCCGAGATCGCGGCGGGCGTCGTGATGGAATCGACGAACGCACCGAATCCGGGTTCGAAGGTACGCCACAGGATCAGACCGACGGGCACGAGCACCAGTACGAGGATGTAGGCCAGCGCGGCATAGCGGGTGAGGTAGCGCACCAGCGGCGACAGGATCACGCCTCGAGCTCCTCTCGTTTGGCCGCACGTGACCCGATGGCCCGCAGGATGAACAAGACGATGAACGAGAGCGCCAGCAGCACAATCGAAATGGCGGCCGCACCGGTGCGGTCGTCGTTCTCGATCAAGGTGCGGATCCACTGCGAGGAGACCTCCGTCTCCCCGGGTACCGCGCCACCGATCAGGACCACCGAGCCGAACTCGCCGATCGCCCGCGAGAACGCCAGTCCCGCACCGGACAGCAGCGACGGCAGCAACGCCGGCAGGATCACCTTGGTGAAGATCACGAAGTTGGTCGCGCCCAGCGATGCGGCGGCCTCCTCGACCTCACGGTCGAGTTCGAGCAGCACCGGCTGAACCGAACGCACCACGAACGGCAGCGTGACGAACAGGAGTGCAACGCCCACACCCCATTTGGTGTGCTGCAGATGCAGATCGACCGGACTGTTGGGCCCGTACAGCGCCAGCATGACCAGGCTCGCCACGATGGTGGGCAACGCGAACGGCAGATCGATCACGGCGTCGACCAACCGCTTGCCGGGGAAGTCGTCGCGCGTGAGCACCCAGGCGACCAGCAGCCCGAATACCGCGTTCACCAGCGTGACACCGATCGAGATCGTCAGCGTCACCTTGAACGACTCCAGCGCGGCATTGGAGGTGACCGTCACCCAGAAGGCCTGCCATCCACCCTTGGCCGACTGCCACACGATCGCGGCCAGCGGCAGCAGGACGATGACACTCAGCCAGATCGACGCGGCACCCACCCGAAGGGAGGTGGTGCCATGACGACGAGCCAGGAAGCCGGACGGCCCGCCCGAGTCACCGCCGGTGAGCTCGGGCCGGACCGCCTGCGGGTTCGGTTCGATAGCTGCTGTCATCCAGTCGCCTGCTTGTAGATCTTCGTGATTGAACCATTGTCCTTGTCGAACAGGGCCGGATCCACTGTGCTCCAGCCACCGAGATCGGCGATGGTCCACAACTTCTGCGGGGTCGGGAAATCCGTCGCGAAGTCCGCGGCCACCGCGGGATCGACCGGACGGAATCCGGCCTGTGCCCAGATCTTCTGGCCTTCCGGGGTGAACAGGTAGTTGTTCAGCGCGGTCGCCTTGTCCACATGGGCGCTGGTGGTCACCACCGCCACCGGGTTCTCGATCTTGAACGTCTGCGGCGGGTTGATGTGCTCAACCGGCTTGCCCTGGCGCTCGGTGTTGATGGCCTCGTTCTCGTAGCTGATCAGAACGTCGCCGGTGCCCTGCAGGAAAACATCGGTGGCCTCCCGGCCGGAGCCCGGACGGGTCTTGACGTGCTCGCTGACCAGCTTGCTCACGTAGTCCAGACCGGCCTGGGCATCCTTGCCGCCGTCGCTCTTGGCGGCGTAGGGCGCCAACAGGTTCCACTTGGCCGATCCCGAGCTCAGCGGGCTCGGGGTGACGACCTCGATACCCGGTTGGAGCAGGTCGTCCCAGTCCTTGATGTTCTTCGGATTGCCCTGCCGAACAACCAGTGAGACCACCGAGCCGAACGGGATGCCCTTGGTGGTGGACTTGTTCCAATCGGCGGATACCTTGTTGGCCTTCACCAGGCGGGTGACGTCGGGCTCCACCGAGAAATTGACGATGTCGGCCGGCTTGCCGTCGACCACACCGCGAGACTGATCGCCGGAGGCGCCGTAGGACGTGGTCACCGCGACACCCTTGCCCTCCGGGGTGGCGGCGAAGGCCGGGATGATCTTGCTCCACCCGGGTTCGGGCACCGCGTAGGCAACCAGGGTGAGCGTGGTGTCAGCCTTCGGCTGATCCCCGCCACCAACGACATCGCTCGATCCACCACCACAGGCGGCGAGCACCGTTGCGGTCGTCGCGAGCGCGACTGCAGCGCTCCACCGGCGAGCGGAGATGTGAATCTTGGGCATTGCTGGCCTTTCTCATTGCGGGGGTTACGGGCGAATCGAGCCCCGTCGCAACGGAATGGCGATGCTGGACAACCGAATGCCAACGACCATCACCGACACCAGACCGCGGACGGGTAGGGGTGTCAGCGACAACAAGCAACATCAGCAACGGCCAAGGTACCGACGGCAATGAGGGCCAAGATGTGGCCCTCGCCGTAACCGGTCGCCGAATGCATGGCGCGAAGCTTAACAGAGATCCATCAGCCGACGAGCCGGGGTCTCAGCGGTTGATCAGCCACACCACGATGACGAGGATCAGCAGCGCCACCAGGGCCAAAGTCACGCGTGATCGCGGCATTCCGCTCACCGCAGCCGCCGGTCAGCGCCACGAAGACGACGCACCACCCGGATTCCGTTGCCCAGGATCAGGTCGATGACGAGAGCGATCGCATAGGCGAGCAATAAAACCACGGGAATCACGATCACCGTCTGCAGGACGAATCCGAGTCCCGACAGCCAGAGTTCGACGCCGTCCCACCAACTCAGCAGTCCCTGCACGTCACCAGCGTATGCCGCGGTCGTCACCGGCTTGTCACCGGCGGTAACAGCAAAGCCACGGATCGGCGCATAAGTAGACGACATGCGGCTGGGCGGTCGATGATGTCCCCATGGTTCTGCAAGCCCAGCCGGCCGGCGAGGACACTGAGAGCGTGGCATTCACCCCAGCCCCGCCGCCGCTGTCCGCAACCGCCCCGGTGCCCTACGCCTCGCCCGCTGCGCTGCGCAACCCCTTCCCGCCGATCGCGGACTACGGCTTCTTGTCCGATTGCGAGAACACCTGCCTGATCTCGTCAGCGGGCGCCGTGGAGTGGCTGTGCGTGCCGCGACCGGATTCGCCCAGCGTTTTCGGCGCGATTCTGGACCGCGGCGCCGGGCATTTCCGGCTGGGCCCCTACGGCGTCTCGGTGCCGGCGGCCCGCCGATACCTGCCCGGCAGCCTCATTCTGGAGACGACGTGGCAGACCCACACCGGCTGGCTGATCGTGCGCGAAGCCCTGGTCATGGGCCCGTGGCACGATATCGACACCCGATCGAGGACACATCGGCGCACCCCGATGGACTGGGATGCCGAGCACATCCTGCTGCGCACCGTGCGCTGTGTGAGCGGCACCGTCGAGGTGGTGATGAACTGCGAGCCGTCCTTCGACTACGGCCGGGTCAACGCCACCTGGGAGTACTCGGCAAATGCCTACGGCGAGGCGATCGCGCGGGCCCGAAAGGATCCTGACGCCAACCCCACGCTGCGACTGACCACCAACCTGCGCATCGGTCTGGAGGGCCGCGAAGCCCGCGCGCGCACCCGCCTCAAAGAGGGTGACAACGTCTTCGTCGCCCTGTCGTGGTCGAAGCATCCGTCGCCGCAGACCTACGAAGAAGCCGCCGACAAGATGTGGCAAACCAGCGAGGCGTGGCGGCAGTGGATCAACATCGGCGACTTCCCCGACCACCCGTGGCGGTCCTACCTGCAGCGCAGCGCGCTCACGCTCAAGGGGCTGACATATTCGCCGACCGGCGCACTGCTGGCCGCCTCCACCACATCGCTGCCCGAGACCCCGCAGGGCGAACGCAACTGGGACTACCGCTATGCCTGGGTGCGTGACTCGACGTTCGCGTTATGGGGCCTCTATACCCTCGGTCTGGACCGCGAGGCCGACGACTTCTTCGCCTTCATCGCCGACGTGTCCGGCGCCAACAACGGTGAACGGCACCCGCTGCAGGTGATGTACGCCGTCGGCGGGGAACGTGAGCTGGTCGAGGAGGAGCTGCACCACCTATCCGGCTACGACAACGCGCGGCCGGTGCGGATCGGCAACGGCGCCTATAACCAGATGCAGCACGACATCTGGGGCACGATGCTCGACTCGGTCTATCTGCATGCCAAATCACGCGAGCAGATTTCCGATCAGCTGTGGCCGGTGCTCAAGGAGCAGGTCGAAGAGGCGATCAAGCACTGGCGGGAACCCGACCGCGGCATCTGGGAGGTGCGCGGTGAGCCGCAGCATTTCACCTCGTCGAAGGTGATGTGCTGGGTCGCCCTGGATCGCGGCTCCAAGCTGGCCGAGCTGGTCGGCGAGAAGAGTTACGCCCAGCAGTGGCGGGCGATCGCCGAGGAGATCAAGGCCGACATCCTGACGCACGGGGTGGACGAGCGCGGGGTGCTCACCCAGCGCTACGGCGACGACGCGCTGGACGCATCGCTGCTGCTGGTCCCCCTGGTGCGGTTCCTGCCGTCGGACGACCCTCGGGTGCGGGCCACCGTGATCGCGATCGCCGACGAGCTCACCGAGGACGGCTTGGTCCTGCGCTACCGGGTCGACGAGACCGACGACGGCCTGTCCGGCGAGGAGGGCAGCTTCACGATCTGCTCGTTCTGGCTGGTGTCGGCATTGGTCGAGATCGGCGAGGTCAGCCGCGCCCGGCATCTGTGCGAGCGGCTGCTGTCGTTCGCCAGCCCGCTGCACCTCTACGCCGAGGAGATCGAGCCGCGCACCGGCCGCCATCTCGGTAACTTCCCGCAGGCGTTCACCCACCTGGCGCTGATCAACGCCGTCGTGCACGTCATCCGCGCCGAAGAGGAAGCTGACAGCACCGGGGTGTTCCAGCCGGCCAACGCTCCGATGTAAGCAGGGGTAATCAGGCGAGCCGCTCGGCCATCAGGCCCGCCTCGACCCGCTTGAGCAGAGCTTTGGCCACCGCCGCGTTCTCGACGTCGCCGCCCAGCGCGCTGGACAGGTGCTGTGCCCATTGCCGCCGGAGCCGCGTGAGGTTCTCGGCGGCCCGATCGGTCGGGAACAGATTGATGCCACGCGCGTCGTGCGGATCAGCGCGCCGTTCGACGAAACCCCGGCGTTCCAGCCCCCGCAGCGCGGTCGACAAATTGCTGCGCTGCAGGCCGGTCGCACGCGCGACATCGCTGGGCGTCACACCCGGATGGTGATCGATGTGCCGCATCACATGGGCTTCCTGTGCGGTCAAGTGCTCGACATCGGCATCGACGCGCATCCGGAGTTCTCGCCCGACTCCGAGGATCGCCTCGGCGAGATCGGCCAGCTCACTGTCCATCGACAAATCCTACCCCACTAGTTATGATTCAATAGTTATTACATCATAACTACCTGATCGAGGACTTTCCATGACCACCGTCGCCCAGCCCACTGACGCAGCGCACCGCGAGGCAGCCATTTCGCCATGGCTGCTCGTAGTGCTCGCCCTGCTGAGTGCGGTCGCACCGGTGGCCACCGACCTGTACCTGCCGGCGTTCCCGGAGATGACGGCGGAATTGCAGGGCAGCGCCACCGCCGTGCAGCTGACCCTGACCGCATTTCTGCTCGGGCTGACCTTCGGCCAGCTGACGTTCGGCCCGCTCTCCGACCGGCTCGGCCGGCGCCGCCCGTTGCTCGTCGGCGCCCTGTTGTGCGTGGCCGCCAGCGTGGTCGCGGCCACCGCGCCGAGCATCGGCATCCTCATCGCGGCCCGGTTCGCCCAGGGGTTCACCGGTGCCGCCGGAATGGTGATCGGCCGTGCCGTGATCTCCGACCTCACCGACGGTAAGACCGCCGGGCGCGCGTTCAGCCTGATGATGATCGTCGGCGGTGTCGCACCGGTGGTCGCCCCGTTCGCCGGCGGCCTGCTGGTCGGTCCCCTTGGCTGGCGCGGCATCCTCTGGGTGGTGTGCGCGATCGCGGTGGCGATGCTGGTCTCGATCGTGCTCGTGGTCCGCGAGTCGCACCCCGCCGAACGGCGAGCTGAACTCAAAAGTGATGCCGCGCAGGGCATCTCACCGTGGTCGGCACTGCGCTCTCGGACCTACCTCGCCAACACATTGGCCTTCGGTTTCGGCTTCTCGGTGATGATGGCCTACATCTCGGCCTCACCGTTCGTCTACCAGGTGATGGTGGGCCTCACCCCGACGCAGTACGGCATCGCCTTCGGCGTCAATGCCCTGGGCATGATCACCGTCAGCGCAGCGTCGTCACGGCTGAACCAAACCATATCCAGCGCCAAGCTTCTCGGCATCGGCTTGGTGCTGACCGTGGCCGCCACGCTGGTCCTGCTGACACTGGTCCTGACCGGGTCACCGGTGTGGCTGATCACGATTCCGATCTTCGTGGCGGTCGCCTGCCAGGGCCTGATCCTCGGCAATGCCACCGCTCTGGCGTTGAGCGCCGTGCCGCGCGCGGCCGGTGCCGGATCAGCGGGCCTGGGCGCTTTGCAGTTCGGGCTCGGCGCCGCCGTGTCACCGTTGGTCGGCCTGGGCGGCGAACACACCGCCCTGCCGCTGGCCGTGGTCATGGTGACGGTGTCGGTGCTGGCACTGACGGCACATCTGGCCGGCCGCCGGGTCAACTGACCCCACAGATCGTCACGGCGTCCAATTCTTGTCGGGGGTCTGGCGTAGTCTCCGATTCATGGATTCGAACGTGTGTTCGAGTGGCGAGTTGGAGGCGCTCGCCGGTGAGGCCGAGGCCTTGGGTGCGGTCGATATCGAGGCGTTGTCCCCGGCGCAGCGGTTCGTGGCGGTCGAGAAGCTCGAGACTGTCCGGCGTCTGCTCGCGGCGGTGTCGCTGTCCTGGGTGTCCCGGTTGGAGCAGTTCGAGGGGTGTCCGCCGGTGGGGATCACGTTGGCCGATGTGTTGCGGGTCAGCCCGAAGGAGGCCAGGCGGCGGATCCGTGATGCCGCTCAGCTGGCCCCGCGCACCACATTGACCGGGGAGCCGCTGGCCCCGCAGCTACCGGAAACGTCGCTGGCCTGGCATGCCGGGCAGCTCGATGGTGAGCATCTGCGGGTGATCCAGAAGTTCTTCGCCGATTTGCCCGACCACGTCCCTCCGGCGGAACGGGAGAAGGCCGAGCGCGCGTTGGCCACCCATGCGGTCAACGTGCGCCCGGATCAGCTGGAGCGCATCGCCCACCGGATGGCGTTGCATCTCAATCCCGACGGCACGTTCTCTGATGAGGACCGGGCGCGCAAACGCGGCTTCACGTGGGGCCGGCAACGTGCCGATGGCATGCGTGAGGGCAAGCTGGTCGCCGACCCGGAACTGCAGGCCGAGCTTGACGCGTGGAACGCCAAGTACGCCGCGCCCGGCATGT
>NZ_JACBJQ010000208.1 GCF_013404075.1 Mycolicibacterium vinylchloridicum
GACAGGATCGATAGGTTCATTACCAGCCACCGCCCGAGCCTGAGGGCAGAAGTGTCACCACCAACACCACCCAAACTGTCACCGATGTCCTGATACAGAACTGTCACCGATGTCCTGAGAGATGACACCATCCCCCGCAAGGGGCCCACTACCCGCGCCACCCACGGGGACTCTTGCAATAGGCAGGTAAATGCCTGCATTATGGTTACGTGGAAGCGGACGCGGTCTTCAAGGCGCTGGCCGATCCCGGCCGGCGTCGCTTGCTCGACATGCTTCACGAGCGGGCCGGACTGACACTGGGCGAACTGTGCGAGGGGCTCGACATGCGCCGGCAGTCGGTGAGCCAGCACCTCGAGATCCTCGAGGCCGCCAATCTGGTCACCTCGATACGTGACGGCCGCCGCAAGCTCCACTACCTGAATGCAGTTCCGATTCACCAGCTCCAGACCCGCTGGATCTGGAAATTCGAGGAGCCGCGCCTGGCGGCCCTTGCGGCGATCAAGCAGCACGCGGAGGAAAGCGCCATGTCTGAGACCATTCCCGACTGAGCAATGATCAGAACCTGTGGATGACCCTCGGTGGGGCGGCATGAAAGTGGGCGCACCTTCCCGGGGATGATCTGAAGTCCAAGGTTCTCTGATCAAGACCGGCGTTGACGCGCTGGTTGGGAAGG
>NZ_JACBJQ010000209.1 GCF_013404075.1 Mycolicibacterium vinylchloridicum
GTCTTCATGGCGGTCCCTTACTCCTTCTTCGAGGTGTACTTGGTCGTTCACCCGAAGACCTACCATCTGGCGGGCATCAGGTGAGGGACCGCCACCTCAAATTCCACGAAGACCGGGACAACCTCGCGACGGCATCCGCCATGTGGAAGTGGAACCTACACGACTTGTAGGTTCCAAATTTCCGTGGCGGATTCCAAAACAAGATGGCGGATTCTGGCGGATCCGCCATCGAGATTGGAAATTGCTTAGACGATCTAGTCGTCTAGGGACGTGTCGACGGGACGACGTTGCCCAGTTCCTAGCGGCATTTGCGACTGCCAAGAGGCCCGTCCCGAGCGTTCTAGGACAAATGCCGCGTTCCAAGGCCCGACACGCCACCACCAAGCCCTCCAGGGCGACCTGCCCAAGCCGAGCACGGATCCGCGGCGGCCCATTGCCGGCCCGACGATCACCTTTTCGACATTGAACTGGATAGCACCGAACAGCGGCAACATCTTTCAACGCTTCCGCGATGGCTGCCTCGGCGAGGTTGTCCCGGTCTTCGTGGAATTTGAGGT
Organism: Mycolicibacterium vinylchloridicum; assembly: GCF_013404075.1. Taxonomy (GTDB): domain Bacteria; phylum Actinomycetota; class Actinomycetes; order Mycobacteriales; family Mycobacteriaceae; genus Mycobacterium; species Mycobacterium vinylchloridicum. Next base: position 558 of record NZ_JACBJQ010000209.1, read on the forward strand.
GGCGGTCCCTCACCTGATGCCCGCCAGATGGTAGGTCTTCGGGTGAACGACCAAGTACACCTCGAAGAAGGAGTAAGGGACCGCCATGAAGACCGTACCTACT
>NZ_JACBJQ010000210.1 GCF_013404075.1 Mycolicibacterium vinylchloridicum
TCGGTGCGCTGGGCGCACCCGGAGGCGCAGTGCTCGCAGACGCTGGGGCTGGACACCAGATCGAACGGGCGGGCCCGGAACCGGTAGGCGGCCCCGGTCAACGCCCCGACCGGGCAGATCTGCACCGTGTTACCGCTGAAATAGGAATCGAACGGCTCACCGGGGGCGATGCCCACCTGCTGCAGCGCGCCGCGTTCCAGCAGCGAGATGAACGGATCGCCGGCGATCTGCTCAGAAAACCGCGTGCAGCGGGCACAGAGCACGCAGCGTTCCCGGTCCAGCAGCACCTGACTCGACAAGTGAATTGGCTTCGGATACGTCCGCTTCGCCTTGTCGAATCTGGTTTCCGTGCGTCCGCTGCTCATCGCTTGGTTCTGCAGCGGGCATTCCCCGCCCTTGTCGCACACCGGGCAGTCCAGCGGGTGGTTGATCAACAGCAGTTCCATCACGCCGTGCTGCGCCTTGTCGGCGGCTTCGGAGGTGTACTGGGTGCGCACCACCATGCCCTCGGACACCGTGGTGGTGCAGCTGGCCATCGGTTTGCGCTGGCCTTCGACCTCGACCAGGCACTGCCGGCACGCCCCGACCGGATCGAGCAGCGGATGATCGCAGAACCGCGGGATCTGCACACCCATCAACTCCGCGGCGCGAAT
>NZ_JACBJQ010000211.1 GCF_013404075.1 Mycolicibacterium vinylchloridicum
TGTGATGTATCAGGACATCGGTGACAGTTCTGGATCAGGACATTGGTGACAGTTGGTGTATCAGGACTTCGGTGACGTTCCGTCGGTCTTGGGTTGTGGGCCGCTGGGTCGGCCGTTGCCTATGTAGTTGATCCCGGGTTTGGGGCGGGGGTGCTCGGCGAGGACCTCGCCGTGAAAGTCGGTGATGATGATCGTGTCGCCGGCGGTGACGACCAGGACCTGCTCGAAGGCAAGGTGGGTGTTGACCTTGTATCTGATCGAGTTAAAGCTGACGGTGCCTGATGTGCCTACCGTTCGGATGTGGGTGTTGGCGGGCAGGTTCAACGGCACCGATGGCTTGGGGTCTGTGCGTGGCTCGGGTCGGTCGAACAGTGGCCGGTCGGGTCTGGGGCGTGGCGCCTGGGCCTTGGGGGTGGCTTCCCACGCAGTCAGCGGGGTGATGCGCCCGGGCAGCCCTTGGTGGGGGCGTTCGCTGTTGTAGATGTGGTCGAAGGTGTCGACCTGGGCTTGTAGCTGCTCAAGGGTTTCGGCCAGTGGCTGTTTGTCGAGGTAGCGGAACAGGGTTTGGTGGAAGCGTTCGTTCTTGCCCTGGGTGGTCGGCTTGTAGGGCTTACCGGTGATCGCTTCTACACCCAAGGCGCCGACGTGGG
>NZ_JACBJQ010000212.1 GCF_013404075.1 Mycolicibacterium vinylchloridicum
GTAAGTTGGTTATTCGCGTGGCATGCGAATAGATCAGTTTCTGATAACACCCCCACCGGCGGTCGGCGATATTGCGGCAGAGCATGTTTCGTCTCGTTCGGGCACACCGCCGGTAGGCAGGCTTGGACGCGCCCCGGCTGGTGGTCAGGGCGACGATCCGCTGGCGTGAGCTGGGTTTCTGCATCGTTTCTCTGCATGATCTGCATCCTGAGTGCAGAATATGCATTCAATTGGGAGGTCCAGGATGGACGATGCGATGGGTCGGCTGGTGTACTTGCCGGCGGGTGCGTCGGGTCCGGATCCTGAGGCGTTCCTGGAGGATGTGCTGACCGGTTGGCGGCGTGCGCAGCTGGCTCAGGGCACCTCCACCGAGACGATCCGTCGACGCAATGCTCAGGTGCTGCGGATGGCCGACTTCGTGGGCGCATTCCCCTGGCAGTGGACTCCCGCCGATGCTGATGACTTCTTCGGTCATCTGCGCGGTGTGCTCAACCGAGCCCATAGCACGGTGCGGGCCTATCAGACCGACGTGAAACTGTTCCTGGATTACGCCACCAATCCTGCCTACGACTGGAATGAGCACTGCGGTCGGCTGTTTGGCACGGTGTTCAGTCAGGTGATCACCGAGTTCAACCGGGCCAAACACGTG
>NZ_JACBJQ010000213.1 GCF_013404075.1 Mycolicibacterium vinylchloridicum
GGGATTCGGCCTAACCCCGCGGCAATTGAGTTGGCCCGCCGCGTCATAGATAAGCGAACGCCAAGATCTGGCAGCCTCGTCCTCGGAACGGTCGCGGATCGCCCGTTCTGCGGTCTCAGCGATGCCCGTCCATCGTCCGGTGTCACGTCGGCCGGCACCTGACCGGACTTGGTGACCGTCGTCCTCCATATCCATGAAGGTGACCAGAGAGTCAGGGGCATGGCCGTTGCTGGTCTTGGTGAACCCAAAGATCGAGGTCTTCACGCCGCGCTGCTGCTCGAAGAACAGCTGCTGCGGCATGTCGATGACGAAGTCCAGCCTTGCTCGGGTCAGGATCTCGCTGGCAGCCTTTGTGTCTTTCGAGAGGGTGTTGACGGGCATGATGATGATGAGCCGGCCGCCTTCCTCCAGATACTCAATCGCCGACATCGTGAACTTGATCGGATTATCGGTCTCGTATGGGGGATTGATGATGCATTTCGAAGGGCCAAGTCCGTTGATGTAGTCCCGGAAGTCCTCATCGGCGTCGGCAATATGGAAGGTCTTGCCACGGGTCACCAATGAGTCACGGAATATCAGGTTGGATCGCCCGTCTCCGTGCAGAAACATGTTGCTGCACGCGAGTGCGAATAGCACGGCATCGAC
>NZ_JACBJQ010000214.1 GCF_013404075.1 Mycolicibacterium vinylchloridicum
GCGTTCATCTGGATCAGATCCGAGATCGGGATCAACGTCCCACCGCCGGTCACCGCGTGGCCGGCACCGGCCTGGAGGTCTTGCAGGGTGGTGGTCACGATCATCGTGACCGGTAAGCCGTTGTGCTGGCCGAGTTTCGGATCCCCGAGACGGTCACGCACCAGCTGGGACAGAGCATCGTGTTGGCGTTGGCTGTGGCTACGGAGGTCGTCGGGCTCGGGGGCGGCGAGTTTGGCGAACACGGCATCCAGCTCGGCGCGCAATTGCGGGGTGGCCACCACTTTCCCCACGCTCATCCCGTCGGGGCGCTGCCCGCCGGTCCACAGGAAGCCGCGTTTGCGGGCCCGGTCTTCCTCGGAGAACTTCCCGTCGGGGTTGAGGTGCGTCGCGAGTCGATCGGCGACTTTTTCCAGCTGATCGGGCCGCATGGTCTGGGCGTGCTGGGCCAGGGTGCGTTCGGCCTTCTCCGCCTTGACCGGCCCGACGTGATCGGGCAGCTCCCGGAAGAACTTCTGAATGACCCGCACGTGCTCACCATCCAAGTGGCCGGCATTCCAGGCCTTCCCCGTCTCGGGCAGCACCGGTGCCAGCGGCTCGCCGGTCAACGTGGTCCGTGGCGAGAGTTGTTCGGCATC
>NZ_JACBJQ010000215.1 GCF_013404075.1 Mycolicibacterium vinylchloridicum
GTCTGACCGCGCGTCGCCAATGACACGCTCACCACACAGGCTCGGTGAGGAAGCAACGAGGCGCCGTCGGGGTAGCTCCCCGGCGGCGCCTCACCCTGCCCTCTTGACAAACTTCTCTACATATCAGGTGTCGCTCGGCGGCGGATCGGCGTCGAGCCCGAGGCCGGCGGAATTGATGCGGGCTTGGATGGCATCGAGGCTGATCCAGCAGTCGCTGTAGTCATTCTCGTGGTAGAGCAGCGCCCAGTCTTCCCAGCCGTCGAGGGCGGCATCGACGGCGTCCTCGTCGACGTCAGCTCGGCTGATCGGGATTTCGTGGAAGTTGTCGGGCCGGCTGTCGTCTGCGATGGCGGCGACGAGTTGGCCAGTGCCGTCGAAGGTTCGGGGGTCGCCAGCCGGGGCGAAGTTCATCCGGAACCGCAACTGGCGCGGCTTGCCTGCGGCGTCGATGAACTGCCAGGCTGATGCGTAGTCCTTGTCGACCATGGTGGTGATCCTGAACTTCCCCCGAGACCGTGGAGGCATCAACAATAGGGATCGAGATGCCAGAGAAACGGAAGAAGTACGACCGGGAGTTCCGTGAGGGTGCTGTCCGGATCGTCGAAGAGACGGGTAAACCAATTG
>NZ_JACBJQ010000022.1 GCF_013404075.1 Mycolicibacterium vinylchloridicum
CCCCCGCCAGCAACGACGGAGGCACCACCACCCGTGACCACTACGACGGCACCACCGCCCCCGACGACCACAACGACCACCCCGGCCGGGCCGCGTCAGGTGACCTATTCGATCACCGGCACCAAGGCTCCCGGTGACATCATCTCGGTGACCTACGTGGACGCCTCCGGCCGGCAGCGCACGCAGCGCAACGTCTACATCCCGTGGTCGCTGACGGTGACACCGATCTCGCAGTCCGATGTCGGCTCGGTGCAGGCGTCCAGCCTGTTCCTGGTCAGCAGGCTGAACTGCTCGATCACGACCAGCGACGGAGTGGTTTTGTCGTCCAATCAGAACAACGCCGCGCAGACGAGCTGCTGATGACGACTATCGACGAAGAGGACCGGCGATCACCGGAGACGGTGGATCGGCTGCTGGTCGGCGTGTGCGGTGCGATCTGGCTGGTGCTGCTGGCCGTGACGGTGATCGCGATCGTCGCGTTGGTCGACATGAGCCGGGGCCACACCGCGGGTAACGACGGCTCACGCACCCCGTGGCTGCTGTACAGCATCATCGCGGTATCAGCGCTGATCATCGTCGGCGCGATCCCGCTGCTGATCCGGGCGCGGCGTACCGCCCTGGCCGATGCCCGGCTGAGTCCGCCTGAGCCGGCCAAGGCGTCGGAACGCCCCGCTGCGCCGCCCGTGGCCCCTGTGCGCGGCACTGAGGCGCCCACGGAGAAGCTGAAGGTGTTCGGCTCGACGGTGGACCCGTACGAGCGCTATCAGCCCGATTTCGCCCAGTCGTCGGCGTCGCGGCGGGCTGATCCGCTGATCCCGGCCACCGAGCTGGACCGGCTCTGGCTGCGCTGCACCGTGATGCTCATCGGTGCGATCGGCCTGGCGCTGGTCGGGGTCTCGACTGCGACCTATCTGCTGGCGGTGGACAACGACACCGCCGCCTGGGTCGCGCTGGGCCTGTCCGCCGTCATCACCATCGCCATGCCGGCCGTCCCGGTGACCTATCTGCGCCAGCTGCACGGCGCGGTGGAAGAGGCTGTGCCCGCCTAGACTGCCTCATCGAAAGAACCCCCGAGCCGTTCCGGCCCGGGGGTTCTTTCGTGATGCCTAGTGCTGGCCGTTGCCGCTTCCGTTGCCATTGCCGTGCTCGGCGTCCTGCCATTCGCGCAGAGCGGTGAGCGCACGGTGCTCGGAGGCGTGAGCTGCCTCGTTGAGCGCGGCATCCTCGGCCGGCGGGTCTGCGGTGAGGAAGCTGCCGTGACCGGTCTTGCCGCCGGAACCCAGCTTGTTCATCCGCTTGGGCAGCGCCGCGCCGGCGTATTCCAGCGGGATCGGGTGGCCGTGGTCGTCGACCGGGCCCAGCGGCTGGTGGATCTCGATGTAGGCACCGTGCGGCAGCCGCTTGATGATTCCCGTCTCGATACCGTGCTCGAGCACGTCGCGGTCGCTGCGCTGCAGGCCGACCGCCCACCGGTAGGCGATGAAGAACACCAGCGGGGGCAGCACCAGGGACGCGATCCGGCCGATCCACGTCGTCGCGTTGAGCGAGATGTGGAACTTCCACGCGATGACGTCGTTCATCGCACACAGCGTCCACACCATGTACAACGAGATGGCCATTGCGCCGATCGCGGTGCGGGTCGGAGCGTCCCGCGGGCGCTGCAACAGGTTGTGGTGCGCGTTGTCCCCGGTGAACTTCTTCTCCAGGAACGGATAGGCGATCAGCAACCCGAACACGATTCCCATGGATATCGCGACCCAGAACGCGGCAGGGATCGTGTGGTGCCAGAAGTAGAGCTCCCATGGCGGGAAGATACGGGCCAGGCCTTCCGTCCACATCATGTAGAAGTCGGGCTGGCTACCGGCCGACACCTGCGACGGCTTGTAGGGGCCGAGCTGCCAGATCGGGTTGATCTGCAGCAGACCGCCCATCAGGCCGAGGATGCCGGTGGTCATCGCGAAGAACGCACCGGACTTCACCGCGAACACCGGCATGACGCGCACGCCGACGACGTTCTTCTCGGTGCGGCCGGGGCCGGGGAACTGGGTGTGCTTCTGGAACCACACCAGCGCCATGTGAGCACCGATGAGCGCCAAGATGATTCCCGGGATCAGCAGGATGTGCAGGGCGTACATCCGGGGGAGCATGGTGCCGACCGCGCTGCACTGGTAGCCGACCCCGCCGCAGGGGAAGTCGCCACCGAAAAGTGCCCAGTGCATCCAGGTTCCGACGATCGGCACGCTCATCGTGATCGACGACAGCGCGGCGCGCAGGCCGATACCTGAGAGCAGGTCGTCCGGCAGCGAGTAGCCGAAGTAGCCCTCGAACATGGCCAGGATCAGCAGCAGCGAACCGATCACCCAGTTGGCTTCGCGGGGCCGGCGGAACGCGCCGGTGAAGAAGATGCGCGCCAGGTGGACCATGATCGCCGCGGCGAACAGCAAGGCGGCCCAGTGGTGGACCTGCCGCACGAACAGGCCGCCGCGGACCTCGAAGCTGATGTCGAGGGTCGACGCGTACGCCTTGGACATCTCGATGCCCCGAAGGGGTTGGTAGACACCCTGATACGTGACTTCGGCCATCGACGGGTCGAAGAACAGCGAGAGGTACACGCCGGTGAGCAGCAGGACGATGAAGCTGTACAAGGCGATCTCGCCCAGCAGGAACGACCAGTGCGTGGGGAAGACCTTGTTCAGGATGCCCCGTCGCACCGCCGCCGACGGGTGGTAGCGAGAATCGATCGCGTCGCCCTGTGCGGCCATGACATCGGCGAGTTTCGGACTCATGATGTGCGCTCCCAGAATGCGGGTCCGACGGGTTCGGCGAAGTCGCCGTTGGCGACCAGATACCCGTCCTCATTGATGGTGATCGGCAGCTGCGCCAACGCGCGCGCAGCCGGACCGAAGATCGGCCGTGCGAAATGCAGTGCGTCGAACTGCGATTGGTGGCACGGGCACAGAATGCGGTAGGTCTGCTGCTCGTACAGCGAGGCCGGGCAGCCCAGGTGCGAGCAGACCTTCGTGTAGGCGAACAGATCGCCGAAGTTGAAGCTCTCCTGGCCGGCGCGCTTGACCACCTTGCCCATGTCGACCGGCTTGATGCGGATCAGCATCACCGGATTACGCACGCCCATCGCGATTTCGCCCAGCCGATGGTGGCTCTCGACGGTGGTGCCGTCGCCGTCGCTCTCACGCCACGGGAACACCGTCTCCATGCCGCCGGCGTCGATGTCCTCGGGCCGCAGCTTGACGAACGGCGACTGTCCCGGAAGTCCGGTTGCCCGGGCCAGGAAGATGGTCTCGCCGGTGAACCGCGGGGTCCAGCCCGACGTCCACAGGACGGCCTTCTTGCCCTCGGCGGTCGGAACCACCGGCTTCCACGGGTTCTTGATCAAGCCGCCGATGAACGCCACCAGCGTGCCCGCGCCGAACGCCCCGAGCCCGAGCCCCAGCGACAGCCCAACGAGCTTGCGCCGCTTGATCGTCGAGCCTTCCAGCGCATCGGTGAGGTTGGCCACCACGGTCTTGCGTTCGATCTCCGGGGAACGTCCGTCGTGGCGGTCCTGGACGGTGATCTCTTCGGGGATGAACTTCTTCTGGTAGAGCACCGCACCGATGCCGATCGCCAGGATCGACATACCGAACGTCAGCCCGTAGAGCGGAGTGGCGTACTCGGACAGCGAGAACCCGTTGGAGCCGTCCCACTGCCACGGCCAGAAGATGAACACCAGCAGCAGCGCCAGGCCGAACAGGCCACCCAACAGCAGCCAGATCGCCACCAGACGCTCGGCACGCTTCTCGGCCTTGGTGCCCTCGACCGGCCAGCGCGGCTCCTTGAGGATGATGTCGACGCCGTCGAGCTTGCCGCCGAGCTCGAGGAGCTCTTCGCGTGACATCGCAGCGAGCTGTTCGTCGCTCGGCCGATTCACGTCACTCATGATGATCTCGCTCCGATCCACAGCGCCGCCGCAATGCAGGCGACCATGCCGATTATCCAGATCGCCATACCTTCGGACGAGGGTCCGAAACCGCCGAGGCCGTAGCCGCCGGGATCCGGCGCGCGGGTGGCCATGCGCACGTAGGCGATGATGTCCCGCTTCTCCTCGGGTGAGAGCTGGCGGTCACCGAACTTGGGCATGTTCTGCGGACCGGTCAGCATGGCGGTATAGATCTGCGCGGGGGTGGCCGGCTCGAGGTCGGGGGCGTACTTGCCCGACGACAGTGCGCCGCCCTTGCCGGTGAAGTTGTGGCATGAGGCGCAGTTGAGCCGGAACAGGTCGCCGCCGCGGGCGACGTCGTTGCCGAGCAGCGAGTGGTCGGCGACCTGACCGTTGGCGTCCCGCGGAACGAGCGGGCCACCGCCGTTGGCCTGGACGTAGGCGCCGAGCGCGTCGATCTGGGCCTCGTCGAAGATCGGGTCCTTGCGCGGGGCCTGGGCTTCACCGCGCATCGCGGGCATGCGGCCGGTGGAGACCTGGAAGTACACCGCGGCCTCTCCGACGCCGACCAGGCTGGGGCCGCGGCCCTGTACGCCCTGGAGATTGGCGCCGTGGCAGCTGATACACGAGGTGTCGAACAGCTGCTTACCGGTGCGCAGCAGGGCCGACTGCGATTCGTCGGCCACCGCGACCTGCGGTGTGGGCGTCAGCGTGGCGGCAAGTCCGCCGGCGACACCGAGGCCGACCAGCAGCAGCACCGCTCCGGTCAGGCGGCGACGAAGCCGACGACGCGACTTGTCGCTGATCGGTTCCTTCACCCGCGCCGATCTCTTGAGCATCGAACCCCTTCTCATCGGATGAAGTAGATCGTCGCGAACAGGGCGATCCACACGATGTCGACGAAGTGCCAGTAGTAGGACACGACGATGGCCGCAGTCGCCTGGGCAGGCGTGAACTTGCTCATCGCTGTGCGCAGCAGAAGAAGAATGAAGGCGACCAGACCGCCGATGACGTGCAGGCCGTGGAAGCCGGTGGCGAGGTAGAACACGCTGCCGTAGGCGCTGCCCGGGATGGTCGTGCCGTGGGTGACCAGGTGGAAGTACTCGTAGGCCTGGCCGCCGACGAAGAACAGACCCATCAGGAACGTGATCACATACCAGCGGCGCAGGCCGTAGACGTCACCGCGCTCGGCCGCGAACACACCCATCTGGCAGGTGAACGACGACGCGATCAGCACCAGCGTCACCGGAACCGCCTGATACAGGTTCAGTTCGGTCGGCGGCGGCGGCCATGCCCCACCGGACTGAGCACGGGCAGTGAAGTACATCGCGAACAGTCCAGCAAAGAACATCAGTTCACTGGAAAGCCACACGATGGTGCCAACACTGACCATGTTCGGCCGGTTCAGCGAATGTACGCGCGATGTGATCGCAGTTCCCGAGGTGCCAACAGCGCTCGTCACATGAAGAAGTATGACGCTTTGTAGTTGTTGAGGTACAGCCAGGGGGCGAATTAGTCAGAACTGTCGGCTGACCGGGCTGTGGAGTTCCCGTATGGCATGGGAATATCGGCGCGTGACTCACCCTGATTCCGTCCCCGGCGCCGAGGCGCCGAATTCGTCATGGCCGCAGGTCCTGGACCGGTTGACGGCCAGCCTCGAACTCATCCCGGGGCAGGCGAGTTGGGCGATGAACCAGATCATGACCGGGGTCGCGACGCCCGCTCAGATCGCCGCTTTCGGCGTGTCGATGAAGATGAAGCGTCCAACGCCGGCGGAAGTGCGTGAGTTGGCCGACACGATGCTGCACTACGCGCGCATGGTGCCCACCGATGTCATCGGCACTGACACCGTCGACATCGTCGGAACCGGGGGCGACAAAGCCAACACCGTCAACCTCTCGACGATGGCGGCGATCGTCGTCGCCGCAGCGGGCGTGCCGGTGGTCAAGCACGGCAACCGCGCGGCCTCGTCGAAAAGCGGCGGGGCCGACATGCTCGAGGCGCTCGGCGTGCGTATCGACCTGGGTCCCGACGAGGTGGCCCGCAGTGTGCAAGAGGTCGGTATCGGGTTCTGCTTCGCGCCGGTATTCCACCCGTCCTACAAGTTCGCCGGGCCGCCGCGCCGCGAGATCGGCACGCCGACGGTATTCAATCTGCTTGGGCCGCTGACCAATCCAGCAAGTCCCCGCGCGGGATTGATCGGCTGCGCGTTCGGCGATCTGGCCGAGGTGATGGCCGGGGTGTTCGCCGCGCGGCGCTGCAGTGTGCTCGTGGTGCACGGCGACGACGGTCTCGACGAGCTGACCACCACGACCACCAGCACCATCTGGCGGGTGCAGGCCGGCACCATCGACAAACTCACCTTCGATCCGCTGGGATTCGGTTTCGCGCGGGCCCGCATCGAGGAATTGGTCGGCGGGGAGGCGCAGGAGAACGCCCAGTCGGCGCGCGAGGTGCTGGGCGGCGCGCAGGGACCCGTGCGGGACGCAGTGATTCTCAACGCGGCCGGGGCGCTGGTCGCCCACGGCGGACTATCCAGCCACGCCGAATGGTTGCCGTGCTGGGAGGACGGCCTGGCCCGTGCCGCCGAGGCGATCGACTCCGGGGCGGCCGAGCAACTCCTGGCGCGATGGGTGCGGTTCACGCAAGGACTCTGAGCTGAGCTGTTCGGCCGCGAGTCGAGCGGATCGGGCACTCGCAGACCACTGCGCCCAGTAGCCCGCTGACCGCAGTGGTGAGGCCAAACCTGTTGTGGCCGAGACTATTCGAACCCCTGGTGCGGCCAGCCAGCGGGCGATCAGGGAAGTCTCCTCGACGAGCGCCCCGCCCAGCGGCGCAGGTCTGGGCAGGATCGTTTGCGCGCACGCCTGCAGGGCTTCGACGACGGGCATCGGCGGGACGCGACGGGGTGCGACGCCGGCTGCCGCGAGCTGTCCGTGTCTCACGACCGCGAGTTGCCAGCCGCCCGCGCCGTCCGGCGCGGCGGCCACCAGCTCCTCGAGCGCGGCCAGCGCCCCCAGGCGCTGACCGCGCCACAGCACGTCGACGGCTGCGGCGATGTGATCGCGCAGCCGCGCCGCGCTTTCATAGCGGGCGCGTCCGGCCAGCTCACTCACCTGCTCGACGGCCGCGCCGAGCGCACTGTTGTCCAGTCCGGCGATCAGTGCGGCCGCCCGCCGCGGGGCGTCCGCGTAGGCGGGCGCGGCGATGCCGCGCGGTGCCGGACAGGGGGACACCTCGCGTTCGGGGCAGGCCGGGCCGTGCTCGGCGCCGCGCCCGATGCGGGCCGTGCAGGTGCGGACCCCGGTGAACCGGGCCACCAGGTCGGCGGTGTCGGCGGCGTCGGCCCGCGACCGGAACGGGCCGATCGCACGGTCGTGGCGCGGCTCGCGGACGATCGAGAGCCGGGGGAACGCCTCGTCGGTCAGCACCACCCACCACCAGCGGTGTGGGAAGCGCGAGCGGCGGTTGTACGGCGGGGCGTGGGCGGCCAGCAGTCGCAGTTCGCGCACCCCCGCCTCCAGCGGGTGCGCACATTCGACGTGGTCGACCTTGGTGGCCAGGCCGACCATCTCCTTCATCCGCCCGCGCGGGTCGGCGCCGGTGAAGTACTGGCCGACCCGGCGGTGCAGATCGGTGGCGGTGCCGATGTAGAGCACCTCGCCGGTCGGCCCGCGAAACAGGTACACCCCGGGCCGGTGCGGCAGGTTACGGGCCAGAACCCGTTTGGCGCGTTGGGCATTGGCGATGTTGGGCAGGTACCCACGCAGGTCGGTGTAGGTGTGCACGCCCTGATTGCCGACCCGCTCGATCAGGGCGTGCAGCACGTCGACGGTGGCGCGGGCGTCGTCCAGGGCCCGGTGGGTCGGCTGGGTGGCGGAGCCGACGAGTGCGGCCAGCGTGGCCAGCCGCACGCTGGGCGCCTCCTCGCGGGTGAGCACCCGACGGGCCAGCTTCACCGTGCACAGCACCGGCGGGCGCGGCCAGGAGATGCCGCACTGTTCGGCGGCAGAGCGCAGGAAGCCGATGTCGAAGCCGGCGTTGTGCGCGACGAGCACGGCGCCGCGGGCGAATTCGAGGAACATCGGCAGCACCGCGGCGATGGTGGGTGCATCGTGCACCATCGCGGTGGTGATCCCGGTCAGCTGGACGATCTGCGGCGGGATGGACCGTTGCGGGTCTACCAGGGTGGCGAATTCGCCGAGCACCTCGCCGCCGCGGACCTTCACGGCGCCGATCTCGGTGATCGCGTCGCGTGAGCCGTCGGCCGAGGCGGTGGCACGCCCGCCGGTGGTCTCCAGGTCGACGACCACGAAGGTGGTTTCCCGCAGCGAGATATCGGCGGCCGGGTCGACGTCGGCGAAGCTCAGCTGCACGTCAGTCGGTGAACTCGCCACAGCAAGTCACGGTAGGCAGCCCCACCGACACAGATGTGGTGCCACTCCGGCGCGGGTGAACCGGGTTGCCAGCCGGCGGGACTTGTCGGTGGCCGGCGTTAGCGTGCGGCCAACACGAGGAAAGGGAGTCCCGCGATGGGAACAGACTCGACCGAACCGGTCGTCATCGACTGCGACGACTGTGCGGTACGCGGGCCGGGCTGCCGCGATTGCGTGGTGAGCGTGCTGCTCGGCGTGCCCGAGACTTTGCTGGAGGACGAGCGGGCAGCGCTGGAAGTGCTGGCAGAAGCCGGTCTGGCGCCGCGCTTGAAGCTGGTGCCGATCCACCGCCGCGGGGGTTCCGGGCTGGCGAGCTAGTGGCCTGATAGGTTGGTTGGCAGGTTGTGGCCGGTGTGGCCGATGAGGCTGAGAGTCTCTTGAGAAGTGGCTCCCTGGTTGGACAACGCCGATGCCATTTCGTAACCTGATCGAGACCTAAGGCACTCGATGCACAAACATCGACGGCACTTAAAGGAACGCAATTTTGAGCTTTGACCGCAGGTACCTGGCTAAACGCGTTTTCAAACGCCCTCTAGTAGGTGGTATCGCGGGGCTCATCGTGTTCTCCGGCGTTATCTCCGGATCGGTGCACGCCGACCCCGCCGAAGACGGTCTGGCCAAGCTGAATGAACTGTCACGACAGGCAGAACAGCTCACCGAGTCGATGCATTCCGCTCAGCTCGATCTCGACGCGAAGCTGCAGGCCGAGAGCGTTGCGGAGAAGAAGCACACCGATGACCTCGCCGCGGCGGATGTGGCCAAAGCCCAGCTGGCGACCTACCAGCAGAAGGTCGACAAATTTGCTGTCGCGGTCTACATGGGTGGCAGCACGGATGGCCTCAGCGCCATCCTGACCGCCGAGTCGCCGCAGGGCCTGATCGACAAGTTGACCGTTCAGCGCGCGATGGCCACCGAGATGTCCGCCCAGATGGAGAGCTACCGCCGGGCCAACGACGAACTTCGCCAGGCCGAGGCCGCCTCGGCGAAGTCGGCAGCTGACGCCAAGACGGCCGCCGAGCAGGCGGCGGCAGTGCGCGCCGACCTGCAACGCAAGCAGTCTCAGCTGCAGATCCAGATCGCGGCGGTGAAGTCGCGCTACCAGACCCTGACCCCGGATCAGCGCACCGCGCTGGCCGCCCCCGGACCGCCTCCGCCCGCGGACATCCTCGCCGCGCCGGCGCCCGAAGGACTGCCGCCGCTGGTCGATGCGCCGCCGCCGGATGCGCTGCCCCCGGGTATGCCGCCGCCGGATGCGCCGCCGCCGCCGGACGCCGCCCAGGTCATCCCGATGGCCGCGGTCCCCGGTCCTGGTAGCGATCAGGGTGCCGTAGCCGTGCAGGCCGCGCTCACCCGGATCGGCGACCCCTACGTCTGGGGTGGCTCGGGTCCCAACCAGTTCGACTGTTCCGGCCTGGTCATGTGGGCCTTCCAACAGGCCGGCATCTTCCTTCCGCACTCCAGCCAGGCCCTCGCCCACGGTGGCCAGCCGGTCTCGATGGACCAGATGCAGCCCGGTGACGTCGTCAACTACTACTCCGACGCCTCGCACTCGGCGATCTACATCGGCGACGGGATGATGGTGCACGCCTCGACGTTCGGCCGGCCGGTGATGATCTCCCCGGTGAACAACGCCCCGATCTACAACGTCCGCCGCTACTGACCGGCCGCGGTGGCGGGCTGCCCTCACCGTCGCGTTGGTCGCCCAACTGCTCGTGGCGTCGGCCCTGATCGCGACGCCGTCGGCCGCTCCGCCGTTGCAACGGCCCGCCGCGATTCCCGCGCCGGCCCCCCTGGTGGTCGGCGACGGCCGTACCGTGCGGCTGATCAGCCTGGGCGGCAGCCGCACCGACGGGCTGCTCACCCGGATCGCCGGGGAGATCGGTGACGCCGTCGGTGCCGTCGAAAAGTTCTGGGGCACCGACTGGGACCGCGAGATCGTCGTGATCGCCACCGACTCGCAAGCACAGTTCGTCGAGCAGGCCGGCCTCGCGCCGAACGGACAATGGCAGGACATCGCCGCGGTATCGGTCGCCGACAGCGTCGACTTCGAACACCATCACGCCAGCGGACAGCGCATGGTTTTCGCCCCCGGCGCGGCCGACATGAGCGAGGTGTCGCTGCGAATCGTGTTGACCCATGAGTTGTTTCACCTCGCCGCCCGCGCCGACACCGCCCTCGACGCGCCGCGTTGGCTGGTCGAGGGGGTGGCCGATTTCGTTGCGCGACCACCGCAGCCACCGCCTCCGGATGCCGCGGCGAACACCGCGCTGCCCGACGACGCCGACCTCGACGTGGCCGGGCCGCAGCGCGAACGCGGCTACGACCGCGCCTGGTGGTTCGCCCGGTTCGTCGCCGACACCTACGGTGTCGAGGCGCTGCGCCGGCTCTACATCGACGCCTGCGGGCCCGGACACGGCGACTTCGCGACCGCGGTGCAGCGCGCACTCGGCACCGACACCGCCGCGCTACGCGCCCGCTGGGCGCGCTGGCTGACCGGCTAGCGTAGGTAAGCGATGACGCGGATCCTGCTGGTCACCAATGACTTTCCGCCCCGCCGTGGCGGCATCCAGTCCTATCTCGAACAGTTCGTCAACCGGCTCGCCGCTACCGGCGAACACCAGCTCACCGTCTACGCCCCGAAGTGGAAGGGTGCCCTTGCGTACGACCGCGCCGCCGGATATCGCATCGTGCGCCACCCCGGCACGCTGATGCTGCCCGAGCCGGGGGTGGACCGCCGGATGCGCGCCCTGATCGCCGAGCACGGCATCGAGACGGTGTGGTTCGGCGCTGCCGCTCCGCTGGCGCTGCTGGCCAACCGGGCCCGCGGTGCCGGTGCGCGCCGGGTGCTGGCCAGCACCCACGGCCACGAGGTGGGCTGGTCGATGTTGCCGGTCGCCCGCTCGGCGCTTCGGCGCATCGGCACCGACGCCGACGTCGTGACCTACGTCAGCCACTACACCCGGGGCCGGATCGCCTCCGCGTTCGGCCCGGCGGCTGCGCTGGAACACCTGCCGCCCGGCGTCGACTCCGACCGGTTCCGGCCGGACCCCGTGGCCAGGGCTGAACTGCGCGCCCGCCATGGCCTTGGCGAGCGGCCGACGGTCCTCTGCCTGTCCCGGCTGGTGCCGCGCAAGGGACAGGACATGCTCATCAAAGCGCTGCCGGAGATCCGCCGCCGAATCGACGATGCGGTCCTGGTGATCGTCGGCGGTGGCCCCTATGCCGAGGACCTGCACAAGCTGGCCGACACCGTCGGGGTCAAAGACAACGTCGTGTTCACCGGGGCGGTTCCCGGCGCCGAATTGCCGGGCCACTACGCGATGGCCGACGTCTTTGCGATGCCTTGTCGCACAAGGGGTTCCGGCCTCGACGTGGAAGGTCTCGGGATCGTGTTCCTGGAGGCGTCGGCCACCGGGGTGCCGGTGGTCGCCGGTGACTCGGGCGGCGCCCCCGAGGCGGTCGTCGATGGCGAGACCGGACGGGTCGTCGACGGGCGTTCGGTCGAGCAGATCGCCGACGCGGTCTCGGGCATCCTTGCCGACTCGAAGCTGGCCGCGCGGATGGGAGAGGCGGGCCGACGGTGGGTGCAGACGGACTGGAGCTGGTCGGCCCACACGGCGAGGCTTTCCGAACTCCTGCGTGCGGCCGATCACACCGTGTGACGATGTGCCGATGAGCATGTCCCGGATCGCCGCACTCGGCGGCGTCCTGGCCGCCGCGGCGGCGCTGCTGGTTCCGGCCGGTGTGGCCACGGCCGACGACTGCCCAGACGTCGAGGTGATCTTTGCCCGCGGTACCGGTGAACCACCGGGCCTCGGGCGGGTGGGGCAGGCCTTCGCCGACGCGCTCGCGCCGCGGCTGGGCGGGCGGACCATGGACACCTACGCGGTGAACTACCCGGCCAGCTTCAACTTCCTGGCGGCATCGTCCGGCGCGGATGACGCAGCCGGCCGCATCGCCGACATGAGCGCGCGCTGCCCGCAGACCTCGCTGGTGCTCGGCGGGTTCTCTCAGGGCGCGGCGGCGGTGTCGATGCTGGCCGGTGTGCCGCCCGTGGGGCAGCGGATCGGCAGCATCGGGTCGGCTCCGCCGCTGCCGCCGGCCGCGGCCGGCCGCGTCGCCGCGGTCGCGGTGTTCGGCAACCCGGGAGCGCGGTTCGGATCACCGCTGTCGAGCACCGGCCAGTTCGCCGGCCGGGCCATCGACATCTGCAGCGGCGGTGACCCGATCTGCTCGGCGGGCCTCGACCGCGCCGCGCACAGCAACTACGAGCTGCCTCCTTACCCCGATCAAGCGGCGGGTTTCGTGGCCGGCCTGATCTGACGGGTACCCTCGCCGGGGTGCTCGCCAGCCCTGACCTCGACCTTCGCACCGGTGTACCCCGGTCGGTCGGCGGCCGGCTGGATTCACTGACCGGACTGCGCGCGCTGGCGGCGCTGCTGGTGGTCGGCACCCACGCGGCGTTCGCGACCGGCACGCTCGCCCACGGCTACATCGGCCTGGTCTGGGCGCGGATGGAGATCGGGGTATCGATCTTCTTCGCATTGTCCGGCTTCCTGCTGTTCCGCCCATGGGTCGTCGCGGCGGCCGATGCGACCGCGGCGCCGTCGGCACGGACCTATGCCCGGCGCAGACTGCGCCGCATCATGCCCGCCTACGTGGTGACCGTCCTGTTGGCCTACGGCGTCTATTCCTTTTATTCGACCGGCCCCAATCCCGGCCAGAGTTGGTCGGGGCTGATCCGCCACCTCACCCTGACCCAGATCTACACGGACAACTATCTGCTCACCTACCTGCACCGCGGCCTGTCACAGACCTGGAGCCTGGCGGTCGAGGCGGCGTTCTACGCGGTGCTGCCGTTGCTGGCCCACCTGCTGCTGGTGGTGCTGTGCGGTGATCGGTGGCGGCCGGGGAGGCTGCTGGCCGGTCTGGCGGGCCTGGCCGCGATCAGTCCGGTGTGGCTGATCGTGGTCAACGCGGGCGACTGGCTGCCGAATTCGGCAGGGATGTGGCTGCCCGCGCAGCTGGCCTCGTTCGCCGGCGGCATGGCGGTGGCCGTGCTGCAGGTCCTGGGAATGCGCTCGCGCGCCGGCCTTCTGGTGCCTGCCGCCGGTGCGCTCTATCTGGTGGTGTCCACCCCGCTCGCCGGCGCGATCACGATGGGTCCGGTACCGCTGTGGCAGCCGGTGGCCAAGGCGCTGCTGTACGCCGCGATCGCGACGCTCGTCGTGGCGGCGCCGACGCTGGGCGGGGGCGGGATGTTCGACCGGCTGCTGAGCAGCAGGCCGATGGTGTGGCTGGGTGGGATCTCCTACGAGATCTTCCTGCTGCACGTGCTGGTGATGGCCGTCGTGCTGGGGGCGGTGCTGGGCTGGCCGTTGTTCACCGGGTCGCTGACGGGCTTGTACGTTCTGACTCTGGGCGTCACGATTCCCTTGGCCTGGCTGTTGCACAGGCTCACCAGTGCGAGGGAGCGGACATGGCCGGCACATTCGAAGGCAAGACCGCGGTCGTCACCGGAGCCAGCCGCGGCATCGGGCTGGCAGTAGCGCAGCGCCTGATCGAGGGCGGCGCCCGCGTCGTCATCACGGCGCGCACCCAGCAGACCCTCGACGAGGCCGTCGGGACCCTCGGCGGCCCCGCACACGCGGTCGGGTTGGCAGGGTCCGCCGATGACCCCGGGCATCAGGCCACGGTGGTCGACTGCGCGATCGACGCGTTCGGCAGCCTCGACCTGCTCGTCAACAACACCGGAGGCAATTACTGCCACGGGCCCCTGGTGGACACCGACCCAGCCGACGCCAGGAAGACCGTCGACGTGAATTGCATCGCCGCGCTGTCCTGGGTGCAGCACGCGCACCGGGCCTGGATGGGCGAGCACGGCGGCGCCGTCGTCAACGTGTCCTCGGTGGCCGGCATCCGGCCGGCCCCTGACATGGGGTTCTACGGCGCCACCAAGGTGATGCTCACGTACCTGACCCAGCAACTGGCCGCCGAGCTCGGCCCGGCCGTCCGCGTCAATGCCGTCGCACCCGCCACCGTCAAGACTCGGTTCGCCGCCTCGCTCTACGAAGGCCGTGAGGGGGAGGTGGCCGCCACCTACCCGCTCAAAAGGCTTGGCGTTCCTGACGATATCGGCGCAGCGGTGGCATTCCTGCTGTCCGACGACGCGTCCTGGATCACCGGCCAGTTGCTGGTCGTGGATGGTGGCATCACGCTGCTGGGCGCCGACTGGCCGGCCTAGCCGCTACTTGGCGTAGATCGCCTCGATATCGCCGGCGAACTTCTGCGCCACCACATTGCGCTTCACCTTCAGCGTCGGTGTCAGCTCACCCGTCGCTTCCGTGAAGTCAGCCGGCAGGATCCGGAACTTGCGGATCGACTCCGCATGTGACACATGCTGATTGGCGTCCTTGATCGCCAATTCGATCTCGGCGACCAGGTCGGGATCCTCCCGCAGCTCCGCGACCGATGCGCCGGTGGCCTTGCCGTGGTGGGACTTCCACACGTCGAACGCCTCGGGATCGATGGCGATCAACACGCCGATGAACGGCTGGTTGTCGCCGACCGCCATCGCCTGGCTGATCAGTGGATGCGCCCGCAACGCATCCTCGAGTACGGCGGGGGCGACGTTCTTGCCGCCCGCGGTCACGATGATCTCCTTCTTGCGGCCGGTGATCGACAGGAAGCCGTCGGCGTCCACGCTGGCCAGATCGCCGGTGTGGAACCAGCCGTCGATGATCGCCTCGGCGGTGGCCTTGTCGTTGCGCCAGTACCCGTCGAACACCACGCCGCCCTTGACCAGCAACTCGCCGTCCGCTGCGACCTTCATGCTGTTACCCGGCACCAACTTGCCCACCGTGCCCACCTTGAGCTCGCCGATCCGGTTCACCGTGATCGCCGCGCTGGTCTCGGTCAGTCCGTACCCCTCGTAGATCGACAATCCGACGCCGCGGTAGAAGTGGCCGAGCCGCTTGCCCAGCGGCGCACCGCCGGAGATCGCGGCGTGGCAGTCGCCACCGAGGGCGGCGCGCAGCTTGCCGTAGACCAGCCGGTCGAACACCGCGTGGCCTGCCTTGAGGAGCAGGTTCGGTGAGCCCGTTTCCAACGCCTCGCTGTAGGCGATCGCCGTCTTGGCCGCCAGCTCGAAGATCCGGCCCTTGCCGCTGTCGCTGGCATTCAATTCCGCTGTGTTGTAGACCTTTTCGAACACCCGGGGCACCGAAACCACGATCGTCGGCTTGAACACCTGCAGCATCGGCACCAGGTTCTTGATGTCGCTGGTGTAGCCGAGGGTGACCTTGTTGGCGAACGCCGTCATCGACAGGGCGCGGGCCAATACGTGGGCCAACGGCAGAAAGACCAGAAGGCGTTCGTTCTGGCGCAGCAGCGTCGGGAAACACGTTGTGGCGCCACGGGTCTCGGACAGCAGATTGGTATGGGTCAGCGCGACGCCCTTGGGTCGGCCGGTGGTGCCCGAGGTGTAGATCAGCGTCGCCGGGTCGCTCGAGCGCAGCTGTTCCAGGCGCCGGTCCAGTTCTGCGGGATCGACGCCGCCCAGCTCGCCGATCGACTGAATGCGCAGGGTCTTGCGCAGGGCCGGCAGCGTGTTGCGCAACTCGGCGACCATCTGGGCGTGCGCCTCGGTCTCGGTGAACGCCAGTACGGCGCCGGAATCCTCCAGCACCCACTGGACCTGCTCGGCCGACGACGTCTCGTAGATGGGGACGGTGACCCCGCCGATCGACAGGATCGCGTAATCGAGGATGACCCACTCATATCGGGTCGCCGACAGGATCGCCACCCGGTCACCGGGCTGCACGCCCTCGGCGATCAAACCCAGGGCCGCCGAGCGGATCTGGGCGGCCACCTCCGCACAGGTCACGTCGGTCCAGGCGCCCTCGACCAGTCGCTGCAGGATCACGTAGTTCGGATCGGTGCGTTCGTGCTCATAGACCGGGCTGGCCACATGGTCGTGTTCACCGATGGTGAACGACGCCGGAACGCTGTATTCACGCATAACGACCAGCCTAGTCAACGGGTGGCGGCGGCCGGACGGGCCCGATATGTGAAGCTTGTGCCCATGAACAGCATCCAGGTCGCCGACGAGACGTTCATCGCGGCGGATCCGGCGGCGGTGGGGCGTGCGGTCGCCGACCGGGCGAGCTGGCGGCGATGGTGGCCGGATCTGCGGCTCGAGGTCGTCGAGGACCGGGCCGACAAGGGTGTGCGCTGGACGTTGACCGGTCCGCTGACCGGCACCATGGAAATCTGGCTGGAGCCGGTGCTCGACGGCGTGCTGCTGCACTACTTTCTGCACGCCGAGCCGTCCGGTGTCGCGGCCTGGCAGCTTGCCAAGATGAACTTGCCCAAGCTGAACCATCAGCGTCGGGTAGCGGGAAAACGGATGGCGTTCGAGGTGAAATCCACACTGGAGGCGGGTCGCCCGGTGGGGGTTGCACCCGGGCACTGATATCGGGTCACACGTGCAACGGGGAGGGTACCGTTTGTGGCCGAGGGAGCGCGACCTGTCGGGTCGGGCAGCGTAAAGCGACGGGAATTGGCAACAGTGGCTGACAAGACGGCGCAGACCATCTACATCGACGCAGATCCTCGCACTGTGATGGACGCCATCGCCGATATCGGGGCGTACCCGCAGTGGGTCTCGGAATACAAGGAGACCGAGGTTCTCGATTCCGACGAACAGGGTTACCCGCTGACCGCCCGGCTGGTTCTGGATGCCGCGGTGCTCAAAGACACCATGGTGCTGTCCTACGACTGGCCCGCCGATCGCAAGTCGGTGCGCTGGTCGCTGGTCTCGAGCTCGCTGCTGAGGGCGCTCGACGGCGCATATACGTTGACTCCCAAGGGTTCTGGAACTGATGTCACCTACGAGCTCTCGGTTGACCTGATCATCCCGATGATCGGGCTGCTCAAGCGCAAAGCCGAGCGACGACTCACGGACACCGCGCTCAAGGACCTGAAGAAATGGGTCGAGGGCTGAGTGACCCCCGACGCCGCCCCCGCCGATGCGGGCCTGACCGACCAGGCCCGGATCAGCTTCTTCGTCGGCAAGGGTGGCGTGGGCAAGTCGACGCTGGCGGCCGCGACGGCGGTGCGGGCGGCGCTGGCCGGCGAACGGGTGCTGGCGGTGTCCACCGACCAGGCCCACTCGCTGGGTGACGTGCTCGGCGTTGCGGTACCGCCGACCGGTGGGCGCGAGCCGGTGCGAATTCTCACCGAGGAGGGCACCGACGCCGTCGGTGGCGGACACCTCGACGCCCTGGCCCTGGACACCCTGGCGCTGCTGGAAGGCAGGTGGCGGGCGATTGCGCCGGTACTCGCCGACCGGTTTCCCAACTCCGATCTCAAAGGCGTTGCCCCGGAAGAACTTTCCGCGCTGCCCGGTGTTCAGGAGGTGCTCGGCCTTGCCGAGGTGGCCGCGCTGGCGGACTCCGGCCGGTGGGACTACGTCGTCGTCGACTGTGCCTCGACCGCCGACGCGATGCGGATGCTGACACTGCCGGCGACGTTCGCGATGTACCTCGAGCGGGCCTGGCCCCGGCATCGCCGGCTGAGCGCGGCGATCGACAGCGCGCACAGTGCGGTCACCGTCGCGGTGATCGAGGGGATCGCCGGCGGGGTCGAGGGGCTGTCCGCACTGCTCACCGACGGGCAGCGGGTCAGCGCCCATCTGGTGCTCACCGCCGAACGGGTGGTGGCCGCCGAGGCCGTGCGCACGCTGGGCTCGCTGGTGCTGATGGGCGTGCGGGTTGCTGAGCTCTTGGTCAATCAGATTCTGGTCCAGGATGATTCGTACGAGTACCGCAACCTTCCCGAGCATCCGGCCTTCGACTGGTACTCGGAGCGGATCGTCGAGCAGCAGGCGGTGCTCGACGAGCTGACCACCGCGATCGGCGATGTCCAACTGGTCCTGGCTCCGCACCTGGCGGGCGAGCCGATCGGGGCCAAGGCGCTGGGCCAGCTGCTCGACAGCGCGCGCAGGCGCGACGGCTCACCGCCGCCGGGACCGCTGAAACCAGTGGTGGATCGCGAATCCGGCTCAGGAGTCGATGCGATCTACCGCATGCGGTTAGAGTTGCCGCAAATCGATCCGGGGACGCTGACGCTGGGCCGGGTCGACGACGACTTGATCATCGGCGCGGCAGGAATGCGGCGCCGCGTGCGACTGGCGTCGGTCCTGCGGCGGTGCATCGTGGTGGATGCGGCACTGCGCGGCACCGAGCTGACCGTGCGCTTCAGACCCAACCCGGAGGTGTGGCCCGCGTGACCGGCCCGCATCCCGACCTGGGTCCCGAACTTCGCGCGCTGGCCCAGGCGATCCTGGACCGGCTCGACCCCGCCGTCCGCGCCGGCGTCGCGATGACGGCGGGCAGCGCGCAGGGCAAGTGCCAGCAGGTGTGGTGCCCGGTGTGTGCGCTGGCCGCACTGGTCAACGGTGAGCAGCACCCGCTGCTGACCGTCGTCGCCGAGCACAGCGTGGCCCTGGTGACGATGCTGCGGGCGATGATCGACGAGGATGACCCAGCCGAGCCGGGGCCGGACGGAGCACCGCCTGATGAGCCCGGTCCCGATTCGCCCGATCCCGGGCCGGCCCGCTACCAACACATCCCGGTGAGCGTCGAGGAGTGACGCGAGCTGTGGTCGGCGTCCGCAGGCCTGGGTAGAGTTAGCCGAAAGCGCGTGACCGATCGGAGGCCCCATGTGGTACTGGCTGTTCAAGTACATCTTCATGGGACCCCTGTTGGCTTTGCTCGGTCGGCCGAAAGTCGAAGGGCTGGAATACGTTCCGAGTTCCGGACCGGTCATCCTGGCCAGTAATCACCTGGCGGTGGCGGACAGTTTCTATCTGCCACTGGTGGTGAGCCGCCGGATCACGTTCCTGGCCAAGTCCGAATATTTCACCGGAACCGGTGTGAAGGGCTGGTTCACCCGGTGGTTCTACACGGCCGCCGGCCAGGTGCCGATCGACCGCACCGACGCCGACGCCGCCGAGGCGGCGCTGAACACCGCCGAGCGACTGCTGAAGAAAGGCAAGCTGCTCGGCATGTACCCGGAGGGCACCCGCTCGCCGGACGGCCGGCTCTACAAGGGCAAGACCGGGCTGGCCCGCCTCGCCCTGCAGACCCAGGTTCCGGTGATTCCGGTCGCGATGATCGGAACCGATGTCGTGAACCCGCCCGGCTCGAAGATGTGGCGCTTCGGCCGGGTGACGGTGCGCTTCGGCAAGCCGATGGATTTCTCCCGATTCGACGGCCTGGCGGGCAACCGGTTCATCGAGCGAGCGGTCATCGACGAGGTCATGTACGAACTGATGGAGCTCTCCGGCCAGGAGTACGTCGACATCTACGCCGCGACGCTGAAGAACAACGACCCCGAAAAACCTAAGCCGGGTGAACCAGGTCAGCCACCGGCGCGGATCCCGGAGAGCGCCGCGGGCTAGTGCGGGCCGTCACCACGGTCAGCCCCGCGACCACGATCACCGCGAGCGCCCACCACACGTAGGACATGCCCAGGAGCTGGCGCCACCAGGACGCCGTCTCCTCGTGATGCTTGGGTAGCAGCTCCAGCGGAATCCACATCATCAGCACCACCCCGACGGCGGTGACCAGACCCAGGGCGAGATTGCGGCCGCGGTAGGCGATCACCGCACCGGTGATGACCGTCGGCAGCGCCCACACCCAGTGGTGTGACCACGACACCGGCGAGACCACCAGGCCGAACAGGGCCACACACATCAGCGCCAGCGTCGGTTCGTGTGCGGCCAGTACCCGGCGGACCGCCCAGATCGTCAGGGCCAGCACGGCGAAGCAGGCCAGGGTCCACAGAATGAAGTGGGTGCTCTTGTCCAGGCCCAGCCGGGCCAGGGCGCCCGCGATGTTCTGGTTGGTGTTCAGCGCCGCGCTGCCGATGCGGTCGGTGTGCCGGATGGTCGTGGTCCAGTACTCCACCGAATCGCGCCAGGCCAGCGCACATCCCAGGAGGCTGGCTGCGACGAACGTGCCGAGTGCGGTCAAGGCCGCCCTGCCGTCGCGGCGCAGGACGAAGTAGAGCAGAAACACCGCGGGGGTCAGCTTCAGCGCGATCGCGATGCCCAGCAGCATCCCGCGGGGCCAGGGCGTGCGGCGCGGCAGGCAGTCGGCGATCACCAGCGTCATCAGCACGACGTTGATCTGACCGAAGTCGAAGTTGGCGTCGATGGGCTCGAGGTACATGACCGCCAGCGCCACGATGCCCGCCGCGAGCCAGGCCCGCCGTAGCCACGCCGGCTCCTTGGTGACCGTCGAGGCCGGCCACACCGCCAGGCGGGTCAACACGATCCAGGTGGACAACAGCACCAGCACCAGCGTGATCACCGTGATCGTCACGCTGGCCACCGGGAATGGCATCCAGGCGAATGGGCTGAACAGGATCGCCGACAACGGGGGATAGGTGAACGGCAGATCCAGCCCGATCAGGGTGTGGAAGGTGGCGTCGCCGGCGTACAGCGACCGGCCGTCCAGCCAGGCCTGCCCGCCCATGCGGTAGACCTCGATGTCGATCCGGTAGGGGATCTTGCCGAACAGTAACCATCCGGCGTTGACCAGCAGCGCGACGATGGTGACCTGTGTCACGCGCCATCCCGCGGTCAGCCAGGGCCGCGCCGCCACACTGCCCAGCTCGGGCAACCGCCGCATCCTCATGTCGCCATCAGACTATCGGTGCGTTGCGACGCGCCGGGACTCATCCCGGCCGTGCCGCCCCCCATCAGTGGTTATCCGGCGTATCTTCGGTCCCCGTGAACTTCGGACTGCACTTCGACGTCGTCGCCCCGGGGCGCATACCGCTGATGTGGTGTCTGATCGCGTTCATCCTGACGTTCTTCGTGACCCGGACGATCGTGCGCTACATCCGTCACAACGCCGGCAACGATGCTCCCCGCAAGTGGTGGCAGCCGCGCAACATCTCCGGTAGCGGTGGGCTGCACATCCATCACGTCGTGATCGGCGTCGTCCTGGTGATGATCTCCGGGGTCAGCATGGTGACGTTGGCCACCGAGGGCGGAGTCGGTGAATTCACCGCAGCGGCAATCGTTTTCGGGGTCGGCGCCGCCCTGGTTCTGGACGAGTTCGCGCTGATCCTGCACCTGCAGGACGTGTACTGGGCCGAGGACGGCCGCACCTCGGTGGACGCGGTGTTCGCCGCGATCGCCGTCGCGGGCCTGCTGATCATGGGGTTCAACCCGTTGTCGTTCTTCGAGATCGGGATCTGGCGCGCGGACAACTCGGTCGGGGCGCGCGCCGCCGTCGTCGTCCTTGCCGCGATGACCTTGGCACTGGCGGTGGTCGTGCTGCTCAAAGGCAAGGTGTGGACCGGCCTGGTCGGTATGTTCATCACCCCACTGCTGTTCATCGGCGCGATCCGGCTGTCGCGGCCGCACGCCCCGTGGGCGCGCTGGCACTACCAGGACAAACCCAAGAAGATGCACAAGGCCCTGGAGCGGGAGCGCTATATGCGCAGGCCCGTGGTCCAGGCGAAGCTGTGGCTGCAGCACATCATCGCCGGCGAGCCCACCTTCCCGGCCGATGCCGAAGTCGACGCCGAGCTGGACAGGGAGATCCACGCCGCGCCGCCGCCACAGCCCGTCGACGCGACGGGATAGGGTGTGCGCCAGTGCGGTATTTCTACGACACCGAGTTCATCGACAACGGCCGGATCATCGACCTGATCTCGATCGGCGTGGTGGCCGAGGACGGGCGCGAGTTCTACGCGATCTCCACCGAATTCGACCCGGAGTCCGCCGGCAAGTGGGTGCGCAACAACGTGCTGCCGAAACTGCCGAGCCCGTCGTCGAAGCTGTGGCGGTCGCGCCGCCAGATCCGGGAGGGTCTGGAGGAGTTCTTCGACATCGACGGTGACGAGCCGATCGAGTTGTGGGCCTGGGTGTCCGCCTACGACCATGTCGCGCTGTGCCAGCTGTGGGGGCCGATGACCAGCCTGCCCCCGCAGATCCCGCGGTTCACCCGGGAGCTGCGCCAATTCTGGGAGGACCGCGGCTGCCCCCGGATGCCACCCCGGCCGCATGACACCCACGATGCGCTCGTCGACGCCCGCCACAACCTGCGCCGCTATGTGCTGATGACCACCGGGGTCGACGTCGGCGCTGCCGCTGCTCAGCGGTAAAAGGGGGTGCGTGGCCCGGTTACCATGGTCGGGTGAACTGGACCGTTGACGTACCCATCGAACAGCTGCCGTCGCTGCCGCCGCTGCCCGCTGATCTGCGCGGACGGCTCGATGCCGCGCTGAGCAAGCCGGCCGCTCAGCAGCCCAGCTGGGACGCCGGGCAGGCGCAGGCGATGCGGACGGTTCTGGAGAGCGTGCCGCCGGTCACGGTGCCCTCCGAGATCGAGAAGCTGTCCGCCCAGCTGGCCGCCGTCGCCCGCGGCGAGGCTTTCCTGCTGCAGGGCGGCGACTGCGCCGAGACCTTCGCCGACAACACCGAGCCGCACATCCGCGCCAACATCCGCACGCTGCTGCAGATGGCGGTGGTGCTCACCTATGGCGCCAGCCTGCCGGTGGTCAAGGTGGCCCGCATCGCGGGGCAGTATGCCAAGCCGCGCTCGTCGGACACCGATGCGCTGGGGCTGAAGTCCTACCGCGGCGACATGGTCAACGGTTTTGCGCCGGATGCCGCTGTGCGCGAACACGATCCGTCGCGTTTGGTGCGTGCCTACGCGAACGCCAGCGCGGCGATGAACCTGGTCCGCGCCCTGACGTCGTCGGGCCTGGCCTCGCTGCACCTGGTGCACGACTGGAACCGCGAGTTCGTCCGCACCTCGCCGGCCGGTGCCCGCTACGAGCAGCTGGCCGGTGAGATCGACCGCGGTCTGAAGTTCATGAGCGCGTGCGGGGTCAACGATCGCAATCTCGACACCGCCGACATCTACGCCAGCCACGAGGCGCTGGTGCTGGACTACGAGCGCGCGATGCTGCGGCTTTCGGAGGAGTTCCCGGCCGAAGCGCCCGAGTCGCGGCTCTACGACCTGTCGGCGCACTATGTGTGGATCGGCGAGCGCACCCGCCAACTCGACGGCGCCCACGTCGCCTTCGCCGAGACGATCGCGAACCCGATCGGGGTGAAGATCGGCCCGACCACGTCGCCCGAACTGGCCGTGGAGTATGTCGAGCGGCTCGATCCGAACAACAAGCCCGGCCGGCTCACCTTGGTCAGCCGGATGGGCAACCACAAGGTGCGCGACGTGCTGCCCCCGATCATCGAGAAGGTGCAGGCCTCGGGACACCAGGTCATCTGGCAGTGCGATCCGATGCACGGCAACACCCACGAGTCGTCCACCGGTTACAAGACGCGGCACTTCGACCGCATCGTCGACGAGGTGCAGGGCTTCTTCGAGGTGCACCGAGCGCTGGGCACGCACCCCGGGGGTATACACGTCGAGATCACCGGCGAGAACGTCACCGAATGTCTCGGTGGGGCGCAGGACATCTCGGACTCCGACCTGGCCGGCCGCTACGAGACGGCCTGCGACCCGCGCCTGAACACCCAGCAGTCACTGGAGCTGGCGTTCCTGGTCGCGGAGATGCTGCGCGACTAGTTCGACGGGGCGGCCGCGGTAGCTGATGTACTTGTCCGGCCGGATCACGAAGGCACTGGGCTTGGTCACGCCGTACTGACGGTGCGCCGAGCGGGTGTCGACGACGTGGGCTTTCACCAACCCGGGATGCGCGGCTTCCAGTTCTTCGGCGAGCCGGCACAATTCGACTGCCGGCCGGGCATTGTCGTCGAGCCCGGTGAACAGCAGCACGGTGTGATGGGTGCCGCGGAACACGTCGTAGAGGCGCCCCTGCCGGCCGTCGATCAGCACATCGGCCTCGCGGGCCCGGTCGCCGGGAGCGGGGGCACCGCGCCAGCCCGACCCGTCCTCGGCGCTCAGTGGGCTGTCCGGATAGTGCAGCCGCAGCTGAGCCAACACGCCGATGAAGCGCCTGCGGACCCAGTCGCGGGTGAGCACCCGGCGGGCCAGCACGGGCGCTACTCGGCCACGAGCCAAGCGCGCCAACGGGTTCTGTCCGCCGAAGACCGAGAACATCCGGTCGGTGGTCTTGAGAAGTTGCACGCCGATCGGGTGCCGCTCGGCGTTGTAGCTGTCCACCAGTGACTCGTCGGCGAGGCCGCGCACCACGAACGCAAGCTTCCAGCCGAGGTTGTAGGCGTCCTGGATGCCGGTGTTCATGCCCTGTGCGCCCGCGGGGCTGTGCACGTGGGCGGCGTCGCCGACCAGGAAGATCCGGCCGTCCCGGTAGCGCGGCACCGTGCGGCTGTGCACCCGGTAGCGGGTGACCCAGAACTCCTTGACGACGGTCGCGGGGAAGGGGACTCGCTCGTCGACCATGGCCTGGAACTCGTCGTGCGTCGGCTCGCTGTACTCGGCGCTCGGGCCGTCGGATCCGGGAGCCGGTCCGCCGGCGACATCAGGCAGGGGCGGGAAGTTCCCGAAGATGCGGTAGCGGTTGTGCCCCGGCATCGAGAAGGCCGCGAAAATTCCTGCCGGACTGGGGAATCCGTAGAGCCCGCCGTGCGGCAGCTTCCAGTCGAGTTCGGCGTCGGCCATGATGAACTCGTCGCGGTACGTGTCGCCGGAGAACGGGATCCCGCTGGCTTTGCGCACCGCGCTGTGTGCGCCGTCGCATCCGGCGAGCCACCGGCAGCGCACCGATTCGGTCGAGCCGTCGCCGTGGCGCAATGTCGCGGTCACGGTGTCGCCGTCCTGGGTGAGATCGGTGAGTGCGACGTCGCGGTCAACCGTGACGCCGCGGGTGGCCAGGAGATCGGTGAGGATGCGTTCGGTGTCGTGCTGCGAGAGCGTGCGCGGCTCGGGGTAGGCGGTGTGGTTCTGCGGCCCGGTCAGCTGGCCCGCGAAATCGATGTCGACCGTCGTGTCGGCGAAGGTGATGGTCAGCTCGGACGCTGACGTGCCCGCCGCGATGGCCTGGTCGGCCACACCGAGGTCGTCGAAGATCTCCAGGGTCCTGGGCTGGACAACGAGGGCGCGCGAGGTGGTCGCCGGTTGCGGGGCCCGATCGATGATCCGCGGCGTGACGCCGTGCCGTACCAGTTCGTTCGCCAGCAGCAATCCGGTCGGACCCGCGCCCACGACCAGGACGTCGAGATCGGGTGCGGTCATGTCCATCACCTCCACAATTCATCATTGGATGAATTCCAGTATCACTACGGGTGTAGTGATTGTCAAGGGTGGATCTGTCTAGATCAGTGCGGTGAGGTTGGTGCCGAGCGTCCAGCCGGCCGCGGCCGCGCCACCGGTGAGCAGCAGCACGATCAGCACCCAGAACACCAGTGAACGCCGGGCCCGCTGGCGTTCCCAGATGAATTCGCCGATGTCGATACCGGCGAATTGGCTTGCCACTGTCGGGTTTTCGTCCTCGGCCGGGGCGGGCTCCCAGTCCTGTGGCTCGCGAACGAGTTGCCGGGTGGGATTCTTTACGGGTGCCGGCGCGGGCGGGGCGGACTGGGCGGCCCGATAGTCGTCGGTGGGCCGGCTGTGAAAGGCGGTTGCCGCGGCGTGCTGGGCGGAGTTATTCGGCGCCGGCACGCGGAATTTCGGGAGCGCCAGCTCCGCGGCGATGGCGTCGAGATCGTCGGCCATCTCCTCGGCGTCGGCGAACCGATCGTCGGCATTGCGGGCGGTGGCGCGGGCGATGAACTCGTCGAACTGGCGTGGCACCCCGCTGATCGCCGTGCTGGGCAGCGGCACATCGTTGTCCATCCGCTGATAGGCCACGGTGAGCGGATTGTCACCGGTGAACGGTGTTGTGCCGGTGATCAATTCGTAGGCCAGGATCCCGACGGCGTAGACATCGCTGCGGGCGTCGGCGGCGCCGCTGCTGACCTGCTCGGGGGACAGGTAGGCCGCCGTGCCCAGGATGACGCTGGTCGAGGTGATACCGGCCTCGGCCACCGCGCGCACCAGGCCGAAGTCGACGAGCTTGACCTCGCCGTCGTCGGAGATCAGGACGTTCTCGGGTTTGACGTCGCGGTGTACCAGCCCGGCATGGTGTGCGGTGGCCAGGCCGCCGAGGACCGGCCGCAGCACCGCCGCGGCGGCATGCGGGGGCATCGGACCGCGCTCGCGCAGCAGTTCGCGCAGCGTGCCGCCCTCGACCAGCTCCATGACCAGAAAAGGAGGCTCCTGGCTCGATCCGCCGCCACCCTGGTCGTAGACGGCGACCAGCCCAGGATCCTTCAACCGGGCCACCGCGCGGGCCTCGCGCTGGAAGCGGGTGAGGAACTGGCTGTCGCCGGCGTAGCGCGCATCCATCACCTTCAGTGCCACCGGGCGATCCAGACGGACATCCAGACCGCGGTACACCGTCGACATTCCGCCGGTCGCGATCTTGGTGTCGACGCGGTACCGGCCTTCCAGCAGCACGCCGCTGAGTGGGTCCGACGTCACCGACACATGGTATGTCGCGGCAAAGGAGTTCTAGACTGGGGCGGGTGAGCAGCATTCCTGCCGGTGACGATGTTCTGGATCCCGACGAGCCCGTCTACAACCTTCCCGAAGTCGCCGAGTTGTTGGCAGTCCCGGTGACCAAGGTGCACCAGCAGCTACGCGACGGCCACCTGATCGCCGTCAAGCGCGGCGGTGTGCCGATGATTCCCAAGGCCTTTCTCACCCCGCACGGCGAGGTGGTCAAGAGCCTGCCCGGGCTGCTGGACGTGTTGCGCGACGGCGGCTACAAGGAGACCGAGATCCTGCGCTGGCTGTTCACCGCGGATCCTTCGCTGACGGTGACCCGCGACGGGTCACGGGAGTCGATCAGTAACGCTCGCCCGGTGGATGCGTTGCACGCTCATCAGGCTCGCGAGGTGGTACGGCGCGCTCAGGCCATGGCTTACTGAGCGGCCGCGGCGCGGGAGACTCCATCAACAGACAGAGTGGCCAAAGAATCCACCGACGTTGTATTTCGCGTAATCCACGGGCAAGTTGACCAGGATGCCCGGCAGGCTGTATCGGTCAACAAGCTGCTGCGCTTCTTTAGGGGTGAGGTCGTCTTGATTCTTGTGGAACATGCACCGGACCCGGAACGAGAAGAATTTCTCTTCTTGCTCGTCGCTCATCGGGTAGAAGATCGAGACGAGCAGTTTGACGCCGCTGACGACGAGAGCGACTGGTCCGAGAAGCGGCACCGACAGAATGTCGGTCACGCCGTCGCCGATTTCGCGCAAGTCGCCTTTGGATAGGCCGTCGGCGACCTTGATCACCCCTTGCACCAATGACGCGCCCTTCAGCAGTGCGGACCAGTCGTAGACCTTGGACAGATTGGTGATCCATTTGGTGAGCTCGTTCGACGCGTCGAGAGATCCCAGAATCACGTCAATCGGATTGGTCGAGCCGTCATCACTTCCGCCGCCGGAGCTGCCGGGTTTGCCGATCACCGACAGGGAGTTGTTGGCCATGTTCGTGATGTAGGCGTGGGTGCCGTCGGGACTGAGCGTTACGCGGGACGGATGGTTGCCGACGAGGACGGTAGTGACGACGCGACTGGTGATGTTTATGACGGACACTGTGTTGTCGCCGGAATTGACCACGTAAAGGCGGGTGCCATCACCATTGACCACCAGAGAGCCCGGGTCTTTCCCGACGGGGATGCTGATGGCGGTGCGGGTGGCCGGATCGATGATCGACACGGTGCGGTCGCCGGCGTTGGTGACGTAGGCGTGGCGGCTGTCGGGGCTGACGACCACACTGGTCGGGCCGTTGCCGACCGGGATGGTGGCGATGGCGGTGTTGGTCGCGGGATTGATGACCGATACCGTGCCGTCGCTGGCGTTGGTGACGTAGACGTAGCGGCTGTCGGGGCTGACCGCCACGCTGCTGGGGCCGCTGCCCACGGGGATGGCGGTGGCGGTGCCGGTCACCGGGTTGA
The DNA here is from genome assembly GCF_013404075.1 of Mycolicibacterium vinylchloridicum. Classification (GTDB taxonomy): domain Bacteria; phylum Actinomycetota; class Actinomycetes; order Mycobacteriales; family Mycobacteriaceae; genus Mycobacterium; species Mycobacterium vinylchloridicum. Next base: position 28,342 of record NZ_JACBJQ010000022.1, read on the forward strand.
TGACCGATACGGTGCCGTCATACCAGTTGGCGATGTAGGCGTAGCGGCTGTCGGGGCTGACGACCAGCCCGAAATAGGTTTTGGTGTTGCCGATAGGGATAGCGGTGCTGACACCGGTGGTGGAGTTGATCACCAACACCGCGTCTTCGTAACCACCGACGCGGACGATGTCGGCGTAGGCGTACTGGCTGTCGGGGCTGGCCACCACCCTCAAAAACTGGTGGCCGTCAGGCCTGGCGATGGCACTACCCGTGTTGGTGGTGGTGTCGACGACCCCGAGAAAACCGGTATTGGTCGTGACGTAGACATGGTGGCCGTCGGGGCTCGTGCCCAGCGTCACGGCACCTTCGTAGCCTCTGTCGTATCCGATCGGGATGGTAGCGGTGACGGTGCCGGTGACAGGGCTGATCACCGACAGTGACAGGACCCGCGAGGCAGAGTCCCCGGCGACGACGTAGGCGTAGTGGCTGTCGGGGCTGACCGCCAGCGTGGATAGGCCGTATCCGCCGATAGGGACCGTGGCGGTGACGGTGCTGGTTCTGGTGTCGATGACCGAGACGCTGCGACCGTCGGCGGCGGCGACGTAGGCGTAGTGGCTGTCGGGGCTGAAGACGGCTACCGGGGTTTGGAAACTGCCTCTGCCGACGGGGATGCTGCCGATAACGGTGCTGGCACCGGTGGTCGGATTGATGGATAGCAGTGCATAACCGCTGGCGTCTCCTCTGGTGACGTAGACGGAGCGGCCATCAGGGCTGACGACTACGGTCCCGGCGATTACGTTGGGGATGGTCGCGATCACCGTCGGTCCGATAGCCGCCGCCGCGAGTGTTCTTGTCGCGGCCAATGCTGGTGTTGCGGACGTTCTGCGCGCGGCGTGCGCAACGGATTCGCGCCGGGCCGCGGCGAGGGCCACCGTGGTTGACTGGGTTGAGGGATCGGGTGACCCGGAGTTGTTCGACGGTCCGGTGGTGGCCGTCGCAGGTCTGAATTTTGTTGTCGCTGAAACGATTTGGGAAACTTTCGCTGCGCCGCGGACCTTCGATGATGACAAGCTCTTAGCTGATGTCTTCGGTTGTACTGGATGGGTAGCGGTGGTCTTGCCCGACGGAGCGCCGGAATGACCGTCGTCGGCGTGAGCGGTCGCGATCCCGTTGACCATCGCGATGCCCATGCCGAGTGTGACGGCTCCGGCGCCCAGCCAGCCGTAGGGGGTGACCGAACGGCGGGTACCGGGCTTGGCTGACGCTACCCGGTCCACGGGAGTGGACGTTCTCGTCATGACAGCCTCCGCTGGCCTCATTGATTTGTCGTCGGCGTCAGATACTTACCACGGTTGTTTCGCTGGTGCCAGCTATCGGCATCGCTCGTGGCGAATGCCCACTGAGCGCAGCGAATACCACGCGGCCAGCGCGCAGGCGGTGGCCAGCAGCACGTGGATCCACGAGTACATGCCGTGCGAGCCGTCCGGCTTGAAGATCACCATGATCCACGTCGAGAACCCGGCGATCAGCGCGATCGCCGCGCGGGACTGGGCCAGGGCGGACATCACCGCGAGCGGCCAGGTGTAGTACCACGGCAGCGCGGCAGGCACGAACAGCACGACCATCAGCATCGCCCAGGCGATGCCCATCAGCGCCTCGCGGTCGTCGTGACGAAACCGCCACCACAGCAGTGGAAGTGACACCGCGATGATGATGATTCCGGCGATGCGGGTGACGTCGAGGACAGCGTAGAAGTTCACCGGCACGAAGAGTCCGCCAATGGCGTTGGTGAGGTTGGCGATCGCCGTCGGGATGGTCAGCCAGTTGATGATCTTCACCGAACCGGCCAGCGCGGTCAGCCAGCCCAATCCCACCCCGGCCACCCAGGACAGCACCGCGAACACCGCGACGAAGAGCGTCACCGATGCCGCCGATGCGGTCGTGAAAGCCCTTGTCGCACCGAAGTTACGGGTCTGACGGAGGTGCCGCATCCACACCCACACCATGAACGGCAGCGCCAACACCGCGGTGGCCTTGACGGCGACGGCGACGGCGATCAGCGTCGCGCCCGCGGCATGATGGCGGGCGAACGTCAGCGCGATGCCGGCCATCATCAGCCCGACCATCAGCATCTCGTTGTGCACGCCACCCATCAGGTGGATGATCACCAGCGGGTTGAGCACGCAAATCCACAGGGCCACCGCGCCGTTCGCGCCGATGTGGCGGGCCACCCGCGGCGCAGCCCAGATCAGCATCGCCAATCCCGGCAGCATGCACAGCCGCAGCAGCATCGTGCCGGCCACCACGTGGTCGCCGACCAGGCCGGTGACGAAGCGGGCCACCAGGATGAACGCCGGCCCGTAGGGCGCGGTGGTGGTTGTCCAGATCGGGCTGACGTTGTCCAGCAACGAGTTTTGGTTCTCCACCGGACCGACGGCATACGGGTCCAGACCGTCGCGCAGCAGTGCGCCCTGCGCCAGATAGGAATAGGTGTCGCGGCTGAACAACGGAACGCTCAGCAGCAGCGGCGCCAGCCAGAACCCGGTCGTCGCGATCATCGTGTAGTCGCTGACGCCCGCATCCTTGTCGACGACCCGTCGGCCCACCCACAGCCACGCCACCAGCATCACCACGACGCCGCCCCACAGCAGCACCGAGGACACCACCAGGCCGTGGCCGAACCGCAGCCAGGACAGATGCATCGACTCGAGCAGCGGATCGTGTTGGCGGGTGCTCCCGGCGCCCAGCCCGCCGAGCGTGATCAGTACCGCGCCGAGGAAGCCCAGCAGCGCCGGCCGGCCCTCGTCGCCGACGGTGAAAGCCGCCAGCCGCGCGAGGCCAGCCTGGGGCTTGGGGGGAGTAGAGGGAAGAGCTGACATGTCCTAGGCCGAGCGGTTGGCGGCCAATCTGGCGAGCTCGGTCAACCCGGCCTTGGCCGGCGCGTTGATCGGGGCGCTGTCGAGCAGCCCCAGCGCGCGGTTGGTGAGCAGTTCGATGCGGCTTTCGACCGCAGCCAGTGCGCCGACGGACTCGATGACGTCGCACAGCTGGCGCACTGCGGCATCGGAGAGCTCGTTACCGACGCCGGTGCGCAGCTGGTCGGCGGCGGCCGGATCCGTGGCGGTGGCGCGCTCGACGGCTTCGGCCAGTAGCACGGTGCGCTTGCCGGAACGAAGATCGTCGCCCGACGGCTTGCCCGTCACGGCGGGATCGCCGAAGACGCCGAGGACGTCGTCGCGAAGCTGGAACGCGACACCGAGGTCGGTGCCCAGCTCGTAAAAGATGCGCTGAACATCGGGCCGGTCCGCGGCGGCGGCCGCACCCAGCTGCAGCGGGCGCGAAATGGTGTAGGACGCGGTCTTGAACGTGTTGACGTTCATCGCCGACTCGATCGATTCGGCGCCGCTCGATTCGGCGACGATGTCGAGGTACTGGCCACCGAGCACCTCGGTGCGGATGTCGGACCACACCCGCTGGACACGACGCTGGCCGTCGACGGGCAGATCCACCCCGGCGACGATGTCGTCGGCCCACACCAGCGACAGATCGCCGAGCAGGATGGCCGCCGAGCGGCCGAACTGCTCGGAGTTCCCGCGCCAGCCACGGCCGCGATGCAGGTCGGTGAAGTGGACGTGGGCGGTGGGCCAGCCGCGCCGGGTCGCCGAATCATCGATGACGTCGTCGTGGACCAGAGCGCAGGCGTGCAGCAGCTCCAGCGCCGAGAACAGCAGCAGGATCCCGTCGTCCACGCTCGCGTCGGGCTCTGGGGTCACCGCGCGGTAACCCCAGTAGGCGAAGGCCGGGCGGACTCGCTTGCCACCGCGCAGGACGAAATCCTCGAGAGCGGCGATGAGCCCGTCGTAGTCGGTACCGATGTAAGCGGCGTCGGCCCGGCGGCCCGCCAGGTATCCCCGCAGTTGATCGGTGACTGCGCCGGCCAGCTGGACGGCCGACGGGGCTGCTGCTTCGACGCTCAGCGCGGCGCCCCTTTCTGTGTATGAGGGTGGGTGCGCAATCAGAGTAAGGCGTCGGGGAAGCCCCGGTCGTATGAAGGCCTATCGACCGCTCAACTCGTCAGGCTGATCGGTGCTGGCGAACCGGGGCGAGCGGTCGCGGCTGACCCACGCCAGCGACCCGATCACACCGCAGACCACCAGCGCGCCGAGACACAGCCACAGTGCCGCGCCGGTGAACGAGCGGGTGCTGGGGTCGGTGTACCGGGCCTGGGCGCTCATCGTGGAGACGACGCCCGGCTTCAATGTCCACTCGACGACGTCGGTGTCGATCCGGTCGCCGTTGGTCGAGGTCACCTCGCCGGGGAAGGAAACCGTCAGCTGCACGTCGGCGTCGGGGTCACTGACGCCGGTCAGGTCGACCCGGCCTTCGAGGATCACCAGGTTGCCCGCCCGCCGCAGCGAGATGTCCACCCCGGCCGCCTCGCGGTTGAGGTTGGCCAGCTGCGGCACCTCGGCGAAGCTGAGGTTCGAGAACACCGCCTGGGAGCCGACGTAGTCGTCCGTGTCGTACTTTGAGACCGAGATCTTTTCGCTGAAGGGCACATTGAGGTCGAACTGCGGCCCCTGATCGCTGGAATCGCGCGGTTTTGCCGCAGCGAGGATCTGGCCGGAGACCTGGTCGTCGGGCGACACCGTGATCGAGGCGTGCACGCGCACGCAGCCGACGGCCAGTGGCGCCACGAGGAGCAGCAGCAACGCCAGGGCGCGCAGGCGCAGGCGGCGGGATCGGTCGCGCACGTGGGTATCGTGCCAGATCCGCGCTAAAGCGGGAGGCTGCGGCCCAGAATGGCGAACGCGCGCGGATCGCCGGCGAAGTGGTAGCCGCGGATGACATCGGTGAAGCCCAGCCTCCGGTACAGCCGCCAGGCGCGGTTGGCCTCGCCGATGATCTCCGGGGTGGACAGCAGCACGTTCGCTTCGCTGCGGCCGGTCAGCAGCCGCCGGGCCAGTGCCTCGCCAAGGCCGCGGCCCTGCGCGCTCGGGTGGATGTGCAGTTCGGTGAGCTCGAAGTAGTTGCCCATCAGCCGGCCGACGTCGTCGGCGGGCATACCGATCCGGTGCAGGCCCGCCACCACCTGCTGCTGCCACCACTGGTCCGGGGCCCCGCAGTAGCCATAGGCGATGCCGAGCAGGGGGGCGCTGCGCAGCGCCTCGGGACCGGCCGGTTCGCCCGCGGCGGTGGCGGTCTCCACGGCGGCGACGGCCTTCCAGCCGTGGCGGCGGGTGTGCTCGAGCCACATCGCCGCCCGCTGGCCCTCGGTCCCCCTGGGGTAGCGCATGGCGTCGACGTACACGGTCAGGGCGTCGTGGAGGCGTTGCGCCATGTCGTTCGGCGACAGATCGATGAGGAAAGTCGCCAACGCCTCGGTGCCCTTCGGAGTCTGCTGATCGGTCATGGGTGTAGGGCCATTATCGGTGCAGTCCGGCCCCGGCATTCACCGGTGAGGTGATGACGGGCCTCTTACACGGTCATGGCGGGAACAGAACAACCCCTGGACACAGCTACAATCGGGTGGACCAACTAGGTGGTACGGCGCACCTTCAGCTCGTATCATTTGGTTAGTTGCCCGGGTAATCGCTGGGCAGCCAAGTTTTATCGGAATCGTGACCGGCCGTGTCGGCAAGGAGGGACGAATGCCACTCTCCGATCATGAGCAGCGCATGCTCGATCAGATCGAGAGCGCTCTCTACGCCGAGGATCCCAAGTTCGCCTCGAGCGTACGGGGTGGAACCTTGCGGGCCCCTTCCACGCGGAGGCGACTGCAGGGCGCCGGTCTGTTCGTGATCGGCCTGGCGATGCTGGTCGCCGGAGTCGCGTTCAAAGCCACGATGATCGGCAGCTTCCCGATCCTGTCGGTCGTCGGCTTCATCGTCATGTTCGGCGGCGTCGTGTTCGCGATCACCGGCCCGCGCGTCGCCGGCGGGCGAGACAGGTCCGGCCCGTCCTCGTCGTCGGGGCCGCGTCAGCGCAAGGCCAAGGGCGGCGGCGGATCGTTCACCAGCCGCATGGAGGATCGCTTCCGGCGTCGTTTCGACGAGTGAGCTGCAGGTTCTCGCACACGGGGTAGCCGTTCGGCTGCCCCGTTTTTCTTTGTCTCGGTAGTCCCCACAACGCCCCACCCGGGTTTGAGCTGGGCTTTTGATGCCCACAGCGGTGCGGGTATGGGGCCGGAAATGGCCGTGGTGGCAGAGAGTGGTGGATGCTGTCGGATAACGGCCGATAATGTGGAGCAAAGTGGGGGATTGTGGGGTATTGTGGCGGTCAACGGAGCGACGGCTCCGGGGCGGTAGGTGTGAAGGGATGTGCGCAGCATGTTTCTCGGCACCTACACGCCCAAGCTCGACGACAAGGGGCGGCTGACACTGCCCGCCAAGTTCCGCGACGCGCTGGCAGGAGGGTTGATGGTCACCAAGAGTCAAGATCACAGCCTCGCCGTCTACCCGCGCGCGGAGTTCGAACAGCTGGCCCGGCGGGCTACGCAGACCTCGCGCAGCAATCCGGAGGCGCGTGCGTTCCTGCGCAACCTGGCGGCCGGCACCGATGAGCAGCACCCCGACTCCCAGGGCCGGATCACGCTGTCCTCGGACCATCGGCGCTACGCCAACCTGTCCAAGGACTGCGTGGTGATCGGCGCCGTCGACTTCCTCGAGATCTGGGACGCCCAGGCCTGGCAGGAATACCAAGAAGCCCACGAAGAGAACTTCTCCGCGGCCAGCGATGAAGCCCTCAGCGACATCATCTGAGCTGGCCACCCAGCCGGAGGTGGCCCCTGCATCGTGGTCTCTGCCCGAACCGACCCTGACGTACTTCCCCAACGCCAGGTTCGCGATCTCGGACAGGGACCTCGATCCAGGGGCGCACCGTGTCCCAATCGGAGGTCCCGTCGTGGTTGACGAATCCGACCACGGGCACGTCCCCGTCGTGCTGGAGCGCTGCGTCGAACTGCTGGCCCCTGCGCTGGCCCGGCCGGGAGCCGTCCTGGTCGACGGCACTCTGGGTGCCGGCGGGCACGCCGAGCGCTTCCTGACCCAGTTCCCCGAGCTGCGCCTGATCGGCCTCGATCGTGACCCCGGTGCGCTGGCGATCGCCCGTGCCCGGCTCGCTCCGTTCGCCGACCGGGTCAGCCTGGTTCACACGCGGTATGACGGCATCGCCGACGCGCTGGCCGAAGCCGGTTGCACGCCTTCGGATTCCGTCGATGGCGTGCTGTTGGATCTCGGGGTTTCCTCGATGCAACTCGATCAGGTCGAGCGCGGGTTCTCCTACTCCAAGGACGCTCCGCTGGACATGCGGATGGACACCGACGCCCCGCTGACAGCCGCCGACATCCTCAACACCTACGACCGCAAAGAGCTCACCGACATCCTGCGCCGCTTCGGCGAGGAGAAGTTCGCCCACCGGATCGCGGGGCTGATCGTCGAGCGCCGCCGGCAGGCGCCGCTGTCCACCACCGGTGAGCTCGTCGAGATCGTCTACGCCGGCATCCCGGCACCGGCCCGGCGCACCGGCGGTCACCCGGCCAAGCGGACGTTCCAGGCGCTGCGGATCGCGGTCAATGCCGAGCTGGACTCGCTGTCGGCGGCCCTGCCCGCGGCGCTGGCCGCGCTGGCCGACGGCGGTCGCATCGTGGTGATGTCGTATCAGTCGCTTGAGGACCGGATCGTCAAGGCCACGTTCGCCGCGGCGACGACCTCCCGGTCGCCGGAGGGCCTGCCCGTCGAATTGCCCGGCTATGAACCAGAATTCAGTGCGCTCACCCGCGGTGCCGAGCGTGCTGATGCTGCCGAAATCGAACGTAATCCACGTAGTGCGCCGGTCCGGCTGCGGGCACTGCAACGCGTGACGCCGGGCAATCCTCGACGGGGAGGGAAGGGCTGATGAAGGTCGGGCGCAAGCCAGCGGGTCCGGGAGATCGCGCAGAAGTCAAGCGGGGCAAGAGGGAAGATCCGAAGAAGGCCGCCAAGAAGTCGAAGACCGGCACGGCCGCGGCCCGTCGGCGCGGTGCCGAGAATCCCGCACGACCCGGACGTGCGTCGGCTCGCCGGCCGCACGAGCCGCGCGCGCTGCGGCAGGGCCCGCAGACCGCGCCCGTCGCCCGGCCGGCCGAACGCCCCGCGCGGGCCAAGAACGTCAGCCAGGCCAAAGCCCGGGCAAAGGCCCGTAAGGCCAAGGCCCCCAAGGTTGTTCGGCCGCCATTACGCGACCGGCTGATCGCCCGGCTGGCCGGCATCGACCTGCGTCCGCAGACCTTGATGGCCAAGGTCCCGTTCGTGGTCCTGGTCATCGGGTCGCTCGGTGTCGGGCTGGCCGTCACCCTGTGGCTGTCCACCGATGCCGCGCAGCGGTCCTATCAGCTGGGCAATGCCCGGTCCACCAATGAAGCGCTCTCGCAGCAGAAGGAAGCGCTCGAACGCGATGTGCTCGAGGCCGAGTCCGCGCCCGCGCTCGCCGAGTCCGCGCGCAACCTGGGCATGATCCCGTCGAAGGACACTGCGCATCTGGTACAGGACCCGACGGGCAACTGGACCGTCGTCGGCAAGCCCAAGCCTGCCGAGGGTGCACCGCCGCCGCCGCTGAACAACAAACTGCCCGACGCCGTGCCGCAACCGCCGGCCCCACCCGCCCCGCCCGCCGCGGCGGCGCCGAAGCCGGGAAGTTCGCCCGAGGTTCCCGTGCGTGTCGCGACGACTCCGCTCGGCGGCCTGCCGTTCAATGGTGCAGTGACTTTGCCGCCCGGCGCCGCGACGCTCCCGCCCGGAACTGTTCTGGCGCCCGGCACGCTGCCCCAGCCAGCGACAGTGCCCGTCCCCGGCGTCGTACTCCCGCCGGTGCTGGCACCGCAACCCGGTGTGCTGGCGCAGCCGGCCCAGGCCCCGGCGGCGCTGCCTGCCCCGGCCGTCGAAGCGCCGCCCGCGCCGCTGCCGGCCCCGGTCGACGCCGCCCCGCCGGCGTTGACGCCTGACGTCGCTGCCGCCATGCCGGTCGCGCCCGCCGCACCCGCCGGAGCGGGCCAGTGAGTCGTCGGACCACGTCCGACAAGGCCGCCGGACCCGCCAAGGCGACCCGGCGGCGCGCCCGGGTCGTCACGACCCAACCGGAGCCGGGGCCGGGCCGGTCCGCCAAGGCGCGTCGTACCCGCCAGCTGATCGAAAGTGGCGGCCGGACAGCGTCATTCGTGTTCCGCCACCGCGCGGGCAACATCGTCATCTTTCTTGCGCTCGGGCTCGCCGCCGTCCAGCTGTTCAACCTCCAGGTGCCGCAGGCCGCGGGTCTGCGGGCCCAGGCCGCCGGCCAGCTCAAGGTGACCGATGTCGAGAAGGCGGTCCGCGGCAGCATCGTCGACCGAAACTTCGACAAGCTTGCGTTCACGATCGAGGCCAGGGCGCTGACCTTCCAGCCGACCAAGATCCGCAAGCAGCTGGCCGAGGCCAAGGAGAAGTCGCCTGCCGCACCGGATCCCGACAAGCGGCTCACTCAGATCGCCACCGAGGTGGCGGGCAAGCTGGGCAACAAGCCCGACGCGGCCACCCTGCTGAAGAAGCTGCGCAGCAACGAGACCTTCGTCTACCTCGCCCGTGCCGTCGACCCGGCGATCGCCGACGCGATCACCAAGAAATTCCCGGAGATCGGCGCCGAACGCCAGGATCTGCGCCAGTACCCGGGCGGTGCGCTGGCGGCCAACATCGTCGGCGGCATCGACTGGGACGGCCACGGTCTGCTCGGTCTCGAGGACTCGATGGACGGCAAGCTCTCGGGCACCGACGGCTCGATCACCTACGACCGCGGCTCCGACGGCGTCGTCATCCCCGGCAGCTACCGCAACAAGCATGACGCGGTCAACGGCTCCACCATCCAGCTCACCATCGACGACGACATCCAGTACTACGTGCAGCAGCAGGTGCAACTGGCCAAGGACGCCTCCGGCGCCAAGAACGTCTCCGCGGTGGTGCTGGACGCGAAAACCGGTGAAGTGCTTGCCATGTCGAACGACAACACGTTCGACCCCAGCCAGGACATCGGGCGCCAGCAGGACAAGCAGATGGGCAACCTCTCGGTCACCTCGCCGTACGAGCCGGGGTCGGTGAACAAGATCATCACCGCCTCGTCGGTGATCGAGTACGGGCTGTCGAACCCCGACGAGGTGCTTCAGGTTCCCGGCTCGATCAACATGGGCGGCGTCACCGTCAACGACGCGTGGAACCACGGTGTGATGCCGTATACCACCACCGGCGTCTTCGGGAAGTCGTCCAACGTCGGCACCCTGATGCTGGCTCAGCGCATCGGGCCGGAGCGCTATTACGACATGCTCGGCAAGTTCGGTCTCGGCCAGCGCACAGGAGTCGGGCTGCCCGGCGAGAGTTCCGGCCTGGTACCGCCGATCGACCAGTGGTCGGGCAGCACGTTCTCCAACCTGCCGATCGGGCAGGGTCTTTCGATGACCCTGCTGCAGATGGCCGGGATCTATCAGACGATTGCCAACGACGGGGTGCGCATCCCGCCGCGGATCGTCAAGGCGACGATCGCCGCCGATGGCACCCGCACCGAGGAGGCGCGGCCGCCCGGCATCCAGGTGGTCACGCCCGAGACGGCCCGCACGGTGCGCAACATGTTCCGTGCCGTCGTGCAGCGCGACCCGATGGGATACCAGCAGGGCACCGGTCCGGCGGCGGCGGTCGACGGCTATCAGATCGCCGGCAAGACCGGCACCGCCCAGCAGATCAACCCGGCCTGCGGCTGCTACTACAGCGATGTCTACTGGATCACCTTCGCCGGGATGGCGCCCGCCGACGACCCGCGCTACGTCATCGGCATCATGATGGACGCCCCGCACCGCGCCGCCGACGGCACGCCCGGCTCGTCGGCCGCGCCGCTGTTCCACAACATCGCCGCCTGGCTGCTGCAGCGGCAGAACGTCCCGCTCTCGGCCGACCCCGGCGCGCCGCTGATCCTGCAGGCCACGTAGCCGGCCGAGCCCGGTTGCTGGGTAGGGTGAGCACCCGATGACCAATGCCCTGCGGCCCCGCACCACCCCGGCGCTGAGCCTGCCGACGCTGGCCGCCCGGGTCGGCGCGGTACCCGCCGCCGGCGGTGTCGCGCCCGCGGTCCGCGTCACCGGCGTCACCCTCCGCGGCCAGGACGCACTGGCCGGTGACCTGTTCGCCGCGCTGCCCGGCTCGTCGTCGCACGGCGCCAGTTACGCCAGGGACGCGATCGAGAACGGCGCCGTCGCGGTGTTCACCGACGCCGAAGGGCTGGCGGTCATTCACCGCACGCTCGGCGAATCCGCGCCCGTCCCGATCCTCGTGCATCCGGCTCCGCGCGCGGTGCTCGGTGAACTCGCCGCTGCGGTCTACGGGCACCCCTCGGACCGTGTGGTGGTGCTGGGGGTCACCGGCACGTCCGGCAAGACCACCACGACCCACCTGATCGAGGCCGGCCTGACCTCGGCCGACCGTACTCCCGGCCTGATCGGCACCGTGGGTGTGCGGATCGCCGGGGCCGACGTGCCAAGTGCGCTGACCACCCCGGAAGCCCCGGCCCTGCAGGCATTGCTGGCCGTGATGGCCGAGCGCGGCGTCGACACCGCCGTCATGGAGGTCTCCAGCCACGCCCTCGAACTCGGCCGTACCGACGGCATCCGGTTCGCCGCGGGCGGTTTCACCAACTTGAGCCGCGACCACCTCGACTTCCACCCCACGATGGCGGCCTACTTCGAGGCCAAGGCCCGGCTGTTCGACCCGGCCTCGCCCGCGCACGCCGCCGTCTCGGTGATCTGTGTCGACGACGACGCTGGCCGCGACATGGCCCGGCGCGCCACCGATGCAGTCACGGTGTCCGCCGCCGGCCACCCCGCGAACTGGCGGGCCGAGGACGTCGTGGTGCTCGACGGCGGCGCGCAGGAGTTCACCGCGGTCGACCCCGCCGGTGTGCACCACCGGCTGCGGATCCGGCTGCCCGGCCGCTACAACGTCGCCAACGCGCTGCTGGCGCTGGCCATGCTCGACGCTGTCGGGGTGTCGCCTGAGCAGGCTGCACCCGGCCTGCGCGACGCGTCGGTGCCGGGCCGGCTGGAACCCGTCGAACGAGGCCAGGACTTTCTCGCCGTCGTCGACTACGCCCACAAGCCCGGTGCGCTGCAGGCGGTGTTGGAGACCCTCAAGCCGGCCCAAGGCCGGCTCGCGGTGGTGTTCGGTGCGGGTGGTGACCGCGACCCCGGCAAGCGAGAACCCATGGGCCGCATCGCCGCTGAGCTCGCCGACCTCGTCGTCGTCACCGACGACAACCCCCGAAACGAAGCCCCGGCGAGCATCCGGGCCGCGATCGTGGCCGGCGCCGGAGGTGCCGACGGCGCTGAAGTCGTCGAGATCTCCGACCGGCGCGCGGCGATCCGGCACGCCGTGGCCTGGGCCCGCGCCGGGGACGTCGTGGTGATTGCGGGCAAGGGCCACGAGAAGGGTCAGACCGCCGGCGGGCAGACCCGTCCGTTCGACGATCGTGAGGAGCTCGCCGCCGCCCTCGACGAGCGGGGAGCGGCCCGGTGATCGCCCTGACCGTCGCCCAGATCGCCGAGATCGTCGGGGGAACGCTCGCCGATATCAGCGCTGGCGAGGCGGCCTCGCGCACCGTCACCGGAACCGTCGAGTTCGACTCGCGTGCCGTCACCGCGGGCAGTCTGTTCCTGGCGCTGCCCGGTGCCCGCACCGACGGCCATGACTTCGCCAAGGCCGCGATCGAGGCGGGTGCCGCCGCGGTGCTCGCGGCGCGGCCGGTCGGGGTGCCCGCGATCGTGGTACCGGCCGCAACGGCCACCGATGCGCATGCCGGGGTTCTCGAACACGACGTCGACGGCTCCGGTGCGGCCGTGCTGGCTGCACTGGCGAAGTTGGCCGCCGCCGTCGCCGCCGAACTGGTCGCGGGCGGGCTGACGATCGTCGGGGTCACCGGATCGTCAGGCAAGACCTCGACCAAGGATCTGATCGCCGCGGTGCTGCGCCCGCTGGGCGAAGTCGTCGCCCCGCCGGGCTCGTTCAACAACGAGCTGGGTCACCCGTGGACCGTGCTGCGGGCGACCGAGGCCACCGACTATCTGGTGCTGGAGATGTCGGCCCGGCATCCCGGCAATATCGCCGCGCTGGCGGCCATCGCCCCGCCGTCGATCGCGGTCGTGCTCAACGTCGGCACCGCTCATCTTGGCGAGTTCGGCTCCCGCGAGGTCATCGCGGCCACGAAAGGTGAACTGGCAGAAGCAGTTCCGTCTTCGGGGGTGGTGATCCTCAACGCCGATGACCCGATGGTGGCGGCGATGTCCACCAGGACCGCGGCGCGGGTGGTGCGGGTAGGGCAGTCCGCGGCGGCCGACGTTCGCGCCGTGGATGTCGAACTCGACGAGCTGGCCCGGCCCCGCTTCACGCTGGTCTCCGCGGCGGGCTCCGCCGCTGTGCAGCTGGCCGTGCACGGCGAACACCAGGTCGGCAACGCGTGCAGCGCGGCCGCGGTGGCACTGGAATGCGGGGCAACACCCGAACAGGTGGCCGCTGCGTTGGCCGCCGCGGGCCCGGCGTCGCGGCACCGCATGGAGGTGCACACCCGCGCCGACGGCGTGACCGTCGTCAACGACGCCTACAACGCGAACCCGGACTCGATGAAGGCCGGCCTGCAGGCCCTGGCGGTGATGGCGCGCTCCGGTGAGCGCAGGCGCAGTTGGGCCGTGCTCGGCGAGATGGCGGAGCTGGGGGACTCCTCGATAACCGAGCATGATCGTGTCGGTCGACTCGCCGTGCGCTTAGATATCAGTCGACTCGTCGTCGTCGGAACCGGGAGGCCCATGAACGCCATGCACCACGGGGCGGTCATGGAGGGATCCTGGGGTTCGGAATCCACCATGGTCGACGACGCCGACGCCGCCCTGGAACTGCTGCGCGCCGAGCTGGAGCCCGGTGATGTCGTGTTGGTCAAGGCATCGAACTCGGCGGGCCTGGGGAAGCTGGCCGAAGCCCTGCTGGGCGACGCCGAGTCGACGATGCGGCCGAGGAACGAGGCCGAGGAGGAGCGAGGCAATCGGGGCGACGCCTCATGAGACTGATCCTGATCGCCGTCGGCATCTCGCTGGCGGTGTCGATCCTGCTGACTCCGGCGCTCATCCGGCTGTTCACCCGCCAGGGCCTCGGCCACGAGATCCGTGAGGACGGCCCGCCGAGCCACAAGACCAAACGCGGCACCCCGTCGATGGGCGGCGTCGCGATCCTGGCCGGCATCTGGGCCGGGTATTTCGGCACCCACCTGGTCGGCGTCGCGCTCGACGGGGACGGCCCGTCGGCCTCCGGGCTGCTGGTGCTCGGCCTGGGCACCGCGCTGGGTGCGGTCGGTTTCGTCGACGACCTGATCAAGATCCGCCGCTCGCGCAACCTCGGCCTGAACAAGACCGCGAAAACGGTCGGCCAGCTCACCGCCGCCGTGCTGTTCGGCATCCTCGTGCTGCAGTTCCGCAATGCCGACGGCCTGACGCCGGGCAGCCCGGAGCTGTCCTACGTACGCGAGATCGCCACCGTCACACTGAGCTCCGGTGTGTTCGTGCTGTTCTGCGTGGTCATCGTCAGCGCCTGGTCCAATGCGGTGAACTTCACCGACGGCCTCGACGGGCTGGCCGGCGGAAGTATGGCCATGGTCAGTGCCGCCTATGTGCTGATCACGTTCTGGCAGTACCGCAATGCCTGCGCCACCGCGCCGGGGCTGGGCTGCTACAACGTCCGCGACCCGCTGGATCTGGCGGTGCTGGCCGCCGCGACCGCCGGGGCGTGCATCGGCTTCCTGTGGTGGAATGCCGCGCCCGCGAAGATCTTCATGGGCGACACCGGATCGCTGGCGCTGGGCGGCATGATCGCCGGGCTGTCGGTCACCAGCCGCACCGAGGTGCTGGCCGTCGTGCTGGGTGCGCTGTTCGTCGCCGAGGTCACCTCGGTGGTGGTGCAGATCCTCGCGTTCCGGACCACCGGGCGCCGAGTGTTCCGGATGGCGCCGTTCCACCACCACTTCGAGCTGGTCGGCTGGGCCGAGACGACGGTGATCATCCGGTTCTGGCTGCTCACCGCGATCGCCTGCGGGCTCGGGGTGGCCTTGTTCTACGGCGAGTGGCTGTCGGCCATCGGGGCCTGAGGTGCATCCCGGTCTGGCCGAGCTGACCCCGGGGGCGCAGGTCCTGGTGACCGGCGCCGGTATCACCGGACGTGCGGTGGTCGCCGCCCTGGCGTCCTGGGATATCCGCATTCGGGTCTGCGACGACAATGCCGATTCTCTGAAAGCGTTGGCGGCCAACGGTATTCAAACCGTCACGCCGGCCGAGGCGGTAGCCGGGATCGGCGACTATGCCCTGGTGGTCACCAGCCCGGGCTTCCCGCCGACCGCGCCGGTGCTGGCCGCCGCGGCGGGGGCCGGGATCCCGATCTGGGGTGACGTCGAGCTGGCCTGGCGCCTGGATGCGGCCGGCCACTACGGGCCGCCGCGGCGTTGGCTGGTGGTCACCGGCACCAACGGCAAGACCACCACCACCTCGATGCTGCACGCGATGCTGGTCGCCGACGGCCGCCGCGCGGTGCTGTGCGGCAACATCGGCGACCCGGTGCTCGACGTGCTGGCCGAGCCGGCCGACGTACTGGCCGTGGAATTGTCCAGCTTCCAGCTGTTCTGGGCGCCGTCACTGCGCCCGGAGGCGGGCGCGGTGCTCAACGTCGCCGAAGACCATCTCGACTGGCACGGCTCGATGGATGCTTACGCCGCTGCCAAAGCCCGCGCGCTCGACGGCCGGGTCGCGGTCGTCGGACTCGATGACCCGGTTGCGGCCGGCCTTTTGCCGAATGCCGCCGCGGCGGTCAAGACCGGCTTCCGGCTCGGCGAGCCGGGTGCCGGCGAGCTCGGGGTCCGCCACGGCATGCTCGTCGATCGGGCCTTCGCCGCCGATCTCGACCTCGCGCCCGTGGCCTCGATCCCGGTCGCCGGCCCGGTCGGCATCCTCGACGCGCTCGGCGCGGCCGCGCTGGCCCGCGCGGTCGGCGTCGCACCCGCCTCGATCGCCGACGCTCTGGCCCACTTCCAGGTCGGCCGCCACCGCGCCGAACGGGTCGCCGTCGTCGACGGCGTCACCTACGTCGACGACTCCAAGGCCACCAACCCGCATGCTGCGCAGGCTTCGCTGCTGGCTTACGAGCGGGTGGTGTGGGTGGCCGGTGGCCTGCTGAAAGGCGCGTCGGTCGACGAGATGGTCATCCGCGTCGCGAACCGGCTGGTCGGGGCGGTGCTGATCGGCCGGGACCGGGCCGTGGTTGCCGACGCGTTATCGCGACACGCGCCCGATGTCCCCGTCATCCAGGTTGTGACGCGGGAGGATGCTGTGGTGCATGAGACCAATGAGTCAGGCGTTACTCATGAGACTCGCGTGGTCGACGCCTCCGCGCCAGGCCTGGGTGCCCGGGTGATGACCGAGGTCGTCGCCGCCGCGGCCACGCTGGCCCGAACCGGGGACACCGTGCTGCTGGCTCCCGCCGGCGCCTCGTTCGACCAGTTTGCCGGCTACGCCGACCGTGGTGACACGTTCGCCGCCGCCGTGCGCGCCGCGGCCCGGTAGCCGCCGTGGCCAAGATGCTGTCCCGGCTGCGGCGACGCGGCACGGCGGACACCCCGGATACCGCAGACTCAGCCGAGGCGGCCGACGCCGACGTCGCCGACGAGGGCATCGACGTCGCGGCCGATACCGAAGTCGCCACCGAACCCGTCGCGGCCCCCGAGGCAACCGCGAAATCCCGGTTCGCGGTTCCGCGCAAGTTCGGTGCCTGGCTCGGGCGGCCGATGACGTCGTTCCACCTGATCATCTCGGTGTCCGCGCTACTGGTCACGCTCGGTCTGACCATGGTGCTGTCCGCGTCGGGGGTGCATTCCTACGACGAGGACGGCTCACCCTGGGCGATCTTCGCCCGCCAGGTGCTGTGGACCGTTGTTGGTCTGGTCGGATTCTGGATCGCGCTGCGGGTCCGGGTCAGTTTCCTGCGCAACACGGCGTTCTCCGCATTCGCCGTCACGATCGTGCTGCTGGTGCTGGTGCTGATCCCCGGTATCGGCCACGAATCCAACGGCACCCGAGGCTGGTTCGTCGTCGCCGGGCTGTCCATGCAACCCTCCGAGCTGACGAAGATCGCCTTCGCCATCTGGGGCGCGCACATCCTGGCCACCCGGCGCATGGAGCGGGCGTCGCTGCGCGAGATGCTGATCCCGTTGATTCCCGCCGCGGTCGTCGCGCTGGTGCTGATAGTCGCCCAGCCCGACCTCGGGCAGACGGTGTCGCTGGGCATCATCCTGCTGGCCCTGCTCTGGTACGCGGGCCTGCCACTGAAGGTGTTCGTCAGCTCCCTGCTGGCCGCGGTCGGCGCGGCCGCCGTGCTGGCGATCTCGGAGGGCTACCGCTCCGACCGGGTGCGGTCGTGGCTGGACCCTTCCGCTGACGCGCAGGGGTCGGGGTATCAGGCCCGCCAGGCCAAGTTCGCGCTGGCCAACGGCGGTGTCTTCGGCGACGGGCTGGGCCAGGGCACCGCGAAATGGAACTATCTGCCCAACGCGCACAACGACTTCATCTTCGCGATCATCGGCGAGGAACTCGGCTTCGTCGGCGCGTTCGGACTGCTGGCGCTGTTCGGGCTGTTCGCCTATACCGGGATGCGGATCGCCCGGCGCTCGGCCGACCCGTTCCTGCGGCTGCTGACCGCCGCCGCCACCATGTGGGTCATCGGCCAGGTCTTCATCAACGTCGGCTATGTCATCGGCCTGCTGCCCGTCACCGGCATCCAGCTCCCTTTGATCTCGGCTGGCGGAACATCAACGGCCACAACACTATTCATGATCGGACTGATGGCCAACGCGGCCCGTCACGAACCCGAGGCGGTGGCCGCGCTGCGCGCCGGCCGCGAAGACCGGATGAACCGGATCCTGCGACTGCCGCTGCCCGAGGCCTACGTGCCGTCCCGGGTGGAGGCGCTGCGTGACCGGCTGCGGGCCAAGCCGGGGGAGAAGTCCGCTAAGGCCGTCAAACCCGCCAAGCCGGCCGCCCGGAAGCCCGCCAAGAAACCGGCCCGACAAACCCAATCCACCCGCGACCGTGCCGCTCTACCTGCCAAAACCCGGACGGCCCAGCGACCCACCCGGCGCTCAGGGCATCATGGTGACGCTCCGCGCAACAGCGCGCAGCATCCGCATGAGGGAAGCAGTCGCGCACGGCGGTCCCGCGCTTTGGAAGGTCAACGTTACGGGTGAGTGGTTCGGTGTCGGTCGTCCTTGCCGGTGGAGGCACCGCCGGACATGTCGAACCGGCCATGGCGGTTGCCGATGCGTTGAGGGCGCTGGACGCGGACATCCGGATCACTGCGCTGGGCACCCCGCGTGGACTGGAGACCCGGCTGGTGCCTGACCGGGGCTACGACCTGGAGCTCATCACGCCCGTGCCACTGCCGCGCAAGCTCAATGGGGACCTCGTGCGCCTGCCCATGCGGGTGCGCCGCGCGGTGCGCGAAACCCGGGCCGTGCTCGACGGCGTCGACGCCGACGTGGTGATCGGCTTCGGCGGCTACGTGGCACTGCCGGCCTATCTGGCCGCCCGCGGCGGGCCGGTGCACCGGCGCCGGGTGCCGGTCGTCGTCCACGAGGCCAATGCCAGTGCCGGGCTGGCCAATCGGGTCGGCGCACGCACGGCCCGGCGAGTGCTTTCGGCGGTGTCCGATTCGGGACTGCGGCGTGCCGAGGTGGTCGGCATGCCGGTGCGGGCGTCGATCACGTCCCTGGATCGCGTCGCATTGCGGGCCAAGGCCCGCGAGTATTTCGGCTTCGCCGACGACGCCCTGGTGCTGCTGGTGTTCGGCGGTTCGCAGGGTGCGGCCTCGATCAACCGCGCCGTGGCGGCTGCCGCCGAAGACCTTGCCGCCGCGGGTATTTCGGTGTTGCACGCCCACGGCCCCAAGAACACCCTCGACCTGCCTGCGCCCAAACCCGGTGACCCGCCGTACGTGGGGGTCCCCTACCTGGACCGGATGGACCTGGCCTACGCCGCCGCCGACCTGGCGATCTGCCGGTCGGGGGCGATGACGGTGGCCGAGGTGTCCGCCGTCGGACTGCCCGCGGTCTACGTGCCGCTGCCGATCGGCAACGGCGAGCAACGGCTCAACGCGCTGCCGGTGGTCAACCCCGGCGGTGGACTGCTGGTCGAGGACTCCGCACTGAACCGCGAATACGTTGCTCGCGAGGTGGCCGGCCTGCTCACCGACGGCCGGCGGCTGCAGGCGATGACGGCCGCCGCCGCACTGGTCGGCCATCGCGACGCGGCACAGCGGGTCGCCGAGGTGGCCCTCGAGGTCGCCAGAAAGGGCCGGCGATGAACGCGCTGCCACCCGAACTGCAGCGGGTGCACATGGTCGGCATCGGCGGCGCCGGGATGTCCGGGATCGCCCGGATCCTGCTCGACCGTGGCGGCCTGGTGTCGGGTTCCGACGCCAAGGAGTCCCGCGGGGTGGTGGCATTGCGCGCGCGGGGCGCGGCGATCAGCATCGGCCACGACGCGGCCAACCTGGACCTGCTGCCCGGCGGTGCGACCGCGGTGATCACCACCCACGCCGCGATCCCGAAGACCAACCCCGAGCTGGTCGAGGCTCGCAGGCGCGCGATCCCGGTGATCCTGCGGCCGGTGGTGCTGGCCAAGCTGATGGCGGGCTATCGCACCCTGATGGTGACCGGCACGCACGGCAAGACCACGACGACCTCGATGCTCATCGTCGCGTTGCAGCACGCCGGGCTGGATCCGTCGTTCGCCGTCGGCGGCGATCTGGGGGAGGCGGGCACCAACGCGCACAACGGAAGTGGTGACTGCTTCGTCGCCGAGGCTGACGAGAGCGACGGCTCGCTGCTGGAATACACCCCCGACGTGGCGGTGGTGACCAATATCGAGGCCGATCATCTGGATTTCTTCGGCAGTGCCGAGGCATACAGTGCGGTGTTCGACGCGTTCGTCGAGCGGCTGTCGCCCGGCGGCGCGCTGGTGGCGTGTGTGGACGATCCTGGCGCGGCCGCGCTCGCGGAACGCAGCGCGGCCCTTGGGGTTCGGGTGCTGCGTTATGGCGAGGGCGAGGGCGGTGAGTTGGCCGGTGCGCTGGTCGGCTGGGAACAGCACGGCACCGGCGCGGTGGCCACCGTCCAGCTGGCCGGCGAGGCACACCAGCGGGTGATGCGGCTGGCGGTGCCGGGTAAGCACATGGCGCTCAACGCGCTGGCCGCGCTGCTGGCCGCTGTCGAGGGTGGCGCCCCCGTCGACGAAGTGCTCGACGGGCTGGCCGGCTTCGAGGGGGTGCGGCGGCGGTTCGAGCTGGTCGGCACGGCCGCCGAGGTGCGGGTCTTCGACGACTACGCTCATCACCCGACCGAAGTCAAAGCCGCGCTGACCGCGCTGCGGGCGATCGCGCAACAGGATCGCACCGGTCACCCGACCAAGACGGGGGCGCGCAGCATCGTCGTGTTCCAGCCGCATTTGTATTCGCGGACAAAGACTTTCGCGCGTGAGTTCGGTCATGCCCTGGGTATCGCCGACGAGGTGTTCGTGCTCGACGTGTACGCCGCGCGCGAGCAGCCGATGGCCGGAGTCAGCGGGGCATCGGTGGCCGAGCATGTCAGTGTGCCGGTCCACTACATTCCTGACTTCTCGGCGGTGGCTGCGCAGGTGGCCGCCGCGGCCCGGCCGGGCGACGTCGTGGTCACCATGGGTGCCGGCGATGTGACGATGCTCGGCCAGGAGATCCTGGCGGCGTTGCATGCCAAGGCGAATCGATGAGCGAGGATGAGGCCGGGGGGCCGCCGGAGGCGCCCCCCGAGGACCCGCCAATCCTGCCCAAACCGACAGATGGCAGCGAAAGTGCGAGTGACGGCGTGCCGAACGTCGAGCTCGACGAGAAGGACCTCGACGAGAAGGACAAAGAGGGCCCCCGCATGCGGGAGCGCCGCGAGCGCGCCGAGCGCCGCGCCGCGCAGGCCCGCGCCACCGCGATCGAAGATGCCCGCCGCGAGGCCAAGCGAAAGGTTCGCGGCCAGACCGTCGATGCCCCGAAAGCGTTGGGCCGCAGCGCAGTTCGCGGTCTGAAGCTGCTCACCTGGCTGATCGTGCTCACGATCGTCAGCGTTGCGCTGGGTCTGATCCTCTATTTCACCCCGGTCATGTCGGCGCGTTCGCTGGTGATCACCGGCATCGGTGCGATCACCCGGGACGAGGTCATCGACGCGGCGAAGGTCAAAATCGGCACCCCGCTGCTGCAGATCAATACCGACCACGTGGCCGACCGGGTGGCCGGTATCCGGCGGGTCGCCAGCGCGCGTGTGCAGCGGGAGTATCCGTCGACGCTGCGGATCACGATCGTCGAGCGGATCCCGATCGTGGTGAAGGACTATCCCGACGGCCCGCACCTGTTCGACCGCGACGGGGTGGATTTCGCGACCGCGCCGCCGCCGCCCGGGCTGCCCTACATCGACGTCGACCACCCCGGTCCGAGCGATCCGCCGACCCGGGCCGCGCTCGAGGTGATGACGGCGCTGCGCCCGGAGGTGGTGGCTCAGGTCAGCCGGGTGGCCGCGCCGTCGGTGGCGTCGGTGACGCTGACGCTGACCGACGGCCGCACGGTGGTGTGGGGGACCACCGACCGCACCGAGGAGAAGGCCGAGAAGCTGGCCGCGCTACTGACTCAGCCGGGCAAGGTCTACGACGTCTCCAGCCCGGACCTGCCGACCGTCAAGTGAGGCTCGGGCGCCCGCGACAAATTCGCCCGACGACACGTCGGCGCGCCTCCCACATCCAGCACCGACCGGCCATACCGTTCTGGTTGCACGGCGCTACTTGACATAACTCTAAGTCTCTGGTTGAGGTTTAGGGTTTGCCGGAAGAGTCGTAGAGACCCGATCCCCACCTGGGAGGAAGACAGACGATGACCCCCCCGCATAACTACCTCGCCGTTATCAAGGTCGTTGGCATCGGCGGCGGCGGCGTCAACGCCGTCAACCGAATGATCGAGCAGGGACTCAAGGGTGTGGAGTTCATCGCGATCAACACCGACGCCCAGGCGCTGTTGATGAGCGACGCCGACGTGAAACTCGACGTCGGCCGCGACTCCACCCGTGGTCTGGGCGCCGGCGCCGACCCGGAGGTCGGCCGAAAGGCGGCCGAGGACGCCAAGGACGAGATCGAGGAGCTGCTTCGCGGCGCCGACATGGTGTTCGTCACCGCCGGTGAGGGCGGCGGCACCGGCACCGGCGGTGCACCGGTGGTGGCGACCATCGCCCGTAAGCTCGGCGCCCTGACCGTCGGTGTGGTCACCCGGCCGTTCTCCTTCGAGGGCAAGCGCCGCTCGAACCAGGCCGAGGCCGGGATCCAGTCGCTGCGGGAGAGCTGCGACACCCTGATCGTCATCCCCAACGACCGGCTGCTGCAGATGGGCGACGCCCAGGTCTCGTTGATGGACGCCTTCCGCAGCGCAGACGAGGTGCTGCTCAACGGCGTGCAGGGGATCACCGACCTGATCACCACCCCGGGCCTGATCAACGTCGACTTCGCCGACGTCAAGGGCGTGATGAGCGGCGCGGGCACGGCCCTGATGGGCATCGGTTCGGCCCGTGGTGACGGCCGTGCGCTCAAGGCCGCCGAGATCGCCATCAACTCGCCGCTGCTCGAGGCCTCGATGGAAGGCGCCCAGGGAGTACTGCTCTCGGTGGCCGGCGGCAGCGACCTCGGTCTGTTCGAGATCAACGAGGCCGCTTCGCTGGTGCAGGACGCCGCACATCAGGACGCCAACATCATCTTCGGCACGGTCATCGACGACTCGCTCGGTGACGAGGTCCGGGTCACCGTCATCGCCGCCGGCTTCGACTCGGCCAGCCCGAGCCGCAAGCCCGTCGTCGGGGCGCCGACCACCGGCGCCCAGCCCATCGCACCCGGTGCGGCGGGCAAGCTCAGCTCCTCGCTGTTCGACCCGATCGACGCCGCCAGCGTGCCGGCGCACACCAACGGCGCGACGGTGAGCATCGGTGGCGGCGACGACGGCGGTATCTCCGACGACGACGTCGACGTGCCGCCGTTCATGCGGCACTGACGTTCCCCGCACTGCCGGGATACTGGGCTTGTGACAGTCATCCGCCGCGTGACCACCACCCGCGCCGGTGGCGTCTCGGCGCCGCCGTTCGACACCTTCAATCTCGGTGACCACGTCGGCGACGACCCGAAGGCGGTTGCGGCCAATCGCGCCCGACTGGCCGCCGCGATCGGTCTCGCCGACGACCACGTGATCTGGATGAACCAGGTGCACAGCGCCAACGTCGCGCTCGTCGACGAACCCCGCACCGACGCCGTCGACGACACCGACGCCCTGGTGACCACCACCCCGCGGCTGGCCCTGGCGGTGGTGACCGCCGATTGTGTGCCGGTGCTGATGGCCGACGCCCGCGCCGGCGTGGTGGCGGCCGTGCATGCCGGTCGGGTGGGGGCCGCCGACGGCGTGGTGCTGCGGACCCTGGAGACCATGGTGGCCAACGGCGCGCACACGCACGACATCTCGGTCCTGCTGGGCCCGGCCGTCAGTGGCGCCAACTATGAGGTGCCCGCCGAGATGGCCGCGGAGGTCGAAGGCCGCCTGCCCGGCAGCCGCACCCGGACCGCGAAGGGCACGCCGGGGTTGGATCTGCGGGCAGGCATCGCCCGCCAACTGATCGACGCCGGTGTGCGCGCCATCGACGCCGACCCGCGGTGCACGGTGGCCGACACGAATTTGTTCAGCCATCGACGGGATGCCCCGACCGGTCGGCTGGCCTGTCTGGTCTGGATGGAATGACGGTCGCGGCAGGCAGGGAAACCGATCTCGCGACCGCCCTGGCCGCGTTGCGGGACCGGCTTTCGGACGCCGCCCGGGCCGCCGACCGCGACGTCGACGACGTCGAGCTACTGCCCATCACCAAGTTCTTCCCCGCCTCCGACGTCGCGATCCTGTGGCGGCTGGGCTGCCGGGCCTTCGGCGAATCCCGCGAGCAGGAGGCCTCGGCCAAGATCGCGGAGTTCGGCGAGCTCACCGGCGCCTCGGACGTGCGCTGGGACATGGTCGGCCAGATTCAGAGCAATAAGGCCAAAGCCGTTGCGGCATGGGCGGATAGGGTGCACTCGCTCAGCACCGCCAAGGTGGCCGCCGCACTGGATCGCGGTGCTGCGCGCGCCATGGAAGAAGGCAGCCGCACCGCACCCGTGCAGGTGTTCGTCCAGATCAGCCTCGACGGGGACACCTCGCGCGGCGGCGTCGACGTCGGCGATCCCGCGGCGGTAGACACCCTGTGCGCGCAGGTGGCCGGCGCCGCGGCGTTGCGGCTGGCCGGGTTGATGGCCATCCCGCCGCTGGGCGCCGACCCCGACACCGCGTTCGCGGCGCTGGCCGCCGAGCACCGGCGGATATTGCAGAACCACCCCGATGCGACAGAGCTGTCGGCGGGGATGTCCGGTGACCTGGAAGCCGCGGTGCGACACGGTTCGACGTGTGTGCGTGTCGGAACCGCGCTTATGGGACAACGTCCTCTAACGTCTCCCTGAGTAGTCACTCCAGTCACATCTTCATCACAGACACCGAACTTCACGCATTCAGAAGGGTCCAGCGATGAGCACTCTCCACAAGGTCAAGGCCTACTTCGGCATGGCGCCTTCGGACGATTACGACGACGAGTACTACGACGACGATGACCGCGGCGCTCATCGCGGCTACTCCCGCCGCGAGCGCTTCGCCGATGACGAGTACGACCGTCCGGGCCGCTACGACGACCCGCGGCTGGCTCGTGAGTACGAGGATCTCCGGGACCCGCGCGAGGCCGACTACGCGCCGACGGGTGGCTTCCGTGCCCAGTACGGTGACGAGCCGCGGTTCCGCCCGCGCGAGTTCGACCACCCGCACGACATGCCGCGGGCGTCCCGCTTCGGCTCGCTGCGCGGCTCGACCCGCGGCGCACTGGCGATGGACCCGCGCCGGATGGCCGAGCTCTTCGAGGCCGGCAGCCCGTTGTCGAAGATCACCACGCTGCGGCCCAAGGACTACAGCGAGGCCCGCACGATCGGTGAGCGCTTCCGCGACGGCCAGCCCGTGATCATGGACCTCGTCTCGATGGACAACGCCGACGCCAAGCGGCTGGTCGACTTCGCCGCCGGTCTGGCATTCGCCCTGCGTGGGTCCTTCGACAAGGTGGCCACCAAGGTGTTCCTGCTCTCGCCGGCCGACGTCGACGTCAGCGCCGAGGAGCGTCGGCGGATCGCGGAGGCGGGCTTCTACAGCTACCAGTGAGCGGCCTGACGGCTCCTGTTCCGGAGTAGTAGGTAGGCTGACGGCGTCGCGCTGGCGCAATCCAGCGATGTCGTCAATGTCACATCCGCTGTTGATTAAGGGCCGGCTCTAGTTGTCGCTGTTCTTCGAAATCCTTGGCTTCGCGCTGTTCGTCTTCTGGCTGCTGCTGATCGCCCGGGTCGTCGTCGAGTTCATCCGCTCGTTCAGCCGAGATTGGCATCCGCGTGGGCTCACCGTGGTGATCCTCGAGCTGATCATGACCGTCACCGACCCACCGGTGAAGCTGTTACGTCGGCTTATCCCACAGTTGACGATCGGCGCCGTCCGGTTTGACCTGTCGATCATGGTGCTGCTGCTGGTCGCCTTCATCGGGATGCAGCTGGCATTCGGCGCGGCGGCATGAGAGCGGCAAGCTACCCCAGGAGGCCGCGAAATGCGATTAGCCACGCCGTGGAAGCGGTATCTGAAAAATTGAAATTAGCTCTTAATTAGGCAACCGGCGGTTCTGGTGTGACAGGATGGACGCCAGTTACAGTACGGAACGAACGCTGGACGCGTTCTACAACTTTGCAACCGGTTTGACCGCCCAGACCCGAGGGGGCAGATGATGCCGCTTACACCGGCCGACGTGCACAATGTGGCATTCAGCAAGCCGCCCATCGGCAAGCGAGGCTACAACGAGGACGAGGTCGACGCCTTCCTCGATCTGGTGGAGAACGAGCTGACCCGACTCATCGAGGAGAACTCCGATCTGCGTCAGCGGGTCGCCGAGCTCGACCAGGAGCTGGGTGCCGCCCGCTCCGGGGGCGCCGTGCCGCAGCCCACCCAGGCGATTCCGCTGTACAAGCCCGAGCCGGAACCGGAGCCCACACCGGCTCCCGCTCCCGCCCCGCAGGCGGCCCCGGCGCCGAGCCCGGCTGCCAGCGAGGAGCAGGCCATCAAGGCGGCTCGCGTGCTGGCCCTGGCCCAGGACACCGCCGACCGGTTGACCGGCACCGCTAAGGCCGAGGCTGACAAGCTGCTCGCCGATGCCCGCGCCAATGCCGACCAGATCGTTTCGGAGGCCCGCCACACCGCGGAGACCACGGTCGCCGACGCCAAGCAGCGCGCGGACGCCATGCTCAGCGATGCGCAGACCCGGTCGGAGACCCAGCTGCGGCAGGCGCAGGAGAAGGCCGACGCCCTGCAGGCCGATGCCGAGCGCAAGCACACCGAGATCATGGGCACCATCAACCAGCAGCGCACTGTCCTCGAGGGACGGCTGGAGCAGCTGCGGACGTTCGAGCGTGAATACCGCACGCGGCTCAAGACCTACCTGGAGTCTCAGCTCGAAGAGCTCGGGCAGCGCGGTTCGGCCGCGCCGGTCGATTCCGGTGCCAACAACGACGCCGGCGGGTTCAACCAGTTCAACCGGGGCAATAACTAAGCTCCTGTCGGACTGGAGGGTTGATCGATGCTGATCGTTGCGCTGGTACTGGCGGTGATCGGCCTCGCGGCCCTGGTCACGGCCGTCGTCACCAGCAATGAGCTCGTGGCGTGGGTGTGCATTGCGGCCAGCGTGATCGGCGTCATCCTGCTGATCGTCGACGCGATCCGGGAACGGCAGCATCGCCGCGTCGATGACGCCGAGCCCGTGACGGCGGCGGTGGCCAGCCAAAACATCGCCGAATCCATGGAGTCCTCGGCCACGGCCGAGACCACCGCCTATGCCGACACCGACGAGACGGTCGACTCCACGTATTCGACGTTCGACGCCGACTATCCCGATGACGAGGCGGTCGCCGCGGAACAGGCCGAGGAACAGGCCGAGGAGCCTGCCGAAGCGGAGTCCGAGGCCGAACCCGAGCCCGAACCCGAAGCCGATCCCGAACCCGAGGCCGAATCAGGGCCCGAAGAGGAGAAACCGGACGAGTCCGGCTCACGCTGATTGCGCTCTTCACCGGGTTGGGGCCCATATTCAGTTTCTGCCCGTACGGGTAAAGGAGCAGCATGGGCATCCAATTCGCCAGCGTCATCGACCATCCCATCGACGAGGTGTTCGCCTGGCACACCCGACCCGGTGCCATGCGGCGGCTGATTCCGCCGTGGCAACCGATGCATGTCGTCACCGAGACCGAATCACTGGCCGACGGCCGCGCGGTCCTCGGCCTGCCTGGCGGGCTGCGGTGGATCGCGCGGCACGATCCGGCCGGCTTCGACCCGCCGCATCAGTTCGTCGACGTGCTGTCCTCGGACGGCCTGATGACCCTGCCGCCGCGGATCATCGGGTGGTGGCGGCACACCCACCGATTCAGCGAAGCGGGTCCGGGTGCGACGGAAGTGCGCGACGAGGTCGACACCACGGTGCCCGGTGCGGCACTGCGCGCGACCTTCGTCTACCGGCATCGCCAGCTCGCCGACGATCTCGCTGCTCACCGGGACGCCGCGCAGGCGGGTGCCAGTGGGCTGGCCGTGGCGATCACCGGCTCGTCCGGACTGGTCGGAACCGCGCTGACCGCCCTGCTGAGCACCGGTGGGCACCGGGTGATCCGGCTGGTCCGCAACGATCCCGTCCGGCCCGATGAACGACGTTGGGATCCAAGCCATCCCGCTGCCGACCTGTTCGAGGGGATCGATGCCGTCATTCATCTGGCGGGCGCTTCGATCGCCGGGCGGTTCACCGAGGCCCATCGCCGCGCGATCCGCGACTCACGGATCGGACCGACCCGGCGGCTGGCCGAAGTGGCCGCCGCGACGGCCGGGTTGCGCGCGTTCGTCAGTGCCTCGGCGGTCGGGATCTACGGGTACGACCGCGGGGACGCGGTCCTGTGCGAGGACAGTGCCCGCGGCGACGGTTTCCTGGCTGATGTGGTCTCCGACTGGGAGGCGGCCACCGAACCGGCGGCCCGCGCCGGGGTCCGCACCGTGTGCGTGCGCACCGGCATCGTGCAGTCCGCCCGCGGGGGCACCCTGCGGCTGATGCGGCCGCTGTTCGGCGCAGGCCTGGGAGGCCGGCTGGGCAGCGGCCAGCAGTGGCTGTCCTGGATCGGTCTGGACGATCTGCTCGACATCTATTACCGGGCGGCCTACGACGACAGGCTCACCGGGCCGGTCAATGCCGTTGCGCCAAACCCGGTGCGCAACAACGCATATACCGAGGCGCTGGCGGCCACGCTGCACCGCCCTGCGGTAATACCCGTGCCGTCGATCGGCCCGCGAATCCTGCTCGGCAGACAGGGTGCCCGCGAATTGGCCGAGGCCGATCAGCGCGTGCTGCCCACCAAACTGCAGACCCTGGGACACCGATTCCGCCAGCCGACGATCTCCGAGGCTCTGGCTCACCAATTGGGCCACGGTTCCTAGCCCGGGTTGATCTGCGCAGCCCCCCGCCACGAGTGCAGGCTGCGCAGCAGCGGGCTCTTCTTGTACTCGTGGCCGGCCATCCGGCCCAGGATGTCGTCGAGGGTGACCACCGCGTCGGCGATGTACGGCCCCTTGTTGAGCATCACGCACTCGGCGCGTTCGGCCATTGCCGCATCACTGATTTCGGCGCGTGACGGCCGCCCGGTGGTGGCCAGCTGTTCGAGCACCTGGGTTGCCCAGATCACCGGCAGGTGGGCCGCCTCGCACAGCCACAGCGTCTCCTCCTGCAGCTCGGCCATCCGCTCGTAGCCCGTCTCCACCGCCAGATCCCCGCGGGCGATCATCACTCCGATCCGGCGGCGGCGCATCGCGGTGAGCAACAACTGCGGCAGATGTTCGAAGGCCTGGCGGGTTTCGATTTTGAGCACCACGCCGAGATCGTGGTCGCCGAGGCGGTCCAGCTCATCGAACAGACGGATGACGTCGGCGGGTTCCCGGACGAACGAGAACTGGACGAAGTCGGCCAGCTCGACCACCATGGCCAGATCGGCCAGGTCCTTGTCGGTCAGTGCCGAGATGGGCAGATCGGTATCCGGTACGTTGATCCCCTTGCCGGAGCGCAGCTTTGCCGTGCCGTGCGGGGGATGGTCGATGCGGACATCGATGCTGTCGGCGGCCACGTCGATCACCTCCCCGCCGATCTTGCCGTCGTCGAAGAAGATCCGTTCACCGACTTCGGCGTTGTCGAAGACCTCGGGCAACGTGCATCCGATCCTGGGCGCCCGGTCGTCGTCGACCGGGGCCGGCGAGCAGTCGCGGGTCACGCGCACGACGTCACCGGCGGCCAGCCGGATGGCCTGCTCGACGGCGGGCAGTTCACCGACCTCGGTGGTGTCTTTGCCGCCGGTGGCCTTCACCACGGTTCCGGTGCCCACATAGGTCGTCTTCTCGGTGGTGACGACGAAGCCCCCGGGGGCGGCCGCGGCGAGCAGCAACCGCCGCTTCGATCCGCGGGTGTCGCGCAGTACGAGCTCGTCACCCTCGGTGCGGCGGGCCAGCCACTCGGGGTCGACCGGAAGAGTGATCAAGCCGGGTTCAGGCGGACGGCCCGGCCGTTTCGCCGATGTCAGCCATCCGCGGGCGGCCGCCACCACCTGACCATGCGCGTTGCGGGTCGGCCGCAGGCGCACCACCTGCGGGCCCGGTTCCAATGGGCCGGTGCGTAGCTTGGGCCCGCTCAGGTCCATCGCCACCAGGCAGGGGCGTCCGGCGGCCGCGGCGGCCGAACGGACGTTGGCGGCCATGGCTTTCCAGGCCGTCGGGTCGTCGTGCGCGCAGTTGATCCGGGCGATCCGCATCCCGGCATCGACGAGCGTGGCCACCAGGGCGGCATCGGCGGCGGCCTCCGAAGGCAGGGTGACCATGATCCGCGCCGCCCGGTCTTCGGCGGTCGGGCCGAGCAGTTCGACGGCATTGCGCTGAAGCAGCTGTGTGCCCTGGGTGACAGCCACGCAAGGACCTTCGGCCGGCGCCCAGCCGTGGCCGCGCATCGCTGCGATCGCGGCTGACACCAATTGCAGGGTCGCCTGCACGTGGGCCTCACTGCGACCCAGCGAAGACAGCCCGAAACCGGTCAGCCGTTCCTGAAGATCGCGGAGGTCGGCCTGGCGCAACGCCCAATAGTGCACCAAATTAATTGCACTGCAATGATTTTCGGTGTCGACCGGAGCCGTCCATGGCCGCCATCTGGCCTCGGCATCAGCAAGGGTGGACAGCAGAGCGTCGACTTCGCTCTGTAACCGGTCCAGTTGTTGCGCGGCGGCGGACATGGCGGGAACGCTAGTCATCTCAAGTTGCGAGTAGGTGAACGGTTGGGTGCGGGTAAAGGGCCGGCTGAATCGGCCCTACTTCGCGGGGCGCACCGGCGGTGCGTCGTCGGGGGCCAGTTCTGCACCGATCTGCCGGAACAGCGTGTCGGCCTCGTTGGCGTAGTCGCCCTGCCCGTCGAAGGCGTCCTGGTCGTAGGTGACGGCAACGGCGATGGCGATGCGGCGGCTGGGCAGGTAGGCCGCCAGGGCGGCGTACCCGGAGAACAGCGGATTCTGCAGCAGCCAGTTCCCGGAGATCACGATGCCCAATCCGTAAGTGTAGAAATCATTTAGGACCGCACACGTGGTACAGCCCGGCAGTGTGGTGGTCTTACCGCGCAGCGCTGTGGAGATCATCGCCCGATACGAGTCGCGGGACAGCAGCCGGCCCGAGCCGATCCCTTCGGCCGTCGCCGCCAGGTCGTAGATATCGGTGGTCTGGATCGCACCGTGGGTGATGGTCCATGACGGATTCCAGAACGTGGTCTCTTCGTAGAACGGTGTGCCGGCCGGGATGTGAAGGGCCTGGCGGCGTTCTGAGCTGAAGGCGTGGAGCACCGGCTCCGGGATATCGGGGGTGAACGAATTCGCCGTGTTGGTCAGGCCCAGCGGCCCGAGCACCTGCTGGTTCAGCAGCGTCGGCATGTCCTGGCCGGTCGCCTTCTCCAGCGCGAGGCCCAGCAGCACGTAGTTGGTGTGGGCGTAGTTCCAGTTCGTGCCCGGTTCGTAGAGCAGGGGCTTTCCGACGGCATACGTCAACAGCTGGTCGGTTGTCCACTGCCGGAACGGATCGCGGTAGAGCGCGGTGTTCATCGGTTCGTTGCCGATCACGTAATCGACGTAGCCCGACGTCATCTGTGCGAGCTGGCCCAGCGTGACCCGGTCCGAGTTGGGCACGTCGGGCAGCCATCGGGAGAGCTTGTCGTCGAGGCTGACCTTCTTTTCGTCGACGAGCCGCAGCAGCAGGGTGGCCACGTACGAGATCGCCACCGCCCCGTTGCGGAAATGCATCGCGGTGGTGGCGGGAACTCCGGTCATCGATTCGCCGTCGGCGCGGGTCACCACCTCCTTGCCATCGATCGTGACCCGCACGAGCACCGATCTGAGATGGGCCCGCGTCATGGTTTCGCGCACGATCGTCGCGATCGCGTCGGCCTTCGGTGAGGTGGTGGGGGTGGTCGTCGTCGGATTGTGCGGCGGCCCGCACGCGGTCAGCACCATCATCGCGGCCAGTGTGGCTGCGATGCCGGACCGGATCGGGCCCATGTCGGCCTAGCCGGCGACCTTGTCCAGGAAGCCGCGCACCAGTCGCCGGAGCCGGCGCGCGGCATCATCGACGTGGGTGGTGGTATCGGCCCGAAGGTCGTCGGCGCGCAGCCCGAGCTTGACCAGATCGCCGCCGCCGCGGTTGCGGTCGTCGTCGATCCACAGCTCCAGCAGTTTGTGGTCGAGTTCGGGGTGGAACTGCAGGCCCATCGCGCTGCCGTGGATGAAAGCCTGTGTGGCACAGCTATTTCGGGCGATTTCAACGGCATCCGGTGGGGGAGTGAACCGGTCGAAGTGCCACTGGAACCATGGACCGTCGTCCGGCACCAGATCGGGGTCGCTGCTGTTGACCCGGTGCCAGCCGACCTCCGGGGCAAGCGACCGCTGCACCGAACCGCCGAGCGCGGTGGCCACCAGCTGGCCGCCGAAGCACACCCCGAGCACGCCGACGCCCGCGTCGACCGCACGCCGCACGGTGTCGATCTCACCGGCCACCCATGGCAGCGTTTCGTCGTAGACCGACCACCGCGACCCCAGCGGCACGATCACGTCGTAGCGGGTCGGGTCGGGGAAAGTGACGTGGACGACCGGGTCGGACGCGCGCTTCGCCGGCACCACCTCGAATGTGTCGACGTCGAAACCGAGTTCGGTGAACGTCTCGCCGAGCAAAGCCTCGGGCGCGATCGGATCGTTGTAGATGAACAGGACCTGGCGGGGCACCTGAACACGGTACGGCAGGACGCCCGTTAGACGCAGTCCGAGGCGCCGTCGACGACGAGCACCGCGCCGTTGATGTAGCTGCTGCCCGCCGTGCACAGGAACGCGATGGCGGGCGCGACCTCGCCGACGGTGCCCATCCGCCCGGCGGGGATGTGCGCGATCTCTGCTTCGACGATCTCCGGCACGGCGTGCATCGGAGCGGTCATCGCGGTCTCGATGGTGCCCGGCGCCACCGCGTTGACCCGGATCCCGTGTCTGGCCCATTTGACCGCCAGGTTGCGGGTGATGTTGATGACGCCGGATTTTGCGGCCCCGTACCCGGGCACCATGGTGACCGCACGCAGCGCCGACATCGAGGCGAGGTTGACCACGCTGGCCCCGCCGACGGCCGTGGAGGTCTTCAGTGCCCGGCGCAGCGCGACGGTGAGCCGGTAGGGCCCGGTGAGGTTCAGCGCGACGGAGGCGGCGAACCCGTCGGGGGTGGACTCGTCGAGGCCGCCGGGGAAGTTGGCGCCGGCGTTGTTCACCAGGACGTCGAGCTCGGCGATGTCCTGGGCCAGGCTGTCAATGGATGCATTGTCGGTGAGCACGAGTTGGCGGTACGTCATCCCGGACAGGTCGCTGTCGTAGTCGGCGGCAGCGGGTTTGGTGCCGGTGACGATGACGTCGGCGCCGGCATCGCGGAACAGCACGGCGACGGCGTGCCCGATCCCGCTGGTCGCCCCGGTGACCAACGCTCTGGTGCCGGTGAAATCGAAGCTGAGCTGGCCGGTCATGTGTACCTTTCGATCTGCTTGGTCAGCCACGCGGTCTCCCAGAAGTTGACGCTGCCCGCCAGCAGGTGTTCGTGGGCGGCCTTGAGCACTGCCCGCGCGTCCGCGTGCTCCGGGGTGGTCTGGGTGACGAGCTCGGCGAGGTGGATGGCCTCCAGCGGGCGGCCGTCGCTCAGATGCGCACGGGCGCGCTCGGTCAGCGCGTCGGCGCCGGCCAGTTCCACGAGGTCGGCGCTGACGGCCTCCGGCCCTACCGGGTACAGCTCGGTGGTCGACCTGTGGTGAAACCAGCCGGAGTAGTTCTCCCAGATCGCGCGGACGTCCCAGGCGAGCTTGCCGTACCCCTGGCCGACCTCGAGATGGTCGGGCAGGGTGATCTCGCGCATCAGGGTGCGAACGTCCTTGCCCGCGTTCATGCCTGCGACGGTCTGGTCGTGCAGGTACCGGACGGCATCGCGCAGCCTGGTCAGCTCGGCGTCGATCAGGTCCGCCCCGCGAATCGGGTCGAAGTGCCCGGTGAGCAGCACCTCGGGTTGCAGGGTGCGGACCCGTTCGATGGTGTCGATGACGGTCAGCGCATCGCGGTAGCGATCGCCGCGAACCGTGACCAGGTTCGGAATGTGGCCGAAGACCGGCCCGAACGTATTGCTGCACAGGCAGACTCGTTCGTCGGGCAGCCAGATCACCATCGAGTCGGTGGTTTCCCCACCCGGGGTGGCGATCAGTTCGAAGCGGCGGTCGCCGACCGTCAGCGACAATCGGTCTTCGACGACGATGTCGGCGGTGGCGCTGCTCTGCGCGGGGAGTTTCTTGCCGAAGCGCTGCTGGATGTGCGCGATGCCGTCAGCCAGTCGGCCGGAGAAGGCGAAGGCGCTGCGGCTGGCGCGGTAAGGCAGTAGCCGCTCGTTGTCGTCGCGCCAGTACTCCCAATGGGCTTGCGCCACAACCTTGGTATCCGCATCGCGCAGGGTGTCCAGGCCGCCGACGTGATCGTAGTGGCCCTGGGTGATGAAGATGTAGCGCACCGGCGAGGAGTCGACGGCGTCGAAGACGGCCCGGTGCACGGGCCCTTCGAATCCCATGCCGGTGTTGACGACGACGCGGCCGTCCGACGTCGTCACCAGGTAGGAATTGGTCAGACCCGGTGAGCACCAGATACCCGGCGCGACGTGTTCGGCCTGTTCGGCCGAGGCCGGTGCCATCGCGTCGGCGCCGGGGCGGCTGCGGTAGATGGGTTGCACGGCGACCTCTAGATCTCGGGGCGGACGTCGAAACGGTCGAAGTAGAAGGCGAACCGAGAGCGCAACTCCTGCGGTTCGACACCGAAGTGACCTCTCAGGTCATACGGGATCCGGCCCTTGGCGCCGCGGCGGTTGCTGTCGATGTATTCCTGAAATCGCTTGGCCACCTTGGGGGTAATGTCGACACCCGCGCGCTGATAGAGGTCCGAAAGCACCGGCATCTCGTTGCCGTTCAAGTGATGGAACCCGATGTCGACACTGCGCTCGGCAGGCACGAGCCCGCGGTCGCGTACACAGGCACTCAGCAGACGGTGGATCCGGTCACTCCAGTAGCCGACCAGCCAGTCCGGGTCGATGCTGTTGCGGCGCAAGCGATCCGAGTACGCCATCATCGTGATCGCCGACTGGATGACCGCGACGGGATCGCGATGGGTGAACGCGACGGTGGCGTCGGGGAACGTCGTCATCAGCGGGCCGAGCTGTTCGGCATGCTGCGGCGACTTCAGCACCCAGGTCCGCGGGCCGCGCAGGAACGTCAGCGCCTGCAGGACCCTCTTGAGGTAGGCGTAGTGGCGGGTGTGGTCCAGGCCGAGGTAGTAGTCCCGCCACCCCGGCACCCGGGCATGCCACTCGAGGACGTAACCGGCCATGTCGAGATCGAGCAGCTCCACCTCTTCCTCGATGGCCTCCGGGAAGCGGTCGTGCATCGCGGCCACATACGGCGTGCTGGCCATCAGCGCCTCGTGCTCGGCCTTGACCCGCGCGTAGCGGGGGTCGACGCCGAACACGTCAGGCCCCTGCCCGGGCGCGGGAATCGGATCCTCGCTCTCCCAGTAGGGCAGGGCCCGGCGGCGCGGGTCCTGCGCGATCAGGTTCACCAGGTGTGTGGTGCCCGAGCGTGGCATGCCGACCACGATCAGCGGCCGCTCGATCGGGATCGCCTCGATCTCGGGGTAGCGCTTGAGCAGATCGGTCAGCGACAGCCGGGTACGCAGTTTGCGAACCACTCTGGCGCGCAGGGTGCTTCGGCTGAGCTGGCGCAGGCCGGTGTCGGACTCGATGGCCGCGACGTGCGCCGCGAGCCGGCCGGCGAAACCGTCGTCGTCGGCCAGGTCGTCGGCGCCGGCCTGATCCACCGCGTCGGCGAGCATCGTGTCGAGGTCGAAGGTGACTTCCCGCGACTCGGTGTAGTCCAGGATCTGCCGTTGGGTGTCGGTCAGGACGGGGTCGGTCAGGTCGTCGAGGTTCAGGGTCTCCATCGATGACCGCGTCGCCATGTCTTGTTCCTGTCGAATATTCGACGTACCGTTCGGCAATATGACGCTCAACGTAGACCCTGCCAAGACGGCGGGTCAAGCGTCCTCGCCACCCACCGGGCGGGTGATCGCCGTGATGGAAATGCTCGGCGCCGACCCCGGGCGGCAGTTCTCGCTGGCCGAGATCTCCCGGCGCCTCGACATCAGCCGGGCCACCGGTCACGCCATCCTGGCCACGTTGGTCGCCCACGAATGGGTGACCCGCGATCCGCGGTCGGCCCGATACGCCTGGGGCCCGGCGATCGCCAGCCTGGCCAAGCCCGCCGACCTGTTCCGCGGCGAGCTGGAGGAGCTGGCCGCGGCCACCGGTACACAGGTCTATCTGGCCCGCCGCGAGGCCAACAGCCTGGTGATCATCGACGTCACCGGGGAGAGTCTGACCGCACCGCGGATCGGGCGGGGGACCAAGACGCCCTTCGTCGCGCCGTTCGGCCGCGACTATGTGGCGTGGTCGAATCCGGAAGCGCAGCAGGCCTGGCTCGAGGCGATCGGTCAGCCCAGCGATGCGCTGCGGACGCGAATCTCGGCTGTCCTCGCCGAAACCCGCGACCGCGGCTTCGTGGTGGAGCGGCTCACCCGCGAGTATCTGCGCGTCTACTCGGCATTACAGGCGCTCTCCGGCGACGGCGAAGTGGACGCGATCACCGCGCAGTTGGCCCGTGCCTTCGCCGACCTCAGCGTGATCGATGTGCTGCCAAGCGAATTGGGCGAGGGTGCCACGCACAGCATCGCCACCGTGTCGGCGCCGATCACCGATTCCGACGGTGCGGTGATCATGTCGGTGACCGCGGCACCGTTCGCCACCTTGGACTCGGCCGCGATCACCCGGCTCGGCGAGCGGGTTCGCTCGTCTGCCATCGCGATCGGCGAACGGTTGAACCGCTACCGCGATCAGGCCTGACCCCACCCGTCCGCGCGCCAGCACACCCAGTCGATTTCGACGAGCGCGCCGACGGCCAGTCCCGTCGTGCCGACGCAGGTCCGGCTCGGGAGCCGATCGGGAAACCACGGCGCGTACGCGCCGTTGAAGGCGGCATAGTCGTTCCAGTCGAGCAGAAACGCCCGCACCGACACCACGTCGGCGAGCCCGCCGCCGCACAGCTCGGTGACCCGCAGCAGATTGGCCAGCACCTGCCGGGTCTGGGTGGCCACGTCGTCGCCGACCACCGTGCCTGCGGGGTCGGTCGGCATCTGCCCGGTGACGTAGAGGGTCTGGCCGGCCGCGGTCGCGTGCGAGAACGGCGCCACCGCGGGCGGGACGCCGTCGGCCGGGGTGAAGGTGAACGCCCGGATACCCGTCATGCAGCGGGATTCTGCCAGTGCGGGAAGCAGCGCTTGTCGATTCGGCCGTGCACACCCTGACGCTGATCGACGACCTGGGTGACGGTGAAGTCCACTGCCACCGACATCAACGAGTACGCGTCGGCGCGAGACAACCCAAAGCGTCGCTGCAACAGCGCCAGCGTGCGCAGCGCCGCGCATTTCATCGCGGCATCCAGACTGTCCCCGAACCCGTGCACCAGCAGCTCGGTCGCGGTTTCCAGCACCGGCACGGTGAACGGCAGATCACGGCGAATGGTCAAGCGCAGCAACCCGTTCAGTGAGGATTCCAACGCGGTGCCGCTGACCTCGCCGTCGCCCTGTGAGACGTGCGGGTCGCCGATCGACAGCAGTGCGCCGGGCACCTGGACGGGATAGTACATCCGGCCGCCGGCGCCGATGCGCCAGTTGTCGACGTTGCCGCCGTGGTCGCCGGGCGGTACCGAGGAGACCCGCACCGGATCGGCCGGCGCGACGCCCATGGTGCCGAAGTGGGGGCGCAGCGGCACGACAACGCCGGGCAGCGCGGGTTCGCGGCGCGCGGGGTCGGGGGTGACGATGGTGCCGGGTTGGTCGGCCAGCGGGGTGGCCGTCCAGTCGTAGCCGAACAGCGCTCGTCCCAACAGCGCGTCGACGTCGAGCTCGTAGACGGTGACCCGTTCCACCGGTATCTCGTCGTACAGGTGACCCCAGTGCCCCGCGAGGTTGGAGCCGTACGGCAGCCGCGGGGTGGCCTCCAGGATGTCGACCTGCAGCACGTCCCCCGGTCGCGCCCCGCTCACCGCGATCGGCCCGGTGAGGATGTGCGGTCCGGGCCCACGCTCGTCGACCTCGGCGAACACCTGCGAAATGTGCTCATCCATCAACAGGTCGGGGGCGTCACCGGCGTGGTGGGTGAGCGTCTCGATGGCCACCAGGTCACCGGATTCGACGGTCAGTGCGGGCGGCTGTCGCGGGTCGAAATAACCCCAGTGCACCGTCTGGGCCGTCGCCGGAAGGTGGTGCACTGTCATAAGCGTCAGATCATGCCAGCCGGGCTGATCGGGCGCGCGCCGAAGGATCACACGGTGTGATAGCGCCGTTCGGGCCGGCCGGCACCGTACTGCAGCCGAAGCGCCACCGCTCCGGTGCTCAGGAAATACTCGAGGTAGCGACGCGCGCTGACCCTGGAAATCCCCACCAGATCGGCGCATTCGGCCGCCGACACCTCACCCGCGCCACGCACGGCCTCGAGCACCATCCGCCCCGTCTCGGCGCCGAGTCCTTTGGGCATCCGAGCCTGTTCACCCGGCGCGGGAGAGTTTCCGAACAGCGTATCGACGAAGCTCTGGTCGATGCCGTGGTCGGTCCCCAGCGCGTCCGCGCGGGCGGCGAATGACGCCAATTTCGCCCGCAGTTGGTCGAACTCGAACGGCTTGATCAGGTAGTCGGCTGCGCCGCCGTCGAGCGCGCCGCTCACGGTGTCCAATTCCCGTGCGGCGGTGATCATGATGACGCCAACCGGGTCGCCCTCGGCCCGCAAGGTCTGCAGGACCTGTAGGCCGGTCATGTCGGGAAGGTAGACGTCGAGCAGGATCAGGTCGGGCCGAAGCCGGTGCGCGGCTTCGAGTGCGGTCTCGCCGGTATGGGCGACGTCGACGGTATGGAAACCGTCGATGCGGTCGACGAAGCGGCGGTGAATCCCGGCGACCATGAAGTCGTCATCGACGACCAGTACCTCACGCATGGCTGACCGACTCGATCCGCGGCAATCGCGCGACGAACAGGGCACCGCCACCGTCGGCGTCGCGCACTTCGGCCGTGCCACCGTGCTGTGCGGCGATCAGCCGGACCAGGGCAAGGCCGATACCGCGCCCACCGGGAACATCCGGCTTGGACGTGACGCCACGGGCGAAGATCTGTGTCCGAAGTTCCTCCGGCACACCGGGTCCCGAGTCGGCGACCTCGATGGTGAGACCGTCGCCGTCGTCGACACGTACGGTGACCCGAGAGTCGATCGTGCCCTCCGAGACGGCGACGGCGTTGTCGATCAGGTTGCCCAGCACCGTGATCACGTCGGTGGCCAGTGCGGGGCTGAGTGCCGCCAGGTGGGAGTCGTCGGCCAGCTCCAAGGAAACACCACTCTCGGCTGCCAGCGTCGTCTTGGCGATCAGCAGGGCGGCGACGGCGGGGTCGGAAATACGTTGGGTGACAGCATCACTGATCTCAGCGCGGCGCCGGGTCAGCGCCCCGACCAGATCGCGCACCGAGTCGTACTCCTCCAGCTGCACCAGCCCGGAGATGGTGTGCAGTTGGTTGGCGAACTCATGGGTCTGGGCCCGCAGCGTATCGGTGACACTCTTGTGCGAGGACAGCTGGGCCTGCATCGACGCCAACTCGGTGCTGTCCCGCATCGTGGTGACCGTGCCGATACGTTGACCTTGGCTGGTGGCCGCCCGACGGTTGAGTGCCAGTACCCGACTGGGTGTCGCGATCACGACGTCGTGACCGTCCTCGCCGGACAGCAGGAATGCCGCCACGGCCGGATCGATGCCGGCGTCGCGCACCGGTAGGTTGACGGCCTCGGCGCCGATCCCGAGCAGGTCCTGGGCGCTGTCGTTGACCACGGTGATCACGCCGTCGGTGTTCACCCCGATCACGCCCTCACGAATGCTGTGCAGCAACGCTTCTCGATGCTCGGCCAGTCCGGCGATCTCGGCGACCTCCAGTCCGCGGGTATGGCGTTTGATACGCCGCGACAGCAACCAGGAGGCGAGCAACCCCAGTGCCGCGCCGAGGCCCAGGTAGACCAGCAACCGCTCACCCGCCCCGCTGAGCAGCTGCCACACCGAGGGATACGGTTCGCTCACCGACACCACCGACAGCACCGCACCGTCGGTGGACAGAATCGGAACCTGGCCGACCAGCGCGTGGTGGCCGTCAACGTCCAGATCGCCGAACCAGGCCCGGCCCTCGACGACCCGGCTGGGCCCGAAATCGACGGTCCGCCCGATCCGCGAGGGGTCCGACGAGACCCGGACGACTCCGGTCGGATCGATCAATTCGGCCATATCTGCGCCGGACAGTGCCACCGCGCGGTCAACGTCGGGTGCCAGCAGGCGAGCGGCGAACGGGTCGGCGTAGCGATCCCGGACCAGCGGGGTCGAGGCGACGTTCTCGGCGACCGCGATCATCCGCTGCCCCCGGACGTCGCGGAACTCCTTGGTCGACTGAGTGATCGACACCGCGGCCACCGCGATCAACACGACCGCCACCACCAGCATCTGAAAGGCCAGGAACTGGCCCGCCAAGCTTCGGCTGCTACGCGCCAGTGATGACCACAACGACCACAACTTCCTTTACGTCCCAAAGAGTGACCTGCATCACCCTATCCGCCAGTATTGCTGAGCATCACATCAATGCGAAGGGGACGACGATGTTGCGGCCTAGTCGACGACCATTCTTTCGGGCGGCTGCCCTGGCGCTGGCCGTCGCGGTGGTGCTCACCGCCTGCGGTGTGACGCGCGGTGACGATCCATCTGGTCTGCACAGGCTGCGGATGATGGTGCCCAACAGCCCCGGCGGCGGCTACGACCTGACCGCACGGACCGCGGTGAAGATCATGGAGGACCGCGACATCACCGGTCGCGTGGAGGTGTTCAACGTGCTCGGTGCGGGCGGCACCGTCGCGATGGCACGGCTCATGAACGAGCGGGGCAACGACGACCTGATGATGACGATGGGTCTGGGCGTCGTCGGCGCCACCTATACCAACGGGTCTAAGATCAAGGCCTCCGACGCGACGGCCATCGCCAAGTTGATCGAGGACCCGGGGGCGATCTTCGTTCCCGCCGATTCGCCGTTCAAGACAGTGGCCGACTTCGTTGCGGCGTGGAAGGCAGATCCGAGCAAGGTCACGATCGGCGGCGGCTCGTCACCGGGCGGCCCCGATCACCTTTTCCCGATGGAGGTCGCCAAGAAGGTCGGCGTCGACCCGAAACAGGTCAATTTCATCACCTATGACGGCGGTGGCGACCTGCTGACCGCACTGCTCGGCAAGAAGATCACCGTGGGAACCTCCAGCCCGGGTGAGCTCATCGACCAGATCGAAGCGGGCCAGCTGCGGGTACTGGCGGTGTCCAGCGAGGAACGCGTGGAGGGTATCGACGCGCCGACGCTCAAGGAATCCGGCATCGACCTCACGTTCGCCAACTGGCGCGGTGTCCTTGCGCCACCGGGTATTTCGGACAATGCCAAGCGCGAGATGGTCAAAGCGCTCGAAGAGATGCACGGCACGAGTGAGTGGAAAGAGGCGTTGGTCAAGAACGGCTGGACAGACGCCTTCGTCACCGGTGCGGCGTTCGAACAGTTCCTCACCGACCAGGACAACCGGGTTTCGACGACCCTGACCGAATTGGGGCTGCTGTGAGCATTGACAACCCGCGGGTGCAGGCCCGCACGCCCGACTACGCGCAGTACATCGTCGTCGCTGTGCTGGCGCTCGTCGGCGGATTCCTGGTCTACAGCGGACTGACCTTGGACGAAGGCTTCGCCAAGGTGGATCCCGTTGGGCCCAAGTTTTTTCCGACGATCATCGGCGCCGCGGCGCTGGTACTCGCGGTGGTCCTGGCCGTTGCGATCCCGCGCGGCAGCAAGGGCGAAGCCGACGCCGGTGAGGACATCGATCCGGAGGCGCCGGGGGACTGGCGCACCGTCGGGCTGCTGATCGCCTTGTTCGTCGCGATGATCCTGCTGGTCAACTGGCTCGGCTGGGTCATCACCAGCGCACTGTTCTTCGCCGGTGCGGCAACGATTTTGGGCAGCAGGCATTACGTGCGGAACGTCGTCATCGGTGTTGTGCTGGCGCTGGCCAGCTTCTACGCGTTCTACTCCGGGCTCGGAATCCCGCTGCCCGCAGGCATCTTGGACGGGGTTCTCTAGATGGACAACTTCAATTGGCTGTTGCAGGGTTTCGCCGAGGCAGCCACCCCGATGAACCTGCTGTACGCCGTGATCGGGGTGCTGCTGGGCACGGCGGTCGGTGTGTTGCCCGGCATCGGACCGGCCATGACGGTGGCGTTGCTGCTTCCGATCACCTACAACGTCAGCCCCAGTGCGGCATTCATCATGTTCGCCGGCATCTTCTACGGTGGCATGTACGGCGGTTCCACCACGTCGATCCTGCTGAACACGCCGGGAGAGTCGTCGTCGGTGATCACCGCCATCGAGGGCAACAAGATGGCCAAAGCGGGCCGAGCCGCGCAGGCATTGGCTACCGCGGCCATCGGTTCGTTCGTCGCGGGCACCATCGGCACCGTGCTGCTGGCGGCGTTCGCGCCCGCGATCTCGCGGTTCGCCGTGACCCTCGGCGCACCGTCCTATCTGGCGATCATGCTCTTCGCCCTGGTGGCGGTGACCGCGGTGTTGGGCTCGTCGAAGCTGCGCGGCGCCATCTCGCTGGTGCTCGGTCTGGCGATCGGCATCGTGGGCATCGACTTCCTCACCGGCCAGCCACGGGCCACGTTCGGTATCCCGCAGCTTTCCGACGGTATCGACATCGTGGTGATCGCTGTCGCGATTTTCGCTGTGGGAGAGGCGCTCTGGGTGGCCGTGCACCTGCGCCGGCGCCCGGCCGATGTGATCCCGGTCGGCCGGCCGTGGATGGGTCGCGACGACTGGCGGCGGTCCTGGAAGCCGTGGTTGCGCGGCACCGCCTTCGGGTTCCCGTTCGGTGCGCTACCCGCAGGCGGGGCGGAACTGCCCACGTTCTTGAGCTACATCACCGAGAAGAAGCTGTCGAAGCATCCGGAGGAGTTCGGGCGTGGCGCCATTGAGGGGGTGGCCGGCCCCGAGGCGGCCAACAACGCCTCGGCCGCAGGCACTCTCGTGCCGATGCTGTCGCTGGGCCTGCCGACCAATGCCACCGCCGCGGTCATGCTCACCGCTTTCGTCTCTTATGGAATACAGCCCGGCCCAACGCTTTTCAGCAAGGAGCCGCTGCTGATCTGGACACTGATCGCCAGTCTGTTCATCGGCAACTTCCTGTTGTTGGTGCTCAACCTGCCGTTGGCGCCGCTGTGGGCCAAGCTGCTGCGTACGCCACGGCCGTACCTCTACGCCGGCATCCTGTTCTTCGCCACGCTCGGAGCGTTCGCGGTGAATGTGCAGCCACTCGACCTCGCTCTGCTGCTGTTGTTCGGCCTGCTCGGTCTGATGATGCGCCGGTTCGGCCTTCCGGTATTGCCGCTGATCATCGGCGTCATCCTTGGCCCGCGGATCGAACGCCAGTTGCGCCAGAGCCTGCAGCTCGGCGGAGGCGATTGGTCGAGCCTCTTCACCGAGCCGGTCGCCATTGTGACGTACGTATGCATGGCGGTGCTGCTCGCCGTGCCGCTGGTGCTGCGCCTGCTGCATCGCGATGAGGAGACGCTGCTGATCGTCGAGGACGACAAGGACCAGAGAGAGAAGGCGCGGACAACATGATCACCGACGAGCGCTTGCGCGAGGAGAAATGATCGTCGTGGGATACACCAACGACCAGTTCGGAATGGCGGCGCTGGACGCCGGTATCACCGAAGCCACTCGACGGGACACCGACCTGCTGGTGGTCAACTCGACACCCGGGGACTCCTATATCGACGCCGCGTTCGCCCAGCCGGGGCAGGTGCGCCACATCGAGGAACGGCTGCAGAACTCCGGCGTGCGTTACGAGCTCTCGCAGCCGGTCGGGGTGTACGCCGCCGACGCGCTGCTGGAAGCGATGGAGCGGCCCGAGGCCGAGCTGTTGGTCATCGGCCTCAAACACCGCAATCCCGTCGGCAAACTGCTCCTGGGCAGCGTCGCGCAGCAACTGCTGATGGAGTGCCCAAAACCTGTGCTCGCCGTCAAGCCTGGCTAATACCGAATAATGGAGTGATGACCGTTTCGTTGATGGTGTGGGTGGTCACGTGCGCCGTGATTCTCGGGCTCTTCGTATTCGACTTCTACGCGCACGTGCGCGTGCCGCACGAACCGACCTTCAAAGAGTCCGCGACGTGGTCGTCGGTGTACATCGGCCTGGCGGTGGTGTTCGGCTTCGTCGTGTGGTGGTTGTGGGGCGGCTCATACGCCGGTGAGTACTTCGCGGGGTACGTCACCGAGAAGGCTTTGAGCGTCGACAACCTGTTCGTGTTCACGGTCATCATGGCGACGTTCGCGGTGCCACGACAGTTCCAGCAGAAGCTGCTGCTGATCGGGATCGTGCTGGCACTGGTGATGCGGGCGGGTTTCATCGCCGTCGGCGCCGCAGCCATCAGCACCTTCAGCTGGGTGTTCTACCTCTTCGGAATCTTCCTGGTGCTCACCGCAATCAAGCTTGCTAAGGAAGCCGGCCACGAGAAGGAAGTCGAAGAGAAGCGCGACAGCCGGATCATCGCGCTGGTCCGCCGGTTCGTCCCGACGACCGAGGAGTACGCCGGCGACAAGTTCCTCACGACGCTCGACGGCAAACGAGTTGTCACGCCGATGTTGTTGGCGCTCATCGCAATCGGATTCACCGATCTGCTGTTCGCGTTGGACTCGATCCCGGCGATCTACGGCCTGACCGAGCAGCCCTACATCGTG
The DNA here is from genome assembly GCF_013404075.1 of Mycolicibacterium vinylchloridicum. Classification (GTDB taxonomy): domain Bacteria; phylum Actinomycetota; class Actinomycetes; order Mycobacteriales; family Mycobacteriaceae; genus Mycobacterium; species Mycobacterium vinylchloridicum. Next base: position 73,138 of record NZ_JACBJQ010000022.1, read on the forward strand.
TTCACCGCGAACGCGTTCGCGTTGATGGGCCTGCGACAGCTGTACTTTTTGATCGGTGGTCTGCTGGACCGGCTGGTCTACCTGTCCTACGGGCTGTCCCTGATTCTGGCGTTCATCGGCGTCAAGCTGCTGCTGCACGCGCTGCACGAAAACAGCCTGCCGTTCATCAACAACGGTCAGCACGTTGGGGTGCCGGAGATCTCGACGGGCATGTCGATCGGCGTGATCGGTGTGGTGCTGCTCGTCACCACCGTGGCCAGCCTGGCCAAGACCCGGGGCCGCGCCCCGCTGACCTAATCGTTCTTGTTCGGGCAGGTGAGATCGACGTAGACGACACCGGGGTTACCCGGGTTGGTCCGGAGCATCAAGCTCCCGTCGGGGATCATCATGACCGTCAGCCCGTGGACACCGTTGACGGTGCAGCCGGGCAGCGGCATCGTCGACGGGCTGTTGAACAACACGTTGTAGCCCTGGTTGTGCAATGCCTCGACGACGTCGGCGGCCGAGTCGCTGGTGGGAATGGCCGCGGCGACGCCGGGCGTACCCAGTGCCGCGCTGACGGCCAGGCCGATCGCTGCGGCGGTCAGGGGGATCTTCACGTCGGACTCCTATTGTCGATGGTCCGACTTTTAGTGACCGGCACGCCGCGCGGCGTTACGCGCGGCCGGGGAATCACTTAGCGCCAGTCGCGGAAAGCGGCCAGCAGCTTGGTCCGGAATTCGGGATCGAGATGCTCGCCGCCGATCTTGCCGACCGTGTCGATGGTGGCCCGAAATTGTTGAAGGTAGGACCCGCATCCGTCGCACTCGAGCAGGTGCATATCGAATCGGGCCCTGGTCGGTAGGTCGAGCGACCCGTCGAGGTAGGCCGTGACGAGTTCCACCAATTCGTTGCAACTCATCGGTTCGGTACTCACGGCGCCTCCTTGAGATAGTCCTCGAGCGCTTGCCGGATCGCCGCGCGACCGCGGTGCAGCAGGACCCGCTGATTCGCGACGGACAGATCGAGGAGTTCGCACACCTCATCGGAGTCGAATCCCAACATGTCACGCAGTGTCACGACAGTACGTTGACGATCGGGCAGCTTGTCGAGTTCGCGACGGGCCAGCGCGATCAGCTCCGCTGCGAGTACCGACCCTTCGGGGGTATCGGGGAACGGGGTCGGGGCACTGCGGTCCCGCCAATGGCCGGGCCAGTCGGGGTCGGTTGCGGGCCGGAATCGTGTCGGGTCGACGGTACCGCCGCCGAACGCCGAGCTCTCGGCATCGGCGATGCGGCGATCCCGGATGCCGCGGGTCTTGGCGATATTGATCATCACGGTGAAAAGCCAAGTGCGAAGCGAGGATCGGCCCTCGAACTTCGCGATGCCCTTGATCAGCGCGATCCAGGTCTCCTGGACCACCTCTTCGGCGGCCTCGTTGGTTCGGACGTAGCCCCGTGCGACCCGCAGCAAAGCCGGGGTGTGGCGGTCCACCAAGGTGGCAAACGCCGCTTCGTCGCCGGCCCGCAACGACGCGAGCAACGTCGACTCGTCGAACTCCGTCCCGGTCATCGGGACGGAATACTATCCGCTCAACGGTATTCCGGGTTGGCGAAATCATAGCGACAGCCGGCGTCCCATCCCGATCGAACGTTGCCGTATGCGGGCAGGCCACCAGCACGTCGGAGCATCTGGGCCAGGTGCATCAGATTCCATGTCATGAACGTGGCGTTGCGATTGGTGAAGTCGTTCTCGGGTCCTCCCGAGCCCGGGTCGAGGTAGGACGGGCCAGGGCCGGCTTCGCCGATCCATCCGGCGTCGGCCTGCGGCGGGATGGTGTAGCCGATGTGCTGCAGTGTGTAGAGGACGTTCTGCGCGCAATGCTTGACCCCGTCCTCATTGCCGGTGATCAGACAACCGCCGACGCGGCCGTAGTACAGATACTGGCCGGCGTCGTTGAGCAGATGCGATCCGCCGTACAGCCGTTCGTGTACCTGCTTCATCACGGAACTGTTGTCGCCGAGCCAGATCGGGCCGGCCAGGACCAAGATGTCTGCGGCGAGGACCTTTTCGAATATGTCCGGCCAGTCGTCGGTGGTCCACCCGTGCTCGCGCATGTCGGGCCACACGCCGGTGGCGATGTCGAAGTCGATGGCTCGCAGGACTTCGACTGCCACGCCGTGCCGGCCCATGATCGACGTGCTGATGTCGATCAGACCCTGGGTATTGCTCGGCTCGGGTGAACGTTTCAACGTGCAATTGATGAACAGTGCACGCAGCCCGGTGAAGTCATGTTCGGGTTGGCTCATCTGGCGTCTCCTCCTCGTCGTGCCATCTGGTGGTGGGGTGTCCGGTCGGCACCGTTACACCGGGCGGTGGCTGTAACGCATGGCGGGCTCCTGCGCACCCATCGGTCGTACGGACTCACTCCAGAAAGGTTTCACCATGGCAGCCACTCAATTGTCGACGCCCGTCGGCGCAACAGCTTCCGCGGTTTCGCACGTCGGTGCGCTGGCCGCCCGTTACGGCCTGGTGGTCGTCATCAGCTGGATCGGGGCGCTGAAGTTCACCAGCTACGAGGCGCAGGGTATTCAGCCGCTGGTGGCCAACAGCCCATTCATGAGCTGGATCTACGGCATCTTGTCGGTGGATGCGTTCTCGACGGTGCTGGGCGTCGTGGAACTGGCGACGGCCATACTGCTCGCCGTCAAACCGTGGTCGCCGAAACTGTCGGTGCTCGGCAGCGTGATGGCCACCGGCCTATTCCTCGCCACGATCAGCTTCCTGTTCACCACGCCTGGCGTCTGGGAAGAATCGGCGGGCGGCTTTCCTGCGCTGTCGTCGACCGGTCAGTTCCTGATCAAGGACGTCGCGCTGATCGGTGTCGCGGTGTGGACGCTGGGGGATGCGCTCTCCGCCGTCCGGGGCACCACCACCCGTGCTGGCGGCATCGATTCGTAACCGGGTTGTAGATCGACAACCTGGCATGCGTCTTGTTACGGAATACGTTGTGGTCCAACCTGATCAAATCGGTTCGCCAATAGGGCGTTGCGCCGCCCGCAGTCCGCATGCCCATGCCGTGCCCATGAAGAACTGCTCATAATCGGCGAGAAGCGGATAGCGGCGGTCGATACAGCCAGCGGTTCGCGGCGGCTCGCACGCTGTCATACCCGACATGTCGGCAAGCAACGATGAGGTGAAGCTAGGGGTCCATCTAAGGGACTCGAGCGCCTGACTCCGACCTGGCCCGCCGGGGTTGGCGATCAAGGCATTCGCGTTGTCGCGCGTCGGTCTACGGTCAATGGTGTGTCGATTAGTGGCTTTGCAGGGATTCGACCGCCGCGCGATGAGGTCTTGCTTCTCGGCCTCGTTGACTGGGTCCCGCTCGAACGTGTTCACCAAGCGGTTGTCGACGTACACCCTGACTGTCCATTGCCGAGAGTCCGTCAATCGACTTTGGACCTGATCGACGAACTGACTCGGGAAGGTCTATTCGACATTGGCGACCTGACTGGTGAGAACGCCTACTTCGTCCCGTGGTCAATGTCCCGGCAGGAGTCTTTGCAGCGCGTCCGGACCGCCTACATCGATCACTTCGATAATCCGGATCACTGGTCGTGGTTCTGCTGGCTGGATCTCACCCCGCAAGGTGCGCTGATTGCGCAGCCGATAGAAGATCGCCTTCGCCGATCAGCCGAGCCATCAGGCTGACCTCGCGGCGAATGCCGTTTAGACATCTTATGAGGCGAAGGGGACTCGAGCCCGTGACTCCCGATGAAGAAAAAAGTGTCCGAGGGGGGACTTGAACCCCCACGCCCGTTAATAGGGCACTAGCACCTCAAGCTAGCGCGTCTGCCATTCCGCCACTCGGACCCGCAATGGGCGCTTAAGGCTAACGGATTGAGCACTCCAGCCCCAAATGGGCCCGATTGCCCGGCTACGGTTGGCGCCTGTTCGACGCGGCGGCGCCCAAAACTAGGCCGTGGGCAGTCGTCCGGCGATCTGTCCGGCGATGGCACTGGCCGCCGCGGTCGGGCCGTCCAGGCTGCAGGCCTCGACGTCCACCGCGACATTGCTGTGCACCGTCAGCGCCCGCTGGCAGGCCCAGCGCTGCGGGCTCTGCTGCACCCGTGACACCGCGAGCACGTTGTCGTCGGTGCTGGTCTGGCCCACCGACCAGACCTGCGGCGGACCGATCGGCTGCGCGTAGTCCAGCTGCCGGTTGGAGCACGCCGCCCAGCCGTGCTGCGATGTGGCGAAGAAGTCCGCGGCCGCCTGCGCGGTCGGGAACGACACCACCGCCTGCACGGCGTAGTGCGACCACTCCGGCGAGGTCGGCGGATCGCGCAGCACCTGGCCGTGCACGGCCGTCGACCCGCTGCCGGCGTACACGCCCTGCTGAGCCGCACCGGCGATGGCCAGGCAATTCACGTCGGCGAAGTGGGCGCTGTCGTTCCAGGCCTTGCTGACGTCGGTGGTGACGACGACATCGTCGCTGGCGAGCGCCGCGCCCACGTCGGGAGCCGACAACAACAGGGTCGGCAGGGCGTCCGGGCTGGTCAGCGGTGCCGGCGAAGTGGGCATCGCGTTACCTGCCGTGATCGCCGAGCAGCCGCTGACCGACAGGCACAACAGCGCCGCGATCGCGGGGAGACGGGGGGTCACCCGGTAAATCAAACCCTATATCGGCGTGTTGCGCGAGTGGTTGGAGGGAATCTTGTGATAATGCGCGACCTCCGCACCCACGGCCTCGCCGCGCCAGTGGTAGGAAAGGGGACTGTGACACAACCCGTCGACGAGGTGGTAGAGCTCGTCAGCGCCCTGATCCGGTTCGACACCTCCAACACCGGTGACCTGGCCACCACCAAGGGCGAAGCGGAGTGTGCCCTCTGGGTTGCCGAGCAGCTCAGTGCGGTCGGCTACGCAACCGAGTACATCGAATCCGGCGCACCGGGCCGGGGCAATGTCTTCGCCCGCCTTCCCGGGTCAGACCGCAGCCGCGGCGCGTTGCTGATCCACGGCCATCTCGACGTCGTCCCGGCCGAACCGGCCGACTGGAGTGTGCACCCCTTCTCCGGCGCCGTCGCCGACGGCTATGTCTGGGGCCGCGGCGCGGTCGACATGAAGGACATGTGCGGCATGATGATCGCCGTCGCCAGGCACTTCAAGCGGGCCGGCATCATCCCGCCCCGCGACCTGGTCTTCGCCTTCGTCGCCGACGAGGAACACGGCGGCACCTACGGAGCGCAGTGGCTGGTGGACAACCGGCCCGACCTGTTCGAGGGCATCACCGAGGCCATCGGCGAGGTGGGCGGTTTCTCACTCACCGTGCGGCACAAGGACGGTGGCGAGCGCAGGCTCTACCTGATCGAGACCGCGGAAAAGGGGCTGTCCTGGATGCGGTTGACCGCCCGCGGCCGGGCCGGCCACGGCTCGATGGTGCACGACGACAACGCCGTCACCGCCGTCGCCGAGGCCGTCGCCCGCCTCGGCCGTCACCAATTTCCTTTGGTACTCACCGATTCCGTCGAGCAGTTCCTCACCGCGGTCGCCGAGGAGACCGGCTACAGCTTCGACCCGGCCTCACCGGATCTCGACGGCACGATCGCCAAACTCGGCGGGATCGCCCGCATCGTCGGTGCGACGCTCCGCGACACCGCCAACCCGACCATGCTCAAGGCCGGCTACAAGGCCAACGTCATCCCGCAGACCGCGGAGGCGGTCATCGACTGCCGGGTGCTGCCGGGGCGCAAGGAGGCCTTCGAGCGCGAGATCGACGAGCTCATCGGCCCCGACGTCACCCGGTCCTGGGAGCGTGACCTGCCCTCCTACGAAACAACATTCGACGGTGACCTGGTCGACGCGATGAACGATGCACTGCTGGCCGTCGACCCGGAAGCCCGGACTGTACCCTACATGTTGTCCGGCGGAACCGACGCGAAAGCTTTTGCCCGCCTTGGTATCCGGTGTTTCGGATTCATCCCACTGCGGCTTCCGCCGGAGCTGGATTTCGCGGCGCTGTTCCACGGCGTCGACGAACGGGTGCCGGTCGATGCGCTGCACTTCGGCACACAAGTGCTCGAACACTTCTTGAAGAACTGCTGACACCGAAAGGAAGCCCGTCACATGGCATTTCCCTACAACCCGTACGAGTTCCTGCCCGAGCTGCCCAGCTTCACGCTGACCAGTACCGATTTCGAAGACGGGCAGCCGTGGAAGAACGCTCAGGTCAGCGGCATCATGGGGGCCGGCGGTGAGGACGTCTCGCCGCAGCTGAGCTGGTCGGGATTCCCGGAGGAGACCCGCAGCTTCGCTGTCACCGTCTACGACCCCGACGCGCCGACCGCCTCGGGCTTCTGGCACTGGGCCGTCGCCAACCTGCCGGCCACCGTGACCGAACTGCCGTCCGGCGTCGGTGACGGCTCGCTATTGCCCGGCGACGCCCTGACCCTCGTCAACGACGCGGGCATCCGCCGCTTCCTCGGTGCCGCGCCCCCGCAGGGTCACGGCTACCACCGCTATTACGTCGCCGTGCACGCGCTCAAGGTGGAGAAGCTGGAGCTCACCGAGGACGCCAGCCCGGCCTACCTCGGCTTCAACCTGTTCATGAACGCAATTGCGCGCGCGGTCATTCACGGTACGTACGAGCAACATTAGGCTCCTCGGCGCGCTGGCCGTCATCGCGCTGGTCGCCGGTTGTAGTACGGCAGTCGGCGGGAAGCCCGAGGCAACGACGCCTGCGCTGGGGCCTCCGGCGCCGGTGAAGTGGTCGCCGTGCCGCACGGCCGGTGCCGAGTGCGGCGAGGTCGAAGTGCCCGTGGACTATGGCGAAGACAGCGGCGACGTCGCCCGTCTCGCGCTCATCCGGTTTCCTGCGACCGGCCAGAAGATCGGCTCACTTGTCGTCAACCCCGGCGGGCCGGGCGGGTCAGGAGTGGATGCGGCAGTCAAGCTGGTGGGTGCGCTGCCGCCGGACGTTCGCCGGCAGTTCGATTTCGTCGGATTCGACCCTCGCGGGGTCGGCGCGTCGATTCCGACGCTGTGGTGCAACTCCGATGCGGACAATGACCGCAATCGTGCCGATCCTCAGGTCGACTACAGCCCGTCCGGTGTCGCCCACATCGAGGACATCGAGAAACAGTTCGCAGGGCGCTGTCTGGACAAAATGGGTGCCGACTTCCTGGCCAATGTCGGGACAGTCAACGTCGCGCGGGACCTCGACCGGATCCGCGTCGCGCTGGGCGAGGAGAAGCTGAACTACCTGGGTTATTCGTATGGCACTGAAATCGCTTCGGCGTACGCCGAGGCCTATCCCGACAGGGTCCGGGCGATGATCCTCGACGGTGCTGTCGATCGCAACGCCGATCCGATCCAGGCCAGCATCAACCAGGCGGCGGCATTCCAGAAGGCCTTCGACGCCTTCGTCGCCGACTGCGTCCACGACTCCGGGTGCCCGCTCGGCACCGACCCGGCCAAAGCCGTCGACGTCTACCACCAGTTGGTGGACCCGCTGGTGACCAGGCCCGCTGACACCGAGGATCCCCGGGGACTCGGTTTCAGCGACGCGATCACGGGCACGATCATGGCGCTGTACTCGCCGAAGATGTGGTCGACTCTGCGCTACGGGCTGTCCGAGCTGGACCAGGGTCGCGGCGACGTGCTCCTGAAACTGGCCGACGCGTACTTCACCCGCGACAGTGACGGGCACTACACGAACATCAACGATGTCCAGAACGCCGTGACTTGCGTCGATGCGCCGGCCAACACCGACCGGGCAAAGGCCGTCGACAAAGACCGGCAGCTGCGACAGGTGGCGCCCTTCGCCACTTTTGGGCAGTTCACCGGCAATGCGCCGCTGGACGTTTGCGCGTTCTGGCCGGTGCCGCCATCCAGCGGCCCGCATACCGTGTCGGCGCCCGGTCTCCCGCCGGTGTTGGTGGTCTCCACTACGCGCGATCCGGCTACGCCGTACCGGGCCGGTGTCGAGCTGGCCGAGCAGTTCGGGGGCGCGTTGCTGACCTTCGATGGCACGCAACACACTGTCGTGTTTCACGGCAACGCCTGCGTCGACGATTACGCGGCGGCCTACCTGATCGACCTCGCCTTGCCGCCGAAGGATTCTCGTTGTTGACGCCGGAGCTAGCGTGCCGACCCGACCGCCTCACTGAGCGAACCGAAGCCGCCCGCATGCAGCCGCGTGGCGATGCCGTCGTGAATCTCTTTGGCCCACAAGCCACCGCCGTAGACGAACCCGGTGTAGCCCTGCAGCAGTGACGCACCGGCGGTGATGCGTTCCCATGCGTCGTCGGCGGTTTCGATGCCGCCCACACTGATCAGTACGACATCCCTGCCGACCCGCGCATACAGCCGGCGCAGGATCTCCAGGGATCGATGTGCGACAGGCGGTCCGGAGATCCCACCCGGCCCGAGGTCGTCGACCCCGGGTGTGCGCAGGCCGGCCCGCGAGATCGTGGTGTTGGTGGCCACGATCCCGGCCAGCCCCAGTTCAACGGCCAGGTCCGCGACTGCGTCGACGTCGTCATCGGACAGGTCGGGGGCGATCTTCACCAGTACCGGAGTCGTGGTCTCTTCCAGCACGGCCGACAGGATCGGCCGCAGCGACTCGACCGCTTGCAGGTCACGCAACCCGGGAGTGTTGGGGGAGCTGACATTGACCACCAGGTAGTCGGCCAGCGGGCCGAGAAGCCTTGCGCTGGAACGGTAATCGTCGGCGGCGAGTTCGGGCGGGGTGATCTTGGATTTGCCGATATTCACGCCGATGGGCGCCTTGGGACGGTTGCGTGCCAGCTGCAGCGCGAGGTGGCCGGCACCGTGGTTGTTGAATCCCATCCGGTTGAGCAGTCCGCGGTCGTCGGGCAGCCGGAACAGTCGCGGCTGGGGGTTGCCCGGCTGTGGCTGAGCGGTCACGGTGCCTACCTCGGCGTAGCCGAATCCCAATGCGCCCCAGGTGTTCAGGCCGAGGCCGTCCTTGTCGAAACCGGCGGCCAGCCCGAGCGGTCCAGGGAACCGCACCCCGAACACCGTGCTGGCCAGTACCGGATCCTGTGGCGCCAGTCGGCGGCGCAACTGCCGGCGCGTCAACTCGGTGGCCGTCGCGGCGCGCAGCATGCCGAACACCAGGGTGTGGATACGTTCGGCCGGCACCAGGAAGAATGCCCGCCGCAGTGCTGCGTACATCACAGCCCGGGCTGGTCGGAGGTCTGACCGTTGAGTCGAGATTTCTTGCGCCGCAGCAGAACTCGTCGACTTCCGTCGGTGTACAGGCGCACTCTGGTCAGCTCCCAGCCACGGTATTCGGCCTCGATGGACAGTCGCGTCGAAGCGCTGATGCGGGTCACGTCCGGCGGCAGCCGAAGCGGGATCCACTCGTAGTCGTCCGACAGTTCGTTTTCCCAGCTCGCTGGCATCCGCCCTCGGTGCGCCGTGCTCACCGGGCACCGGCCGCGTTGCGGATCACCTGTACGCCGGCACCCGTCGCCGACACGACATACAGAGTGTCGGACGTGTCGTCGAAAGCCAGCGAGTTCGGTTGCTGCACGGTCGGGTAACGCACCTTCTCCACGGGTATTCCAGTCGTCAGATCGTAACCAACAACCATATTGGCCGCGGTCTGAGAAACCCACGCCAAATTGCGCGATCCGGCCAAGCCGTAGGGCGCCTGCGGAACCGGGTAGGCCTGCCGTTCGATCAGCGGGTCGACACCGAACACCAACAGCTGGCCACCGCGGGTGTCGGCCACCAGCACCCGGCCCGTGGGATCGGCCGCGATCGTGGCGGCCCCTTCGCCGGCGCGTAGCGCCTGCTGGGTGCGCCCATCGCTGTTCAGTGCCGTCACCGACGTCTGTCCGCGGTCGAGCACGACGGCGTTGTTCCCCTCGGTGACGATCGCGTCGACCCGCGCAAAGATCTTCACCTTTTCGGCCACCGTGGTCTCCGACCCGAGGGTGTAGGCGGTGCCGTCGGCGCTGCCGAGGACCAGCCGGCCGTCGGCACGCCGGGCAATGGCGGTGAAATCGGTGTCAGCCTCCTCGGCGATCGACACCGGTGTCGCCGCGCCCGCGGCCAGATCGACGGTGAAATAGCCGCCCCGGGTCGCCAGGTATGCCGAGCCCTTGCCGTCACCGGCGAGCGCCGTCGCCGGGCCGGGCAAGGTGAGCTCGCGGGTACCGCCGGAAACGGCGAACAGGGTCAGCGTCGCCGGTGACTGCGGGTCGGGTCCCGGGGCCAGGACGGCCAGTGACCCGCTGCGTTCGTCAAAGATCGCCGCTTCCGGGCGGCCGCCGAGCGGCATCAACTCACCCGCCGGCCGCGTTGCGGGCGGCGGGGACACCGCGGGAGCAGCGGGCTCGATCGTCGGCGGCGGAGCGGTGAGCGGATTCTCCGAACATCCGGTCGCGAGGGCCGCCAGCGCCAACAAGACGGCGGTCGACCTGCGCAAACCGCCCCTGTTTACACGCATTGGCAACGGGTAGCCCTCGGATGTGTTCAAGATCAGGCGAACAAGTCGCCTCCTGTCGATCAGGAATTCTAGAGGTGCCGGGTGGAGACAAATTGACCACTTTGTCTTTTCTCGGGCCGTAACCCGCGTTATGGTGTCTTGATGACCTTGGCCGTGACACCGCAGTCCGACAGACGCGAGTTTGCTATCGAGGACATTTCCACTGGTGTGTTCGCCAACGGATTTGGCCACCTCGGCGATGGTCGCAGCTTCTCGTTCCGGGTGCACCGTGGTCAGCTACTCGTCGAGGTCTACCACCCGCGGCTTGCCGGTCCGGTGCCCCATGAAGAGGACGTGGTGGCTACCGCGACCCGCAGCCTCACCGATTTCGACATCGATGATGAGCGCAGCCTGACGGCCGCCGTGCGTGATGCCGTGGCGGCCGCCCAGCCCGTCGCTCGCGCCGCGCGCTGATCTTCCAGATCCATCCAGTACGGTCGGCCCGTGGAGCCGATGTCGTGGTTGCAGGTCGTCGTACTGTCGGTCGTGCAGGGTTTGACCGAGTTTCTGCCCATCTCGTCATCGAGCCACCTGGCGATCGTGTCCGGGGTGTTCTTCACCGGGGATGCCGGAGCGTCGTTCACCGCCGTGTCGCAGCTGGGCACCGAGGCTGCGGTCCTGATCTACTTCGCGAAAGATATCTGGCGGATCCTGAAGGCCTGGTTCAACGGGCTCTTCGTGAAGGCGCACCGTGACAACGTCGATTACCGGATGGGCTGGTACGTCCTCATCGGCACGGTGCCGATCGTGATCCTCGGCGTGACGTTCAAGGAGCTGATCCGTGGCGAGGTCCGTAATCTCTGGGTGATCGCCACCGCGATGCTGCTGTTCTCCGGGGTGATCGCAGCCGCCGAGTACTTCGGCAGGCAGACCCGGCATCTCGAGCAATTGACGTGGAAGGACGGTCTGCTGGTCGGCATTGCCCAGTGTCTGGCGCTGGTGCCCGGAGTGTCGCGCTCCGGGTCGACGATCAGTGCTGGCCTGTTTTTGGGTCTGGACCGCGAGTTGTCAGCGAGATTCGGTTTCCTGCTTGGCATTCCAGCGGTGTTGGCCTCCGGGCTGTTTTCGCTGCCCGACGCATTTCACCCGGTGACCGAGGGGATGAGCGCTACCGGTCCGCAGCTGCTGGTCTCCGTCGTCATCGCCTTCGTCGTCGGTTTCGCGGCGATCACCTGGCTGTTGCGGTTCGTCGCGCACCACGTCATGTACTGGTTCGTGGGTTACCGGGTGGTGCTCGCGCTGGTCGTGATGGGCCTCTTGGCCTCGGGCGTGGTGGCGGCCGCGTGACCGTCATCCTGCTGCGGCACGGCCGCTCGACATCGAACACCGCGCATACGCTGGCCGGCCGGACCGAAGGCGTCGAACTCGACGAGAAGGGTCAGGACCAGGCGCAAGCATTGGTGGGGCGGGTCAAGGGTCTGCCGATCAGGGCCATCGTGCGGTCGCCGCTGCTACGCTGCCGACTCACCGTGGAGCCGCTGGCCGCCGAACTCGGCGTGGAGCCGGTGATCGACGATCGGCTCGCCGAGGTGGACTACGGCCAGTGGACCGGGCTGGCGCTGGGGGACCTGATGAAGGAGCCGCTGTGGTCGGTGGTGCAGCAGCAGCCGAGCGCGGCCGTCTTCCCGGGCGGTGAGGGACTGGCGCAGGTGCAGGCACGCGCGGTGACGGCGGTCCGCGAGCATGACCGCCGACTTGCCGACGAGCACGGCCACGACGTGCTGTGGATCGCCTGCACGCACGGTGACGTGATCAAGTCCGTCGTCGCCGATGCGCTCGGCGCGCATCTGGACAGTTTCCAGCGGATCACCGCCGACCCGGCGTCGATGAGTGTGATCCGCTACACGCCGATGCGCCCATTTGTGGTGCATGTCAACCACACCGGCGCCGAACTCGCGTCGGCGCTGTCTGCGCCGCCGCCCACCGCCGACGACAAATCCGCTGGCGATGCCGTCGTGGGCGGGTCGACGGACTAGCGCCGATGTCTTGCTCCTCCTCCGCCTCGTTCCTCGGCGGCATCGTCGACTCGACGCCGCCGAATTACGACTCAGCTCCTGATGCCGGTATTTTGGAACCAACATGCCCCGCGCAATTCACGTCTTCCGCACACCCGACCGATTCGTGGCCGGGACTGTCGGGCAGCCCGGAAACCGGACCTTCTACCTACAGGCGGTCCACGACAGCCGGGTGATCTCGGTGATCTTGGAAAAACAACAGGTCGCGGTGCTGGCTGAGCGGATCGGCGCGCTGCTCGTCGAGATCAACCGCCGGTTCGGTACGCCGCTGCCGCCGGAGACCGATATCGAGGATCTCAGCCCGCTGGTCACACCGGTGGACGCGGAGTTCCGGGTCGGCACGATGGGTCTGGGCTGGGACGCCGAGGCGCAGACCGTCGTGGTCGAGTTGCTCGCGGTCTCCGAAACCGAATTCGACGCATCGGTCGTGCTCGACGACGCCGAGGAAGGTCCTGACGCCGTGCGGGTCTTCTTGACGCCCGAGTCGGCTCGCCAGTTCGCCTCCCGGTCCACCCGCGTCATCTCGGCCGGCCGTCCGCCGTGCCCGCTTTGCGACGAGCCGCTCGACCCCGACGGCCACATCTGTGTGCGTACCAACGGATATCGGCGTGGGGCCTGGGGCGAGACCGACGACGATTTCGAGTCGTGACGGGGTGCGACGAGGCGTCGGCCCGCGAGGCGTTGCGCTGCGGCGAACTGACTCTTCTCGGGCGTATCCGCTCGGCGAGTAACGCCACCTTCCTCTGCGAAGCGACCTGGTCAGGCCATGCTGTGCATTGCGTGTACAAGCCGGTTGCCGGTGAGCAGCCGCTGTGGGATTTCCCGGACGGCACACTGGCCGGCCGCGAGCTGGGCGCCTACCTGGTGTCGACGGCGTTGGGCTGGAACATCGTGCCGTACACCATCATTCGCGACGGACCAGCCGGACCCGGCATGCTGCAGCTATGGGTCGACCAGCCCGGCGACAGCGACGAGAGCCGCCCGGCCGGCCCGGACCTTGTCGACCTGTGCCCGCCGGGATCGATTCCCCCGGGCTATCTTTCGGTGTTGCACGCCTACGACTACGCCGGCAATGACGTCACGCTGGTGCACGCCGACGACCCGCGGCTGCGACGGATGGCGATCTTCGACGTGATCGTCAACAATGCCGACCGCAAGGGCGGCCACATCTTGAGCGGCGTGGACAATCGGGTGTACGGGGTCGACCACGGGGTGTCGCTGCACGCGCAGGACAAGCTGCGCACGGTGCTCTGGGGCTGGGCCGGAAAGCCGGTCGACGACCAGTCGCTCGAGTCGGTCGCCGCCCTCGGCGAGAAGCTGGCGGGCCCGCTCGCCGACGAGTTGCGCGAACACATCACCGCCGCCGAGGTCGCCGCATTGCGCAAACGGGTCCGGACGCTGCTGAGCGAGCCGGTGATGCCCGGCCCCGATCGACACCGCCCGATTCCGTGGCCGGCGTTCTGACCAGTGATACTGACGTGATGTCCATGACCGACGCGGCGCTGGCCGCCGACCTCGCCGAAGAGGCGGGCCGGTTGCTGCTCGCGGTTCGCGAAGAGGTCGGTTTCGACTTCCCGCCCGCCCTCGGTGATGCCGGTGACGTGCGGGCCAACGCGCAGATCCTGCGCCGTCTGCGCGCCGAACGACCCAACGACGCGGTGCTCTCCGAAGAGGCCTACGACGACCTGAAACGGCTCAAGAACGACCGGGTGTGGATCATCGATCCGCTCGATGGCACCCGCGAGTTCTCGATGCCGCGGCGTCCGGACTGGGCAGTGCACGTCGCGCTGTGGCAGCGGACCGGCGGACCCGATGGCTCGATCACGGACGCCGCGGTGGCGCTTCCGGCGATGGGCGAGGTCTTCCGGTCGGACACCGTGACCGCGCCGCCGCCGCCGCGGCCCGGTCCCATCCGCATCACGGCCAGCTCCAACCGCCCGCCCGCGGTGCTGTGGCGGCTGCGGGACCGCCTCGACATCGAGTTTCTCCGGATCGGATCGGCGGGTGCCAAGGCGATGGCCGTCGTCCGTGGCGACGCCGACGCCTACATCCACGCCGGCGGCCAGTGGGAGTGGGACTCGGCCGCACCCGCAGGCGTGGTGCAGGCCGCGGGCCTGCACGCCACCCGGATCGACGGGTCGCCGCTGCGCTACAACCAGCCCGACCCCTACCTTCCGGATCTCCTGATGTGCCGGCCGGAAGTCGCCGATCTGCTGCTCGACGCCATGTGGCTGGCCAGCTAGCCGGGAATCAAACGGGCCGCCCCGTTGTCAATGTGTGGCGAGAAGGCCGGCCCCCTCACCACTGGAGTGCAGTGAACAGCGAACCCCCTAGAGTCGAGGCCATGCAGTCGTGGCCGGCCGTCGATATCCCGCAGTTGCCCGGTAGGGGGCCGGCGCTACGCCTCTACGACACCGCCGACCGCCAGCTCCGCCCCACCTCGCCGGGGGAGACCGCGACGATGTACGTCTGCGGGATCACTCCGTACGACGCGACCCACCTCGGCCATGCCGCGACCTACCTCGCCTTCGATCTGGTGTACCGCGTTTGGCTCGATGGCGGGCACCAGGTGCACTACGTGCAGAACATCACCGACGTCGACGACCCGCTGTTCGAGCGGGCCAATCGCGACGGCATCGACTGGCGGGAACTCGGTGCCAGGGAGACCCAGCTGTTCCGCGAGGACATGACGGCGTTGCGGGTGCTGCCGCCGCACGATTACGTCGCGGCGACCGACACCATCGGCGAGGTCGTCGAGCTGGTCGAGAAGATGCTGGCCTCGGGTGCGGCCTACGTGGTCGATGATGCCGAGTACCCCGACATCTACTACCGCGCCGACGCCACCACGCAGTTCGGCTACGAGTCGGGGTACGACCGCGACACGATGACGCGGCTGTTCGCCGAGCGCGGTGGCGACCCCGACCGCCCGGGTAAGGCGGATCCGCTCGACGCACTGCTGTGGCGCGCAGCTCGCCCCGACGAGCCCAGCTGGCCCGCCCCGTTCGGTCCGGGCCGGCCCGGCTGGCATGTCGAGTGTGCGGCGATTGCGTTGAACCGCATCGGCTTTGGGTTCGATGTTCAGGGCGGCGGCAGCGACCTGATCTTCCCGCACCACGAATTCTCCGCTGCGCATGCCGAATGCGTCACGGGCGAGCGCAGATTCGCGCGGCATTACGTCCATGCGGGAATGATCGGCTGGGACGGGCACAAGATGTCCAAGAGTCGCGGCAATCTGGTGCTGGTCTCCGGTTTGCGCGCCCAGGGTGTCGACCCGGCAGCCATCCGGCTCGGACTGCTGGCCGGGCACTACCGCAGCGACCGGTTCTGGAGCGACGCGGTGCTCGACGAGGCCAATGCCCGGTTACATCGCTGGCGCTCGGCCGCCGCGCTGTCGGCAGGACCGGATGCCGCCGACGTCGTCGGGCGGCTGCGCCAGTACCTGGCCGACGATCTGGACACCCCCAAAGCGCTTGCCGCCATTGATGGTTGGGTCACCGACGCGCTGGAGTACGGCGGGCACGACGACACCGCCCCCGCCGCCCTGGCGGCCGCCGTCGATGCTCTGTTGGGTGTATCGCTCTAGGGCCTACAGCTGGACGACGCCGTACGCGCCGACCTGCTTGCACAGGAATCGCAACTGATCGGTCGCCGAGCCCAGGGTCTGGTCGATGGCCGTCAGCCGCGCGGCGTAGTGGGCTATCGGATACTCCGCGGTGACACCGATACCGCCGTGCATCTGGATCGACTCCTGTGAGATGTGGCGCCCCGAACGTCCGATCTGCATCTTGGACCGGGCCGCGACCACGGGGTCCAGCCGGCCGTCGGTGATGCACATCGCCGCGTAGTAGTTCATGCTGCGGGCCAGTTCCAGCGAGACGTACATGTCTGCGGCGCGCTGGGTGAGCGTCTGGAAGGTCTTGAGCGGCACGCCGAATTGCTTGCGGGCGTTCAGGTACTCCGTCGTCAGGCGCAGCGATTCATCCATGGCGCCGACAGCCTCGGCGCACAGCGCCGACGAATAGCGGATCAAGGCGGCATGGATGCGCTCACTGGAATCACCGTCGCCGAGCTGCTGTGCCGGCGCGTCGGTGAAGTCGATCTCGGCGCCGCGGTGCCCGTCGAAGGTCCGGTACGGACGGCGGGTGGTCGCCGCGGCGTCGACGAGGAAGACTCCGACCCCGCCGTCGGGCAGGCTTGCGGTGACGACGAGGACGTCGGCACTACCGCCGGCCAGCACCGGGTTCTTACGTCCGGTGATGGTCCAGCTGTCATTGTCTTTGGTTGCGCGGGTTGACAATTCGTCCAGTCCGCGCAGACCTTTCTCGGAGTGGGCCAAGGCGAGCAGCTTCTCGCCCTCGGCGACCTCGTCGAGCAGTGCGCGCTGCTCATCGGAGCCGAGATCGGCGATCAGGCCGCCGGGGATCAGCGCGGCGGTGGCGACCGGTTCGGGTGCCAGCCGTCGACCGAGCTCGGTCATCACGACCATGATCTCGATCTGGCCGGACTCTTCGGGCTCGAAACCGAGGCCCAGGATGCCGATTTCGGCCAGCTGGCGCCACACGTCGCGGCTCCAGCCGAGTTCGGAATCGACGATCTTGTTGCGGGTCTCGATGTCGTAGGTACGGGAGAACACCTCGCGAGCGGTGTCGCGCAGGAGTTCCTGTTCGTCGGTCAGGTCAAAATTCATGTCACAGTCCCAGAATCGTCGACGAGATGATGGTGCGCTGAACCTCGTTGCTTCCGCCGTAGATCGAGGTCTTGCGGTAGTTCAGGTACTTCGGCGCAGCGTGCTGTGCCCAGAGCGGCGATTCGATATCGGCGCCACCGTCGAACGGCAGCGCATCCGGGCCCGCGACCTCCACGGCGAGCTCGGTGATCGCCTGCTGCAGTTGGCTACCGCGCAGCTTCAGGATCGACGACGCCGGGTTCGGCTTGCCGGTCGCCTCGTCACCGCTGACCCGCAACTGGGTGAGTTCCAGTGCCAGCAGCTCGTTTTCGATCTCGGCGACCTTGGCCGCGAACAGCGGATCCTCGAGGAGACTGCCCGCGCCGACCTTGGTCTGCGCGGCGTGCTCCTTGACGTCGGCGAGCCACAGCTTGGTGGTGCCGATCCGCGCAATACCGGTGCGCTCGTTGGACAGCAGGAACTTGGCGTAGGTCCAGCCTTGGTTCTCTTCGCCGACAAGCTGGTTGACGGGCACCCGGACGTCGGAGAAGAAGACTTCGTTGACCTCGTAGCTGCCGTCGATCAGCTTGATCGGGCGGATGGTGATGCCCGGGGTGTTCATCTCGACGAGGATGAACGAGATTCCGGCCTGTTTCTTCGGCGCGTCGGGATTGGTGCGGGCCAGCACGAAGATCCAGTCGGCGAACTGGCCGAGTGTCGTCCAGGTCTTCTGCCCGTTGATCACGTACTCGTCGCCGTCACGAATCGCGACGGTCCGCAACGATGCCAGGTCCGAACCGGCTTCGGGCTCGGAAAAGCCTTGGCACCACCAGATGTCGAGGTTGGCAGTCGGGGGCAGGAAGCGTTCTTTGATCTCCTGCGACCCGAAGTGGGCGATCACCGGTCCGACCATGCTGGCGTTGAAGGCCAGCGGTTCGGGGACGCACGCCAGGCGCATCTCGTCGGCCCAGATCTGGCGCTGCAGCGGCGTCCAGTCTTTGCCGCCCCATTCGACGGGCCAGTTTGGCACGCCCAGGCCGGCCTTGTTCAGGATGCGTTGGGTGGTGATCGCGTCATCCGGGAAGTTCAGGCTGTCGGTGCGGGCCCGTTCCCGGATGTCGGCGGGAATCTGGGTGGTGAAGAACTCGCGCAACTCGTCGCGGAACTTCGCGTCCTCGTCGCTCAGTGCCAGTTTCACGAGCGCAACCTCAATTCGTTGTTACTCGGCGGTATCCACTGCACGTTAGCGCAGCCCTACCAACCAGTCGGCAGGACCACCCATTGACGGCGATTCTTGTCGGTGGTTCGCACTAGTGTTCGAAGTATGGGTTCGATCAATGTGGCGTTAGATGCGCTCGACGCCGCGGTCGAACTCGTGGCTGCCGCGGATATCGAGGAGCTGCCGGCGCCGGAACGCTTCGCGGCCCTCGAGCGGCTGGAAAGCGCGGTGCGCCGCCAGGTCGCGGTGTCCCACGCCCAGACCACTCGCCTGGAGCGCTATGAGGGCTGCCCGCCGATTTCGTTCGTGCTGGCTGACGTGTTGCGGATCAGCCGCACGGCCGCCAAGCGCCGCATCCGGGATGCCGAACAACTCTCGCCGCGGGCCACGTTGACCGGCGAGCCGCTGGCACCGCTGCTGCCCGAGACGGGGAAGGCCTGGAATGCCGGCCTTCTCGACGCTGAGCACGTGCGGGTGATTCAGAAGTTCTTCCGTGACCTGCCCGATCACGTCGGGCCGGTCGAGGTGGACAAGGCCGAACGCACCCTGGCCCAGCACGCCCAGACCATGCGACCCGATCAGTTGGAAAAAGTCGCCGATCGACTCGCGACGCACCTCAACCCCGACGGGAAGTTCTCCGAGGAAGACCGGGCCCGCAAGCGCGGCTTCTTGTGGACTGGGGGGCAGCGCCCCGACGGGATGAGTGTGGGGAAGGTGGTGGCCACCCCGCAGCTGCGCGCCGAGCTGGATGCCGTGTTCGCCAAACTCGCCGCCCCCGAGCCCGACGACCTGCGCAGCCACAGCCAACGCCAGCATGATGCTCTGTCGCGGCTGGTGCGTGACCGTCTGGGGGATCCGAAACTCGGTCAGCACAACGGGTTACCGGTCACGATGATTGTGACCACGACCCTGCAAGACCTGCAGAAGGGTGCCGGCCACGCGGTGACCGCGGGTGGGACGTTGATCCCGATCTCGGATCTGATCCGGATGAACGCTCCGGCGAACAAGTATCTGGCGGTGTTCGACGGCATCACCGGGCAATCACTGTGGCTGGGCCGGTCCAAACGCTTGGCGTCGGCTGATCAGCGGATCATGCTGCTGGCCAAATATCGGGGCTGCACCGCACCGGGTTGCACGGTCAACGGCTACAACAGCCAGGTCCATCACGCCACCACAGACTGGAAACACGGCGGCACCACCGATATCGACCACCTCACCCTGGCTTGCAAATGCGACAACCTCCTCGTCGAAAACCACGGCTGGGAAACCCACCAAATCCCCGACGGTCAAACCCACTGGAGCCCACCACCCGACGTCCCGCTGCGCGGTGGCACCAACGACTTCCATCATCCAGAACGACTACTGAAAAACGACACGGACCCGCCGGCAGACGACGCGGGCGCCGCCTAGCCCCGGAAGCCGGGACCGCGCCTGCGCAGGTACCGCTCGAACTCGGCTGCCAGCGTGTCGCCGTCCACCTTCGACAGCGCCTCGTTCATGTCCACGTCGGCGTCACCGCGCTGTTCGAGGGAGGCCACGTACTCGGCGATCTCCTCGTCCTCGGCGGTCATCTCGGTGACGGCCTGTTCCCATTCCTCGGCCTGGGCGGGCAGATCGGCCAGTGGCACCTCGATGTCGAGCACGTCTTCGACGCGGCGCAGCAGCGCGACCGTGGCCTTCGGGTTGGGCGGCTGCGACACGTAGTGCGGCACTGCGGCCCAGAATGTCACCGCCGGAATACCCGCCGCCACGCAGGCGTCCTGGAACACGCCGGCGATGCCGGTCGGCCCCTCGTAGCGGGTCTCTTCGAGCCCGAAGAACTTGGCCGACTCGGGGGAGTAGGCAGCGCCGGACACCGGTACCGGCCGGGTGTGCGGGGTGTCGGCCAGCAGGGCGCCGAGGATCACGACGGTGTCGACGTTCAGTTTGTCGGCAATGGCCAGCAGTTCGGCGCAGAACGTGCGCCACCGCATGTTGGGTTCCACCCCGTGCATCAGCACGATGTCGCGGTCCGAGCCGGGCGGCCGGCAGTGCGAGATCCGCATCGACGGCCACACCAGCTCGCGCGTCACGCCGTCGACCTGTCGGATCACCGGACGATTCACCTGGTAGTCGTAGTAGGCCTCGTCGTCGATCTCGATGATCGTGTCGGCTTCCCAGATCGCGTCGAGGTGCTCGAGCGCGTCACTGGCGGCATCACCGGCGTCGTTCCAGCCTTCGAAAGCCGCAACAATGATCGTGTTGTGCAGTTCGGGCAGATCCGGGCCTTTCGCGCCGCTGGAGTTCGACGGGGTCACAAGTTCAGCGTAAGGCCTGCTCCGCCCCAATGAGCCATGTCGGTCCGACTACCGTGGGCGTGGTGTGTCGTGTTATGGCCCGTGGGTTCCCGGCGGCCGGTGTTCGTGAAGTGAAATACCTTCGGCCGCAATCTCGTTAACCGTCGTGGTTAAGGCGACGGGTCGGGCATCCAGACGTCGATCGGCTGACCACGTAGACTGTCACGGTCGAGAGGCGTTGCAACGGTTATCCGGGGGCCTTGGGCCTGCTGGAATCCGCCACGCTCGGCAGAGTTAAGGACGCCTTCCGTCATGGAAGGAACGTACGTGAGCTCCCCAGAGTTGAACACATTCGTGCCGAACATCCGCCCTGACTGCACCGACGCACTGACGGCAGTACTGGGCCGGCGGATCATGGTCATCGACGGTGCCATGGGCACCGCGATCCAGCGGGACCGGCCCGACGAGGCCGGCTACCGCGGTGAGCGGTTCCGGGACTGGCCGAGCGATCTCGTCGGCAACAACGACCTGCTCACCCTCACCCAGCCACACATCATCTCCGGCATCCACCGCGAATACCTCGAGGCGGGCGCCGACATCCTCGAGACCAACACGTTCAATGCGAATGCGGTCTCGCTCTCCGACTACGGCATGGAGGAGTTCAGTTACGAGCTGAACTTTGCGGGCGCCGCCCTGGCCCGCACGGCTTGCGACGAGTTCAGCACCCCGGAGAAGCCTCGCTACGTCGCCGGTGCCCTGGGGCCGACGACGCGCACCGCGTCGATCTCGCCGGATGTCAACGACCCCGGTGCTCGCAATGTCTCCTACGACCAGCTGGTCGCCGCCTACCTCACCGCGGCCAAGGGCCTGGTCGACGGGGGTGCCGACCTCCTCATCGTCGAGACGATCTTCGACACGCTGAATGCCAAGGCCGCGATATTCGCCATCGAGACACTGTTCGAGGAGCGAGGCCGTCGTTGGCCGGTGATCATCTCGGGCACCATCACCGACGCGTCCGGGCGGACGTTGTCCGGTCAGGTCACCGAAGCGTTCTGGAATTCGATCCGGCACGCCAAGCCCATCGCAGTGGGTCTCAACTGTGCCCTGGGCGCGCCGGAGATGCGGCCCTACCTCGCCGAGATGTCCCGGATCGCGGACATCTTCGTGTCCTGCTATCCGAACGCCGGTCTGCCCAACGCCTTCGGCGAGTACGACGAGTCCCCGAAGCGTCAGGCCGGCTACGTCGCCGACTTCGTCGAGGCCGGTCTGGTCAACATGGTCGGCGGATGCTGCGGAACGACGCCGGCACACATCGCCGAGATCGCCAAGGTCGTCGAGGGCAAGCCGCCGCGCGAGGTCCCGCAGATCGAGGTCGCCACCCGACTTTCGGGCCTGGAGCCGCTCAACATCACCGCGGACTCCCTGTTCGTGAACATCGGTGAGCGCACCAACATCACCGGCTCCGCCCGCTTCCGCAACCTGATCAAGGCGCAGGATTACGACACCGCGTTGTCGGTAGCCCTGCAGCAGGTCGAGGTCGGTGCGCAGGTCATCGACATCAACATGGACGAGGGCATGATCGACGGCGTCGCCGCGATGGACCGATTCACCAAGCTGATCGCGGCCGAGCCGGATATCAGCCGCGTGCCGGTGATGATCGACTCCTCCAAATGGGAAGTCATCGAGGCCGGCCTGAAGAACGTCCAAGGCAAGCCGATCGTCAACTCGATCTCCATGAAGGAGGGCGAGGAGAAGTTCATCCGCGAGGCGCGGCTGTGCCGCAAGTTCGGCGCCGCGGTCGTCGTGATGGCCTTCGACGAGCAGGGGCAGGCCGACAACCTGGAGCGCCGCAAAGAGATCTGCGGGCGTGCGTACCGGATCTTGACCGAACAGGTCGGCTTTCCGGCCGAGGACATCATCTTCGACCCGAACTGCTTCGCGCTGGCGACCGGTATCGAGGAGCATGCGACCTACGGCATCGACTTCATCGAGGCCTGCGCCTGGATCAAGGCCAACCTGCCGGGAGTGCACATCTCCGGCGGTATCTCCAACGTGTCGTTCTCGTTCCGGGGCAACAACCCCGTTCGCGAGGCGATCCACGCGGTGTTCCTGTTCCACGCCATCAAGGCCGGCCTGGACATGGGCATCGTCAACGCCGGCGCGCTGGTGCCCTACGACTCGATCGACCCCGAGTTGCGCGACCGCATCGAGGACGTCGTCCTGAACCGACGCGAGGACGCGGCCGAGCGGCTGCTGGAGATCGCGGAACGGTTCAACAAGTCGGACGGACCCGAAGACTCACAGGTTGCGGAGTGGCGATCGTTGCCGGTCCGGGAGCGGATCACACACGCCCTGGTCAAAGGCATCGATGCGCACGTCGACGCCGATACCGAGGAATTGCGATCCGAGATCGCCGCGGCAGGCGGGCGCCCCATCGAGGTGATCGAGGGCCCGCTGATGGACGGTATGAACGTCGTCGGCGACCTCTTCGGCTCCGGCAAGATGTTCCTGCCCCAGGTCGTGAAATCGGCGCGGGTGATGAAGAAGGCGGTGGCCTACCTGCTGCCGTTCATCGAGGCCGAGAAGGAAGAGAACGGCACCGCCGGCTCCAAGGACACCAACGGCACGATCATCATGGCGACGGTGAAGGGCGACGTCCACGACATCGGTAAGAACATCGTCGGAGTTGTGCTGCAGTGCAACAACTTCGAAGTGATCGACCTCGGTGTGATGGTGCCCGCCCAGAAGATCCTCGACGCGGCCAAGGAGCACGACGCCGACATCATCGGGCTGTCCGGGCTGATCACCCCGTCGCTGGACGAGATGTCCAACTTCGCGGTCGAGATGGAGCGTCAGGGGCTGGAGATCCCGTTGCTGATCGGTGGCGCGACGACCTCGCGCGCTCACACGGCCGTGAAGATCTCGCCGCGACGCAGCGGCCCGGTGGTCTGGGTCAAGGATGCGTCCCGCTCGGTGCCGGTGGCTGCCGCGCTGCTCGACGACAAGCAGCGGCCCGCCCTGCTCGAGGCCACCGAGAAGGACTACGCATCCCTGCGGGAACGGCACGCCCAGAAGAACGAGCGGCCGATGCTGACACTGGAGAAGGCCCGCGCCAACCGGACGCCGATCGAGTGGGACGGCTACGTACCGCCGGTGCCCGCGCAGGGCCTCGGCGTGCGCGAGTTTCGCGACTACGACCTCGCCGAGCTACGCGAATTCATCGACTGGCAGCCGTTTTTCAACGCCTGGGAAATGAAGGGCCGCTTCCCCGACATCCTCAACAATCCCGCATCGGGCGAGGCCGCCCGCAAGCTGTATGACGACGCCCAGGAGATGCTCGACACTCTCATCAAAGAGAAGTGGCTGACGGCCAACGGGGTGATCGGGTTCTTCCCGGCCAACGCCGTCGGCGACGATGTCGAGGTCTACACCGACGAGAGCCGCACCAAGGTGCTCACCACCTTGCGCAACCTGCGTCAGCAGGGCGAGCACCGCGACGGCATCCCCAACCGGTCGCTCGGCGATTTCGTCGCGCCGAAAGACACCGGTCTGGCCGACTACGTCGGTGCGTTCGCGGTCACCGCGGGGCTGGGTAGTGGTGAGAAGATCGCCGAGTTCAAGACCGATCACGACGACTACAGCGCGATTTTGCTCGAGTCACTGGCTGATCGGCTCGCCGAGGCGTTCGCCGAGCGGATGCACCAACGGGTCCGCAAGGAGTTCTGGGGATATCAGCCCGACGAGCAGCTGGACAACGATGCCCTCATCGGTGAGAAGTACGTCGGAATCCGGCCGGCCCCAGGCTATCCGGCGTGCCCGGAGCATACCGAGAAGGCGACGCTCTGGACGTTGATGGACGTCAAGGAGCGGACCGGTATCGTGCTGACCGAGTCGATGGCGATGTGGCCCGGTGCCGCCGTCAGCGGCTGGTACTTCTCGCACCCGCAGTCGCAGTACTTCGTGGTCGGCCGGCTGGCCCAGGATCAGGTTGCCGACTACGCCAGGCGCAAGGGCTGGACGCTGCAGGAGGCTGAGCGCTGGCTGGCTCCCAACCTGGGCTACAACCCGGAGGACTGACGGGCCCGCCGGGTCACGGATGCGCTGGCAGCCAGGGCTGACGCCAGCTCGGGTATCCGGCCACCAGCGCGTTGGCGCCCGAGGGTCCCCACGAGCCCGGCTGGTACACCTCGACCGGTGGCGGTGCCTCGATCAGCGGCTGCACGATCCGCCAGGTCTCCTCGACACCGTCCTCCCTGATGAACTGGCTGGCGTCGCCGCGCATGGCGTCCCCGAGCAGGCGCTCGTAAGGTTCTGGCGCTTCGGCCATTTCGTCGCTGAACACCAGGCAGAGGTTGACGGCCCGGGTCTTGTCGGCGCCGGATTCCTTGGCCTGCAGCACGAAATCCACGCCGGGGTTGGGGTCGATCCGGAAGATGAACTCGTTCTGTTCGCCGATCTTCGGCAGGAACGGCAACGCCGGCGGACGCTTGAAGATCACCCGAATCTCGGTGGCCCGCACCGGAAGAGCCTTGCCCGCCCGGATGAAGAACGGCACACCCGACCAGCGCCAGTTGTCGATGTGCAACTTCAGCGCCGTGAAGGTTTCGGTCTGCGAACCGGGCGCGACACCGTCGATATCCAGATAGCCGGCGTACTGGCCGCGTACGTAGTGCTTGGGGTCGACGGGACGGATGCTCTTGAACAGTTCGACCCGCTTGTCCCGAAAACCATCCGGCCCGCCGCTGGACGGTTCGGAGGCGATGAGTCCGATCAACTGCAGCAGATGGTTCTGCACGACGTCGCGCAGCGCCCCGACCGGGTCGTAGAAGTGGCCGCGGTCCTCGACGCCGAAGTTCTCGGCCATCGTGATCTGCACAGCCTCGATCCGGTCGCGATTCCACAGCGGCTCGATGATCGAGTTGGAGAACCGGATGTAGCGGATGTCCATCGCCGGTTCCTTGCCCAGGAAGTGGTCGATGCGGTAGATCTGCCACTCCTGCAGGTGCGCACTCAATTGATCGTTGAGCGCCTTGGCCGACGAAAGATCGTGTCCGAACGGCTTTTCCACCACGACCCGGGCGTTCTCGGTCAGGCCTGCGCCGGCCAGGCCATCCACGACGCGGCCGAACAACGACGGCGGAATCTCCAGATAGAACACCGGATGCGCCCGTCCGCTGATCGCTGCCGCCACCTTGTCGTAGGTCGCCGAGTCGGCGAAATCGCCGGACACCATTGACAGCCGGGCGGCGAATCGGGCGAAGACGGCGTCGTCCACCGGCTCACCGGTGCCCTCGATGGCGGCCCGGGCATGCTCGCGGAGGGTGTCGACGGACCAATCGTCGATCGCCACACCGACGATCGGGCAGTCGAGCAGCTTGCGGCGCTCCAGGCGGTACAGCGACCGGAAGGTCATCTTCTTGGCCAGATCACCGGTGATGCCGAAGATCACCAGAACATCAGCGGGAGAAGGTTTTTGAACGCTCACCGGCTTCACTTCTTCTCCGCGTGGCCGCCGAACTCGCTGCGCATCGCCGAGCAGATCTGGTCGGTGAACTCGCCGAGCTGCCGTGACTGGAACCGCTCGTAGAGCGCGGTGGTGATGACGGGAGCGGGGATGCCCTCATCGACGGCCGCCAGCACTGTCCATCGCCCTTCGCCGGAATCGGACACCCGCCCGGAGAACTGGTCGAGGTCGGGCGAGGCGGCGAAGGCGTCGGCGATGAGGTCCACCAGCCAGGAGCCCACCACCGATCCGCGGCGCCAGACCTCGGCGACCTCGCCGACGTTGATGTCGTACTGGTAAGCCCACGGATCGCGCAGGGGAGTGGTTTCGGCGTCGACTTCTTTGTTGGCGCGGTCCGATTGTCCGGCGTTGGCGTGCTTGATGATGCTCAAGCCTTCGGCGATGGCGGCCATCATCCCGTACTCGACACCGTTGTGCACCATCTTCACGAAGTGCCCGGCGCCGTTGGGACCACAGTGCAGGTAGCCCTCGGGTGCGGTGCCGACGGCGTCGGCCGGGCGGCTCGGGGTGGGTTCGGCGGTGCCGACCCCGGGGGCGATGGTCTTGAAGATCGGATCGAGGCGAGCCACCACGTCGTACTCCCCGCCGATCATCAGGCAGTAGCCGCGGTCCAGGCCCCACACGCCGCCACTGGTACCGCAATCGACGTAGTGCAATCCCTTCTCGGCGAGCTTCTGCGCCCGGGTGATGTCGTCGCGGTAGTACGAATTGCCGCCGTCGATCACGGTGTCCCCGGGTGCGAGCAGCGGGACGAGCGCATCGAGGGTCTCCTCGACGATCGCGGCGGGCAACATCAGCCAGATGGCGCGCGGGACGTCCAGTTTGGCCACGAAGTCTTCGAGGCCGGCAGCGCCGGTCGCACCGTCGGCCTCGAGGTCGCTGACCGCCGCGGGGTTGACGTCGTAGACCACGCAACGATGTCCGTCCCGCATCAGCCGTCGAACCAGGTTCGCCCCCATTCGGCCCAAGCCGACCATTCCGAGTTGCATAGTCGCCACCCTAGTGACCTGTTTGCTCGGGCTCGCGTGGATTCGAAGTCATGGCCGGCTGCATGGCACAATCGTGGGCGTGCGAGCGGTCTTGTGGGATATGGACGGCACCCTCGTCGACTCTGAAAAGCTATGGGATGTCGCGATCAATGAGCTCTACACCCGTCGTGGCCGGGTGCTGGCGCCCGAGGTCCGCGATGCGACGGTGGGCGGCTCGGCCGACGGTGTGATCCGCATCGTGTTCGACGATCTGGGTCTGGACCCCGATCCCGGGCACATGGCCGAGGTCGCCGACTGGATGCACGACTACGTCGGGGAACTGTTCACCACCGGGCTGCCGTGGTGCCCGGGCGCACGGGAACTACTCGATGCCCTGTTGGCCGCCGACGTGCCGATGGCGCTGGTGACCAACACCCGCCGCGAATTGACCGAGAATGCGCTCAATAGCATTGGCAGGCACTACTTTTCGGTGACGGTATGCGGTGACGAGGTGCCCGAGGGCAAACCCGCTCCAGACATCTACCTGCGCGCCGCCGAACTGCTCGGCCTCGACGCGGGGGATTGTCTGGCGATCGAGGATTCGGTTACCGGCACCGCGGCCGCCGAAGCGGCCGGGTGCCCAGTGCTGGTGGTGCCCAACGAGGTCGAGGTGCCCGTCACGCATCGCCGGCACCGCGCTTCGTCACTGGCCGCACTGGGTATTCCCCAGCTGCGGCAGATCTACGCCGACCTGCAGCTCGAGCTCGACGGACGCTCGGCCTGAACTGCTGGCCGATATCGCCCTGTCGCATCGCTGACTGTGCGATCGTAGTTGCCAACAGGTTTCGCAGTGCTGCGGAAAGGACGCCTCATGGCCGGCCAAGGCCCTACCAGCGACTCACCCACCGGACTCGAGGACGCGGAGTTCAATTCGGGCGGCACGGCTGTCCGGATCGCCTCGGTGGCGGCGCTCGGCGGCTTGCTCTTCGGATATGACAGCGCGGTCATCAACGGCGCAGTCGATTCGATCCAGGAAGACTTCGGCATCGGTAACGCCGAGCTCGGTTTCGCCGTCGCGTCGGCGTTGCTGGGTGCCGCGGCCGGTGCGATGTCGGCTGGGCGGATCGCCGACCGGATCGGCCGCATCTCGGTCATGAAGATCGCCGCGGTGTTCTTCCTCGTCAGCGCGATCGGCACGGGGTTGGCGCCCAATGTCACCACGGTCGTCATCTTCCGGATCGTCGGCGGCATCGGCGTCGGTATCGCCTCGGTGATTGCGCCGGCCTACATCGCCGAGACGTCGCCGCCACGCATCCGGGGCCGGTTGGGATCTCTGCAGCAGCTGGCCATCGTGTCCGGCATCTTCCTGTCCTTTGCCATCAACTGGCTTCTGCAGCACGCAGCCGGTGGCCCCAACAAGGAACTGTGGCTGGGACTCGACGCCTGGCGCTGGATGTTCCTGGCGATGGCGGCTCCCGCGGTCCTGTACGGGGCGCTTGCGTTCACCATTCCGGAATCGCCCCGGTATCTGGTGGCCAGCCACAAGATTCCCGAAGCCCGTCGCGTGCTGACCATGCTGCTCGGGGAGAAGAACCTGGAGATCACCATCAGCCGGATCCAGCAGACGCTGGAACGTGAGGACAAGCCGTCGTGGCGGGATCTGCGCACGCCGACCGGCGGTCTCTACGGCATCGTGTGGGTGGGTCTGGGACTGTCGATCTTCCAGCAGTTCGTCGGCATCAACGTGATCTTCTACTACTCCAATGTGCTCTGGCAGGCCGTCGGATTCGATGCCGACCAGTCGGCTGTCTACACCGTGATCACGTCCGTGGTGAACGTGGCGACGACACTGATCGCGATCGCCCTGATCGACAAGATCGGCCGTAAGCCGCTGCTGCTGATCGGTTCGTCCGGCATGGCGGTCACCCTGATCACCATGGCGGTCATCTTCGCCAACGCCACCCTGGTCGACGGCAAGCCCAACCTTCCCGGTGCGTCCGGGGTGATCGCGCTGATCGCCGCCAACCTGTTCGTGGTGGCGTTCGGCATGTCCTGGGGTCCGGTGGTGTGGGTCCTGCTCGGTGAGATGTTCCCCAACCGCATCCGCGCCGCCGCGCTGGGTCTGGCCGCGGCCGGGCAGTGGGCCGCGAACTGGCTGATCACCGTCACGTTCCCGGGCCTGCGCGAGCACCTGGGGCTTGCCTACGGCTTTTACGGACTGTGCGCCGTGCTGTCCGGCGTCTTCGTGTGGAAGTGGGTCATGGAGACCAAGGGCGTCTCGCTGGAGGACATGCACGCCGAGCTTCTGCACGAGGACAAGCCCGCCTGATCACGGGACGTCGGTGTACTGCCAGTTCACCCCGGTGTTCGAGAACGTGAAGCCCTTGCCCGTCTCCTCACTCAGGCAGGAGATGCCGGTCTCCTGCTGGGCATTGCACCGGAAACCTGCGGCCGCGAGGATCTTGTTGAACGGCAAGGTCTTCGCCGTTCCTGTCGGCTGCTTGACCTGATCGGCCGGCACCGCGGCGAACTGCGGGTCACCCTGGGTGCGCACCACGATCGAATTGGGGACGACGGTGTGCCCGGTGTCATCGGTCACGGTCTGCGGGGCACCCGTCACGCCGATGCGTCCGGTTCCGCTGCTCGACTGGCAGCCGGCCCAGGTGCGGGGGACGATCACGCAGCGCCAGCTACCGCTCGGGCTGGTGAAGTAGTAGCCCGAGCGGATGTCGTCGATCCTGAGGTAATAGTCGAAAGCATTGACCAATTTGTCATTGCTGGGCCGCACTGAAGTTATGGTAGCCGTAGCCGATTCCGTTTGCTGGGGAGTGTCGTTGGTGATGACGATCGGGTTCGAGCAGGCGGTCAGCGCGACGGCAGCCGCGGTCACGACCGTCGATGTCCGGGATGCTCGCACGAGACGCCAGCCTAGTAGCCGAGCGGAAACCGCCGTGACGGCGCATCGGCCCGCATGGAACAATCGCAGGCCGTGAAGACCTTCGAGGAACTGTTCGCTGAACTGGGGGAGCGTGCCCGCACCCGCCCCGAGGGCAGCGCCACCGTCGCCGCGCTCGATGCCGGCGTGCACACCCTCGGCAAGAAGATCCTCGAAGAGGCCGGCGAAGTGTGGCTGGCCGCCGAACACGAGTCCGACGAGGCGCTGGCCGAAGAGATCAGCCAGCTGTTCTATTGGGCCCAGGTGCTGATGCTCGCCCGCGGCCTGACCCTCGACGACATCTACTCCAAGCTCTAGGTGGCTGACATGTTGCGCGTTGCCGTCCCCAACAAGGGGGCACTGTCCGAGTCCGCCGCCGAGATCCTGTCGGAGGCCGGCTACCGACGGCGCACCGACCCGAAGGACCTCACCGTCATCGACCCGGCCAACGGCGTCGAATTCTTCTTCCTGCGACCCAAGGACATCGCGATCTACGTCGGCTCCGGTCAGCTCGACTTCGGCATCACCGGCCGGGACCTGGCCGCCGAATCCGACGCCCCGGTGGACGAACGGCTGGCGCTCGGCTTCGGATCCTCCACGTTCCGTTACGCCGCGCCGGCCGGACGCGACTGGACGGTCGCGGACCTGGCCGGCAAGCGGATCGCCACCGCCTACCCGAACCTGGTCCGGAAAGACTTGGCGAGCAGAGGAATCGAGGCGACTGTCATCCGGCTCGACGGTGCCGTGGAGATCTCGGTGCAGCTCGGTGTGGCCGACGCGATCGCCGACGTGGTGGGTTCCGGACGGACCCTGCGACTGCACGACCTGGTGGCTTTCGGTGAGTCGCTGTGTGATTCGGAAGCGGTATTGATCGAGCGGGCCGGCAACGGCGACGACGAGAACCGGGCCGCGCGCGACCAGCTGGCGGCGCGCGTGCAGGGTGTGGTCTTCGGTCAGCAGTACCTGATGCTCGACTACGACTGCCCGCGTTCGGTGCTCGACCGCGCCACCGCGATCACTCCCGGCCTGGAGTCGCCGACCATCGCGCCGCTGGCCGACCCGGACTGGGTGGCGGTGCGGGCACTGGTGCCGCGGCGTGCGGTCAACGCGATCATGGACGAGCTCGCGGCCATCGGGGCCAAGGCGATTCTGGCTTCCGACATCAGGTTCTGCCGCTTCTGAGCTTGGCCCGGTGCACGGCGCAGGTGCATGTTAGCGTCCCTTTAGTTGCCGCCGGCCTAAAGGACCGCCATGACACACGTTCTCGTTTTGTTGTTGGCTCTGCTGATCGGTGTGGTTGCCGGTCTGCGCGCTCTGACACCCCCCGCGGTGGTGGCGTGGGGAGCATTCCTCGGCTGGCTCAACCTGTCCGACACCTGGGTGTCGTGGCTGGGGAACTGGATCACCGTGACGGTCCTGACCATCCTGCTGGTCGTCGAGTTGGTCACCGACCAGCTGCCGAAGACGCCGAGCCGCAAGACGACGGCGCAGTTCGCCACCCGCCTCATCACCGGCGGCTTCGCCGGCGCGGCCATCGGAACCGCGTGGGGCTACACGCTCGGCGGTCTCGGCGCCGGCGTCATCGGCGCGGTGCTGGGAACCCTCGGCGGCTATGAGGCGCGGTCGCGGCTGGTCAAGGCCAACGGTGGCCGTGATCTGCCCGTCGCGCTGGTCGAAGACGTGATCGCGGTGGGCGGCGGCTTCCTCGTCGTCTATCTGACCAGCGTCCTGTGACACACCTCGACGCGATCGTCGTCGGCGCCGGGCAGGCCGGACCGCCGTTGGCCGGGCGGTTGACCGACGCGGGCCAGACCGTCGCGGTGATCGAACGCAAACTCGTCGGCGGAACGTGCGTCAACTCCGGCTGCATCCCGACCAAGACTCTGGTGGCCAGCGCGCACACCGCCCACGCCGCGCGTCGCGGCGCCGACTACGGGGTGTTGACCGGCGAGGTGTCCATCGACATGGCAAAGGTCAAGGCGCGCAAGGACGGAATCGTGTCCGGCGACCGCAGCGGAGTCGAGTCGTGGATCGAGGGCATGCCCGGCGCAACGCTGATCCGTGGCCACGCCCGCTTCGAGGATCCGCACACCATCCGCGTCGGCGACGAAGTCTTGACCGCCGACCGGATCTTCCTCAATGTCGGCGGCCGCGCGGTGGTGCCCGACCTGCCCGGCCTGTCCGAGATCGACTACCTGACCAATGTCGGCATTCTCGAGCTCGACACGGTTCCCGAGCACTTGGTGATCATCGGCGGTAGCTACATCGGGCTGGAGTTCGCCCAGATGTATCGCCGGTTCGGTGCCCGGGTCACCGTGCTCGAACGCGGCCCGCGGCTGACTCCACGCGAGGACGAGGATGTCTCGGCGGCCATCGAGGAGATCCTCGCGGGAGAGGGCATCACCGTCATCACCGGCGCCGATGGGCTGCGATTCACCAAGCGGGACAACGGCTTCGAGGTCATTCCGTCCGCCGGTGCGCAACCTATAGCCGGCTCGCACCTGCTGGTGGCGGTGGGCCGCCGGCCCAACACCGACGACCTGGGCCTGGAGCTGGCCGGTGTCGAGGTCGACGGCCGGGGCTACATCGTCGTCGACGATCAGCTGCGCACCAGCGCCGAGCACATCTGGGCGATGGGGGATTGCAACGGCAAGGGCGCGTTCACCCACACCTCCTGGAACGACTACGAGATCGTGGCGGCCAATCTGTTCGACAACGACCCGCGCCGGGTCAGTGATCGGGTGCCCACCTACGCCCTCTACATCGACCCACCGCTGGGCCGGGCCGGGATGACGGTCGCTCAGGTGCGCGCCTCCGGGCGGCGGGCGCTGGTCGGTAAGCGGCCGATGACCAGGGTCGGCCGGGCGGTGGAAAAGGGTGAGACACAAGGCTTCATGCAGGTCGTCGTCGACGCCGACACCGAGGAGATCCTCGGGGCAGCCATCCTCGGGGTGGGCGGTGACGAGGTGATCCACTCCATCCTCGACATCATGTCCGCGAAGAAGCCCTACACCGCGATTTCGCGCACCATGCACATCCACCCGACGGTCAGCGAACTGGTGCCGACCATGCTGCAGGAGATGACCCCGCTCACCTAGAGGTGGCAAATGCCCGCCCGGCAAGCAGTTGCCCGGCGACCGTGGCGACGCGCGCCCCGAGGTGTTCACAGGTGCGCAGGTCCGCGTCGTGCACCGCCGAAGCGTCGGCGTCGACATCGGTCGACGCGCCCGCGCCCAGCCAGAACCCGAGCCGGTTGAGCTCGAATTCGCTTGCACCGCTGGTGTTCCACCCGGGCGGCAGGCCGAGGTTGACCCAGTGCATATGATGCTGGGCGGCGAATATGGTGAGCGCGCTGAGGGTCTGCAGCTTGTCGCCGGCCTTGGAACCGGAGTTGGTGAACCCGGCGGCGACCTTGTCGCGCCAGGTGCCTTCCATGCAGCGCCTGCCGGTGCGTTCGGCGAAGCTCTGGAAGCCCGCGGACACGTTGCCCATGTAGGTCGGGCAGCCGAAGATGATCGCGTCAGCGGCGTCGAGCTCGGCCCAATCCTCGTCGCCGACGGCATCGACGGCGATCAGACGCACTGTCGCACCGGTTGATTCGGCACCGCGCGCCACGGCGTGGGCCAGGGCGGCGGTGTGGCCGAAGCCCGAGTGATAGGCCACCACGATCTGCGGTGTCACCATTGCTGTCCTCCGTATGCACTCTCGGCCACCTCGCGGTAGCGCTGTTGCCAGTCGGGGATCTCGGCCCCGGACAGATGTGCTTCGAGACGATCGAGGTAGGCGTGGGTTCCCGGCCGAAAACCGTTGG
Organism: Mycolicibacterium vinylchloridicum; assembly: GCF_013404075.1. Classification (GTDB taxonomy): domain Bacteria; phylum Actinomycetota; class Actinomycetes; order Mycobacteriales; family Mycobacteriaceae; genus Mycobacterium; species Mycobacterium vinylchloridicum. The sequence goes on from NZ_JACBJQ010000022.1 coordinate 107,050, forward strand.
CACTACGCACCCCGAGGCCGCGGTGGCTGAACCTCAGCAGGGTGCCGTCGCCGTCGGGCTGCAGCTCGTAGCGCACGACGCCCGGTTCGACGATCCGCTGACTCCATTCGTGCTCGAAGACGTGAGGTGGGTCCCACACGAGGATCCGCCCGGTCATCCGTTTCTGGTCGCCCGGTATCGGCGGGGAGGTGGGCACCATCTCGATCGTCCCGCCTTCGCGGGGATCGATGGTGGTGTCGCCCATCCACTGGCCGCGTTCGGCCGGGTCGGTGATGGCAGCCCACACCCGGTCGACCGAGTGCGGCAGTCGGCGCTCGAAAGTCAGTATCGCGCGGTCATTTTCGACGCTGATCCGGCCCTCGCGGCTCGTCATGAATCCTCCCTGGACTTGTTCAGGTGTCGCTCGAGGGCGTCGAGGTGGCCGGTCCAGAACTGGCGGTAGCGCTCGATCCAGCTGTCGATGGCGACCAGACCGTCGGCGCGCAGCGCATAAATCCGGCGCTGGGCGTCGGGGCGCACCTCGACGAGCCCGACCTCACGCAGGATGCGCAGGTGCCGTGAGACCGACGGCTGGGTCAGATCCGGCAGTGCCGCAACGAGTTCACCGGCGGTGCGATCGCCGGTCGCCAGTGTGTCCAGCAGTACCCGGCGATTCGGCTCGGCGATCGCCTCGAAAACATCCATTTCGCCAGTATTGCACCTGATCTATATAGACACAAACAAATACTAGCGTGGAGTAGATTCTGTGAGGATCAAGCCCTCAATGTAGGCGTCTGGCGGGTGATGTTCAGCGACGCGCATTCCCGTCCCGCGGGTCCGATGATGCTTGTCCGTGTTAGTCACGGGCCAGGGAGCGTCGGTTGCTGATCGCGAGTCTCCGGCTACCGCGTTGTGACACTCTTGGCAATCGTTGTTTCGATATTCAAGAACATCGACTCTACTCGCTCAGCTCAAAGTATTTGTCCGCTCACGTGTGGCCCCGCGGCTGCACGGTATGGCGTATGTTTCCGGTGCAGCACTTGCAGATTCGCAATTGCGACGGACACGAAGGAACGCGGTGGATAACGTCGACGTTGAGATCCATAACAAGACCACTGTCATCACCATCCGCAGGGAATCGAAACGCAATGCGATCGATCCGTCGGTGACTGCTGGGCTCGACAGCGCGTTCAACGCTTACGAAGACGATCCTGGGCAATGGTGTGCGATCTTGTACGGCGGGCCAGAGATCTTCTCTGCAGGAGCCGATCTGGGTCTGGGAGTTGGTGAACCAACCCCGCGCGGTGGCTTAGCGGGTTTGATCACCCGCGAGCGCAGCAAGCCCCTCATCGCCGCGGTTGAGGGGCTTGCGGTGGGTGGTGGGCTCGAGCTCGTCCTGAGCTGCGACCTGGTCGTCGCCAGCACGGCGGCGAAGTTCGGCCTCCCTGAGGTCAAGCGGGGTCTGATGCCGGATTTCGGAGGTGCATTCCGGATCATGCGCGCATTGCCACCGAACATTGGTCGCGAATTGTTGCTTACGGCCAAGGCGCTCGACGCGCAACGCGCAGAACGTCTCGGCTTTGTCAACCGACTCGTTGAACCTGGGTGCGTGCTAGAGGCCGCGCTCGCACTGGCCGAGGAGATCTGTGCGAATGCGCCGCTGGCGGTTCAGGGCGCGCTCAAGGTTGCGAACGCGGCCAAGGGCGACGAATCGTATCTGTGGCGACTCTCGGACGAGGTTCACGCCGGCCTGATCACCTCAAACGACCTTGTCGAAGGGGTAGGTGCCTTCTTCGAGAAACGGTCACCGCGCTGGTCCGGTACGTAAGTCGCGGCTACGGTGCCCATGTTGCCGACGTCACGACATCGCCATGCCGCGGGAACACCTTCTCGATCAAGACTCGATGGACTTCTTCATCGAGGTCCAGACATAGATCGCTCAGCACGGTCAGCTGATAGTCGAGATCGGCTGCCTGCCGGATGGTCGACAGCACCACCCCGCCAGTGGCGATTCCGGCGAGCACCAGATGGTCAACATCGCGGGCGCGTAGCACTTCCGGCAAATCGCTCCCGGCGAACGCGCTGATGCGCTTCTTCGTCACCACCAGCTCACCCTTCCCCCGGAGCAGCCTGGGCTCGACTTCCGTCGACGGTTCGCCGAGCACGAGGTTTCCGCTCTTCTTCACGGCAGTGAAGCTCTTATTACGGTCCGACACTTCGGGATAGCCGGGATCAAAGCCGACCCGTACAAGGATCACCGGAATGTTGGCGTCTTCGGCCTTCGCTTGTGCAGCCACGACCCGGTCGAAGTACTCCGGCGTCGCTCCGTACCGGCTCGTCGTACCGTGCTGAATATCCATGAGCAGCAACGCCGTACCCATGTGAGCTCCGTTCTTGGTCACACCGATCTGCGGACACTGTGCCCGTCGGCGGTCAATACTGGGTGTTGCCCGCGTCGACGGGGACAGCGGCGGATGTGACGAATCGGGATTCATCGCCGGCGAGCCACAGGACGGCGTCGGCGATGTCGGGCGACTGACACGTCGAATCAGGCAGCAATCCTGACAACATACCCGTCAGATGGGGGTGCGCCCCGTGCGTGCGATTGATGACATCGGTCATGTCGCCCGACGCCATGGCAGTAGCCGTCGGCCCAGGGTGCACGCTGTTCACCCTGATGGAGTGAACGCCGAGTTCCGCGGCGAAGGCGCGCGCCATGCCGCTCACCGCATGCTTGCTCGTCACGTAGTGCACCATTAACGGCTGTGCCTTCAGGCCGGTGTTCCACGTGCTGGCCACGTTGATGTCCATGGTGTCGCCGAAGTTGTCTGGGGTGATCTCGTTCCATGGCTGAACCGCGGCGATTCCGGCGTTGGCGACGATAATGTCGAGGCGCCCGAGTTCGTCGACTTCACCGGCGACCGCTTCGGAAAGTGCTTGACAGTCCCGAGTGTCGACGGTGCGGCCGATGATGCGGCGCCCCTTCGCCTTAACTGAGCGAATTGTAGTGTCGAAATCTTCGCTGGGGCGTGGGGCACGAACGGCGCAATCGGCTGGGCGATGGCCACGGCGATGATGTCGGCGCCGGCGTCGGCCATGCGCTCGGCATGTGCACGTCCCTGTCTGCGAGCTGCGCCGGTGATGAGAGCGACCTTGCCGTCCAACCTAGTGCCCACGTAGAACTCCTCACTCTGTCGGGCATCAGCCCGGCGTAGTTGGTCCTCGTCACCGCATGGAAGTGACGAAACCGGCCGCACTCTCGCGGCAACACACTAGTGTTTCGTTGAGAACGATAGTTCGTTGTTTTTGAGAGGCATCAAAATCGCCATCCTACACAGGAGGAGACCACGTGTTCACGCTGCGGTTCGACATGCGCGCGCCCTCCATCGGCGCGCCGGCCTCCGAACTTTACGCTGCCGCGATGGAGATGGCTGAGTGGTCAGATTCGCACGGTTGCCTCAGTGTGTATGTGTGCGAGCATCATTGCGCCGAGGATGGTTACCTGCCTTCGCCGCTGGTGCTCAGTGCGGCGCTGGCAGCACGGACGCACGCCGTGCCGATTATCATCACCGTGATATTGCCTTTTTACGACCCGGCTCGGCTGGCAGAAGACATGGCAGTACTCGACCATGTCAGCAAAGGGCGTGCCACCTACGTCTTCGGAATCGGCTATCGCGCTGAAGAATTCGCCCATTTCGGGCTGGAGCTCGCCGCCCGTGGGCGGTTGTGTGACGAGAAGATCGAGGTATTGCGACGACTGTTGGCGGGCGAAACCGTGGAGTGGGCCGGTCGGCGAATGACCGTCACGCCGCAGCCGTATCGAGATGGAGGACCCACGATGATGTGGGGTGGCGCAAGCCTTGCTGCCGCGCGACGTGCCGGCAGGTACGGGCTTGGGATGTTGGCGAACGGTGTGCTGCCTGGGATGCGCGACGCCTACGAGGAAGCGTGTCGTACGGCCGGCCATCAACCCGGATTCTTCTCGGGCCCCGATCGGCAAACCGCCACCGTCTGCTTCGTCGCAAACGATGTTGATGAGGCGTGGGCAGAGATCGGCAAGTATCTTCTGCACGACGCCATGGCGTACGCAGAGTGGAATCCCGACAACGAGGCATCCGCAAACATTTCCACCGCGACGACGGTCGAGGAACTGCGCACGAGCCCTAGCCATGTGATCCTGACGCGCGAACAGGCCGCAGAGCGGATCCGCAACGGCGAGATCCTGAACCTCACACCATTGTGTGGCGGCTTGCCACCTGAGATTGCCTGGCCGTACTTGCGGCGCGCAGTCGCGGCGTGTTCGTCAGCCGCCACGGCATGAAAATGTCCTTCTCACCGCGCCCGTGGAGGTCATTCGCTGCGTATGTGCTGATCAGTTCTTGTACTATTTCGGCTCGATCGAGGCGCATGAAATGGCCTGCCTCGTCGCTCACTTCGTGACGACTGCGATGAGAAGCCCGGCGGCGCTCAGTGTGCCGATCCGTGAGTCGATCGCACCGTCGACCTGACCGTGCACGCGACGATCAAGACGCAGGAAACTCGATCACACCGCGGATATTGCGGCTGTTGCGCAGATCGTCGATAGCGTCGTTTATGTCCTCGAGCCGGTAGCGTTTCGTCACGAGTTCGTCGAGCATCAGCGACCCCGACTGATACATCGAAAGTAGTTTTGGCATGCTCGCCCGTGGGTTCAGTCCGCCGTACAACACACCTTTGAGCTGCTTGTGTGATGTGACGAATTCGGCGAGCGACATGGGTACCGAGAATTCCGTTATCGGCGTCATGCCGGTCACTACGCAGGTGCCGCCCTTGCGGGTGAGCATCAGTGCGATTGGGATGATGTCGGTGTGCACTACTCCCATGGTGATGATCACTCGATCAGCCATGACCCCGGCCGTGAGTCCGCGCGGTCAAGTCCAGGGGCGTGGTGTACGACGTCGTCGTGTGATTCTTCGATGTGATGGTTCAGGCGGTCAGTGCCGCGGGGGTGGCCTCCTGTTCGGTCGGTGAGCTCTGATCGGCTCGGGATTTGCTG
>NZ_JACBJQ010000216.1 GCF_013404075.1 Mycolicibacterium vinylchloridicum
AAGTCGCAGCATATTCGAATCCAGTCCGTGTCCTCCCAATTCCTCGAACCGCTGCGTGTTCCTCTGGGACGGCCGACGTTCCGCTCCCCCCGGCTTAGTGCCCGTCCGGATGAACCCGCAGCGGTTCGAGGAATTGGTCGGCGACGCACTGGATTTGATTCCGCCCGGACTTGCCAAGGCGATCGACAATGTCGTGATCCTGGTCGAGGATCAACACCCGGAGGACCCCGAACTGCTGGGCCTGTACGAGGGCGTGGCGCTCACCGAGCGCGATTCAAGCTACGCCGGATCACTTCCCGACACCGTGACGATCTATCGGGAACCACTGCTGGACATGTGCGATAGCGAAGCCGACGTGGTCGAGGAAGTCGCGATCACCGTAATCCACGAGATTGCACATCATTTCGGGATCGATGACGATCGTCTTCACGAATTAGGTTGGGGATGAGCTACTTTCAGCGCGCTGGATCGCCGTTCCAGGTGAAGCTGTGGTTGCGTCCAGCAGAGTGGTGTACGAGTCGGACCTGATCAGCGGTACCGGCGTGTCGTAGCCGGATGAATGAAGGTCATCGCGTGATTCTTCGAGAGACCCGCGAAAGTCACTCGAGCAAAGGAA
>NZ_JACBJQ010000217.1 GCF_013404075.1 Mycolicibacterium vinylchloridicum
TCCCGGACCTTCTCGTTGCCGTCGGTGACGGCCCCGGTCATCATCCGCTGATATAGCCACAGCACGTAGACCGCGGAGAGCACCAGCGCCGCCGATGCGATGACGGCGAAAGCCGGGTAGCGGGTGAATGTGCCGATGAGAACCAGGAATTCACTGATGAACGGAGCCAGTCCGGGTAACGACAGCGTCGCCAGACCGGCGACCAGGAAGGTGCCGGCGAGGATGGGGGCGACTTTCTGGATCCCGCCGTAGTCGGCGATGACCCGGCTGCCGCGGCGGCTGACCAGGAACCCGGCGATCAAGAACAGTGCGGCCGTGGAGATGCCGTGGTTGACCATGTAGAGCGTCGAGCCGGCCTGGCCCTGGCTGGTCATCACGAAGATGCCGAGGATGATGAAGCCGAAGTGGCTGATCGAGGTATAGGCGATCAGGCGCATGACGTCGGTCTGGCCGATGGCCAGGATGGCGCCGTAGACGATCCCGATCACCGCCAGCGCGATGATCACCGGACGGAAATAGGTTGCCGAGTCGGGAAACAACGGCAGACAGTAGCGCAGCATCCCGAACGTGCCGACCTTGTCCATCACCGCCATCATCAACACCGCCGACGCCGG
>NZ_JACBJQ010000218.1 GCF_013404075.1 Mycolicibacterium vinylchloridicum
CTCGCTGAAATTCCCCACTGACGCTCATCGAAGTTCCCCACCCGTGTGGCTCCGCCGAGAAGGGCGGGCCTCCCTCGAAGCTGCTGGTGTCTGACGCCAGTTGCTCCATCGAAGGAGGCCCGCTTTCTCATGCTCACATGGGAGGACGACTTGGAAGTACATGCCCTACGCAAGCGTGGCTGGTCGATCTCAGCGATCGCCCGCCACACCGGTTTCGACCGCAAGACGGTCCGCAAATATCTGGCCGGTGACGGCGAACCGGGGGTCCGTGCCCGCAGCGGCCCGGATCCGTTCGATCCGTTCGTCGACTACGTCACCGCCCGTCTGGTCGAGGACCCGCACCTGTGGGCCCGCACGCTGTTCGACGAGCTCGAGGAGTTGGGGTTCGGCCTGTCGTATCAGAGCTTGACCCGCAATATCCGGGCCCGCAATCTGCGTCCGGTGTGCGAGGCGTGCCGCACGGCCACACAGCGCCCGAACGCGGTGATCCCGCACCCCCCGGGTGATGAAACCCAATGGGACTGGCTGGAATTGCCCGATCCGCCGAAGTTCTGGGGATGGGGAAAGACCGCGCATCTGCTGGTGGGCTCGCTGGCGCAT
>NZ_JACBJQ010000219.1 GCF_013404075.1 Mycolicibacterium vinylchloridicum
GATCGGCTTACCCGTCTCAAGCACGATCCGCACAGCGCCCTCACGGAACTCCCGGTCGTACTTCTTCCGTTTCTCTGACATCGCTACTCCTTATAGCCGATGCCTCCACGGTCTCGGGGGAAGGCCAGGCTCACAGTCGCGCCAAGGACGGCCAGCACAACGTCTACGTCGGCACCAAAGAGCAAATGCATGCGGTCAAGCTGAGCCTCCACGAGCCATCCATCTGGCAGATCGGCTGCGACCGCAACTACTCAACGAAGCGTTGGCCGAATGAGATACGCGCACCCTTCCAGACCTTCGTGCCCGCGCCCGAGCTGGCCCTTGGGTGGAAGCACGCGACGGTAATCCTGATACCCACCAGCTCGTTAACAGATCGTCGTCACCCACTTCCGACGCCAGAATTTTGCCACACCAACAACCAAACCTTTCGGACCAAATCTGTTGGGGGCCAACGCCTCCCGCGCCTCACTGGATATCGGTGTTATCAAGAAGTGTCGAATTCACCCGCGCCTGTGCCTTGTGAGCCTCAAGTCGAGGTCGGCAACTGAAGCGTCGTCGGCTGCGTTGAGGTGTCGCTAGCGTTGCCGTGCCG
>NZ_JACBJQ010000023.1 GCF_013404075.1 Mycolicibacterium vinylchloridicum
CCTTCCCAACCAGCGCGTCAACGCCGGTCTTGATCAGAGAACCTTGGACTTCAGATCATCCCCGGGAAGGTGCGCCCACTTTCATGCCGCCCCACCGAGGGTCATCCACAGGTTCTGATCATTGCTCCCCCGCAGTTTTTCCGCCGCCAAGATTCCTTGCGGATAGCCGGATCCGTGGTTACATAATGAGGCCTTTTCAACCCGTGGAGCCGTTCCATCGACGGGGTCAGCGGCTTAGTGATTGGAACGCGATGATGGTCGCGGCTGAGCAGTCAGGAGGTGCCGTGAGGGCCGACCTCGAGCGCCAAGCGATGGCATTGTTTGGAGCTGATTCGATGGGGTCGGCGTGACAGCGCGCGTCGATGCGGCATCGGAACATACTGTGGCGGTGGGGAAGCTGTGGGTATTGCCGTCGGTGGCTTGGGCATGATGGTTACAACGCGAGAGCACTACATGCTGTGGAATGAGCAGCGGGGCGACTGGTGCAACTATGACATCGTCGGCGAGAAGTCGTATGGCACGACAATTCGGGCTCTGCTTCCTATGGGCTGGTCACGCGATGGATTCGAGCTCCGACGAACTTTCGAGTTAATTCCCGAGCCAGACAATTCACACGACCCATGGGCGATCTCAGTGCGGGCCGATGGCCGCACGGTGGGCTACCTACCGCGCGAGGACTGTAAGTCATGGGCGAATGCGGTTCGTCGGGTCGTTGCTTCTGGTTGCGTTCCCGTCGTGCCTGGACGCATTTATGCCTACGACGCTGTCCACTGGGAAGACTGGGATGGTAGGAACGATCCGCCAAGAGAGTTCGCAGCGACTGTGCAATTGAAGCTCGGCGATCCCCAGTCGGCGCTACCAATCAATAACCAGCCAGCGGTGCCGTACACGATCATCCCGCGGTCGGCTATCGTGCAGGTCACCAAGGAGGATGAGCACTCAGAATCCCTCCTGAAGTTCGTCCCGGAGACCGGATACGGGATGCTGTTCGTGTCGCTTCACGAATGCGCTCCGGCTCGTTCTGCCTCCGCGAAATCTGTCGTGGAGGTCCGCATAAGTGGTGAGCGGATCGGCCAGCTAACTCCCCAGATGAGCCAGCGCTTTCTGCCGATGATTCGCCACCTAGAATCACGCGGCCTGGTGACGGTTTGTTGGGGTGACGTCAAAGGTTCAGCAGTCGCTGCAGAAGTACGGATCGACGGAATCAAGGCGAACGAGGCAGACGACGCCGTCCTCAATGGCGAACCGGTCACGCTCCCCGTATTGGTTGCGAACGAGGTTGATCCGTTGCTCTACCAATTGCCCGGTCAAGTCGACGGTAGCGTGCATCAGCCGGAGCGCCGCACCTACCAGACTGGAGGCCAAAGTGGAGGTGTGGGGCCACCTCTGCCGCCGGCGTCGTGGTACGACGACCCGGGAAATCCTCGGATGCTTCGCTACTGGGACGGAACCCAGTGGACTGAGCATGTCGCTCCGAAAGCCGAATGACGTACGCTCCGCCGTCCTGATCGGCACCCCACCGCCGGCATGACCGACGTTAGGTCGCATGAACCTCTAGACGACGTCAGTGTCACACGGGAAACTTGGCCATGCCCAAGGGAGTCCGACTTATAGCCGCGCTCTTTCCGGCGGCCGCATTGTCAGCAGCGCCAACCGCCCACGCCGACCTCCCGACACCATCCCTCCCCCAGTTCGTCCCGCACGACTCCGACTGGCAGCCCAACACCGTCGTCTATCCCTACAACCTCTGGCAGAACCGCGTCACCCCCGAGCAAGTCACCGCCATGCCCGAATCCTGCCAATGGTTCAACGCCCAATACGACTCACTCATGAGCCAGGTCTTCGGCTTCCAGCACTTCCTCGACGCCCACCACGACGTCTGGACCGCCCCCGGCGTCCACCAAGCCGCGATCACCATCGAGGCCAACCTCGACCAGTCCGCGGCCTTCCTCGACCCCCGCGCCCACACCCTGTTCGTCGTGAACTACCCCGACCAGAGCGAGTATTCGCCTGTCTACGAAGGGGACTCGATATTTTTCCTCTGGTATCAGCTCACCCAGATCAGCGACAACATGAAGCATCAGCTGCCCTCCGATCAACTCAACGCCCACGTCGCCACCGCCAACGTCTACGGCGCCACCATCCGCGACTCCGGAGTCTGCGCGGGAGACTAAGCGCTAGTGGACCGAATCGCCGCCAGCTTGTTCACCGCGCGATCGCCACGGAGAGCTCCTCCAGCGCCGAGCCAATCGCAACTACCTGCACTCTTTGAGTTGATCGATATGCAAGAGTTAGCCCACAGGAGACATCGTGATCGTCGCCCCAGGCAAACGCAGTTGATCAGTGGGTATCAAATCTCACCGACATCGCCCAATGTCGCTTCCCGTTACGCGAATTGGTTGATGGCCAAAGGCTCTGAACTCAGGGCTCCTCAAGTGTCGGCGCGCCACGTGATCTCGACGTCGTCATCTTTGAGGGTGACCAACGCCAGCGTGACGCCGTCGTCGTCGGCGAACTCCACCTCATACGTCGGCGGGAGACTCGGATCGCGGTAGACCATCACGACCGTGCCCTGAGCGCCGACAGGAAGGTCGTATTGCGGCAGCGGCCGCAGCAGTCGCACGCCGTCGTATTCCTGTGGTCTCATGTCCCGCACCCTCTCATCGCTTCGTCGATCGACAGGCCTGGCGATCTCCTCGGCACGCCGATTGAAATCGGCAAGACGGTCGGCGAATGCCGAAAGTCCATCGAGGTTCACCGGATAGCGACTCATGTCGGTCCACCGCCGCCACGTACGCCGCCAAGAGCGCTAGAGGCGTTATTCTCGTGCTCGTCGAGGAGCGCCGCTGGCTGAACCAACAGGCTCGAATGTTCTTGCAGGACAGCCACTACCCCTGTAGCGTCTCGTGCCACTCATCCCAGGGCACCTGATAGGCCGAACCCGTTTTGCCGGTCCACGTTGCAGTCAGGTCACTCCAATTGCGGGCGATGTCCGCGAGCTCTTTGCCCAGATCATCGGCCCGGTTCGCGAGCGTTTGAGCAGCTATGACGGTCTCCTGGATTTGCATCCGCAATACGCCAGCCATAGCTCACCCCCAGTGATCGAATAGGCGCGTCCATTTTCTAGTCAAAGTCATGGATGGTGGTTGTACAACTCACCCCAACCAGGAAACCGCAGTCCGCATCACCGTCGGGTCAGCTCAACGCCTACATCGCTACCGCCAACGTCTACGGCACCACCATCCGCGACTCCGGAGTCTGCGCAGGCGCCTAACGCCAGTCCGTCAGCGTCGGCACCAGCCAAGCCGCAATCCCCGTAACCTCGACCAATGATGATCGGTGTCGTGGCGGCGCTCTTGGCGTGCGTCGGCTACGGGGTCTCGTCGGTCCTGCAGGCCTACGGGGCACGCCGATCAGCAGCCGCGGCCCGCTACCGCGGCGCCACCGGACACGTCACCGCCACCGGCGGCCCGACCCTGCGCTCGACCATGCACGCCGCGATCACCGTCGCCTTCATCATCGGGATCGTCCTGGACGTCGTCGGCTTCGTCGGCAGTGCAGTGTCAGCCCGGCTGATTCCACTGTTCCTGTCCCAGACGATCATCAGCGCCAACCTGATCGTCACCGCAGTGCTCGGTATCGCCGTCCTCGGGATCGGTCTGCGCACCCGCGATTGGATCGCCATCGCCACGGTCATCGTCTCGCTGTTCGTGCTCGGCCTCGGCTCCGGTACGCGCGGCCCGGTGAACCACGACCGGCCCATTCACTGGATCGTGCTGGCGGTCTCGGTGCTGATCCTGGTGGGCGGGATCGTCCTGACCCGCATCCTCGGGTCGCGCGGTGCGGTCGTGGGCGGACTGATCGCCGGCGTCCTGTTCGGCATGCTTGCCATCGGCGTCCGGGTGCTCGACGGTCTCGAGCCCTTCGTGCCGTCCGTTCTGCTGATCGACCCGGCGGCCTGGACCGTCGCCATCGCCGGCGTCGGCGGCTTCTATCTCCATACCGTGGCGCTGCAACTCGGCTCGGTCAACGGCGCCACCGCGGCCCTCGTCGTCGGCGAGACCGTCGTCCCCGGCATCATCGGCGTCGTCTTCCTCGGCGACAGCTCCCGGCCCGGGCTTGGCTGGGTGGTGGCCCTCGGCTTCGTCGGCGCGGTCGCCGGCGCCGTGGCCGTCGCCGTCTTGGGTGCGATCGGCCATACGACGCAGGACACCGAGCCCACCAGCGAAGTCCCAGACACGGTGTGACACCACGGCCGAAAGGCCAAACCTCTTGCGGCTGTTCATCACCGGAGTCGGCGCCTACCCGGCGGGCGGTTCCCGATAAATCACCGCACCGGCGGTGACCCCGGCACCCGCGGCGACGATCAGCGCCCGGGTGCCCGGAGGAAGCCCATCCCCAAACGCAGCCACCAGCGCCGCGGTGTGTAGCCGGTCGTCGCCGGCCACGATGACCCGCTCCACCGGAACCCCCAGCAACCCCGCCAGTGCCGCACGGAAACCCGGCCGCGCGGGCGCTGCGACGATCACGTCGACGTCGGCGAGCGACAGGCCAGCGTCGTGCAGGCACCCCTCCGCAGCTTCGGCGGCGGCCTGGGCGAACTGCTGGTCCATCGACTCCGACTGCTGGAATCGCAGAACATTGTGGGCGTCTCGCAATCCCACTGTGGCGCTAAATGATTCACCACCGTCGCGGTGACTGGTCCAGTGAAACCGGCCGAGCCCGCAGTCGTCGTCGCTCCACCGGCACAACATCGCGCCCCCGGCTGCGGTGAACGGGAAATGCTCACTCATCCCGTGCCCGGGATCGGCGTCGCTGGCCACCACCAGCGCGCGCTCGATGGTGCGTGACCGCAGGAACCCATCCACGATCTGCAGCCCGGTCAGTACCCCGCATGTTCCGTTGGCGACATCGAAGGAGAAGGTGCCGTGCGCGCCGGCGTGCGGGTCCTCGCTGTTGGCGCCGATGTCCTCCTGAATCAACGCCGCCAGCGCCGGTTCGCCCAGATTCCGGTCCCGGTAGATGCCCGCGTTAACCAGCAGGTCCAGCTCGTCGGGATCGCAGTCCGCCTCGTGCAGGCACTTCTTGGCCGCCGATACTGCAAGGCGCAGCCCGCTGTGCCGGGCACGCCAGCCGCCGTGCACCACCTCGAGCCGATCAATGATCGTGCCCATAGGTCCCCACCAGTTCCTCGTCCAGCGTCAGCAGCACGACGCCGATCTCCAGACCCGACGCCAGCGCGATCAGCGCGACCGTTTCCCCCGGACGAATCCGGCCGGCCTCCAGCTCCTCGATGAGCGCCACCGTGTGGGTGGTCGACGCGGTGTTGCCGTACCGGTCGACGGTGATGACGGCGTCGTGGCGCGGTCCCTCGCCGAACTCGGCGACCATCTTCTTCATGCCCTTGCGGATCGCGCGGGCCGACGTCTGATGGGTGATCACGTGATCGATGTCGTGCAGCGCGATGCCCGCCGCGTCCAGCACTTCGTGCAGCAGCAGGGGAGTGTCGGCCATCGCCACCTGGTGAATGGCCCTGGCGTCGGTGAACATTCGCGCCGCGGGCGCATCCCCCTTCGGATAGGCCAGACACAGCCGGCTGTGGTCGGCGACGGTGGTGAACCCGGCCAAGGTGATGCCTGCCGACCCGACCGGCGCCCGCTCCAGCAGCAGCGCCGCCCCGGCGTCACCGAGGGTCAGCGACGCCAGCTCGTTGCTCATGATGGTCCGGATGTGTTGTGCCGCATTGCGGCTGAGCTGCGAGATGTACTCGCCGCTGACGACCAGGGCCCGCTCGATGCTGCCGTGGCGGATCCAGTTGTTGGCGATCGTGACACCGGTCAGCATCCCCGCACAGGCGTTGGAGACATCGAATGTCATTGCCTTCTCGGCCCCAATTGCCTCGGCGACCGCACCGCTCATGGTCGGTTCGAGCCACTGGGTCAGTCCGTTGTGAAACTTGGTGATGCTGCAGCTGATCACGGCGTCGACCGACTGCGCCGACCGATTCGCATGGGCCAGACAGTCCCGCGCGGCTGAGATCGCCAGCGTGTAGGAGTCTTCGTCGCCAACCGACACCCGCCGTTCGTAAATCCCCGTCAACTTCTCCAGATCGATGTGGGTGCGGTGCCGGGTGGTCGCCATGAGCTCGTCGGTGCTCAGGTGCGTCGGCGGCAGGTGCCGGCCCGCACCGGCGATCCGCGTGGTGAACGGCGCCCGGGTGGTGTCACCGTCCATCACCAACCAGTGCTTGACCGTCCCCGTCGACGCCATCACCCACGATGGATCGTCTGCGACGGACATCGCTAGAGCCCTTGTGCCCTTGGCGAGGGGACGTGTCGCTGCGGGGCTGGTCTGTGGGCCCGTTCTTCGATTCGCGAGCTGCTGTGGGTGACCGGATTGTTCGTGGTCAAGGCGGGCCAAGGCTGGGTGAGCAGGCGACAGAACAGCGTGGTACCCGATTAAGTACCGAATACGGTACTTTCGGCTGCATGCCGGCCTTGAACGTGAACTTCAGTGACGCAGAGATGGAACAGTTGCGCACTGCGGCAGCCGCGGACGAGCTGTCGCTGCGCGCATTTGTGCACCGCGCTGCCCTCGATGCCGCGAGCGACCACAAGCGTCGTGTTCGAGAAGGTGCGTGGCTCGTCGCCGAGCGCAGCGCAGAGCTCAACCGCCGGCTGGCGTGACCGAGTACCTGGACCGCGACGATCTCCTGGTCGCCGGTGCTGCGGCCGTGGGGGTCGAGCTCAGGGTCGCCGACTACGGCCTGCTCGACGCGGCGGTGGCGCGGCCGCAGGCTACCGCCTTCGGCGTGGACGCCTATCCCGATCTCTTCACCAAAGCGGCGGCGCTGCTGCATTTGTTGGTGCGCAACCACGCGCTGGTCGACGGCAACGAGCGCACTGCATGGGCCGCCGCGTGGACGTTCCTGTACATCAACGGAGTCGAGTTGAACCCCGAATTCGATGTCGACGACGCAGAGGACTTCATGAATACTGTTGCCGTCCAAGGTGATCTGGAGCTGGCCGAACTCGCGGAGAAGCTACAAGCATTTGCAGACGGCTGACTAGGCCCTTGTCCCGAGCCTGTGTTTGTCGGGGCTATTTGATCGATAGCTACAGCCTCGGCGAAGTCGCGGGCGAGTCGGCGGTGACTGTAGGAATCTACCATTAGCAGGTAGACTTCTACCATGAGTCTGAACATCAAGAACGAGCAGACCGTTGCGCTCGTGCGGGAACTCGCCCAACGCACGGGGCTCAGTCAGACCAGTGCTGTCGAAGAGGCGGTACGCGCCAAGCTCGCGGAACTCTCTGGTCGCGAAGGCCCAGATGCCCGGCGCGCCAAGGTGATTGAATTGCTCTCCCAACTGGATCAGTCGATCACCGCGCGTCAGCGCAAACGGATCCGCGCAGATGAAGCCGAGTTGTACGACGAGAGCGGGTTGCCCGCGTGATAGTGGATACTTCGGCGATCGTGGCGATAGCGCTCAATGAGTCGGGTCGCGATCGATTGGTCGACGCACTGCTGGGGGCGCCCGCGCCAAAGATTTCCGCGGCCACGCTAGTCGAGGTGGCGGCAGTGCTTACGAGGCGACTGGCTCCCGAAGACCTGCGACGCGTCGAGCGCCTCATCGATCAGCTGGGCATCATGACTGTGTCGTTCGATGCTGAGCAGGCTGCGAATGCCACCCGCGCCTACCGCGAGTTCGGACGTGGTAGCGGCCATCGCGCCGGTCTGAATCTCGGTGACTGTTACTCCTATGCCCTTGCCGCCGTCACCGGTGAACCATTGCTGTACGTCGGCGACGACTTCAGCCATACCGACATCACGTCTGCCGCGCTCGATTGATCGGGCGGCCGCGACTCGTAACTGGCTAGCCCTGGACCGGCGTGAACCGAATCGCCGCCAGCTTGTTCACCTCGATCGCCTCGCGAAACTCGTCCAGCGTCGGGACCCGATCATCGCGGAACTGCAGCCCCATCATCCGCTGCGCGCGCTTCACCCCATAGGACATTGCGCACCGATGAAACAGATCCGCCGTCAGCGCCCGGTCCTCGACCAACTCGCCGCGCATCGCCGTCTCGCGCCCCTCGTACAACACCGACGCCGGCCCACCACCGCGGAAGTTCACCTTCCACACACTGCCGATCAACGCATACAGATCGCCGTCGATGTGATGCGCACTCACCGGAATGTTGAAGTCCCGTCCGGTCTTGCGACCCTTGAAACTCAACACCATGAATTGCTTACGCAGGCCGCCCGCGAGCGGGGTGCGCAACAGATACCGCATGAGCGGGTTGACGGCCCGCATGATCGCATCCGGCGGAGGCGCCGGCGTGATCGCCGCTGTCTGATCTGCCACGGCACCACGGTACGACCGCAACCCGCATAACCGCAGCTCAATACGCACACAGCCGACCACAAGGTTGCGCCCCGCCGAAAGCACCGGCTTGTATGGGTCCATGGATCGACGCCAGATGCTCATGACCACCGGCCTCGGCCTGCTGGTCGCCGCCACCAGGATCCCGCAGGCCAACGCCGCACCGACCACACCCGTCCCCGAGGCGCCGGCCCCGCAGACCTACCTCTTCCACGACGAGTTCGACGGCCCCGCCGGCTCGGCCCCCGACCCTTCGAAGTGGACCACCGCCCTGGCCCGCGAATCGATGGAAGACCCCACCTTCTGGGAGCTGCCCGAGAACGTCGGCCAATACCGCGACGACCGCCGCAATGTCTACCTCGACGGCAACTCCAACCTCGTCTTCCACGCCGCCAAGGACGGCCCCACCTACTACAGCGGCAAGATCTTCGGGAAGTGGCAGGGCGGCATCGGCCACACCTGGGAGTCCCGGATGAAGATGGACTGCCTCACCCCGGGCTGCTGGCCCGCCTGGTACCTGTCCAACGAAAGCCCGGTCAACGGCGGCGAAGTCGACGTCATGGAGTGGTACGGCAACGGCAAATGGGCACCCGGCACCGCCGTGCACGCCAAACTCAACGGCGGCGAACACGTCAGTCAGACCATCTCCGTCGACAGCGCCTGGCACACCTGGCGTGTCGTATGGGACGACGCGGGCATGAGCTTCTCCAAGGACGGCGCGGCGCCCTACTTCACCGTCCCGGCCCGCTCACTGCCGGACTGGCAGTTCAATGATCCTGGCTACCAGATGTTTCCGGTGTTCGACCTCGCGGTCGCAGGCTCCGGCGGCGGCGATCCCACCGGCGGCAAGTATCCGGCCAACATGCTGATCGACTACATCCGCGTCTGGTAGCGCCGAACGCACCGACACCGCTGACCAAGCACGCAACGAAGTTGACGCCCGTCAATCGTTTGCCGCAAGCCTGGCGCAGTGTTGTCCACCACTCAAGTCTCGATGTGCCCGCCGCAGACTCGAGTCCCCAAAGCGGCACTGGGACATTGCTTTCTCGGGATCGCGATATCGCCCGTGATATCGCGTTTCAGAAAATCGTCATGTGTAGCGGAAGGCTCGGCCCTAACCGCGTCCGTCGTCGGAGTTACGGCGCAATCAGCTGCCCGGCGTCCGAAGCCGCCTGCAGCAGTTGGGGAATGGTCAGCTCGCCGTAACCCGTCTCCACGGGACCCATCGGCAACCCCAGCCACGGCACCACCGTCGGGTCCGGGTCGACGTCGAGGTTGTAGGCCTGCATGCCCGGCAGATGATGCTCGAAGAAATTACCCAGCGTGTCGATCATGAAGATCAGATCGCCGATCGGGCCGTAGCCATACAGCGCCGACGCATTGAACAGCGGCGCAACCGCATTCGGGTCGCCGATCATCACGATCGCGCCGTAGTGCGGCTTGCTTCCGCCGGCAGGCACATAGGTCGGCATGAACGGCTGCAGACCCGGGAGATCGGTGGCGAAGTACGCCGCCGGGTCACCGTAGGTCTCGATGTTGACGAACCCGGAGTCTGCACCGTTGCCCGCGACGATGGTGTTGAGACCGGGACTCTCGAAGCCGATGCCGTCCAAACCCATCTGCTGCGCAACGTATTCGGCCTCCCAGCCGCCCAGCGAGTGGCCGGTGACGAAGATGTCCGACGTGCTGTAACCCTGCAGGGCGGCGTCGGCCTGTACCCGTTGCGCGAAGGCCAGCGCGTCGTCGAATGCCTGCGGAGTGCTGTGGGTGTAGAGGACCTGCAGGTCGGTGATGATCTGCGAGATCGCGATCAGCGGGTTGAACAACAGGTTCGTCCCGCCGGTGGTGCCCTGATAGGCGATGATGATCTGATTCTGCGGGGTCACCCACACCTGCGCTCGCTCGCCCGACAGGATGTTGGTGGACGTGACCGGTACCCCGTTGACGGTGAACGGCCGTAACCCGCCCGGGACACCGCCCAGCACGTATTCCGCGGCAGCGGCGTTCAGGAATTGGGCGACGGTCGGCGTCAGTCCGGTCGTCGGGCCGGTGTAGGTCATGGTGGGCGGAATCGGTTGCGTGGTCGGGGTCGCGTCCAGCCCCACCGCATGCTCGATTCTCCGGAACACCGCGAAAATCAGGTTGTCGAACGGCGCGAAGTCCAGCGGGCTTTGCGGCCCGCTGACGGCGGCGGTCATGTCGAGCGCCTGCAGCACGGTGTTGACGATGTGGCCGGGCAGTGCGATCAGCTTGGCGATCGGGGACAGCGGTGCCGGGGGAGTTGGGGTCGTCGGCGAGGTGACCGGCACCGCGAGCGCAGTGCTCGTCGTGGTCTTCCTCGCCGTGGTCGCCACGACACGGGTGGGTGCGATTGGAATCGTGACCGCCGACGCACTCGCTGACCTCGTCGAGTTGTGCTGCGATGCAACCGAATCCGGCCGGATCGTCGAGCGGCGGGTCACCGCCAGGCCGCGGCCGTGGGCCGCCTTCTTGGGATTGCTCGCCTGCGACTGACTTGACGACGTTGACGACGACCCAGCGTGGCCGGTATCGGCCCAGGCCGCAGCCTGTCCGCCGAGGGTTCCGATGCCCAACCCGATGCCCACCGCGAGCGTGGCCAGGCCGCAACGCGACGCGGTCCGCTTCCGTTGGCCGGCGCGGCGCTGCGTTTGTACCGTCATTTATCCCCGTATTCCGTCACGGTGTCTCTGCGTTTGCTGACGACCCTATGACAACACGCGATGTCGGTCTCGATTTTCGCTGCAGAACGTGGGGGCTGTCGTCGACGGATCGGCCGTCGACCACACGCTCGGCGCGGAACCCTGCTAGCCGACCGTCGGCCGGCCCAGCAGCGTGACCTCCATCAGCCGCCGGATCGTCGCCACCGACTCCGGGCCGGACTCCCGCGCGAACAGCCGCCGGAAGTCCACTGTCAACGCCAACGCCGCGCCCACCGCGTACCGCGCGGCACCGATCTTCATCTCCGGTCGCGCCGCCGTCACCAGCCGCGCCCACGCATCCGTCGTCGACGACTCGATGGTCTCCAGGACCCGCAGGTCTGCGGGCGGAACATTGTGCCGCTCGGTGAAATACACGTACGGCAGGTCCGGCCACTCCATCACCCGGCCCAGGTATTCGTCGATCACCTCGTCCAGTGCCGCTTCCGGATCGGCGGTGCGCGACAGCGCAGCGGCGGTGTCACTGGAATGTTGGTCGGCCGCACGCCGATACGCCAGCGCCAGGATGTCCGCCTTACCCGGGAACGACCGATACAGCCCCGACGCCTGGATGCCGACCGCCGAGGCGATGTCCTCCATGCCCGTGTTGCGATACCCGTTCTCGTAGAACAACCGCACCGATTCGAACAGCACATGCTCGTACATGCCGGCCTCGGCGCCGACGACGATCGGCTCGGGCCGAGGCGCGGCCCGGCGCCGTCCCGCTGGCAACTCGGCAGCCATCACGTCAGCCGCCATCGCGCACAGAGCCGTCCGGATATCGCCTGCGGCAAGCTGATTGGAGTGATCGGTGATGCTGCCGATGACGGTCAACGCCGCTGACGACAACGTCCACGCCTGGCTCGAACTCAACTTCGGCCGCAGCGTCAGCAGCGGACGCTGCATGCGCTGGTTCACCACCTTGAGCTGATGGACCAGGGTGACGCGATCGTCGTCCTTGAGATAGCGTGCTTCCCACCGGTACAGCCCACCCGCGGCCCGGTTGGCGATCGTGGCGTCCACCAATGCAGTAGTCAACGCCCGCAACGTCATTGCGGGGTCGGCGTCGTCGCTGTTATCGGCGAACGCGGTGACGTCGACCAGCATCTGACCCAGCCCGAGCACCGCGTCGCGGAACAAGTCGTACTTGCTGGGGGAGTGCCGATACAGCGCAGCCGGCGTGATCCCGACCCGTGCGGCGATGTCCTCCATGCTGACCGCGTGATAGCCCTGCGACCCGAACGCATCGGCCGACGCGCGCGCAATCTGCGCCTTGCGGTCCTTCGGCCGGCGCCGAACGGCCGGTTCGCCATCTGACACGGACTCCACGCTAATCGCCCCTCATTGAGAATAAACTTTCACTTAACCGCCATCGATCTGGACTGATCGCCCGATTAGTCCAGAATAGCGACTTACTTAACCTTGCCGAGCCCCCCAGTCCGGGACTACCCTCGAGGGAGTTCGACAAGGGGAGATGAGCGCATGCCGTCGTCATCGCTGACCACCGACGCGACTCGCATCACGATTGACAAACGCACCGCCCGCTGGGACGACGAACCCGTCACCGCCGCCGACGCCCTGGACTTCTGGTCCTTCGCCGGCGGTGCCGCCAACGTCGTCATGCAGCTGGCCCGGCCCGGTGTCGGCTACGGCGTCGTCGAGTCCAAGGTCGACTCCGGCAACCTGCTCAAGCACCCGTGGAAGCGGGCCCGCACCACGTTCACCTACATCGCCGTCGCGGTGGTGGGCACCGAGCAGGACAAGCTGCTCTACCGCGAGGCCGTCAACACCTCGCATCGCCACGTCAAATCGACCGCCGAAAGTCCGGTGCGCTACAACGCCTTCGACCGCGACCTGCAGATGTGGGTAGCCGCCTGCCTGTTCGTCGGGCTGGAGGACACCTACCAACTGCTGCGCGGCCAGATGACCCCGGAGCAGGCCGAGGGTTTCTACCGCTCGGCCTGGCCACTGGGCACCACCCTGCAGGTCACCGAGGACCAATGGCCGCCCACCCGCGCCGCGTTCGACGACTACTGGAACACTGCCTGCCAGAACATCCACATCGACGACACCGTGCGTGCCTACCTGCTCGACCTGATCAACCTGAAGATGATCAACCCGTTGCTGCGCTTGCCCTTTCGCCGGCTGCTGACGTTCCTCACCGCAGGCTTCCTCGCGCCGGTCTTCCGTGACGCACTCGGCCTGTCGTGGAGCGACAGAAAGCAGCGCCGCTTCGAGTGGCTGTTCCGCTTCGTCGCCCTGGTGAACCGCTTTCTGCCGGCGTTCATCCGCAAGCCCAGCCCCTACCTGCTGCTGGCCGACCTGCGCTGGCGCGCTCGCCGCGGCAAGGCACTGGTCTGACATCACGATCCGCCGAACTGCGGGCGCAGCACCGAACTCAACGCGGCCAACGGAATATGCGCCTGCACGGCGCCGCCGTCCATCGACCACTGCATGAGGCCGGGCGTGTAATCCAGCGGAGTGTCATGCGCCACCGGGTAATCCGGCATGTACAGGATCAGCTCGTCACCGTTGATCGCCCAGGCCTTGTACCCACCGGAGTACACCTTGTCCGGTCCCCACCGATCCACCACGAACGGATAGGTCCCCGGCTGGTGCGGCGGCGGAGCCTGATCCAGCGCATCGGCGATGAACGGCTGACCCAGCGCGGCGATGGCGCCGAAGTCCACGCCGGGCTTGAGCACATCGGCCAGGCCGAGCCGGACCCCGCGCCCCATGTCCCAGGTGAACGTGCGAAAAGCGTTGTTGGGCTTGGGGCCATCGGCGTGATAGTCCTCGTGGAACACCACACTCAGCAGTTCGCCGCGGGTGAAGACTTCGAAGTTCTCCTCGCCGAAGCTGTCGGCCACCATGTGCACGCCGGCGTTGCGCCAGTTGTTCACCAACGTCGTCAGGTAGTCCCGGATGGTCGGGCCGGTCACCGGATTGTCGACCAGATCGCCCGGTATGGCCACCTTGATGTCGCGGACCGCCTTGCGTTCCGAGAGCATCGAGGTGTGGCAGTACGCACCGTCCCACTGCGCGCCGAGGCCCGAGCAGAAGTCCGGCGCTGACGCGTCAGCCATCGGTGCTGCGGCTAGCGACGCCACTGCCAACACCCCGACCACTCCACGGATTCGCATGCGCGTCAGGGAATCTGGACTTTGCTGGCCCGCCATGCCCCGTCGACCTTCTCCAGGGTCATCTTGATCCGGCTGCGGTCGATGCGAGGATCCGGGGTGGCCGTGTTGGACACCGTCTGGTCGACGAACAGCAGCACCACGACTTTGTCCGTGGATGCCGACTGCACCGCGGAGTCGATCACCACACCGTGTGCGGTCGCCTTGTTGTCCACCAGCAGCTGGCGCAGCTGCGCACTGGACTGCGAGTACATGTCCTTGAATTCGCCTGTCGCACCGTTGAGCACCTCGGCGAAATTCTGGTCGACGTTGTTGGAGTCGATGCTGGTCAGCACCTGCGCATACCGCACGGCGGCCTGCTGGGCATCGCGGGAAGCCGCGTCGAGCTGGCGCTGCTCCCACACCTGCCAGCCCAGAAAGCCGCACACCCCGACGAGCCCGACGATCAACGCCCACAACAGGGCACGGCGCACCAGCCGCGGCCACCGCCGCGGCGACGGCTCGTCGACGACCGCCTCTTCGACAGCTTCAACCTCGGCCTCGACATCAGGTTCATCGACATCGGTAACAGTCACCGCAATCTCCTTAACTCGGCGGTTCGATCGGCAGCACCGGGCCGCCATAGGGGGTCGGAATGGTGTAGCGGCCCTTGGGTGTTGGGTCCGTGGTGGCACCCAAGTCGGCGCCCGGCGGGGGACCGGCGGTGTCGTCGCCGGCCGGCCGCGGCGCGTTCTTGGCCCCGCGGATCAGCACCGCGGGATCGTCGTCGCGGCAGTACGTGTACAAGTACGGCTCGGGGTAGTCGGCCGACGACGCCGGGCGCCGTGGCGTGCCGTAGTCACACGCATAGCGCGGGTAGATGTCGGCGGTCGCCCACAGGCCGTGGTCGTGCATCACGGTGCCCCAGGCGTCGAGCAGTGACCCACGGTAGTCCGGGAACAGCGCGTTGAGCGCGGGCACCCGCACGTACAGCAGCTGCGATGCGGTGGCCATACTGGTCAACAGGCCCACCATCGTGTCGGAGTTGTCGGTGAACAGATTGTCGGTGGCCGACAGCGTCTGAGGCGTCTGGTCGACCAGCCGGCGATACCCGTCGAGCATCTTGTTCACCCCGGTGAACGTGCGGTCGAGGTTGCCGGTGGCCACCGTGATGCCTGCACTCTTGTCGGCTGCGGTCGTCAATACGATTCGGCTGGTCCGCAGGATGCTGGTGGTCTGCGGCAGAACCGAATCCAGCGTCGACAGCAGGAACGTGCCGCCGTCGATGATGTCGGCCAGTTTCTGCGGACCCTGATTGGTGAGGCTGAGCTCCTTCTTGATCAGCTCGAGCTTGGCCGGATCGACCTGTTTCAGCATCCCGTCGGCATTGGCGAGCAGCTCAGCCAAGCTGACCGGCACCGACGTCTTGTCCTGCGCGATCACACTGCCGTCGTGCAGGTACGGGCCGGCATCGGAATCCGGTGCGAATTCGATGTACTGCTCACCGGCCGGTGACAGTCCCGACACCCGCACCGGACTCGACGACGGGATCCGCGCATCGGAGCGCACAGTGGCCACCGCATTGACCCCGTCGGGTGTCACCGCCAGCGACTGCACCCGACCGATCGCCACCCCGCGCAGCGTGACGTCCTGATTGGGCAGCAGGCCACCGGATTCCGGCAACTGAATGGTCACCCGGTACGCCGAGTCGAACGGTGACACCCGCAGCGCCCCGACCATCACGTAGGCCGCGCCGACTACGAGCGTCATCACCAAACCCGCTGTCGACAGCCACAATCGGTGCCGATGCCCGAAGCCGACCACCCGCACCAGCAGACCGGCCGCCTTGTCGATCATGGCGGTGGCTCCGAGGATCCGGGCCCCGGCGGCGGGCCCGGCGGCGGAGCGACGACGACCTGGCCGGGATCGGTGGGGCTGGGCAGCACCGGCACCTGCGGAACGCCGGGACCGGATCCGACCACCCGCTGCTGCAACCGCCACAGCGTGTACTTGAATGTGCCGACCATCTGGGCCCAGTCGTAACGCTTGGGGCCGTGCAATCCAGGGTCGCCGAGGAAGCCGGCATCGGGCATCGACCCGAGTACCAGCCGGTCGATGCTGGCCCGCACCGAAAACGAGTTGCTGGCGGTCGCTTTGATGAGCGGCGGCATCAGCCGGTTCAGTGACCGCAGGTCGGCGTCGGGGGCCAGCACCAGATCGTTCCACGAGCGGGCGATGGTGTTGGCGTCGGCGATCACGCTGCGACCGCTGGTGTCGGTGCCCGCGATCGACGGGAACTTCTCCAGCTGCGTGCTGGTGTCACCGGCCTGTTGGACGACGTCGGCGACCGCGTCGGCGTTGGCGGCCAGCGTGTCGGTGGCCGGGCCCGCCGCGACCATCACCTCCGAGAGCGCCTGGTTCTTGGCGTCGAGTTCCTCGGCCAATCGCGAGGTTTCGGTCAACGCGTCGGAGATCTGGCCGGAGCGCGCCGTCAGCTTCGACAGGGTGCTGTTGGTCTTGGCGATGATGTCTCCGAAGGCCTGGCCCTGGTCTCCGGTCGCCTTGCCCATACCGTTGATGATGTTGGTGAAGTTGCGTACCGCGCCGCCGTTGACCATCACCGCCGCCGAGCTGAGCACCGACTCCACGGTGGCCGCCGCCGTGGTGTTGTCCAGGCCGATGGTGTCGCCGTCCTTCAACAACGGTGTCGCCGGCGATGCGTCCGGCGGCGGCTTGAGCGCGATGAACACATCGCCCAAGGGTGTGGCGGAACGCAATTCGGCTGTGCTGCCCTGCGGCAGCCGCACCCCGTCCATCACCCGGATCGTCGTGACCGCGGTGTAGTTGCGCGCCACCATGGTTTCCATCTGGCCTACATCGGCGCCGGCGAGCTTCACCTTCGCGTGGGCGGGCAGGTTCAACGCGTTGGAGAACACCGCGGTGAGCCGGTACCCGCCGCTGCCGACGGTCGGCGCGGGCAATGGCAGGCTGGACAACCCGTTGGACGAGCACGCCGTGGCCCCGACCGCGACGCACAGAACAGCCACCAAGCGTTTCATTTCTGCCCCATCGCAGCCATACCGTCGAGCACGTAGGTCAGCCCGAAGTCCGGTCCAAAGTCCTGCAATGTGCCTGTGCTACATCCGAGTTGGCGCAAGCCCATCAGGTTGCAGATCTCCTTGGTGTACTGACTGTCGAACAACACCCGGTCGGTGAGCACCCGGGCCCGGGCCGCGCCGTTGTTCTGGTCGACGACGTTGTACATGTTGTCCAGCGTCAGCGGCGCGACGTCGATGAACTCCTTGAGATCACGCTGACGTTCGACGAGCGTGTTGGCCGTCGTGTGGGCGTTGTTCACCACGGCTTTGATGTTGTCGCGGTTCTTCTCCAGGAAATCGCCGACCTGCGCGAGCAGGGTGTTCATCGTCTTGCCGGTGGTGCCGCTGCCGAAGTCCTCGTCGTAGACGATCTGGCTCAGCTGGCGCACCGTGGTACCGAAATCGCGCAGTGTCGCGTCGTTGTCGGCGGCGGCCTGCAACAGCGAGCTCAGGTTACGCACGATCGTGGTCAGCTGATCGCGGGTCTGTGCGCCCCCGTCGGCGGACAGCCGCAACGCATTCGACAGCTGGCCCAGCGCGTCCTTGATCTTCTGCCCGTTGCCGTCGGCGATCGCCGCACCCGAATTGACGACGTCGGCCACCGGGCCGTTGCCGGTGCCGTCACCCTTCAACGACACCGAGATCTTGTCCAGCACCCCGAGCACCCGGGCGAACTCGACGGGCGTCTTGGTCCGCGGCAGGCCGATGGTGTCGTGATCCTTCAGCGTCGGGCCGCCGCGGTAGGGCGGGGTGAGCTCGATCTGCCGGTCGGTCAGAATCGACGTCGAGATCGTCACCGCCTGCGCATCGGCCGGAATCAACACGTCGCGGTCGACGGTGAATTGGACTTCGACGTAGCCGCTCTTCGGCGTGATCGTGGTGACCTTGCCGACCGGCATCCCCAGCACCGCCACCGTGTTGTCGACATAAAGCCCGGCAGCACTGTCGAATTGGGCGGTCAGGGTGATGTGGTCGGTCGTCGACTTGAAGTACACCCACGCCACGGTGACCACTGACGCCACCACCACCGCGATGACGGTCAGGGCAGCCAGCAGCCTGGCCCGCGCGCTCACTTGCAGTCCTTGTAGTACGAGATCATGCCGAACTGCTTGGCCCGCCCGCTGATCGCGCACATCCACGAGTCGACGACGATACCGTTGGGCGTGTTGAAGTCGACGGCGTTGCCGGTACCGCTGGCGTTGGCGAAACCGCGCAGGGCCACCGGGCCGGCCTGCAGGGTGCTGCGCAGCAGATCGTCGTGCTGGGCCAGCAGATCGGAGAGCCGACGCAGATTGGTGATCGTCTGGTCCAGCTCGCCACGGTTGGCCACCACGGTGGTGCTCATCGTGTTGACCAGATTGGTGAGCGCCGCGATCATCGCGTGGAAGGTGGCGCTGCGCTCGACGAACCTGCCGATCAGCTCCTGGCCCTGATTGATCATCGCGGCGATGTTGGCGTGCTGACGCTCCAGGGTGCTGCTGATCATGTCGGTGCTTTTCAACAAGGCGCCCAGCTGGTCTCGCCGATCAGCGATGACCGTGGACAGGGTCTGGATGTTCTGCATGGCCTGCGGCACCACCGCGGGCAGGCCCTGCATCTGAGTGCCGAGGATGCCCAGCGACTTCGCGAACGCGTCGGTGTCCACCTGCTCGTAGGTGGTCGTCACGTCGGCCAGCGCGGCCTGCAGGTCGTAGGGCACCTCGGTGTGCGACAGATCGAAGGTGTTGTCGGGCAGGCTCCCACCGTCTTCGGGCTCCAACGCGAGATAGCGGGAGCCCAGGATGGTGGCGACCTTGATCACCGCCCGCGAGTCCTTGCCGAGCGAGACGTCGTTGCGCACTTCGAGGCCGGCTTCCACGTGGTCGCCGGCCAGCTTCATGCTGGTGACCTTGCCCACCTGGATGCCGCCGATGGTGACCGGGTTGCCCGCCTGCAGGGCCGCGGCCTGAAGGAACAACGCCGTGTAGTGCCGGTGACCGACGTTGGCGGCGTTGGCAATCAGCATCGCCCCGACGATGACGCTGACCACGGCCACGGCGATCAGACCCAGCCAGGTCTTGTTGTAACTCTCCAGCCGCCGCCTAGCCATTGGCCATGTTCCTGCATCGCGGGGTGTACATCGCTTTGTTCCCCGGTGTCGCGTGGTCGACGATGATCGGTGTCACGTCGTTCAATCCGGGGAAGAAACCGGTGCCGTTCAGACCGCACGCGTACGCGTTGGCGAAGGCGCCTTCGTTGGTGATCCGGGCCAGTCCCTTGAGCAGCAGCGGCAGGTTGGCGCCGGTGAACGCCAGCTGCGGTTCGATATCGACGAGATGTCCGGTGAAACCGGGCTGGCGAGTGACCATGTCGTTCAACTGCGGGTTCACCGAGTCGGAGATCGTCGACAGCTGGCGGATCACCCGGGCCAGCGAGCCCGTCGCATCGACCAGCTCGGGACGCCGCGCATTGAAGTCCGACACCACCTTGCTGGTCTGCGACAGCACCTGGTCGAGACTCTTGTTCTGCGCCGAGAGGCTGCCCGTCACGGTGTTCAGCTGCGTGATGACGTCGCCCAGCACCTGATCGCGGCCCGCGAATGTGTCGGTGAGGGTGGAGGTTTGGCTGACCAGCCGCAGGATCGACGCGTCGTCACCCTGCAATGACTGGATGACGCCCTTGGTGAGGTTGTCGGCGTCGCGGGGATTGAGCACGCTGAACAGCGGTTCGTAGCCGTTGAGCAGCGTGCCGACGTCGAACGACGGGTCCGTGCGGTCGACCGGAATCGTGGTGTGCGGCGCGAGCGGAGCCGGGTCGCCGGTCTTGCCCAGGCTCAGTCCGAGGTAGCGCTGGCCGACGATGTTCTGGTAGGTCACCGAGGCCACGGTGTTGCCGAACAGGCGCTGATCGTTCTGGACCACGAACGACACCTTCGCCAATTTGCCTGCCAGTTCGATCTTTTCGACCCGGCCAACCCGCACCCCGGCCATCCGGACGTCGTCACCCTCGCGCAGTCCGTAGACGTCGGTGAACATCGCGGCATAGGGGGTGGTGGGCCCGGCCACGTCGCGGCGCAGCGTGACATAGACCAGCCAGGTCAGCGTCACGGCCACGACCATGAACAGGGATAGCCCGATCAGCGGGGCACGAAATCTCATCAGGATCCTCCGGGCGCGGCCTCGGCGGGCAGCGGTGGCGGGAGTGCCGGCGGGGCCGGCGGCGGCGCGGCATCATCGGGATTGGCGGCAAGCGGCACCGGCGGAAAGGGCGGTGCCCACCACGGCGTCGGCGGATTCGGGTCCGTCAGGTTCGGGTTCGGGTTCACCAGCGGCGGTCCCACGGCGACCAGGTTGCCGTCGGGACCCACGACGGTGCCCGGTGTCGGGGCAAGATCCTTGGGTGGCTGGTAGTTCTGCGGCAGCAGCATCTCGGGAAGGTCGGGCCGCACCACGATTTCCGGTGCGGTGTAGCAGCTGTTACCCAAAAGCTGGCCGTAGCGGGGGCAGTCGGCCCGGGTGTAGTCGTAGCTCGGTGTCAGCGACAGATTGACCCGCATGTTGCCGGTGTCCAATTCGGG
Source organism: Mycolicibacterium vinylchloridicum (assembly GCF_013404075.1). GTDB lineage: Bacteria > Actinomycetota > Actinomycetes > Mycobacteriales > Mycobacteriaceae > Mycobacterium > Mycobacterium vinylchloridicum. The sequence continues at coordinate 20,871 of NZ_JACBJQ010000023.1, forward strand.
CATCCACACCTCGTCGAAGAACTTGCGGGACAACACGTTCAGTTTCGTGAACGCCGGAACGAACTTGCCCGCATTCATCGCGAGGCTGCCCAGCACCGGCGTCAGGTCGTGGGTGATCCCGGTCAACTGGTCGATGTGATTGCCGACGGCAGTATGCGTGGTGCCCAGCGTGTGCGCGCCACCGGTGACCAAAGTGGTCAGCGCCGAACGCTTTTCGGCGAGCACCTGCATCGGCTGCACCGCCTGGTGCAGCGCGTCGACCAGATCTGGTGCGGTGGCGGCCAATCCGTGGGTGGCGTCGATCAGCGCGGATACCGTCGACGGCCCGTCGTCGGTGCTGACGATCGAGTTCAGCTGGTCGAGCAGCCGGTTGAGCTGGGCACCGCCGGTGAGCAGCTTGCCGCGGCGGTTCTCGGTGGCGGCGTTGACCGCGGCCAGGATTCCCACGCTGCGGTCTTCGCGGCCGCGCCCGGTGGCGGCCAGCACGTCGCGCAGCTTGCTGATCGTGGTCTGGAACAACACCGTCGGCAGCGCGGTGTCCTCGGGGATGTGGTCGCCCGCGCGGATCGGCGGGCCCGCGCCGTCGGAGACCAGTTGCACCGAGGACACCGCGAACACGTTGGAGGGCACCACCCGTGCGGTGACCGACGCCGGGATGGAGCCGGCGTATTCGGGGTGCAAGTCGATGTGGACGTAGTTGGGATGGCCGTTGGCGGCGGGGATCACGTCGTCGACCGAACCGACCAGCACGCCGTGATACTTCACGTCGGACTTCTGCGGCAGCCCGTCGCCGACGTTGAGCAGGTCGGCGACCACCCGGACGTAGTTGGTGAGCCTGCCGTTGGACTTGAGCAACAGCAGCGTGGTGACCAGCGCGGCCACCAGCAGCACCGCCAGCCCGCAGAACAGCAGCTGGCGCTCGGTGGGGCCGCGCCCGTCGGTGTCAAAGGGATTCGCCATCTACCCGCCGAACCTCGCGCCCGCGTCGACACTCCACAGCGCCATCGTCATCAGCATGTTCACGACGATCGTCACCGTGATGGCCGCGCGCATGGCGTGCCCGGCGGCGATGCCGACACCCTCGGGACCGCCGCTGGCGTAGAAGCCGTAGTAGCACTGGATCGTCGAGGCGATCCACACGAAGATGACCGCCTTCAGCAGCGAGTACAGCACGTCGGTGCCCGACAGCATCAGCGTGAAGTAGTGCAGGTACGCACCGTTCGATCCGCCGCTGATGACCTCGACCACGAGCTGGGTGGTCAGGTAGCTCACCGCCAAACACAGGACGTAGAGCGGGATCACGGCGACGACCGAGGCCATCAGCCGGGTGGTGACCAGGTACGGGATGGGCCGGATCGCCAGCGAGTCGAGCGCGTCGATCTCCTCGGCGATCCGCATGGAGCCCAGTTGCGCGGTGAACCGGCAGCCGCCCTGCGTCGCGAACGCCAGCGATGCCGCGATCGGCGCGAGCTCGCGGGTGTTCACCAACGAGGAGATGATGCCGGTGGCCGGCCCCAGACCGAGCAGGTTCAAGAAGTTGTAGCCCTCGATGCCGACGATCGCGCCGACGGTGATGCCCAGGACCAGGGCGACACCCGCGGTGCCGCCGCCGACCACCAGCGAGCCATTGCCCCAGGCGATGTCGGAGAGCAGCCGGGCGAATTCAGTGCGGTAGTGGCGCAACACAATCGGCACCGCGGCCACCGCGCGGATGAAGAACACCAGCATGTGGCCGAGCCGGACGACCGGCATGATCAGCCGCCGCGAGAGCCGGGCCCACGGGATACGGAACGGGCTGTACGTCGACGCGGTCACGTCACAGCCCCACTCGCGGGAACAGCATGTTGTACAGCTGGCTGATGGCGACGTTGACGATCATCAGAATCAGGATCGATTCGACGACAGCGGCGTTCACCGAGTTGGCCACACCGGTCGGGCCGCCCTGGGTGGACAGGCCTTTCTGTGCCGACACGATCGCGACGATCGCGCCGAACACCACGGCCTTCAGCAGGGCCAGCACCATGTCGCCCGGGGTGGTGAACGAGGCGAAGGTGGCGACGAAGCTGCCGGGGGCGCCGTTCTGGAAGTACACGTTGAACAGGTAGCTGGCGAGGAAGCCGACGAAGCACACCACTCCGGTCAGCGCGACGCCGATCATGATCGCCGCGGCGAACCGGGGGACGACGAGGCGACGGATCACCGAGACCCCCATGACCTCCATGGCATCGATCTCTTCGCGCATGGTGCGCGAACCCAGGTCGGCGGTGATGGCCGAGCCGACGGCCGCGGCCATCAGGATCGCCGCGACCAGGGAGGCGGCCTGCCTGATCACGGCCAGGCCGCTGGCCGCACCGGCCAGCGAGGTGGCACCGACTTGGCCCGCGAGCAGGGCGAACTGTATCGACAGCGTCACGCCGACCGGCAGCGCCACCAGCACTGTCGGCACCACCGCGGTGCCGGCCATGAAGGCGCCCTGACGGACGAATTCCTGCAGCGGGAAGCGGCCGGTGACGAGGTCCAGGAACAAGTACTGCAGAGTTCTCACACCGAGAACGAACTGGTCGCCGACGGTTGCCAGCGACGCCAGTGGGTGTCGCTTCACATAACCGACAGTCCAGTTCTCGATGACTTCCGCACCGCCGGGCGAGTCGGCAGCCACCGGAGACGGTTCGCGGTCAGCGATCGTCACGGTTGCGCTCTGTCATCTGTGTCCCGCGCTGTCATCTTTGATCCAAATAGGCTGAACCCTATGTACTTTGGCGAGCAGCAGAGACGACGCTGGCGATGGAGCTTGCGCTAGCCCACCGTCGCGTTGAGTCCGAAGCTCGCGATGCCGACGTCCCCCTACCTGTCGTCACCGTAGGGCTCGTTTGCTCGCAGCGTCAAGAAATTGAAGAATATTCATTAACATAATCGCGCCTATGGTGCGCAGATGTTAACGAAGGATCCGGCCGTGACCCCTCGCATTGGCGTCATGAGCCGCCTCGGACGCCGGGCTCGCCACGCCATCGGGGAACGCCAGCCGCACGATCGTCCGCTGGGTCTGGAGGAACTGGCTCAGCAGCGGTCCCGTGGTGTACGGCAGCCCGTAGGTCTCGCACAGCGCTCGCACCCGCGGGGCGATGTCTGCGTAGCGGTTGCTCGGAAGATCGGGGAACAGGTGATGCTCGATCTGGTAGCACAGGTTTCCGCTCAGAAACGCCAGCACGCGCCCGGCCCGGAAATTGGCGCTGCCAAGCATCTGGCGCAGATACCACTCGCCCTTGCTTTCTCCCTTGACGGCATCGAGCGTGAAGGTCGCGACGCCGTCGGGAAAATGCCCACAGAAGATCACCATGTAAGCCCAGAGGTTGCGCACAACGTTGGCCGCGACATTCGCCGTCAACGCCCGCCGCCAGCGAGATCCGTTGAGGGCCGGGATGAGAACGTAGTCCTTGAGGACCTGGCGTTTGATCTTGGCCTTCAGTGCCCGCGTTTGGCCGTCGCGTTCCTCGGTGTCGGTCGCGCGTTCATGGTCGGAATGCAAACCGTGCAGGGCGATGCCCCACTCGAAGATGACGGCCAGCAGTGCGTTGCGGAACGGCTGCGCCAGGTTGCGGGGTCGCCACGGGACGTCGCGGGTGACCCGCATGATGCCGAAGCCGAGGTCGTCGTCGAGGTCCACAACGTTGGCGAACATATGATGTCGGTAGTTGTGCGAGTACCGCCATTGGGACGTGAGCCCGGCCATGTCCCATTCCCAACTCGACGAGTGGATCTCCGGATCGTTCATCCAATCCCATTGGCCGTGAACGACATTGTGGCTGATTTCCATGTTCTCGATGCTCTTGGCCACCGCCAGCGCCCCCACGCCCAGCGCCCAGGCGCCCCGCGACCGGCTGCCGAAGATCAGCAGGCGGGCGCCGGCATCCAAGGCCCGCTGGAACTTGATGGTTCGGCGAATGTAGGCGGCGTCGCGCGCACCACGGGAATTCTCGACCTCGGTGCGGATTGCATCGAGCGCGGCAGCGAGTGCGTCGACGTCGTGCTGGCTCAGATGCGCATAGTCGGCGACGTCTGTGATGGCGATGGGGAGTCCTCGAGGAAGCGACCGTTGCGCGGTTGAGCGACAACGGCGTTGGGAGGATGTGCCCGACCGTGAGCGGGTGCTCGCGGAGCCGCTGAACACCGACGCCGCTTCGGGCCGGCTGCAGGTGCCAGCAAGTCGAGCCTACCCGTCTGCCGCAGGTGCGGCAGTGCCAGCGGGCTTGGGCAAACCCGAGCACGACTGGTCCAACTAGGGAAGGGTGGAGGGATGGCTGCGGAACTGTTGCGCGCCGCACCAGCCTTGCACCCCTGGTCCGGTTAGTGTGACGATCCAGGACGAGCTCATTGCGGCCGTCGACGGCCAGCGTGGAGTGAAGGCCGCCGACCGGCTTTGTGAAGCCTGTGTGCTGCTGCTCGACATCGATGCAGCGGCGATCTCGCTTGTGTTCGACGGTGCGAACGCGGGAACGCTGGGCTCCAGCGGCGCTTCGGCTCGCACGTATGACGAATTGCAGTTCACCTACGGCGAAGGACCGTGCCTGGACGCGGTCACCCTGCGGGCCCCGGTGGTCGTGGTCGATCTCGCCCACCCCGGGGAAGCGCGCTGGCCCAGTTACGGACGGGCCATGCTGGAGCACCGGATCCGGGGCGTCTTCGCCATGCCGGTACTGGCCGCCGGCGAGTACATCGGCGCACTGGACCTGTTCCGGGCCGAGCCCGGTGATCTGGTGGGCGACCAGCTCGCGGGTGCGGCCGCCGCCGCCGAGCTGGCCGGTGTACCGGTGCTGGACTTGCTCGTCGGCGATCTGCAGGCGGCCGTCGACGACCCCACCAGCAATGCCTGGGCGGAGCTGGTGACGTTGAGCCGCGCCGAGGTCAGCCAGGCAACCGGAATGCTGGTCGCGCAATTGGACGTCGATCCGACCGAGGCGCTGGTGCGGCTGCGTGCCCATGCCTATGCCACCGGTCGCACCGCCACCGACGTCGCCCGCGACATCATCGACCGGCGGCTGAGGCTGGAGCCGGACCGATGAACGACGACAGATGCGCATGCACATCCAGGCCGGGAGGTAAGCCATGGTGAGCGACGACCTTCGCGAAACCCGCGTACTGAGCGCGGTGGTGTCACTGGTCGACAGCCTGCTCGACGACTTCGACGTCGTGGACCTGCTGACGGAACTGACCGAACGCTGTGCCGAACTGCTCGACATCGCGTCGGCCGGATTCCTGCTCGCCGATCCGCTGCACCGACTTCATCTGGTGGCGGCCACCTCGGAGCAGACGCGTGATATCGAGCTGTTCCAACTCCAGGCCGAGCAGGGTCCCTGCATCGAGTGCTACCGGACTGGCGAGCCGGTGGTGGTGGCCGACATCAGCACGCAGATCGACCGGTGGCCTCGGTTTGCCCCGGCCGCGACGGAAGCCGGCTTCGCGTCAGTGCACGCCGTGCCGATGCGGGCGGCGGGCGTCGTCCTCGGGGCGCTCAATCTGTTCGATACCCGGCCCGGTGGACTCGGCGAGGCGGATCGACTGGTCGCTCAGACCCTCGCCCACATCGCGTGTGTGGCGGTCTTGCAGGAACACCCGCCCACCCGCGCGACAGTGGTGTCGCCGCTGCGGTCGGCCCTCGTCGGTCGCGTCATCGTCGAGCAGGCCAAGGGGTTTGTCAGCGAGGTGCTCGGTGTGTCGATGGATGAGGCGTTCCGCTTGATCCGTGTTCACAGCAGGATGCGCGGCGAGCACCTGACCGATGTCGCGCGGCGGTTGATGAGGGACCGGTATACCCGGCCGGAGTTGGTCAGGGCACTGACGGAACTCGTCCACGGGCAGGGCCAGCAGTGAGTACGTCTCGTCACTGACGTGCCCGGGCCCGCCGGACCGCTTCGTCGACGAGCTGCTCGGCCACGTCAGCCAATTTGGTGTGCTCCCGCTGGCTGATGCGGGTGAGACGGTCGAAGGCCTCCTGTGCGGTGCCGCCCGAGCGGCTGCGGATGATGCCGATCGCCTGGTCGATCACCGCCCGGCTGCGCAACGCCTGCTGCAGTTGCGTCGTGCGCAGTCGGGTACTGGCCAACAGCTGAGCGTTGTACACCGATACCGCTGCGGGGCCGGCGAATTGGCTGCCGAGTTGGACGGCGTGCTCGGTGAACGCGTCTCGGTCGTGGGCATAGGAGTTGATCGCGCCGATGACGCGGCCACCGACGGTCAGCGGCAAGGCCAATACGGAGTGCACGCCCATGCGGGCCACCGACCCACCGAAATGCGGCCAGCGGCGGTCGCTGCCCAGTGAACCGCTGATTGCGGGCCGACCGGACCGAATACAGCTGATGCACGGCCCCTCGGCGACCTTCTCGTACTGCAGGGTGTCGATGGCTGCAATGAACTCTGCGGTCACCGACCGCGCCTGGATGCGTAGTTCGTCACCGGAGTCCGGGTGGTGGGGATGGATCAGGGTAACGCCGGCGCCGTCGGCGCCCGGTATCGCCTGAACCGCGAATTGTGCTACCTGGCCGAGCATTTCGTCGACGCTGGTGGCGTCCGCGATGATCCCTGCCAGGCCGCTGAGCCCGGCGTGCAGGTCCAGTTCGTCGGCCTGGAGTTGAGCCGCGGAGAGCTCTGGTTCCGGGGGCGGCTTGCGGTCGGGTTGCGCGTCGTAGTCGTCCATCACCTCGTCTCCTGCGCGATAAATCTACTCGCCATCGATCAGGTGACGAGTGCCAACGCGTGCGCGCGCCGCAGCTTGCCCGACGGGGTCTTCGGGATGATTCCCGGCGCGAGGACCACCACGTTGCGGGGCCTGGCGTTGACTTCCACCACGACCTCGTGGACCACTTCATGTTGGATGCGCCGCACCTCGTCGCGATCGTCGAAAGCCTTGGACTCCACGGCAACTGCGAAGGACTCGCGGGAATGCCCGGCGTCGAGTCGGACGGCGACCGCGCAGCCCGGCCGCACTCCGTCGACGCGGGTGGCGGCGCGTTCGATGTCGGTCGGATAGATGTTGCGCCCGGCCATGATGATGACGTCCTTGAGCCGGCCGCAGACGACGATCTCGTGCTTCTCGGTGAGGTAGCCCAAGTCGCCGGTGTCATACCAGCCCTGGTCGTCCTGTGCCGAGATGAACCCGGCGGCCGTGGTGTATCCGGGCGTGACGGGTTCGCCGCGGAGTTGGATCACGCCGACGCCGCGGGCGGGGAGCACGGCGCCGAATTCGTCGATGATGCGCGCTTCCAGCCCATCGAGCAGGCGACCGAGCGTCACCAGGCGTCGGACATTGCCTCGCGTCGCCGGGATGGCGCGCTGCAGGACGGCCAGCAGGTCGGCGTCGATCTCGTCGACGGTCATGCCCGCGCCGCAGGTGGAAAAGGATGCCGCAACGGTGGTCTCGGCCATCCCGTAGGCCGGCAGGATCGCCCCCGGTCGCAACCCGTGGGCGGCGCCGGCCGCACACAGATCCTCGACGTCGGCGGGATCGACCTGTTCGGCACCCGACAGTGCCCAGCGCAGCGACGACAGGTCGAAGTCGCCGGGCGATGCCAGGCTGCGCAGCCGTTTCGCCAAGAGGTTGTAGGCGAAGTTGGGCGCCGCCGTCATCGTCGCCTTGTACTTGTCAATCAGCTTGACCCACAACAAGTTATCGCGGAGGAAGTCCATGGGAGTGACCTTGACCAGCTCGACGCCGAAGTACATGGGTACGGTCAGGAACCCGGTCATGCCCATGTCGTGGAAGCAGGGCAACCAGCTGACGATCACGTCGGTCTCCACGTCGACCTTGGCGCCGATGAACATCGCCTCCGCATTGGCCACCACGTTGGCGTGGGTGATGTGGACCGCCTTGGGTGAGCCGGTCGACCCCGAGGTCAGTTGCATGAGGGCGAGGTCATCGCCGCAGGTGTCGACGGGGCGTACCGGTTTGGCCTGCAACAGTTCGCCTGCGATCACCACCGGCATCCCCCGCTCGGCGAGAAGTGGCGCCGCCGGCAGGAACGGCTCGCCGACGACGACGGCCTTGGCGTCGATCGTGTCGAGGACCGCGGCGGTCTCCTCCGCCCAACGCTGCAGGTCGGTGCGCGGCGTGGGCTGGTGCAGCATGGTGACACTCGCACCGCGAATCCAGATGCCCTGTGCGGTCGGTGCGATGTCCACGGGAAGTCCGGCGAGAACGGCAACCGCGTCACCGTGGCCGACGCCGGCCGCCGCCAGGCCACCGGCAATCCGGCAGGCGCGCGCGTGCACCTCGGCCCAGGTATGCCGCACCGGAGCGCCGGGCTCACCGGTGGTCATACCGTTCATGCTCCACCGGGCGTTTCGGAACATCGTCTCGGTGAATTGGCTCACGGAGCTCTTCCTTCTGCAGGCCGCGTGAGGGCATGACCTGCGATGTTGTGGCCGCAGGCGGGTTGCCGCGGGTGCCGTCGGACAGAAGCGCTTGTCGGCCACGCGCCCAGGATGGGCGCCGAGAATGCAGGTCGGCTTACGTCGGGCCGGGTGGCCATGCAGCGGGGAGTTCAGATCGCCGCCGTGACGTTTCCGAGAAGCTGGTGGGTCAGCCGCATTGACCGTACCGCGCCGCGGTGCGTGAGGTTGAAGGCACGCAGGCCATAACCCGACCAGTGTTTTCCTGCCGCTGACGGCGGTGCTTCTGGCAAAGGTGATGTAGCTTCAATCGACGGTCAGCCGCCTTGCCGAGGAGTGGATGGTGGATGCGACACCATTTGGGCACTATCAGCTGCAGGAGCTGATAGGTCGCGGTGGCATGGGTGAGGTCTACCGGGCCTACGACACCAAGACAGATCGCGTGGTCGCGCTCAAGGTTCTCCCGCACCGGTTGGCCGAGGACAACGTCTTCCAGCAACGTTTCAGGCGGGAAGCGCAAGCGGTCGCCGCCCTCAACGAGCCGCACGTCGTCCCGATCCACGGTTTCGGTGAGATCGACGGCCGGTTGTACCTGGATATGCGCCTGATCGACGGCCGCACCCTGGACGCGATCCTCAACGAGAGCCGCAAGCCCCTGCTGCCGCCGCGCGCCGTCGACATCGTCGAGCAGGTCGCCGCCGCGCTGGACGCCGCCCACGCGGCCGGCCTGATCCACCGCGACGTCAAGCCGTCCAACATCCTGATCACCGCCCGCGACTTCGCCTACCTGATCGACTTCGGCCTGGCCCGCACCGCGAGCGAGGCGGGGTTGACGACGGCCGGCAGCACGCTGGGGACACTGGCCTATATGGCCCCGGAGCGGTTCAGCGGCGGCCAGGCCGACCTGCGCTCGGACGTGTATGCGCTGACGTGCGTGCTCTACGAATGCCTCACCGGGTCCCGGCCTTACCCCAACGACAGCCTGGAACAGCAGATCGCCGGGCACATGACCACGCCGGCTCCGCGCCCGTCGGACAAGGATCCGCGGCTGGCCGCGTTCGACGACGTCATCGCCAGGGGCATGGCCAAGAAACCGGCCGACCGCTACCGCAGCGCCGGCGACCTGGCTGCCGCGGCTCGCGCGGCGCTGACCACCCGGGTGCGCAAGGTCGGGAGTTCCGGGCGCCACGCGCTGGCCGCAACCCCGACGTCACACCGGCGGCGCACCGTGCTCGCCGTGGGTGCCGCGGTCCTGCTGGTGGCCGGCGCGGGCATCGGGGTGTGGCAGTGGCGGGAATCGGACACCCGCTCCAGCGGTGCGACCAGTTTGGCGGGCACCGCGTCCAGCTCGAACCCCACACCCCAGGCGCTGGGTGCCGTGCCGGAGATCGCGGCGACCGTGCCGGAGAAGATCCGCGACTCCGGCCGGCTGATCGTCGGCGTCAACATCCCTTATGCGCCAAACGAATTCATCGACGCTGACGGCAAGATCGTCGGTTTCGACGTGGACCTGATGAATGCGGTGGCCCGCACCCTCGGCCTGACGCCGGACTACCGGCAGACCGCGTTCGAGGCGATCATCCCGTCGGTGCGCGCGGGCGACTTCCATGTCGGCATGTCGTCGTTCACCGACACCAAAGAGCGCGAACAGGCGGCCGACTTCGTCACCTACTTCCAGGCCGGCACGTTGTGGGCGCAGCGTCCCGGCGTGGCGGTGGACCCCGACGACGCCTGCGGGTTGAGAGTCGGTGTGGCATACCCGTCGTTGCAGGAGTCCGAGGAATTGCCCGCCAAGAGCGACGCCTGCATGGCAGCCGGTAAGCCGGCGATCAAGAAGGTGATCTACACCCGCCAGGACGATCTCAACACCGCGCTGATCGCGGGTGAGGTCGATGCGATGGCGGCCGACTCGCCCGTCACCGGGTTCGCGATCAAGACCAGCGGCGGGCAGCTCGAGGCCGCGGGCGCGGTGTCCGACCCCGCGCCGTACGGCTGGCCGGTGGCCAAGGATTCCGGCCTGGCGCGGTCGCTGCAGCTGGCACTGGAGCATCTGATGCAGACAGGGGAGTACCGCACCATCGCCACGATATGGGGTGTGGAGAAGGGCATGATCGACAAGCCTGCGATCAACGGGGCTGTGCGCTAAGGGATTCAGCCTTCTGCCGAATGCAGCATCCCCGCGATATCGGGGTCCAGTTGTTGCAGCGCGACGATCACCGAGATCGGCGCATCGCGGCCGATTTTCGACACGACGGTCGTGGTGCGGCCTTGGCGCTCCGGCGGGCGGAGTTCGTCGATGCGCGCCTGCAGGGCAGTGGCCAGCTCGTCGAACTCGACGATCAGCCCGGCGATGATGACCAACTCCGGATCGAGCAATGCCTCGATCATCATGGCGGTGTGCGCGACGCGGTCGATGACGTCGCGAATGATGTCTTGCGCCTGTTGATTTCGGGCAGTGTCCTGCCTCAGGGCGTCGATGTCGACGTCGTCGTAGGTCATCCCGACGGTCTGCGGTGCCGCGGCCTGCATTGCGTACATGGACATGTCGGCTTCCGCACAGCCGATTCGGCCGCAGCGGCACGAAGCGGTGCTGCCGTAGACGGGTACATGCCCGATGGCGCCGGCGACGCCCGTCGAGCCGGCGTACGGCCGTCCGTCGATGATCAGTCCGACACCCAGCCGGCCGCCGTGATCGAGGACTATTGCCGAGCGCGCCTCGCGCGCCTCACCCGCGATCGTCTCGGCCAGTGTGATCGCCTTGGTGGTGTCCTGTACTGCCACGGGCATCCCGAGATCGCGCGAAATGAGCTTGCCCAGTTCGACATTCGCCCATCCGAGCTCGTGGGTCTCGATGACCAGTCCGGTGGTGTCATCGACAAGTCCGGGGATGCAGATGCCGACCACAGAAGCGGGCTTACCGCCGGAGTCGGCCATCAACTTCTTGGCGAGTTTTGTGATCGAACGGATCACCGCCGTGGGGTCCCGGTCGCCCGTCGGTGTCTGGCCCTCGTGCGAGATGTTGCCGGTGGCGTCGGCGAGCACGACCCGGGCGCGGATTCCGTCGATCTGGATTCCGAGGACTCGGCGTGCCTGCGGGTTGCAGTCCAGGAGGATGCGCGGCCGGCCCCGTGCGCCGACGCCCTCGATGCGGGACTCCAGCTCGACCAGGGTGCCGTCCTCGATGAGGTCGGCCACGATCGTCGTGATCTGGGGCCGGGGCAGTCCGAGCCAGTCGGCCAGATCAGCCCTGGCCAGCGGGCCGGCGGTCCGCAGCAGGTGAACGACGCGCTGACGCAGCAGGAGGCGCGCGACCTGCCTGCTCTGCCTCGTCGAATCTGACGGTTTCAGCACAACCTCCTTGACGCCGACCGCGGCGCCCTGCTATTAAATTCGTCATACCAACTAAATCGTATTAAGTACGTCACATCAATTAAATCGGGAGACCTCCAATGAGTGCTGAACATCGAGCCGCCAAACCGCTGCCAAGCCCCCTGCGGGGCGCGGCCAAGGTCGGCGCATACGGAGGTATCGCGGTGGCCGCCTGGCTGGCCGGCTCGGTAGCCGCCGGTCACGGGGTCGCGTCAGCCGACGCGAGTGGCAGCTCGTCGGGTTCATCGGCTTCCTCCGCTGGTGGATCCGCGTCCGGCGGATCGTCGACGGCCCATGCCGGGCCGCGGTCCACCGGTACCGCCAAGGCTAGAGGCACCCGCGCGGCCAAGCCCGCTGCCACGGCGAAGTCGAACGGCTCAACGAGTTCGGCGGCCGCCACCGGCAGCGCCACGAACGCTGCTCCCACTGCTGCGAGCGCGGCGGCGTCGACGACCACGACGACTCCGGCCGGGCGGGGCGGCGGCCTGCGCGCCGCACTCGCCACTCCGCAATCGAGCGTGTCCGTGGTGCCGGCAGGCGTCACCGCCCAGGCAACGCCCAATCCGGTCGGGCTGCTCAATGCCGTCGTCACCTCGCTGCTCAACCCGTTCCTGAAGCCGCCGCCCCCCACCCCCGGACCCGTCGTGCCGCTGATCTGGTCGGCACTGGGTGCGGTGCGGCGGGACGTGTTCAACCAAGCGCCGACGATCGGCACACCCACCACGACGGTGCAGACGGGCCAGACGGTCACCGGGAACATCGGCGCGACCGACGCTGAAGGCGATGCGCTGAAGTACACCGTCACCGAGGGGCCCAAATACGGCACGGTGAGAATCGATCAGGCGACCGGCAATTTCACCTATACTCCCGACGACATCGATTACTCTGCGGCACAGGAAGATTCGTTCACGATCTCGGTCACCGACGGCAAGTTCAACGTGCTGATGCCGTTCAGCTCCCGGACCGCGACGGCCAGCAGCAGCCTGACGGTGCTCAGTCCCGAAGCGACACGGGTGATCCTCAATTTGCCGGACACGATCACCCATCCGGCGATTCCACGGTTCACCCCCGACGGCAAGACCCTCATGTTCTCGGCGACACCGGTCGCCGGTGGGCGAAGCGAGATCTACTCGATCAGCGCCGACGACACCGACGGGTCGACTGTCCAATGCATCACCTGCGGGGTGTCGACCAGCATCACCAACAATCTGAACAAGCCGGTCCCCACTGCCGACGGGTCAGGCCGCTTCGTCATGCAATCCGTCAACCCGGCGACCGGGTCTTACACCAACGTGGTGTACCAGCCCGGCACCGACACCGCGCCGGCCTCGCTGATCCCCATCATCACGCCACCGTCGGGATCCACCGCGATCGACAAGCAGCGTGAGATGCGGATCTCGCCCGACGGCAAGTATGTGTTGTTCAGTCAGATCCAGCTGGGGACAGGCAATCTCATCACCGCCATCCCGGTCGTCGGCAAGTTGGTTCTCGCGACCAATGCGACGACCGGAGCGCCGGAGTACCACATCGACGATGCCCGGGTGGTCTACCCGGTGGGCGAGGGCAAGCAGTGGACTCCCGACGGCAAGGGCGTGATCATCCTCGGCGGCCGCTACGAGTCGGGGAATGTCGACGACGTCGTCGTGGACCTGGCCACCGGCAATGTCACGCGACTGACCGGCAACCTCGACTACGACGAGGACGTCGACATGTCGCCCAATCAGCAGTGGATCGCGATCTGCAGCACCCGCGGGCTCGATGCCCTGACCCCGATGACCCGGATCGACCGGCCCGCGTTGTTGCCTGCCGATATCCAGGGTGCGGTGTACACGGCGTACGCGGGTGGACTCGCGACGGCCGACTACCCGAGCGGCACCGGAATCAACGTGTCCAACCAGGAGTGGCTGGTCGCGATCGATGATGATCTCAAGGGCGAGAACGGCATTCCGTTGTTCGTCACCGGTGACGGCTACGCCGCGCGCAGCATGCCGAGCTGGAACGCCGACGGAACCTCGGTCGCGTTCTGGGAGAGCAACATCAGCGACCCGTCGGACACCAGAATGGTCATCACCAACCTGAAGTACACGACCAGCGTCGGGACCGTGCAGGGTGACCTGGTCACGCCGAACGCCGACTGGGCGCCGGCTCTGAGCACCTACAAGTCGGGGGCGGCGCCGCTGCCTGCGGTCGGCGCGTACACCAGCCAGTACGGCGGCACCGCGTACGTCTCCGAAGCGCCCGATCCCACCACCGCGGGCAATACGGTGCGCACCGTGACGTACACCAACTACGTCAACAAGGAGGGCATGATCCTCAACGGCACCGAGTCGACCAGCGCGGGGGCCAGCCAGGCCTCGATCGTCTACAAGGCCAACATCATCGTCACCGGCGAGCACACCGGCTCGCTCACGGCCGACGCGACGATCAACAAGCTGACCCGGTCGATCACCGGCACGATCTCGTCCACGCTCGATGGCAACACCCAGGTCCTGCTCGACCCGACCAAGGTCATCAATGACCAGTTGAGCGCCTAGGCGAGCGGCGCCGGTGCTCAGTCCTCGTCGTCGATGACGTGCATGGCGGCCTCCTCCGCGGAGGCCGCCCCGCCGTCGATGCCGACGTCTTCGGCGAAGAGCTCGGGGTCGTCGTCTTCGCCGAAGCCCGCATCCGGTGCCACCAGCCGTCCCGACCGGGCCCGGCCGACCTCGTCGTCCTCGGGGTATTCCGAGTCGCCGTCGTCGGCGGCGCCGTTGAGCTCGTCGAGTACGTTGCCCAGCCGGGACACCGGGTCGGGCTCTTCCTCGGCCAGCAGCTCATCGAGGGTTTCCGGGCCAGGATGGTCCAGGTTCGTGCGGGCATACGGTCGTTCCGGCGGGGAGATTCCCTCGTCGAGGATGTCGTCGACGCCGCGGTCGATCAGGGTGTCCTCGGGCTGGAGCTGGTTGTCATCCTCGACGCTGTACTCGCCGGTGTCGCTGCTGTCGTCCCAGGTGCTCACGAAACCAGGATGTCACGATGTCGCGGCAACGCCACCCCGTTAGCGGGTGACCACGTTGTGCAGCGGCGCGCCCATCTGCAGCCGGGTGATGTTCGCGGTGATGTCCTCGATGCGGCCGATGAATGTATCGCGAGTGACACCCGACGAATGCGGCGTCATCAACAGGTTCGGCAGGTCCGCGAAGGGCAGATCTCCCGGGGCCGCCACCCCGTCGCCCGACGGATAGCGATACCAGACATCGATCGCCGCCGCGCGGATCACGCCACCGGCGAGTGCGTCAAAAAGCGCTTGCTGCTGCACCAGTGGACCGCGCCCGACGTTGACCAGCACTCCGTCGGGTCCCAGCGCCCGCAGTTGTGCGGCGCCGATCATGCCCTGGGTGCGCGAACTCAGCGGCGCCGAGACCACCGCAACGTCGCACTCGGTCAAGAGCCGAGTCAGCGAGTCGGTGCCGCCCGCCCAGGCCAGCCCGCAGTCCGGCACGCGACCCGAGTTCGTCACCGCCGCGCCGCTGCATCCAAAGGCGCGGAACAACTGCCAGGCGCTCTGGCCGATATGTCCGAACCCGACGAACCCGATCCGGGCCTCCCCGAGCGTGGGTGCCTGCGGAATCTTCCGGTCATACACCGATGTCGCCCACCGGTTATCGCGCAGCGCGCGATCCTGAACGAGGAAGCCCCGCCGCAGCATCACCGCGGCGGCGACGATGTATTCAGCCATGGACCGCTCGTGATGAAAAGTGTTGGCGACCAGCACCTCCGGTGGCAGCGCTTCGAAAGCCACCTTGTCGGTGCCGGCGCCGGCGACGTGAACCAGTTGCAGGCTTTCGGCGGCCCGTGCCATCGGCGCGGTGAACCGCCCGCCGACGAACACCTGCGCATCTCGCAAGTCCTCCGGGGCTACCTCCCCGACCCGCCACCGTACCTCGGTGCCGTCGGGCACCTGTGCTTCGAACCGGGATCGGTGCGGAATCAGGTTGGCGTCGTTGACCAGAACGTCCATGTCAGCCCCGCTGCAGTGCCGGGCGCTTGCTGTCGAAGGCCCAGTCGGGAATCAGATATTGCATGGCCACCGCGTCGTCGCGGCCGCCGAGTCCCTCGCGCTGGTAGAGCTCATGAGCGGCGGCGAGCGCGTCGTGATCGAGTTCGACGCCGAGGCCCGGCTTGTCCGGCACGGCGAGGTATCCGTCGACGATATCGAAGGGCTGCTTGGTGATTCGCTGTCCGTCCTGCCAGATCCAGTGCGTGTCGATCGCGGTGATGTCACCGGGTGCGGCGGCCGCGACATGGGTGAACATCGCCAGCGACACATCGAAGTGGTTGTTGGAGTGCGAGCCCCACGTCAGTCCCCAGGCATCGCAGAGCTGCGCGACCCGCACCGAACCCGCCATCGTCCAGAAGTGCGGATCGGCCAGGGGAATGTCGACGGCGCCGGCTTTGATGGCGTGCCCGAGTTCGCGCCAATCGGTGGCGATCATGTTCGTTGCCGTCGGCAGGCCCGTCGCCCGCTTGAACTCCGCCATCACCTCGCGACCCGAGAAGCCGCCTTCCGGGCCGACCGGGTCCTCAGCGTAGGCCAGCACATCCGTGAGCTCGCGGCATGTCTTTATCGCGTCGGCGAGAAGCCAACCCCCGTTGGGGTCCAATGTGATTCGCGCGTTCGGGAAGCGGTCGCCCAGGGCGATGACGGCCTTGGCCTCGTCGGCGGCGGGCAGGACGCCACCCTTGAGCTTGAAGTCCTGGAATCCGTAGCGGGCCTGTGCAGCTTCGGCGAGCCGGACGATGGCCTCGGGTGAGAGGGCCTCTTCGTGGCGCACGCGAAGCCAGTCGTCGGCGTCGGCGGCTTCGTCATCCGGTGACCGGTAGGCCAGATCCGTCTTGGCCCGCTCACCCACGAAGAACAGATACCCTAACGCCTGCACTCGATCTCGCTGCTGCCCCTCGCCCAGGAGCGCGGCGACGGGCACCCCGAGATGCTGGCCGAGCAGGTCCAGCATCGCCGATTCGACCGCGGTGACGGCGTGCACTGCCACCCGCAGGTCGAATGTCTGGGCACCGCGGCCGTCCGCGTCCCGGTCGGCAAAGGCCCGGCGCATGGCGGTCAGCACCGCATGATGGCCGCCGATGCTGCGACCGGTGACGATCTCGCGGGCATCGCACAGCGTGCGCCGGATCGGTTCGCCACCGGGAACCTCACCGACGCCGGTATTGCCCTCGGAATCGGTGAGAATCACGATATTTCGGGTGAAGTACGGGCCGTGGGCACCGCTGAGGTTCAGCAGCATGCTGTCATGGCCGGCGACGGGTACCACCGTCATGTCCCGCACGACGGGTACTGAAGGGGTCATGTCATCACTTCCTCATGAGGCGAACCACTTGTCGCCGTTGGCCAATGGGCGCACCACGCGGGAAACCTTGTCTCCCATGGTGCAGAGGGCATCGATGATCTCCCGCTCGCGGTCGGGGGTCAGCCGAGACACCGGAATCGAGGCGCTGATGGCGTCCTGCGGCGGTGTGCCGTAGCGCAGGGCGACCGCGAAGCACCGCACACCGAGTGTGTTCTCCTCGTCGTCGGTGGCGTATCCGCGGACCCGGACGGTGTCGAGGTCGGCGTCGAGCGCGGCGCGGTCGACGATCGTTTTGGCGGTCAGCGGCGCCAAGCCGGCGGAGACGTGCTGGTCGCGATCGACGCCGAACCTCTCGGCGAGCAGCGACTTGCCCAGAGCGGTGGCATACGCCGGCAGCCGCCGCCCCACCCGGCTGGCGGTGCGGGTGTACTGCTTGGATTCCCGGGTCGCGAGGTAGACCACATCGGTGCCGTCGAGGCGACCGAGGTGGAAGGTCTCGTCGAGGTCCTGTCGTAGATCGTCGAGGAACGGTGTGATCAACGGCAGATAGGGATCGCTGTCGAGGTAGCTGGTGCCGACCAGCAGGGCTCGAATCCCGATCGCGTACAGGGTGCCGGTCGGGTCCGAGCGCACCCATCCCTGAGCCACCAGCGTCCGCAGCAGGGCATGCGCGCTGCTGCGGGGCATCTCGAGTGCGTCGCTGATCTCGCGCAGCCGCGCCGGATCGTCGTGGCGCGCGGCCAGGTACTCCAACAGCTCGACGGTGCGCACCGCCGACTTCACCTTGCGCACTGCGAGATCGGGCGCCGATTCGTCGGACACCTCAGCCTCCCATCGTCAGAAGTTCACGGCCGATCAGCACCATGGCACCCAGGGCCGAGGCGCTGATTGCCAACCACCGCAACCGTTTCGGATCGAGGAGTCGGTTGAGGCCACGAGATAGCCCATAGCCGATCACCGCCGCCGGAATCAGGACGGCGAACGCCACCAGAGTGTGGCCGGTGATGGCGCCCGTCGCGGCCAGCACCGCCAGCGACATCAATGAACCCACCAGAAAGAAACCGCCCATGGTCCCGCGTAACCGTGCGCCCGCGTTGCGCTGCCACACCAGCGCCATCGGCGGGCCGCCGATGGCCGTCGCCGTCCCCAGCACGCCGGAGGCCGCGCCCGCCAGCACCACATTGCGTCTGCGCGGCAACGGAATCCAACCGAAGCTGGTCATCACGACACCGATCAACACGGCGGCGGCGAGCATGATCGCCAAGCCCCGCTCGGGCAGGCTCGCCAGCAGCAACGCGCCCGCGATGGTGCCGGGCACTCGGCCGGCCAGCGCCCATCCGGTGCCGTGCAGGTCGATCTCCTGACGCTCCTGCACGACGACCATCAGTGTGACCAACGTTGCCACCATGATCAGGGTGCCGGGAATGAGTCCGGGATCGACCAGAGCGACGACGGGAGCGGCGAGCATCCCGATGCCGAAACCGATGGATGCCTGCAGCGCAGACGCCACCACGACGGTCGCGGCGATAGCGGCAAATCCCCACGCGCTCATGCCGGCACAGATGTGAGCGTGGCCCCCTCGGACAGCAGGGGATGGTGGCACTCGGCGCTGTGTCCGGGGATGTGCGGGTCGGCCGCCGCGGGCGGGGCCTTCGTCGCGCAGATGTCGGTGGCCTTCCAGCAGCGGGTGCGGAACCGGCAGCCCGAGGGCGGGTTGAGCGGAGAGGGCACCTCGCCCTTGAGCAGGATGCGCTGATTGCGTTGTGCACCGTCCAGAGTCGGGGCCGCCGACATCAGTGCTGCCGTGTAGGGGTGGTTGGGCCGATCGAAAACCGGTTCGGTGGAGCCGGTTTCGATGATCCTTCCCAAATACATCACCGCAACGCGGTCGGCGACATGACGCACCACCGACAGGTCGTGCGAGATGAAGATGTAGGCGATCCCCAACTGCTGCTGCAGGTCGTTGAGTAGGTTCAGCACCTGCGCTTGCACGGAGAGGTCCAGCGCGGAGACCGGCTCGTCACAGATGATCACGTCGGGGTCCAGCGCCAGGGCACGGGCGATCCCGATGCGCTGGCGCTGCCCACCGGAGAACTCCTGCGGGTATTTGTCGGCCGCACCGGCGCCGAGCCCGACAAGGTCGAGTAGTCCTCGCACCCGGGTCTGGCGCTCTCGCCGATTGCGGTACATGCCCGGATGGCTGCGCCACGGCTCGGCGATGATGTCACCGGCCGACATGCGGGAGTTCAACGACGCGTAGGGATCCTGGAACACCATCTGCACTCGGCGGCGGAACTTCAGTAGGTCCTTGCCGCGCAGGCCGAACGGGTCGACGCCGTCGAATTGCACGCTTCCCGAATCCGGCTTCTCCAGCATCAGCAGGGTGCGGGCCAGAGTGGACTTCCCGCAGCCTGATTCGCCGACCAGGCCGAGTGTCTCGCCGCGTGCGAGATCCAGCGTGATCCCGTCCAGGGCGCACAGCTTCTTCTTGCCACCGCCTGCGACGTGAAACGACTTGCGAAGGTCGCGGACCGCGAGCATGGACTCAGACATTGGGCACCTCTTCGGGGAAGTGGCAGGCGGCGCTGCGGCCGGAGCCGACGGGCTTGAGGCTCGGACGGGTGGTGGCGCAAGTATCACTCGCCAACGGGCAGCGGGCCTGATATACGCAGCCTTCCGGGATGGCATGCAGGTCCGGTGGTGAGCCGCCGATGGACTTCAGTTGGTCACCGCGACGGGCGTTGACCGGAACGGAATTCAGCAGACCTTTGGTATAGGGGTGCCGCGGCTCGGCGAAAACATCTGCCACCCGGCCGGTCTCGACGATGTTGCCGGCGTACATCACCGCGACGCGGTCGGCCTCCTCGGCGACCAGGGCCAGGTCGTGGGTGATCAGCACGACCGCCATCCGGTATTCGGCGCGAAGATCCCGCAGCAGCGCCATGATCTGCGCCTGCACGGTGACGTCCAGCGCGGTGGTCGGCTCGTCGGCGATCAGCACACTCGGGTTGAGTGCGACCGCCATGGCGATCAGCAACCGCTGGCGCATACCGCCGGAGAACTGGTGCGGGTAGGAATTGAGCCGCGTCTCGGGCTGCGGGATACCTACGCGTGCCATCAATTCGATAGCTCTGCGTTTCGCTTCCGCGGCGCTCATGCCCTGGTGGATGCGGAACGGTTCGGCCAGCTGAGTGCCCACCGTATAGAGCGGATTGAGGGCGGTGAGCGCGTCCTGGAACACGATCGCGAGCTCGGTGCCGGCGATCCGGCGCCGGGTCTTGCGGTCGGCACCGAGCACGTCGGTGTCTTTCAGCATCGCGGTGCCGGCGACAATCTCGGCGACCGGCTCCAACAGCCCGACGAGCGCGGTCGCGGTCATCGACTTACCGCACCCGGATTCGCCCAGCAGCGCCAGGGTTTCGCCGCGGTGGGCATCGAACGAGACGGCGTTGACCGCGCGCACGGTGCCGGAGATGGTGCGGATGTCGACGGTCAGCCCATCGACCGACAGCACGGTGTCGGCGTCGTCGGTGTCGGCGGACAGGCGGTGGTCTACGGCTGCGGTCATGACAGGGCCTTCGTGGTCTTGGTGAACGAGGACAGGCGCTTCTGCGGAACGGTGAGTCGCCACCGCTGGGCGGGATCGGTGGCGATGCGGGCCCAGGCGGCCAGGATCGTGGCGGACACGGTGGTGATCACGATGGCGACACCGGGGAAGAACGACAGCCACCACGCACTGTGCAGATAGGTGCGGCCCTGGGCGACCATCAGGCCCCAGCTGACCTCTGGTGGCTGAATGCCGATGCCCAGGAAGCTCAGTGACGATTCGGCGAGCATGACGTAGCAGAAGTCCAGCGTCGCGACCGTCAGCAGGGTCGGCAGCACGACCGGCAGCACGTGGCGGCCGATGATCGAATGCGCGCTGGCGCCGAAGGTGCGGGCGGCGTCCACGAACAGCCGGCTCTGCAGCTCGGCGGATTCCGCCCGTGCGGTGCGCAGGTACACCGGGATGCGGGTGATAGCAAGCACCAGAACGATATTCGCCGCGCTGGGGGAGAACACGTACAGCACGACGACCGCCAACAGCAGCGACGGGAAGCTCATGATCACGTCGGCGATCCGCATGGCGACGGTCTCCCGCCAGCCCCGGTAGTAACCGGCCCACATGCCGATGGCGGATCCGGCGACCGCCGAGATGAGCACCGCGGGGATGGCCACCGACAGGGTGGTGCGGCAGGCGACCACCAGGCGGGCGAGCATGCTGCGGCCCAGCGGATCGGTGCCGAGCACGCCGGCCCACCCGTGTGCCAGCGTGAACGGCGGCTGGTTGGAGTTGTCCAGATTGATGTGGGTGGCCAGGTTGCCGACGAGCATCGGGCCGAACACGGCGGTCAGGACCACCACTCCGAGGACGACGGCCGCGGCGGCGGCCACTCGGTCGTTGACCAGCAGGCGAAGCCACATGGAGCGCTTGCGGTTGTTCTCACCGCCTTCGCCGACGATTGCCGTTGTCGGCTTGACCGGAACCAGATCGATTTGGGTGCTCATGGTTTCGTGCTCCTAGACGGTGACTGGTTCGCGGACGCGCGCGTCGAGCAGCGCATAGCAGGCGTCGATGAGGATGTTGAGGGCGAAGATGCTCAGTGCGGTCAGCAGTACCGCGGCTTGCAGGACTGCGAAGTCGCGCTGCAGGATCGCGTCGATCATCAGCTTGCCGATACCGGGCCAGCCGAAGATCGCCTCGACGACCACCGCGCCGTTGATCAGGCCGACGGCCAGGTCGCCGGCGACGGTCAGCGCGGGTGCGGCCGCGTTGCGCAGTGCGTGGTGGGTGACGACCCGCAGGTCGCTGGCTCCCTTGCTGCGGGCCAGCCGCACATAGGGTGCTGATAGTGCGGAAACCATTGCGCCGCGGACCACCTGGGTGAGTACGCCGAGCGGCCGGATCATCAGGGTCGCGACCGGCAGGATCCAGGACAGGATGCCGCTGTCCACGCCCGAGGTGGGCAGCACACCGAGAATCACGGCGAACAACCAGACGCCGGTGATGGCGAACCAGAAATCGGGGATGCTCGCCGCCGTCATCGACAGCAGGCTGGAGAATCGGTCGGCCAGGGAGTTCGGCCGGTAGGCGGCCCAGCAGCCGATGATCACCGCGAGCAGGATCGACAGCAGCATGGTGGTGAACGCCAACTGCAGAGTGGCCGGGAAAGCGCGGAGCGCCATCGTCGACGCCGATTCACCGGTCCGCAGCGATGTGCCGAAGTCCAGGTGTAGAACACCTTTGAAGTAGTCGCCTAGCTGAGTGAGCACCGGCTGGTCGAACCCGTTCTTGGCCGCGAAGGCGGCGCGTTGGTCGGCGGTGGCCGACTCGGGCAAATACAGGCTGGTGGGATCGCCGGTGAGGCGGGCCAGCAGGAAGACACCGAGCAGCACGATGATCAGCGGTAGTGCGCTGGTGTACATCCGGCGCCGGACGAAAGCGAACATGGGCTGGACCTTCCCTGACTACTGGGTGTTGGTGCGGTCGGCGGGGGCGGCGGCCGGCGTCATCTCGGACAGCCGCATCTCGTCTCCGGTGGCAGAGTTGGGGGTATACGACACCCGTGGCGACTTGCCGAGGATTCCCCGCATGTGGGCGATGTAGGCGAACTGCATGATGTCTTGCGGCTCCTCGGCGAAAAGCTTCGCGAACGCGTCCTGACGCTGCTGGCCGGTGAGGGCCTCCGCGGCACGGATCTTCTTGTCGAATTCAGTTGTGCCATAAGCACTTTGCGGACCATCGCTGAGCATGTACTGATCCATGGTGAACGCGGCGTCACCGGCCTGGTTGCCGTGCATGATCATCAACAGGTAGGGGCCGGGATTCGAGGGGAACGGCCGCAGCTGGAACTGAAGCTGATTCGAGGTGTCCATCATCTCGATCTTGACGTTGAGGCCGATGTCGGCGAACTCGCTCTGCAGCACCTCGATGGTTTCGCTGATATTCGGGAACTGCGCGGTGCGGCCGATCAGCCGGATCTGGCGATCCACCGGGACGCCGTCGGCCCTGGCCTCGTCGATCAGCTGCTTGGCCTTGGCCGGGTCGTGTGGCCACAGCGCGAGAGTGCCGTTGTAGCCGACGACACCGGACGGAATCAGTTGCGACGCAGGCTGACCCAGGCCGCGGAACAGAGCCTTGACGATGCCGTCACGGTTGACGGCGTAGTTGATGGCCTGCCGCACCCGCATGTCGTTGAGCGGTGCCTCGGTGGCCTGCATCCGCAGCGCGGTCGTCTCGTTGTTCTGGAACGGCACCCCGAGGTTGCCGGCTCCGTCCTCGGGGCCGAGTCCGATGGCGATGTCGGCCTCGTCGTTGGTGATCATCGCCGCGCGCACGCTGCCCTCGCTGCGCCACTGGTATTCGGCGCGGGTGAAGGCGGGCTTGGGGCCCCAATAGGTGTCATTGCGCTTGAGCACGAGATTCTGGCCGAAGTTCCAATTCTCGATGGCGTACGGGCCGGTGCCGATGGGCTCGCGGACCTTCTCCTTGGTGCTGGTCGTCCGCGGCACGATCTCGACGAACGAGATACGCAGCGGCAGGATCGGATCCGGCTCCTCGGTGCTCACCTGCAGCGTGTTGGCATCCGGCGCGGACAGCTTCAGCTTCTCGTCGCCGAAGACGTAGCCGTCGACGTTGCACTGCAGATCGGAGTTCACCGCCCGGTCGATCGAGAACGCGGCGTCCTCGGCGGTGAAGGGGGCGCCGTTGGAGAACGTCACACCGTCGCGGATCGTGAAGACCCATTGATCGGGCGAGGCCTGCCGCCACTCGGTCGCCAGCAGCGGCTGCAGGTCACCGGTGTTGGGATCGCGCTCGATCAGCGGCTCGGTGATGTTCGAGCGCACGACGATGCCGGTGGACGTCAACGAGCTCTCGCACGGCTCGAGGGTCGGGGGCTCCTGCTGCAACACGATGCGCAGGGTATTGGCGTCGTACCCGCCGTGATGCGAGTTGGCGACGGTGCAGCCGGAGGCCACGACGGTGATCCCCGCGAGGGCGACGGCCATTGTCTGGCGTTGCCGCATCGTGCGTGGGTGCATGAGTCCTCCCAGGAGGCGTGATGTCCACGTATGTGGATGACATCTGTGATCGCAACCACACCGTAAGGACGGCGCGCGAAAGCCGTCAACCCTGGCGAAATGCCCGAATTGGAGGGCAAATGGGGTCTCCGGAGCACCGAGAACGACGCCGAAAGACGGCTCTGAACTGGCAGTTTCTCCCGTTCGGTGCAGCGGTTATGCCGTGACTCGTGGGGCTGCAGCGCAGAAATGCCGTTTCGGTATAAGTCCATGCAAATTCGGGGTTGGACGGGTATCCGCAGTTCGCCGTACCGTTGAACCACTATGAGCATCGACGAACGCCGGGGCCAGCCGCGAAACGTGTTGCAGGTCGGCCCATTGAAACCGTCACTGGCGCAAGCACTTCAGGACCGCTATATGGCCCTGGTGCTGCCCGACGACGCGGCCGCCCGGGCAGCGTTCCTGGCCGACCACGGAGCGGAGGTCACCGCCGTGGTGACCTCGGGCCGCACCGGGGTGGACCGGACCCTCATGGCAGAGCTGCCGAACCTGGGCGCCGTCGTCAACTTCGGCGTCGGGTATGACACCACCGACATCGACGCGGCCGCCGCCCGTGGAGTGTCGGTGAGCAATACCCCCGATGTCCTGACCGACTGTGTGGCCGACACCGCGGTCGGATTGATGATCGACACGCTGCGCCAGTTCTGTGCCGCCGATCGTTACGTCCGGGCCGGCCGGTGGGTCAGCGAGGGCAACTATCCGCTGACCCGTCAAGTGAGCAACACCAGGGTCGGGATCATCGGGCTGGGTCGCATCGGCAGTGCAATTGCCAAGCGGCTCACTGCGTTCGGCTGCAGGATCAGCTACCACAACCGGCGGCCCGTCGACGGCGTGCCTTATACCTACGCCGCCTCCACGGTCGAATTGGCCCGGGATATAGACGTTTTGGTGGTGGCCGCCGCGGGCGGCGCAGGCACCCGCCATCTGGTGGACCGTGAGGTCATCGCAGCGTTGGGATCGGACGGCTACCTGGTGAACATCGCCAGGGGAAGCGTGGTCGACGAGGTCGCGTTGGTCGAGGCGCTGGCCGAGGGCCGCCTCGCCGGAGCCGGGCTGGACGTCTTCGTCGACGAGCCTGCCGTTCCCGAACAGCTGCTGACGATGGACAACGTCGTATTGCTGCCGCACGTGGCCAGCGGAACGGTACAGACGCGTGCCGCGATGGAAGACCTGACACTGCGTAACCTCGACAGCTTCCTCGCGTCGGGCACCCTGATCACCCCGGTTCCCATGCCGGCACCGGCGCGGTAATCACCCGCTGCGGTCCACCACCTCGTCGACCAGATCGTCTGTAGTCCATTCCCGCTGTGGCAGAACATCTTTGAGGAGGCGAAGCAGAGCTGGATTGGAGCTGTCGCTTCGCCACACCGCGTCGAGCTCGACGGGGCGTTCTCGGAATGAGCCGATGGACCGAAACCTGACTCCCTCTGGATGCAGGGTCGCAGCCGACGCGGGCACCAGGGCAATACCGATGCCGGAACGGACCAGCACCAACATCGTGTGGACCTGCGTCACGAACTGGACGTAGTTCGGGGTCGCGCCGGCGATGGTGAAGGTACTGATCAGCAAGTCGTTGAAATAGCGCGCCTGCACCGGCGAGTACATGATGACGTCTTCGCCGTCCAGATCGTTCAGCGTCAGCTGGCGGCCCAGCGCGGCCAACGGATGCGCTTCGGGCAGAGCGGCAACCAGCTGCTCGTGCAATAGCGGTCGGGACACCAGTCCGGGACGTTTGAGCGGTGGCCGCGCCATCCCCAGGTCGAGCTCGCCGGTCATCAAACCCTCGATCTGCGCGGCGGTGACCATCTCGCGCAGGTCGAGCTTGACGTCGGGCAGCTTGCGTCGGGCCTCGTCGAGCAACCGCGGCAGTACGGCATGCGCGGACGCCGCGGTGAAGCCGACGACGACGGTGCCCAGGTCGCCCGAGGGGATCCGCTTGACCGTCTGAGCCGCGCCTTCGGCGAGCTGCAGGATGCGTCGGGCGTCAGGCAGGAAGGCGACGCCGGCCGGGGTGAGTGTGACGGTGCGGGTGGTGCGGTCGATGAGCTGGACGCCCAGCTCGCTCTCCAGCTGCTGGACCTGCCTGCTCAGTGGAGGCTGGGTCATGTGCAACCGCTCGGCGGCCCGGCCGAAGTGCAATTCCTCGGCGACGGCGACAAAACACGACAACCGGGCCAACGAGAACATCGATGCACTCCTGGAATCATTGGGTGCGCTATGCGCGCCCAGTGTGCATCAGTGTAGGCGCTACCAGCGCGGACTCAGAGCCTTGAATTCAGGATCGACCGTCTGCATATAGCCGGTGTCGTCCCGGTCACGGATACCGCAGCGCACGTACTGCTCATGCAGCGCGGCCAGCGCGTCGTCATCGATCTGGATACCGAGCCCCGGTGTGGTCGGCACGCGGACTGCGCCGTCGACGAACGTCAGAGCTCCGGGCGCAACCACGTCCTCGGTTTTCCACGGCCAATGGGTGTCACACGCATAGCTGAGGTTCGGCACCGCCCCAGCGAGGTGGACCATCGCCGCCAGGCTGATGCCCAGGTGGGAGTTCGAGTGCATCGACACCCCGAGTCCGAAGGTTTCACAGATGCCGGCGAGCAGTCGGGAGCGCTGCAGCCCGCCCCAGTAGTGGTGATCCGAGAGCACGATACCGACCGACTGTTTGGCCACCGCGTCGGCGAGCTGCTCGAACGCTACGACACACATGTTGGTGGCCAACGGCATCGGAGCTTGAGCGGCGACATCGGCCATCCCGTCCAGGCCCTGGGTGGGATCCTCGAGGTACTCCAGAACCCCGGCCAGACCGGTGGCCACCTTGACCGAGGTCTGTGGCGTCCAGGCGGCGTTGGGGTCCAGTCGCAGCGGATGGTCGGGGAACACCGCGTGCAGCGCCTCGATAGCAGCCATCTCCTCCTCGGGAGCGAACACACCACCCTTGAGTTTGATTGCGGTGAAACCATATTCGTCGATGATGCGGCGGGCCTGAGCCACGATCCCGTCCGGGTCCAGCGCCTCGCCGAACTGATCGGGCGCCTCCCCCGGATGGCCTGCCCACTTGTAGAACAGGTAGGCGCTGAACGGAACGGCATCGCGGACCGCGCCGCCCAGCAGATCGCTGACCGGCCTGCCCGCCGCATGGCCCTGGATGTCGAGGCAAGCCACCTCGAAGGGGGACAGCACCTGGTCGACGGCGCTGGCCTTGGTGATCATTCCGGCCGTGCCGATGGCACGCGAGTCGCCGTGCAGGCGCTGCGCGATCACTGCACGAATCTGGTTGAGCGCGAACACATCCAGTCCGGTAATTGCTGCGGCCGCGGCCTCCAGCCGGGCGAGGTGTGTTGCGTCAGCATAGGTTTCGCCCAGTCCGACGAGGCCCGCGTCAGTATCGAGCTGGATGATCGCGCGAAGGGCGTGCGGCTGGTGCACTCCCACGGTGTTCAGCAGCGGCGGGTCGGCGAAGGCCACCGGCGTGATACGGGCCCCGGTGATGCGAATCCGGCTGGGCGCCATGGCCTAGAGTGCCTCGGTGAGTGCCCCGGCCAGCGCGGCGCGCCCCGCGGCGATGATCGTTCGCAGTTCGGCGACATCGTCGGCGCTCGGCATGATCAACGGTGGACGCACCGGACCGGCCGGTATGCCGCCGAGCGCAACGCCGACCTTGACCAGCGACACGGCGTATCCGGGCACGGTGTCGCGCAGCCGGACCAACGGATGGAAGAAGTCCCGCAACAGCGCCTCGACGAGTGCGTCGTTGCCGCTCTCCAGTGCGTCGTAAAAGGCCAGAGCCACATCGGGTGCGAAGGCGAAGGCGGCCGACGAATACAGCGGCACTCCGATCGCCCGGTACGCCTGCTGGGTGGTCTCCGCGGTCGGCAGGCCGTTGAAGAACAGGAAGGGCTTGCCGGTGGGGGTCAGCGAATCGGTCACGGCCCGCACGATGCGCGCGACCCGGTCCAGATCGCCCGTGCCGTCCTTGAAGCCGACCACGTTCGGGATCTGGGCGACGGTCACGGCGGACGCCTCGGTGTACCGGGCGTTGGTGCGGTTGTAGACGATCACCGGCAGGTCAGTGGCCGACGCGACCTCGGCGGTGTAGGCGATCAGCCCCTCCTGCGGCATCTCGACGAGGTACGGCGGCAACAACAGCAGCCCGTCGGCGCCGACCTCCTCCGCCGCCTTGGCGAATAGCTTGGCCTGCGCGACAGAACCGCCTGCACCGGCGTAGACCGGGACGCGACCGGCGACCGCTTCGACGGCGGTGCGGACGATCGCGGCGAACTCCTGCGGTTCGAGGGCATGGAATTCGCCTGTGCCGCAGGCGACGAACACGCCGCCCGCGCCGGCGTCGACGCCGGAGGCGACGTGGCGGGCCAGGGCGGCGAGATCGGCCTCACCGTGTTGGGTGAAGGGTGTGACGGGGAAGAACAGAACTCCACCGAACGTGGGGTGCATGGCGAATGGCTCCTTGGTGAGTGGGATGGGTCAGTTCTGCTGGAGCCGGCCGTCGATACGCCGCCACAGGTGGTCAGGGTTGCCGTCGGCGATTGCACTGGGTAGCAATGATTTCGGTACGTCCTGGTAGCAGACGGGTCGCAGGAATCGTTCGATCGCCCGCGAGCCGACTGACGTGCTGCGCGAATCCGAGGTGGCTGGGTAGGGGCCGCCGTGCACCATCGCGTGGCCGACCTCCACGCCGGTGGGCCACCCGTTGAACAGGATGCGTCCGGCCTTGAGTTCGAGCAGCGGGATCAGGTCGCGCGCGTCGTCGTAGTCGGACGGCTCGGCGTGCACCGTGGCGGTGAGCTGGCCTTCGATGTTCTCCGCGACAGCGCGCATCTCGGCGGCATCCCGGCACCGGATCACGAGGCTGGCCGCCCCGAACACCTCGGCCTGCAGCGTCTCGGACGCGAGTAGGCTGCGGGCATCGGTGGCGAACAGTGCTGCCTGGCAGTTGGTTTGGCTGTCACTACCCTGCCCGGACCCCACGAGTTCCGCTTCACGGGTCAATGCGGCGACCCCGTCGGCATAGCTCCGCGCGATACCAGGGGTGAGCATCGGCGCGGCCGCGCTATCCGCGAGCGCATCACGAGCGGCGGCGAGGAATGCGTCCAGTCCGTTCCCGTCGACGGCGATGACGAGGCCCGGGTTCGTGCACAACTGCCCGGATCCGGTGGTCAGCGATGTGACGAAGGCACGGCCGAGATCCGCCGCGCGCTGTGTCAGCGCTCCGTCGAGCAGGAACACCGGATTGATGGAACTCATTTCGGCATAGACCGGGATCGGTTCGGGCCGCTGGGCCGCGGCCTCGACCAAAGCCATACCACCGGAACGTGATCCGGTGAATCCGACGGCTTTGATGCGGGGGTCGGTGACCAGCGCGATCCCGAGGTCCGGGCCGGACCCGAAGAGCAACGAGAAGGTTCCGGCGGGCAACCCCGCTGCGGCGACCGCCTCGGTGATGGCGCGACCGACGAGCTCCGAGGTGCCCGGATGAGCGTCGTGGGCTTTGACGACGACCGGGCACCCGGCGGCCAGCGCGGAGGCGGTATCGCCGCCGGCGACCGAGAAGGCCAGCGGGAAATTGCTGGCGGCGAACACCGCGACGGGGCCGAGCGGGACGGCGCGCTGCCGAAGATCGGGCCGGGGCAGCGGGTCTCGGTCGGGGAGCGCCGGATCGATGCGGGCGCCGTTCCAACTGCCTTCGCGTAGCAGGTCGGCGAACAGACGGAGCTGACCCGTCGTGCGGGCAACCTCCCCGGTGATGCGGGCCTGGGGGAGTCCGGTCTCGGCCATGGCGCGAGCGATGATGTCATCGCGGATCAGTTCGATGTTGCCGGCGATGGTTTCGAGGAAGGCCGCGCGCTCCGCAGCCGTCGACGCACGGTATGTGGCGAAGGCCGCGAGCGCCGCGGCGCAGGCGGCGTTGACGTGGGAGCGGTCACCGTGGCGGTAGGTGGGCTGCAGCGGTTGTTCGGCGCTCGGGTCGAAGGCGGTGATCTGCTTGCCGGTGCCGTGTACCGGGTTGCCGGCGATCAGCATCTGTCCCGTCAGCGCGACGGTCTGCGGCATGGTTGCTGTCATGGTTTCCTCGGCGATTGTCGGGTGGTCTACAGCAACCGTAGGGAACCGGATCCATGCTTGTCCAAGTCCAATTATGACACTAATGATGCAGTACTTGGATTAATACCGGCCTCGCGCAGTTGTAGGACCATGGCTCGCCCCGCCGTCTCGCTGAGCAGCAACACGCTGACCAGACCCAGCACCGCGACGCCGGCCATCACCGCGGTGATCGCCCAGCTGCCGTAGGTGGACAGCAGCATCGGCGAGAGCACGGGTGGTAACGCCCCGCCGAGGATGCCGCCGATGTTGTACGAGAAGCCTGCGCCACTGTAGCGGTAGCGGGTGGCGAAGATCTCCGGGATGAATGCGGCCATGGGCCCCATCATGATTCCGATGATCCCGTAGGTGCCGATGACCGCGATGCCGTAGCGAACCGGATCGCCGGACTGGACCATCGGGAACAGGATCAGCGTCCACGGCAGGGCCAGCGTCGCACCGAACGCCAGGACGCGGCGGCGTCCGTAGGTGTCGCTCAGCATCGCCGAGGCGGCGACGAACACCAGCGAGCACAGGCCGCCGGCCACACCCACGAGCAGGATCAGGTTCTCGTCGTAATGCAGTTGTGTGGCAGCGTAATTGGGGAAGTAGGTGCCCACTTGGAAGGCGAGCATGAACAAACCCATGACCGTGCCGGCCGCCAGGACCATCTCGCGCCCCTGATGCCGGAACGCCTCGGCGATCGGGACGCCGGCCGGCCCGTCGGCGGTCGACTCGGCGAACACCGGGCTCTCCTCGACGTGTGTCCGGACGTAGATGGCAACGGCCAGCAGGACCGCGCTCAGCAGGAACGGGATGCGCCAACCCCATTGGAAGAAGGCCGATTCCGCGTCACCGAAGGCGCTGTGCACCCCGAGGAAGACCAGGTTTCCCAGCACCAGCGCGGTACCGAGGCCCAGCTGGGTGAACATGCAGAAGTAGCCGCGCCTGCCCTGCGGTGCCTGCTCGGCGCTCATCAGTGCCGCGCCGGCCCATTCGCCGCCGACAGCGAAGCCCTGCAAGAGCCGCATCGCGATCAGCAGCAGCGGTGCGGCCACGCCGATGGTGGCGGTGCTCGGGATGAGGCCGACGCCGATGCTGCACGCGCCCATGATCACCAGCGTGAACACCAGCACATTCTTGCGTCCGATGCGATCGCCGAAGTGGCCGAAGACCGCCGCGCCCAGCGGACGGGACAGGAACGCTGCCGCGAAGGTGCCCAGCGAGGCGATCGTGGCCATCAGCGGACTCATGTGTGGGAAGAACACGACGGGGAACACCAGCGCGGCGGCGGTCCCGTAGATGAAGAAGTCGTAGTACTCGATCGCCGAGCCGACGTAGCTGGCGAGCGCGACGCGGCGGGCGCGGACGCGCTGCAGTGTTTCCATGCCGCAATCGTCGCCACCTGCGGCTGGTGGGGGTATCCGCCAGCCAGTTGATCCTTCTAGTCGACCCGCGCTGTCCACCGATCGGGGGACAGCTGTTGCGCCGAAGCTGTCGTCATTGACACGACTACTCGAGAAACGGTTCTACAACTACAGTTTCGGCGGGAACGGGCTCAGCGATGCTTGGTGTTCAGCAGGTTGTCAGTCGGATTGCTGTCGGATTTGGCCCGCTTCTCCGCGCGTTTCTCTTTCAGCGACTTACCGGCTTTTTTCGTCATTGACTGGCGAGGGGATTTGTCTGCCACGTGAGGCCCTTCGATGGGGGGCCTGTCGACGGTCCCGGTAGCAGCGACTGTACGCGTCAATGCCCGCCGGGAAGTTCGCAGTGGCAAAAGAGAAGTCAAAGTACTGTTGGCAGGGTGTCGGGGTTCGATCAGGTCGGTGCTGATGACTCGAATCTTCGCGCCGCGATCGGTGATCTGGCCGGCCTGGTCGCAGGCAGCCGACCGCTATCCGAATCGCTCGCGGAGGTAGCCGGATTCGCAGCGCGGGCGATCCCGGGAGCAGACGGCGTCGGGGTGGCGCTGTTTCGCGGCGCACCGGACGAGACGGTGGAAGCGTCCTCAGCCAGTGCCGCGTTCGTCGAGGAAATCGAGCAGATCCAGTACGTCACCCTCGGCGAGGGGCCGGCGTTCAGTTCGGTGCGGGAACGCAAGCCAGTGCTGTCCGACTCGGTGGGTGGTGACCAGCGGTGGCCGCGTTTCGGTCCGCGGGTGGGACGACTCGGCGTGCACAGCGTGCTCGCACTGCCACTGGTGGTGACCGATCGAGTCGTCGGCGCAATCAGCTTGTACGCCTACGGCAAACATGCTTTCGGCGAGCATGCCGTGGAGGTGGCAGAGCTGTTCGCCAGGCCGGCCGCGGTGGCCGTACACAACGCGCAGGTTCTTGCGCACGCGCAAGTGCTGACTGCGCGTTTGCAGGCCGCACTTCAGACCCGACCGGCGATCGATCAGGCGGTTGGCCTCATCCGCGGACGTACCGGGCGTAGCGCAGAGGACGCGCTGAGTCATCTGCGGGCGATCAGCCAGGCCGAGCAACGCAAGCTCGTCGATGTGGCTCAAAGCCTGGTTGATGAGGCGGCCCGCCGCGCCCGCGCCCGCGCCGGGTCCCGGGGTGTAACGTAAGGGCTGTTGGAAATCCAGCCAGTCCGGAATAAGTCAGCCGTCCGCCGCTGAACTTGCCGAGCAATCGCTCACGCCGGGCACGTCGGTGACAACCGCAAGTCGGGATCACCTTGAACTTTCTTTCTGTCCTTCCTTCGCTGACGCCTGCCGTTGTTCCCTATCAGGGTCCTTCTCGCGTTCCGCGGATCGGAATTCTCAGCACGTATCCGCCGACACGATGTGGGCTGGCCACCTTCAGCGCTGCCCTGTCCGGAGGATTGCGCGCCAACAAGGCTGCCGTCGATGTGGTTCGGATCGCCGACGGACCGCCCAGCGATGCCGTCGAGGTTGTCGGCGAATTGGCCAACGGGACGCCGGCATCGGTGACGGCTGCCGTCGAACTGCTCAACCGATCTGACGTTGTCATCCTGCAACACGAGTACGGCATCTATGGCGGAACCGACGGAGACGAATTCGTCGACATCGTCCGCGGGTTACGCGTGCCGTCGATAGTTGTCGCTCACACAGTTCTCAAAGACCCTACGCCACACCAGCGTTGGGTGCTGGAGACGATCGCTGCAGAAGTCGATCAGGTTGTGGTGATGACCGCGGCCGCGCATGCGCGGCTGTGGCAGAACTACGACGTCGACCGCCGTAAGATCACCACGATCCCGCACGGGGCCACCGTGCTGGCCAATGTCCAGGTCAAGCGCTCAGGGCGGCCAACACTGTTGACCTGGGGTCTGTTGGGGCCGGGTAAGGGTATCGAGCGAGTCATCGACGTGATGGACTCGCTCCGCGAGCTTCCCGGGCGCCCCCGCTACCTGGTTGCCGGCCGCACGCATCCCAAAGTTCAGGCCGCTGACGGCGACGCCTACCTCGATTCCCTTCGGGAGCGGGCGAAATCCCGTGGCGTCGCGGATTCGGTGAGCTTTGACACCGCCTACCGCGACACCCCGACGCTTGCCGCGATGGTGCAGTCCGCGGCGGCGGTGGTCTTACCGTACGACTCCACCGACCAAGTCACCTCGGGTGTTCTGGTCGACGCGATCGCCAATGGCCGTCCGACGGTGGCCACTGCGTTCCCGCATGCCGTCGAACTGCTCGGTGACGGTACCGGGATTGTTGTGCCGCACGATGATACGGATGCAATGAGGTCCGCACTGCATATGATCCTGACGCAGCCACGGCTGGCTGGATACATGGCCTCCAGGGCCCGCCTCTTGGCGCCCACGATGGCCTGGCCGGTGGTTGGCAGGGAATATCTTCTTCTGGCGCAACGACTTTGCGCGAAGAGATCGGCTTTGGTATGAGCGGCGACATACCGCTTCCGGTCTTCGCTCGGCTCCTGCAGATGACGGACCATCGTGGAACCTTCGAGCACGCGTGCCTGGATCAGCCACGGCCCGAGCACGGCTATTGCACCGACGACATGGCCCGTGTGCTGGTCGTCGCCTGCCGCCAGCCCGATCCGTCCGGTGAGGTCAATCGCCTGGCTGGTGTTGCCCTGCGGTTCCTGGGCGACGCCCAGGCTCTCACCGGCGCCTGCCGGAATCGGATGAACGTCGCGGGCAAATGGCTGGACGAACCGAGCGTGGACGACTGTTGGGGCAGATGCATCTGGGGACTCGGCACCGCGGTTGGGCGCAGTGAAGTTGTCTGGGTGCGCAAATCAG
Source organism: Mycolicibacterium vinylchloridicum (assembly GCF_013404075.1). GTDB lineage: Bacteria > Actinomycetota > Actinomycetes > Mycobacteriales > Mycobacteriaceae > Mycobacterium > Mycobacterium vinylchloridicum. Next base: position 55,415 of record NZ_JACBJQ010000023.1, read on the forward strand.
CACTCGTGCAGTTCGAACGCGCCGCGCAGGTGCGTTCGCCGTCGCCGCGCGCGATGGCGTACGCGGCATTGGGTGCCGCGGAAGTTCTTGCGGCCCATCCTGATCATCGCGCTGCCCGCAGATTGATCACCGACTACGCGATCTCGGTGCCCCAGCCCAATGGCAATCCTGATTGGCCGTGGCCCGAGCCGCGGCTGACCTACGCCAATGCGGTGCTCGCCGAAGCGATCATCGCCGCAGGTGCTGCGTTGGAGGCCTCGAATCTCTGGCAGCGGGGGCTGGACCTGCTTGGTTGGCTTCTGGACCTGGAAACCTCCGGTGATCACTTGTCGCCGACTCCCGTCGGAGGCAGGGGCCCGGGAGAGGTCGGCCCTGCGTTCGATCAGCAGCCGATCGAGGTGTCGAGTCTGGCCGACGCGTGCGCTCGCGCTGCTGCCGTCGACCCCGCCTCGAGATGGAACGACGGAGTGCGCGCCGCGGCGTCCTGGTTCACCGGCGCCAACGACACCGGCCAGGTCATGTGGGACCCCGAGACCGGCGGCGGATTCGACGGATTGCAGGCCGACGGCGTGAACCTCAATCAGGGTACGGAGTCGACACTGGCCGTCATCTCGACGTTTCAGCACGCCCAGCGAATATCGTTGCTGCAGAGGTGAGATCGATCAGAACCGGCCTCGCCACGCGCGCTCCAGTGCGGTTGGCGGCCGATCCGTCTCGGGTCATCATCCGGCTCTTCGTGCCCGGGCAGGAAGGCTTCGAGCAACAGGACTCACGTGCGGGACCGGTGCTGACACGCATTCTTGCACTGACCGAAGCCGAGGTCTTGGCGTCGTTGGACGATGTCATCTCCCGATTCGACAGCCGACATCGCAACCTCGGCGACACATTTCGCCGGCACGCGCGGGAGCTCGCCGACCGACTGCGCCCCGGTGCGCGCGTGTCCGATGCCCGAATGGCGCTACTTGGTGCGGCGTTCACGAGCGAGTACGCGATCGAGGCGGCCGCGCTGTGCAATCCGAGCATCGTGGCGCACCCGGACCAGACGGGGGCAGCTGCGGGCAGCGTGCGATTCGTGATGAGCGTGCGGGGCATCGGCGAAGGCCACCGGTCGTCGATCGGATTTCGGACCGGCGTGATCGATGAGTGGGGAGACCCCAAGATCGACCCGCCAGTGGCGCTCGCGACAGTCGGATCGTCGACGCCGAGTCTCCTGGATGCGGCGATCTTCCGTGAGGAGCTGAACCGGCTCGACGATGCGGGGGAGACGGCCAACTACGTCTTCGATGCACTCGGCGAGCAGTTCACTCACGCCGACCTGGAGCATCGACTGACTGTACTCGCGGCCCACCTGAGCACGCGCGGACGTGCGCTGGAGACCATCTCCGAGATTCGGACCATCGCCGAGAGGAGCTACTCGGTCGAATTCCCGCCCCGCATACCACTTTCCGAACGGATACTATGGCCAGCCGTCGAGGCCGAGTCGGTAGGCATGGAAGACGCCCGCTTCGTTCGCTTCGTCGACGACGACGGCTCGACGACGTTCTATGCCACATACACCGCCTATAACGGGTCCCACATCAGCCAGCAGCTGCTGAAGACCGACGATTTCCGCTCATTCACGTCGAACCCGATGGTCGGCCGCGCCGCGGCGAACAAGGGTTTGGCGCTGTTTCCGCGCCGCATCAAAGGCCGCTATGCTGCCCTGTCCAGGGCTGACCGCGAGTCGAATTCCATCACCTACTCGGATCGCCCGTTTGTGTGGACGGAGGCTCAACCATTCCAGCGTCCGGTTGCCCCCTGGGAAGTGCTGCAACTGGGCAACTGTGGCTCACCGATCGAAACCGAAGCAGGATGGCTGGTGCTCACCCACGGGGTCGGCCCGATGCGCACCTACCGGATCGGTGCCGTGCTGCTCGATCTCGATGACCCGACGATAGTGCTGGGCCACCTGAAGGACCCGCTGCTCAGTCCTGCCGCCGACGAGCAGAACGGGTACGTTCCCAACGTGGTCTACTCCTGCGGCGCACTCGTTCACGCTGACACCTTGGTGTTGCCCTACGGGATCGGCGACGCGGCAATCGGTTTCGCCACTGTGTCGGTGCGCGAGCTGCTAACGGCGCTGCGCGCGTGAAGCGCGAAGTGAGCGCGGCCCTCGAAGTAGAGATCACCGGCCCGACGACCCTGGAATTCCAGATCGCTGTCGCGCCGCATCCGGGCGCGTCGGTTTCTGAAGCGTTGTCGTTCGTGTTGAACGGCGCCCCGATCCCAGCGCTGGAGATCAGCGGCACCCACGGGAACCGCATCCATAAGCTCGATGTCGGCGTGGGTGATCTGAAGGTGACCTACGAGGCGACCATCACGGGCCGGACCGATCCCGCCCCGGTCACCGAGTACGACCTGTCAATGTACCTGCGCCCCAGTCGATACGCCGAAGCCGACAAGTTCTATGGCTTCGCCGCAACGGAATTCGGTAGCTTTCTCGAGTCAGAGGCTCTGTTGGAGCAGGTGTCAGTCTGGGTGGGCGCCCGGCTGAACTATGTGCCCGGTTCCAGTGATCCGATCGATGGGGCAGTGGACACCTTGCTGGCCGGCGAAGGGGTGTGTCGGGACTTCGCGCATCTGGTGGTCGCACTTCTGCGGGCGGTCAACGTGCCGGCCCGCGTCGTGTCGGTGTATGCGCCGGGTCTTTATCCGATGGACTTCCATGCCGTTGCCGAGGCGTACGTGAACGGCCAGTGGCGAGTGGTGGACGGAACTCTCCTGGCGCCACGGCAGTCACTGGTGCGGATTGCCACGGGTCGCGACGCCGCGGACACCGCGTTCTTGGACAACCACAAGGGCGCCATCGCATTGCAATCGCTGGAGGTCATGGCGATCGCCGTCGGCGACCTGCCCCGCGACTCCATCGATCAACTGGTGTCGATCGGGTGAGCCGGCTCAGAGCCTGAACATCTCCCGCGACATCGACGCCTGCTCGACGAAGCTGGCCCGCTGCGGTGGGTAGTGGCGTCTCTTCTCCCGCGCTTCGTGATCGTGCTCGGCGAACGCGGGTGCTCGCAGCCACGCCAGGACCCGGCTCAGGAAGCGTGCCGGCGACAGACCGCCGGTTCCGATGGCGACCATCACCGCACCTGGACCCAGGCCGTGATCTGCGGCGGCATCATGATGCTGGCCTTCGCAGCGGACATTTCGCGTTGCAGCAGCGACAGCATGTCGTCGGGGGCCGGCACATCGGCGGTGAGCCCCAGCCCGTCGGCGATCGGATACACCAGCCGCCAGATCTCGGCGGCGTAGGTCAGCAGGTCGATGTCGTCGGCACCGCCCATCGGCGCACCTACCGCCATCCGCGGGATGCCCAGCCCGGCTTCCTGGAATAGTGCGCCGAGCTTGGGCCCGAACGAGATGTCGAGCCCGAGCGCTTCGAACGACCGCGCCACGGCGTCGGTGACCGTGCGGAACATCGGGATCTCGGGATAGCTGTGCACCGAGACGATGTCGTTCTCGGCGAAGGCGACGACGCCGCCGGGCCGGACCAGTCCGGCGAGCCGGCGAAGCGCGGCGACCGGGTCGGGCAGGTGCATGAGGATCAGCCGCCCGATGACGGCGTCGACCGGCTCCTCGAGCACCAGCTCGTCGAGCGCGGACTGGGTGAACGACACGTTGGTCCTGCCCTGTTCTGCGGCGCGGGAACGGGCCAGGTGCACGATGTCGGCGGCGTCGACGCCGTGGACCGAGCCATTCGGCCCGACGATTTCGGCGGCCAGGAACGAGACGTCGCCGGGACCGGAGCCGACGTCGAGGACCTGCATCCCCGGCTTCAGACCCGCCATCAGCAATGCGTGTCTGGTGTCGGCCCGGTACACCCTGCCCTGGAGCAGCAGCCGGCGTACCTCGCTGTCCTCGTGTCCGAGCGTGTAGGTGGTGCTCATGGAATGGTCCTCCGTTCGCGTGACCCCTCGCGCTAGACTAAATCGTCTAGACGTAGTGGTCTAGACGATGTGGTCTAGCCCACATAAATTGGACGATGTGGTCTAGTCCACTAGGTCTAGTGGTCGGCGAAACCGCCCTATAGTGGAAAAGCCGACTTCAACGGCACATATCGAAGGCGGTACGCATGGCAACCCAGGAAGCGGTCCTCCCACACAAGGAGCGGCTGCTGCGCGCTGGGATCAAGCTGTTCTACGAAAACGGCTTCCACGGGACCACGATCGACGCCGTCTTGGCCGAGGCGGGCGTGCCGAAGGGGTCCTTCTATCACCACTTCGGATCCAAGGACGCGTTCGCACAAGCCGTCCTGGACCGCTACATCCAGTTCCAGGGCCAGCTGTTCACGACGTGGTTCGCCCGCACCGACCTGTCCACGGTCGAGCAACTGACCGGCTACTTCACGGACATGTCGCAGATCTTCATCAAGTCCGGCTTCCAGACCGCGTGCCTGACCGGAAAGTTCTCCACCGAGATGGGCGCGACGTCCGACTACTTCCGGCCGCAGCTGGCCACCCAGATCGCGATGTGGAAGTCACAGCTTTCCACGCTGCTGACCGCGGGCCAGGAGCGCGGCGACATCCGCAGCGACCGCCCCGCCGGAGACCTCGCCGACGCCGTGCTGGCGCTGATCCAGGGCGCATTCGTGCTGACCCTGTCGACCCGGGACGAGCGCACCCTGACCACGGTGTGTGCGACCATCAGAGAGCTCGTCGAGCCGACGAACCGCGATAGCGGGCAGCGTGTCGCTGCGCCGGGTATAGAGTCGTAGTAATCCGTTCGCGCTCAGCATCAGTCGCAGTCCGTGGATAGGCCCGCCGATCTGTGAGGACGCAGTGATGGACGATTTCGATATTTCCTGCGCGGTTTTGTTGTGAACGGCATGCGTGGATCGCGCCGCACCGCCAGCCCCATTCGACTCAGCCTCAATCCGGTCCTCGGTGGTGACATCGACGGGGCGTGGTGGCCGCGATCCGAGGCCCTGGCCAGGGAGCTTCCCGACCTCATCGAGGCGCTGCATGTGCCGTTGGGTGAGATTCTCGACATCAACATCAACTGGTCGGCGACCACCACCGCGCCGATCTTGGACTCCAAGTTCGCGACCGCGACCCGCAGTATGGGGTGGAACGATCGGCGCCACCGCATCATGGTCGTGGTCGGCCGAAACGGGTGTGCCCGCCTGCTCGTCATCCCGCAAACGACAACTCAGGCGCTCGGCTGGATGGTGATGAGGCAGGCGGCCGCCATGCCCGGTCTCGATGAGGGGCCGGACGTACCCGAGTACGCGGTCGCGGATCGCGTGGTGCGTGCGGCGCGGGCGGAGAGTGCGTCCTCGGTGGGTCGCTCGCTGCACTCTCCTGTTGCCGGCGGGGCGCTAGACTGACCAAAAGCCAAGGGCTGGTACGGCATTGCCGTACCAGCCCTTGGTTAGTTTTGGGGTCCGGTCAGACCGCAGAAACCTGCGTCGCCTGGGGGCCCTTGGGTCCCTGTCCGACCTCGAACTGAACTCGCTGGTTCTCCTCGAGCGACTTGTAGCCGCTGCCCTGGATTTCCGAGTAGTGAACGAACAGATCCTGGTCGCCACTGTCGGGAGCGATGAAGCCGAAGCCCTTTTCGCCGTTGAACCATTTCACAGTTCCCTGTGCCATCTATCTTTCTTCTCTCATTCAGATGGATGTCGTAAAACATCCGCTGCTCGAACCGGCGGGACCGCCGGAACGAAATCTACTTGGCGCCCACCGCGGAGCGCGGCCGGCGGGAGCGCCGACGGCCACCCTGGCTGGGCTGCCCGCCGCCGCCCTGACGGGCCTGGCCGCCACCGGGCCGGCGTTGGGCGGGGGCGCGACGCTGCTGCTGCACGGGCGCCGGCGCCGCCGGCGGGGCCTGGTACGGAGCAACCTCGCCGACGAGTGCCTGGACCGGCTCGGAATCGGCTGAAACCTGTTGCGGCGTCGCCTTGATACCGGCCTTGCGTAGAAGCGCCTGCGTATCGCGGCGCTGCTCGGGCAGAACCACGGTCACCACGTCACCGGCCCGTCCCGCTCGCGCGGTCCGACCCGAGCGGTGCAGGTACGCCTTGTGCTCGGCGGGCGGATCGATGTGCACCACGAGCTCCACGTCGTCGACGTGGACACCGCGCGCAGCGATGTCGGTGGCGACCAACACCCGCGCGGTACCGGCGGCAAAAGCCGCCAGGTTGCGGTCGCGAGCAGGCTGAGAAAGGTTGCCGTGCAAGTCAACTGACGGAATACCGGCCTGCGTGAGCTGCTTGGCCAGCTTGCGGGCGTGATGCTTGGTGCGCAGGAACAGGATTCGCCGTCCGGTACCGGACGCCAGCGTGTGCACCAGATCCTTCTTGGCGTCGGCGCTGGCCACATGGAACACGTGATGGGTCATCGCGTCCACCGGCGACTGGTCGGAGTCGACCGCGTGCGACACCTGGTTGCGCAGGAATCGGGTGACCAGCTTGTCGACGCCGTTGTCCAGCGTCGCCGAGAACAGCAACCGCTGCCCGCCGGCCGGCGTGGCCGCCAGGATCCTGGTGACGCCGGGCAGGAAGCCCAGGTCGGCCATGTGGTCGGCCTCGTCGATCACCGTGATCTCGACGGCGTCGAGGGTGATCAGGCGCTGGCGCATCAGGTCTTCGAGCCGGCCCGGGCAGGCGACGACGATATCGACACCGGCCTGCAGCGCCTTGACCTGCTTGTTCTGCGGTACTCCGCCGAAGATGGTGGTGACCCGCAACCCGGACGCCTCTGCCAGCGGTTGCAGCGCGGCGGTGATCTGGGTGGCCAGCTCACGGGTGGGTGCCAGCACCAGACCCGAGGGCCGCGACGCACGTCGCGTGGTACCGGTCAGCCGGCTGACCAGCGGAATGGAGAACGCCAGCGTCTTGCCGCTGCCGGTCTTGCCCCGGCCCAGCACGTCGCGACCGGCCAGTGTGTCTGGCAGCGTCGAGACCTGGATCGGGAAGGGATGGGTGATTCCGTTGTCGGACAGGGCGCGCACCAGGGGTGCGGGCACGCCGAGGTCCGCAAAGGATTGTTCGGTTGTCATGGTGCCTTTCGGGCATCGGGTATGTGGCGAGATTGCCGGTGGGCAAAATCGATCGCCGCGAGACTGTGTGCTTGGGGGCACTACATCAGCTGAACTCGGTTTCCGGATTCCGGAAGTGCCGGTGAAGTGAAGGTGTTCCACGACGCGGTTGACGACTTCTTCGTGACGCCAACGTTGCGACCAGCATAGCAGTACCGGGCAGGTTATAAATCCCGCGCAGGAGGGTATGCCGCGCGTCACACGACGCCATCGAAGGGCCAACCGGGGATGACAGCATTGCGGACGGGTGAGGGTCTCACCGATGTCGTGGTCACCGCGGTGACCTCGACCACCGCGTTGGCTCCCGACGCCGAGGAGACCTGGCATCAACTGCTCGAGGGCAGTAGCGGTATTCGTCAGCTCGACAAGTGGTTTGTCAGCGAGTGCGAATCGCCCGTACGCATCGGCGGAGCCCTGCGCGAGGACTTCGACCAGGAGCTCAACCGCGTCGAGCTTCGGCGCCTGTCCTACCTGGGCAAGATGGCCACCGTCTTGGGTCGGCGGCTGTGGGCGGCGGCCGGCTCGCCCGACGTCGATACCCGTCGGTTGCTGGTCTCGATCGGACTCGCTCTGGGCACTACCGAAGAGATCGCCCGGCAGTTCGGCGCTTTTGAGGCGCGCGGCCTGCGGGCGATGTCGCCGCTGGCGATCCAGATGTACATGCCGAACGCGCCCGCTGCCGCGGTAGGGCTGCAACGAAGCGCCAAAGCCGGCGTGATCGCCCCGGTGATGGCCGACGCATCCGGGTCCGGCGCGATCGCACAGGCATGGCGGCACATTGTCATGGGCGAGGCCGATATCGCGATCTGCGGCGCGGTCGAGACGTGGGTCGAAGCCGTTCCGGTCGCCGCGTTCAACGAGCTGGGCCTGATGTCCACCAACAACGACGATCCGCCCGGCGCCTGTCGTCCTTTCGATCGGTATCGGGAGGGCATGGTGCTCGGCGAAGGCGGCGCGTTGATGCTCATCGAAACCGAAGCGCACGCGAAGGCCCGAGGTGCGCCGATCCTGGCCCGCCTCATGGGTGCATCGACGAACTGCGACGCCCACGACGCCGTCCAACCGGACCCCACCGGTGAAACCGCCGCAGCCGCCATCGCCCGCGCGGTCGACTTGGCCGGGCTGCAGCCAGCCGACATCGATCACGTCAATGCGCACGCCACCGGCACGACCCTCGGCGACCTCGCCGAGGCCCGCGCCATCCGCCGCGCGCTCGGGGGTCATGACCCCGCGGTCTATGCGCCCAAAGCCGCTCTGGGGCATTCACTTGGTGCCGCGGGAGCTGTGGAGGCAGTGCTGACCGTGCAGGCCTTGCGCGACGGCGTTGTTCCGGCGACGCGCAACGTCAAAGTCGTCGATCCCGAGATCGGTCTGGACGTGGTGGTCGACCAGCCGCGCCGCGGCGACTACCGCTATGCGATAAGCAATTCCATGGGCCTAGGCGGCTACAACGCGGTGCTGGCGTTCGGCGCCCCGTGATCAGCGCTTCACCAGGGTGAACTGTCCGACTTCGGATATTCCGCGGGCGAAGAAGTCCGAGCACCCCACGAGATAGCGCATGTAGCGGTCGTAGACCTCGACCGAGGTCACGTCGATCGCCTGCTGGCGGGCGGCTTCCAACCGCTGTGACCAGATATCGAGGGTGCGTACGTAATGCGGCGTGAGGGAGTCCAGGTGAGCCACCGAAAACCCGGCCTGCTCGGCGAATTCGACGACGTCTTCGTCGCACGGCACCGCACCGCCCGGGAAGATCTCCTTGGCGATGAACCGCATGAACTTCAGGTCCGACATCACGATCGGGATGCCCAGCTCCGGCCAGCGTTTCAGCGGATGACCCATGATGGTCTGCAATACCATTCGCCCGTCATCGGGCATGACCCGATGGCAGGTGGTGAAGAATGCCGCGTACCGGTCTTTCGGAAACGCCTCGAACGCTTCGATACTCACGATCCGGTCGACCGGCTGGTCGAATTCTTCCCAGCCGCGCAACAGGATTTGCCGTGACCGATCGGTCTCGACAGCGTCGAGTAGCTGTTGGCCCAGGGCGCACTGATTGCGGCTCAACGTCAATCCGAGTGCGTTCGTGTCGAAACTTTGCACGGCGCGCTTCATCGCCGAGCCCCAGCCGCAGCCGATATCGAGCAGGGTCATCCCGGGTCGTAGATCCAACTTGCCCAATGCCAGATCGATTTTCGCGAGCTGGGCATCTTCCAGCGTCATGTCGTCGCGTTCGAAGTACGCGCAGCTGTACGTCCGCGACGGGTCCTGGAACAGTCCGAAGAAGTCGTTCGAGATGTCGTAATGCGCCTGGACATCCTCGTATGCTGGCCTCAACTGTGTTGAGCCGGAACCACTTTCCGTCACCACGACCTCCAGGCTAGCTCACTGACTTTTGGCACGTGAACTGGCAAACGTCGGTGTAGCCGGTCCGGAAGAGATCGGCGCATCCGGTCAGGTACTTGTGGAAGCGTTCGTAAACGGCTTCTGAGGTGATCGCGACGGCCTCGTCGTGCTTGGCTTCCAGGTTGGCTGCCCAGGTGTCCAGTGTGCGGGCGTAGTGCGGCTGCAGATGTTGTTCGCGAGTGACGTCATAGCCGGCCGTCACGGCATGCTGCCTGACCATCGACGCCAGCGGCAGCCGGCCACCGGGGTAGATCTCGTCCATGATGAATTTGATGAACCGCACCCGCGACATGGTCAGCGGCAAGCCCTTGGCTTTGATCTCAGCGTCCTCGGGAATGATGATCGTGTGTAGCAGCATCGCCCCGTCATCGGGCAGCCAGCTGAACGTCTTCTTGAAGTAGTCGTCGTACTTGTTGAACCCGAAATGCTCGAAGGCGCCGATCGATACGATCCGGTCTACCTTGCCGTCGAACTCCTCCCATGGCTGCAGTCGGACTTCCATGCTGCGACCGGTGTCGATGTTCGGGAATCGGTTCTGCTCGATGTGCTGCTTCTGGTTCTCCGACAACGTCAGCCCGATGACGTTCACGTCGTACTTCTCCACAGCGCGCTGGATGGTCGAGCCCCAGCCGCAGCCGATGTCCAGCAGTGTCATCCCCGGCTGTAGATCCAGCTTCCCCAACGACAGGTCGACCTTGGCCATCTGGGCTTCTTCGAGCGTCATGTCGTCACGCTCGAAAAATGCGCAGCTGTAGGTCTGGGTGGGGTCTTGCCAGAGCCTGAAGAACTCATTGGAGATGTCGTAGTGAAACTGAACTTCCTGCTTGTCCGAACCTCGCGTCTGCGACGCGGACTTGGACAGCCACAGAGACTCCGCATTCGACATCCGTCGCGATTACCCGCTTATGAGAATCTCAATCCCCGCGGGGTGCACCGGTTCCGGCGTCTACCGTGAGCGACGTGGCCGAGGCTGATCGCGTCCGCTGGGACGAGAAGTACGCGAACAAGACCGGCGGTTCACCCCGCCTGCCCGACGTCTTCGCACCGTACGTCGATGCCCTCCCGACGGCGGGTCGTGTGCTGGATCTGGCGTGTGGCGCCGGTGCGGCAGCGGTCTGGCTGGCCGAGCGCGGCTTGACGGTGTGGGGGGTCGACGTCTCTGCCGTCGCGATCGAGCGGGCGCAGGAGTTGGCGAACCGCCACGGGGTCAGCGAACGGTGCCGGTTCTGCGTCGCCGATCTCGACGAGGGTCTGCCGCCGGGGCCGCCGGTCGAGATGGTCCTTTGCCATCGGTTTCGCGACCCGCGGCTGTACCAGGCGATGGTGGACCTCTTGGCACCCGGCGGATTGCTGGCAATCAGCGTGCTCAGCGAGGTGGGCGCGGAGCCGGGGTTTTTCCGGGCTGCAGCAGGGGAACTCGACGTCGCGTTCGCACGTCTGCAGGTGCTCGCCGCAGGCGAAGGCGACGGTCAGGCGTGGCTGCTGGCTCGGGTGAAAGGAGACCGGTCGTGAGCGAGCCGTCCTTGATGCTCGGCGGGCGCTTCAACGGTCCGCCCGGAAGCGCCAACGGCGGGTACGCCTGCGGCGTGATCGCCGGCCGCGTCCCGGCCGATCTGGTCGAGGTGAGGCTGCTCAAACCACCCCCGCTGGACACCGCGCTTCTGGTCGAAGAAACGGGGCCGGTGTACGAGGTGCGCCCGGCAGGTGGGGACGTGGTGGCGGTGGCGAAACCGGTCGACGAGCCCGTCGAGGTGCTGCCGCCCGTCCTGGACATCCCCGCTGACGCAACGGATGCGGTGGCCGACGCCAACCATCCGTTTCGCAGCTGTTTCACCTGCGGCCCCGACCGCGAGGCCGGTGACGGGCTGCGGATCTTCGTCAAACGGCTTCCCGGACAATCGGTTCTGGCCGACCGGTGGACTCCGGACGAAACGCTGGCCGACGATGGCGGCGCCGTGCGGCCCGAGATCGTGTGGGCAGCGCTGGATTGCCCCGGCGGGTGGGCGGCGTTCAACCGCATCCCCGGCGGTGTCGCGGTTCTCGCCAGGATGACGGCGCGCATCGACCGGGTCCCGCGGATCGGGGAGCAGTGCGTGGTGGTAGCGACCTCGGACTGGCATGACGGCCGCGACATCGGCGCACGTTCCGCGCTCTACACCGCCGACGGGGAACCACTGGCGGCGGCCCGCGCGGTGTGGATCGACTCGACCGCCTGACTAGATCCCGTAGTCGGGCAATTCGAAGTCGTCGCGGATGTCGCCGGCGAACATCTTCAACAGCGGGCCGAAGTTCATCGCGCGCATCGCCAGATTGCGAAACCGCAATCCGAACGTGGTGCGGGTGGCGAAGAAGCCGATGAAGCGCACCGCGCCGGCTTGTTTGGACTCCACGAACGGGCGCAGCTTTCGTTCGTACTGCTCGAAGGCCTGCCGATGGTCGCCGCCCGCACGACTGAGCTCACCGGCCAGGACGTAGGCCTCCGTCATCGCCAGGCCGGTGCCCTCGCCTCCGAGCAGCGAGATACAACCGGCGGCGTCTCCGAGGAGCAGGACGCGGCCGCGTGACCATCGGTCCATCCGGATCTGGCTGACGACGTCGAAGTAGATGTCGGCCGCCCCGTCGAGAGCCGCCAGCATCGCCGGGCATTCCCAGCCTGCGTCGCCGAATTCGTTGCGCAGCTGTTCCTTCGGCGAGGTGGCCGGACCGTCGCGGTCGGCACGAAAGATGAACAAGAACAGCGTGCGGTCGCCACGCAGCGCGAATCTCCCGGCTTGCCGGTTCGCCGTGTTGTAGGTCAGGTACACCAACTCGTCGCGCGGCCGGTAGCCGTCGACGACGCACGCCGCCACCTTGCAGCCGAGATAGCGCTCGACGGTGCGTTCGTCGCCGAAGACCAGGCGGCGCACATTGGAGTGCAGACCATCAGCCCCGATCAGCAGGTCGAATTCCCGTGCCGGCGACGTGTCGAAGGTGAGCCGGACGCACTCGCCGGTGTCCTCGACCGTTGCGATGCTGTCGTCGAAGATCGTCTCGACCTGGTCCTCGACGGTTCGATAGACGGCCGCGGCCAGATCACCCCGAGGCAGGCTGGTGAAGTCATTGCCGATCAGGCGACGCACGCCGGCGACACGCAGGTCGGCCTTGATCTCTCCGCGAGCACCCACCGAACGGACGTGCTCGACCTGATAACCGGCCGACAGAATGCGGTCCTCAATACCCATGCGTTTGGCTGCCTGGTACCCGACGCCCCAGAAATCGATCATGTAACCACCGGTACGAAAGGCCGGTGCCTTCTCGATCAGAGTCGGTGTGTGGCCTGTGCGGTGCAGCCAATGGGCGAGGGCGGCACCGCCGACACCCGCGCCGCTGATGGCGATTTTCACGTCGTCAATTGTCGCGCGATCGCGGCGGGGAGATCCAGGGTGTTGTTGCGGAGTCAGAAACCTGCGCGGACACCTCGCAGTCCGGCGAACCTGGTGGGATCACCGAAACATCTTCTTGTGCAGCACTTTTCAAATTCCGTCTCCTAGCGGAGCTTGACCATCCGCGTGGTGGAGCTCTCGTCGAGCTCCACGACATCGGTGCGGGATCGCAGGAAGTCGCTGAACGACTTGAAGCCCAACGACTTCTCCGAAAACGACGGGTCCATCCGCTTCATCTGTGCTTTGACCGCGGAGTTGTGCAACCAGTCGGCGTCGTCCTTCTCCAGGCCGATCTGCAACGCCCGCTCCAGCAGCGCGGTGGCCACGGCTTGCGGATCCGGCGGTTCAGCCTCGGACTTCGTGCGTTTGGCCCGCTTGGCAGGCTGTGCGGCATCCGGTGGTTGGAACACCGGCACCCCGGGCAGCGAGTCGTAGATGACGAACTCGTCGCAGGCCGCGGCCAGGGACCGGCTCGAGGAGCCGGCCACACCGATCCCGACGACGTGGCGGCCCAACCGCTTGCAGCGCTGGGCGAGCGGGATGTAGTCGGAGTCGCCGGCCACGATCACCACGTGGGTGAGGTCGGGCAACCGGAACATGTCCTCGACCGCGTCGACCGCCAGCCGGATGTCGGCGGCGTTCTTGCCGTACGCCGCGGCGGGGAACAGCTGCACCAGGTCCACCGCCCGTCCCACCAGTTGTTCGCGGTATTCGGCGTTGACGTCGGCCGACCAGTCGGCATATGCCCGGGTGAGCACCACGGTCCCGAACGACGAGGCGAAATCCAGGATCGCGCCCACATCGACACGCGCACGGGTGAGCTTCGCCGCCTCCAGACCCTTGGCCTTGTCGCGCTGAAAAGAGTTGCGGCCGTTCACCTGGTCGTAGCGCGAGATGACGATGTTGTCGAAGTCGAGGTACACCGCGACACGGGCAGCACCGGGTTCGGTCATGTGCTCGAGTCTTGTCCATGTTGTGACGCGGCACGCGCCTTTGCCCGAACGCGACGGCCCCTGGCGCCGTCTATGCTTCAGGGGCCCGATAAATCATCGGTATCCCGGCAACAGTGGCCGACCTCTTAGTCATGGAGTGACCAGTTGAGCTTTAGTCGTCGTGCCCGTGGGGCGTGCCTCGGCGTCGTGCTGGCGGTGCTGGCAGTGCTCGGTGGTGTCGTCGTCTCCGCTGCGCCGCGCTGCCCGCAGCACTGCCGCACCGAGGCCGCGGCCCGCGACCCGCAGCCGGCGCCGTCGAAGGACCCGGCCGCCGTCACGCTCACGCCCGCCGACGGGGCTACCGATGTCGACCCACTGGGCGGGATCACGGTCGTCGCCACGAGCGGCATGCTCACCCACGTCACGATGGTCAACGACGCCGGCAAACCCATACCCGGTGTCGTCACCCCCGACTTCAAGACCTGGAAGCCCACCGTGCCGCTCGGATATGGACGCAGCTACACCCTCAAGGTCGACGCCCGCGGGCCCGGTGGCGTCCCGTCCGAGCTGTCGTCGACGTTCCAGACCCTGGTGCCCAGCGATCAGAGCGAGGTGTACCTGACCACGCCGGCCGGCCATCCGCTCGACGGCGGCCGGTTCGGAATCGGCACCGTCGTCGTCGCCCACTTCGACGAGCCGATCGCCGACCGGGTGGCCGCCGAGAAACACCTCTCGGTGACCACCAACCCGCCGGTGCGCGGATCGTGGTACTGGGTCGACGAGCAGAATGCCCATTGGCGCCCGGAAAAGTATTACGCCCCAGGCACTTCGGTGAACGTGCGGGCGGACGTCTACGGCGTCCCACTCGGCGCCGGGCTGTACGGCGAAGAGGATTCCAGCGCGGCGTTCACCATTGGCGACGCGCACGTCGCCGTGGCCGACGACATCACCAAGCAGGTCAGCGTCTTCGACAACGGCCAGCTGGTGCGCACCATGCCCACGTCGATGGGCCGGGGCGGCTCGGAGACGATCGGTGACCAGACGCTGACGTTCTGGACACCACCCGGCGTCTACACCGTCATGGACAAGGCCAACCCGGTGATCATGGATTCCTCCACCTACGGGCTGCCGATCAACTCGCGGCTGGGTTACCGCGAGACCATCCCGTACGCGACTCGCATCAGCCCCGACGGCATCTATCTGCACCAGCTGAACGCGACGGTGTGGGCGCAGGGCAACACCGACACCTCACACGGGTGCCTGAACCTCAGCAGCGAGAACGCCGCGTGGTTCTACGACTTCTCGGTGCCCGGCGACGTCGTCGAGGTCCGCAACACCGGCGGGCCGCCGCTGCAACTGATCCAGAACGGCGACTGGACGTTGCCGTGGGGCGAGTGGCTCAAAGGCAGTGCGCTGCACTGAGATGCCGGCCGAAAAGTTAAATTCCGCTAATGATTGGATGTTTGCTGCTGGTGACGGCCGCATCAGCTCTTTTCAAGTGACCAGACGGTGCCGTGGCCGTCTATGATCTCAGGCGTCAAAGATGACGCCGGCAACTCATCGTCGACCAGCTCTGGAGTGATTTCGGTGGTCTTTTCCCGTCGCGCATGCACGGCCGTCCTCGTGGTGGGCCTGCTGCTCCTCGGCGTTCTCGGGAGCGATGTCGCCGGGCTGCCCGGGTGCCGGGACGGGTGCAAGACCGCGACCGCCACAGCGCAGGTGCAGTTGCCGCCGGCACCGCCGAAGCCGCCGCTGCTGGGGATGGCCCCGGCGAACGGCTCGGCCGACCTCAACCCACTGAGCCGGGTGTCCGCACAGGTGGTCGGCGGCAGTCTGACGAGCGTCTCGTTGGTGGACGACTACGGCAACAACCTGGCCGGGGCGCTCTCCCCAGACGGGACGTCGTGGCAGCCGACCATGCCGCTGAAGTATGGGCGCACCTACACCATGCAGGTGGCCAGCCAGGGCGCCAGCGGGGTGCCACTGTCGCGGACCACCACCTTCACGACCGCCTCGCCGAACAACCTCACCCAGGTCTACCTCGAGACGCCCGGCGGGTTGCCGATCCACGAAGACGTGCGCTACGGCATCGGCACGATCATCGCGGCACGCTTCGACGAGCAGATCACCGACAAGGCGACCGCCGAACGCAATCTGGTGGTGACCACCAACCCGCCGGTGCCGGGCTCCTGGTACTGGGTCGACGACAAGACCGCGCACTGGCGGCCGGCGAAGTACTACGCCCCGGGCACGACGGTGTCCGTGGCCGCCAACATTTTCGGGCTGAAACTCGGGGATGGGCTCTACGGCAACGAAAATGCCAAGGCCACCTTCACGATTGGCGATGCGCACGTCTCCATAGCGGATGACACGACCAAGGTCGTCAGCGTGTTCGACAACGGCAAGCTGGTTCGGGCGATGCCGACGTCGATGGGTCAGGGTGGCTACCAAACCATTGCCGGGCGCACGTTTTCGTTCTGGACGCCGCCCGGGGTGTACACGGTGATCGACAAGGCCGAGTCGGTGACGATGGATTCGTCGACCTACGGTCTGCCGGTGGCCTCCTCGATGGGCTACAAGACGAAGATCCCGTACGCGACGCGGATCAGCACCGACGGCATCTACCTGCACCAACTCAACGACACCCGGTGGGCGCAGGGCAACACCAACGTCTCGCACGGCTGCCTGAACCTCAACGGCGAGAACGCGTCCTGGTTCTTCGACTTCTCCCAGCCCGGTGATGTCGTGGAGGTCAAGAACACCGGTGGCCCGGGCCTGGAGATCTGGCAGAACGGCGACTGGACGGTGCCGTGGGGCGAATGGCTGAAGGGCAGTGCGCTCACGCCCAAGCCGTGAGCTTGATTGCGACACTGCGAAATTGCATTACCGGTGGTGGCTGGATACCAGTTTCACGATTGCGCTCGCTTGTTGGCGCTCCTGGCCGAGCCGGCGGTGCCCCGAGGCTTGTTCTCGGTAGACGTCTTCGCAGTCGCCCGGGCACCGGACCGGTGGACCGCTGCACGTTGTTTGGCTGGTGGACTTGGATTGGCAGTCCGCTTCGAGCCGGCCTGGCCTCGATTTACGTCGCGAACGTGGCGAGTGGTTTGGGCTACCGCCGGCGGTTGCGTCGCTGGCCGCGTGTTCGCACCGGTTGCGGCGAAGGGGCCAAATGCATAGGCGATCGCGAGCACCGGGGCTACCGCGTAAATGCCGACCGAAAAGATAGCGAGCTCGCGGATGCCGCCTCCGGGATAGAGGAGGTTCTTGAGCCCATAGGCCAGGAATACGCTGATCGGTGCGGTAATCGGAAAGCCGACATACCAAACCGGCGTCAACGCGATTGCGCCCGCCAAGATGAGCGCATTACGAAGCACTGTCTCGGCAGAGGCGTTGGCTTGCGGGGCCGACGCTGCGGTGCGGTGGGGCGCGGTGGTGGTGCGTGTGGTGGCGCCTGTGAGCTCGGCGGCGCTGGCTCGCAGCTGTATCGCAGGGACGTGCACTGGCCGTGGGATCGAGGGCTGCGTCGTGTCTGCGGGAAACACCAGCGCTAGAGCGACAACGGCGGAGGCGCCGACAGCAATGAGACGAGATGCGCGGTGACGCGCGCTAGACGATTCGTACATAAGTCCCCCCGGATATGTCGACGCCCTCGCGCCGAAGCTGTGATTTCAATCGCTGGTTTTCGTGGGTCGGGCCGAACGGGCTGTGCCCGACTGCTTCTTCTCGGTAGAAGCCTTTGGGGCGCTCTTGGCATTGCGATGGGTCGCCGGTTTGCGGTCGGCAGCCCGCGACGAGCTGGCAACCGCACCACGCTTGGCGCGGTCATCTTGGCGCGGCGCTCGGAATGGTGTCGACCGGTTGGCCCGCGAAGCTGAGCTGGATTCCGCAGCGGCAGAAGCTGTTTGCGGGAGGAGGCCTGAAGAGATCGAGTCAAGAACCACTTTCAGCGGAGACAGGAAGACATCCACGGCGCTCAGAACTAGCTCGACCGGCGGGATTGGTGTCGTTCTGCCGAAACGTTGTAGCACGGCCACGACGGGGCTGAGCGGCAGGGTGACGGGGAAGGCTGCGTACCAGAGCACCGCGAAGAAGACCTGGTTCACAAAGAGCACCGGATCAAACGCGGGCTGATCCGCCGCGGTGGTACGGCTGGGTGCGGTGACTCTGGTCGTGGTGTGCGCGACTGCGCTGCCGGCGTCTGCGGTGAGGGCCTGCAGCTGTATCGCAGCGAGGTGAACCGTCCGTGGGAAGTCGGGGTGCGCCGTGCCTGGTGCGGTCACGAGGCCTACGGAGACGATCGCTGCAGCCCCGACGGCTGCGAGACGACCCGTGCTGGTGGTAAGGCCTGATCGACCCATTGTGACCCCCCCGGGCAGTGTCGGCTGCCGGCCAGCGTAAATGACGGATACGTCAAATCCAATCATTTGTTGCAAATGAACGCGGACACGCGGCGAGCACAGCGAATTCGGCGGCGCGCGGCGGTGTGATCCGGCTCACAGGAGGCGTAGCCTTGAAGGCGTCTCTGAGAGGGAAGGGAGACACGATGAAGGGTGCATATCGCGATCCGATCGATCATTCCCGAACAACGCAGCCCCATGCTGGTGAGTCGTTCATCGACACGTTGTGGCTGCCCGGCCTGTTCCTCATCGCGCTGGGTGTTGTGGGGTTGGCCGGCATCATCGCGGCGCTGGCCTACAACCACCACGAGTTGCTGTTGATGCTGGGATCGGTGGTGGCGGGTCTGCTGATTGTGGGTGCGCTGCTGATCATGGCCGAGCATCAGCGGGTCAAGCGTGTTGAGCGTCGCTGGTTGGCGGATCACCCCGACCGTACGCACTACCACGCGGCGTAGCGGGGTTGTCGGCGCTCGAGCGGCCGGGGCATGCCCGGGCGCGTACTAGGACTTTGCCGGCACAGAATATCGATCGACGTGCGAATTTACGTACTCAGTGATTTGCTGATAATTACCTGCATGTCAATTTTCCGGTAACGGTTGTGAATCAGTTCACAATCTGCGGTTGAACTCGTTTCGCCCTGTGAACAGTATCGATACCGATCCTATCGATGGTGTTCTGCAAGACGCGCGGTACACGCCCTAGCGATCCCCTAATCCCCTAACGGGGATTGCTGGGATATCCCGGTACCACCCGTATCGGGTAGGGGACCGCGCCCCATTTCGGGGTGCTCGTGATCTTCATACCGTGAGTAGCAATCACCGGAAGGAACTTCCCAATGGACAACCTGCTGCAATTCATCCTCGACCTGTTCAACAACGAATCGGCCGCGCAGAACTTCGTCGCGGACCCCAATGCTGCGCTGGCCAACGCCGGGCTGGCCGGGGTCAGCCCCGAGCAGATTCGGTCTGTCGCGGCCTCGGCCGTCCCCGGGCTGGACCTCGTCGGCGGCGACCCCGTCTCCGGCCTGGCACAGGCCGTATCGAACCAGTTCGGTTTCGCGCCAGTGGAAGGCATTGTGCCGACCGTCCTTTCGGCCCCCGCCGCGGCCGCCAATGTGATCAGCGACCAGGCGCTGGACTTGGGCGTCGACGGCGGTTCATCGTTGGCCGCCGCAGTGGGCGACGGCATCGGCATCGGCCTGGGCCAAAGCATCGGTGCCGGACTCGGCGCCGAGCTCGGTGGCGGCCTGGGCATCGGCGGTGAGACCGGCGTCGGCCTCGGTACCGGGCTCGGCGGCGGTTTCGGAACCGGCCTGGGCGCCGGCGTTGGCGCTGGTTTCGAGGCCGGAATGAGTGTCGAGGTGGAAGCGGGCTTCCACGCGGGCATGGGCGCCGAACTCGGCGGTGCTGCCGGGGTGGGCGGTCAGACCGGGCTTGGTCTGGGCACCGGCTTGGGCGGCGGCTTCGGCGCCGGTGGTGGTGCCGAGCTGAGCAGTGGCTTCGAGGCCGGCCTCGGTGCCGAGATGGGCATGGGCTTCAACGCCGGTATGGGCGGCGAAGTCGGCGGTGCTGCCGGGGTGGGTGGCCAGACTGGGGTTGGTCTGGGCACCGGCTTCGGTACGGGCTTCGGTGCTCACGGTGGCGCTGAGGTCGGCGGCGGCTTCGAGAGCGGTGTTGAGCTTGGTGGGCACAGTGGCGTTGGCCTGGGCACTGGTATCGGTGTAGGCGGTGGCGTCGAGGGTGGTGCTGAGCTTGGTGGTGGTTTCGACGCCGGGCTTGGTGGCGGCTTCGGCGGCGCCGCGGGAGCTGGCGCTGCGGCCGGCGCGGGCGCGGGCGGTGGCGCGCACATCGGCGGCGGCTCGAACATACACGCGCAGAGCGGCTTTGGCGCACAGGGCGGCGGACAGTTCGGCGGTAGCGCAGGAGCAGGCAGCGGTTTCGCGGCCGGCGGCGGCAGCCAGTTCGGCGGCGGCGCGCACATCAACGATCGCGCTCGCGTCATCGACGCCAGCGGCGACGCCGATGCCGAACGGCGCGCCACGCTGAGCGGCTCGGCCGGTGGCGGCGGCTCGGTGAGCGCCGGTGCCGGCGGTGCGACCAATGTCGGAACCGGTTTGAGCGCACAGGAAAACGCGAGCTTCACCAGCACGTCCAACGTCGGCTTCAGCAGCCCGCTCGGCGGCGCGAGCCTCGGCAACACGACCGCTGCCGCCGGTGGCGGAGCGATCGGCGTGGGTGGCGCAGGCCTGACCGCGGCCGGCAACACGGCGATGAACACCACGACGGCAGCCTCATTCGCGGGACCGTTGGGCGGTGCCACCGCCAGCGCGCAGGCGGCGGCGAGCAACACTGCGGCCGTGAGCTTCCTGCACGATGACGGCGCGGCGCTGGGTGGCCAGACCAACCTCGGTGGCGGGTTCACCGGTCAGACCAACCTCGGCGGCGGCTTCGGTGGCCAGTCCAACCTTGGCGGAATGTTCGGTGGACAGACCAACGCAGGCGGATCGCTGGGCGGGCACACCAACGCTGAGGCAGCCTCTGCGGTCGAGGCGAATGCCGGTGGGCATACCGGATTCACCGGTGGCTCCAGCATCGCCGGTGGCGCCGGCGCCACCGGGGGCGCCAGCGGCACCTTCCTCAACCACGAGGCGACGAACCTGAACCTGCACAACTCCGTGCAGGCGGGCGGATCGGCGAGCGGTGGGGCGTCTGCGGATCATGTGGCGGTCGGCGGAAATGGCGCTTTCCAGAACACCTTTGGCGGCCAGGCCAACATCCTGGGCCAGGATTCTGCGGCCCTCGGTGGGCACGGCACGGTCAACACAGGAGCCGGCGCCACGGCGTCGACGACAACCCACGGTTCGACGACCACCCCGTCGCAGAGCAGCGTCATCCACACCGAAGGATCCACCGCCGCAGGTGGTTCGGCGAGCGCCGGCTCCAACGGCGGCTCGGTGATCACCACCTCGCAGGGCAGTGCGAGTGGTGGTGGCTCCGGCTCGGTCGGGACCTCGCACAGCTCGGCCTCGGCTGATCAACACGCGGCCATCGACTCGTCGAGCCACGCGGCGGCGACCACGGCGCCAGATCACTCGGCCTACGACCAGTCGAGCCATGCGAGCACCGACTACTCGAGCCACTCGCTGTACGACACCAGCCACGACAGCTCGGCCTCACACACCCAGGCGAGCACCGATGTGTCGTCGCACAATCAGGCCGATCACCACATGGGCTTCTGACCCGAAGACCTGACACAAAATCGGCGGGGACCGCATGGTCCCCGCCGATGTGTTTGTGCCACAACGAATTCACTCAAGGCATCCGGTGCGGCACATCGGTGATCAGACCGCCGTCCATGACGAACTCCGCACCGGTGGTGAACGATGATTCGTCGCTGGCCAGAAACAGCACGAACGTCGACACCTCACGGGGCTCGCCAAGGCGACCCATCGGGGCGGCTACCAGATCGTCGGGCATGTGCGCGGTCATCGGCGTGCGGATCATTCCGGGATGCAGCGAATTCACCCGAATGTTGTTGGCGGCCAGTTCGAGTGCAGCTGATTTGGTCAGTCCGCGGATCGCCCACTTGGAGGCGACGTAGCCGTGGTTGCCCGGCGTGCCGCGCATGGCCTGGATGGACGACATGTTGATGATCGACCCACCGCCGGCGTCTGTCATCGGCTCGATCACCGACTTGATGCCGAGCATCGTGCCGGTGAGGTTGACGTCGATAACCCGTTGCCAGCGTTCGCGTTCGAGATTCTTCAGCGTGCGCCGGTACACGATGCCCGCGTTGTTCACCAGGACGTTGAGAGCGCCGAACTCACGCAGGGCCAGCGCCACGGCCGCCGACCAGTCGTCGGGATCGGAGACGTCGAGGTGGATGTAACGGGCGGCGTCGCCGAGTTCGGCGGCCACCGCCGCGCCCTCCTCGTCGAGAAGATCGCCGAGGACCACCCGGGCACCCTCGCTGACCAGGAGCCGGGCATGTTCGGCCCCCATCCCGCGGGCGGCACCGGTGATCAGGGCAACCTTGCCCTCGACACGTCCCATGGGCGGCACGGTACCGCGCATCGGGCCCGGGCAGTTCTACTTGGCCGCTAGCTGAGACCAGGTGTCCAGCACGTGCTGGTAGGCCTCGGGTGACACCGCGATCGAGCCGACGAACGGGTGCTCCATGGCGAACGTCAGATAGAGGACGAATGCCAGCAGCGAGCCGGCGAGCGCGATGAGTGCCCCGTGCACGACGACGTCGGGGGAGGGGAACATGTAGGTGAACAGCAGCATCACCATCCCGCCGCCGAGCAGCAACACCCACAACTCGCCGGGAATCTCCGATTGGCTGCCGGAGATTCGGGTCTTCCTGGCGTTGCCCAGCTCGTCTAGTCGCGTGATCGACTCCTGGTAGAACGCGATCTCGCGTTGGGAGACCGGTTCGATCTTCAGGTAGTTTCGCCACACGTCGGTCAAATGGTCGGATTGCTGCTCGATGGTCTCGCCGTGGCGCATTCTCGGAAACTCGTCATCCACAACGTCATTGGTGTAGGCGATCAGACTCTGCTGGAGCGCCGGCCGGTTCGCGGCGGGCAGGCCTGCGGAATCGCGCAGCAGATCGGAGATCGCGATGGCTTCGGCTTCGGTGCCCCGTTCGGCGGAGTTCAGCTGTTCCCACACCACCACGACCACGAAGGCCACCAGCACCGCGTAGAGCACCCCGGCCAGATCGAAGACGTGCCCGGCGACCGAACCGGTGGCCGCCAGCCGCTGCTGAGGAAGGAAACGGCGGGTCAGCACCAGCCCCAATACGGCGAAGCTGACCGTGATGATGACGACGACCAGACCCACGAGCGGTGCGGGCAGCTGCAGGAGCCAGATCACCAACGACGGATTGCCACTGCATTCGCCCGCCAAACAGCGACGTCGCGGATAGGGTCAGCGGCTGTGCTGGAGGTAATCGACAAGGGCGGGGACACCGCCACCCACACCACGCCGCTGTTGTTCGTGCACGGTGCCTTCCACGGGGCGTGGTGCTGGGACGACCACTTTCTGGACTACTTCGCCGAGCGCGGCTATCACGCAGTCGCCCTGAACCTTCGCGGCCACGGTGGCAGTCCGCTGCCGGCGCCGATCAACGAGTGCACTGTCTTCGACTACGTCCAGGACGTGAACGCGGTCGCCGAGCGGCTGCCGGTGCGGCCGGTGGTCATCGGACATTCGATGGGCGGATTCGTCGTGCAGAAGTACCTGGCCGTGCACCGGGCTCCCGCCGCGATCCTGGTCGCCTCGGCGCCGCCGACCGGGATCGCTCCCGCGACGGTCCGGGTGGCCTGCCGGCACTGGCGCAGCTCGCTGCGCACGCGTTCATTCAGCAGGCCGCTGGATTTCTTTGCCGCGCCGGGTGTTTCGCGGGCAACGTTCTATCACGACGCGACACCGGACGAGGTCGTCGCCGCCTGTACGTCGCGGTTGGGGCCCGAGAGCGCCCGCGTGCTCTACCGCGATCTGCTCTACCGCCACCTCGCGCGGCCCAAACAGGTGAGCGCCCCCGTGCTGGTGCTCGGCGCCGAGCTGGACGGGTTCTTCACCCCGCGGGAGGTGGCCGCCACCGCCCGGGCGTACGGCACGCAGGCGGTGATGTTTCCCGGTATGGGCCACAACATGATGCTCGAGCGCGGCTGGGAAGCCGTCGCCGACCGGATCGACAGCTGGTTGACAGTAACGCTGCGCTGAGGCGGCGCCGAGCGTGCGTGAAATGCGCGCGACGTCGGCGTGTCCCTGTACCGACGCGCACGCTCGCGGATGGAATCAGGAAGCAAACCCCGCCAGCACCGCCTGCACGCCGATATCCCAGCGCCGGTTGACCGATTCCGCGGAGGTACCCAGCCACCGCCCGGCTTCCTGGACCGCCAAACCCTGTGCCAGGGCGAGCAATACGTGCGCGATGTCCACCGGGTCGCCGGCGAGCAATCCGGCGTCGGTGCACCGCCGCACCTTGCCGACGAGGATCTCCCGCACCGTCGGCGCGGCCGCCAGCTGCTCGGGATCGGGGTCGAGCTCCTGGAACGGCCGGCTGAACATCACCCGCGCCAGCGGGGGATAGTCCAGGCAGAACCGGCGGAACACCGGGATCACCGCCCGCAGGTCGGCCAACGCGTCGGCGGTTTCGGCGATCGCGGTGAGTTCGGTGCCCAACCTGCGGAACCCCTCGAAGAACACCGCCCGCAGCAGGCCGTCCTTGTCGGAGAACAGCTCGTAGACCGCGGGCACCGAGGTGCCGGCCCGTTCGGCCACTCGCCGGGTGGTGAAGCCGGACATGCCGTCTTCGCACAGCGTGCTCACCGCCACGTCGACCACGCGGTCGCGCAGCTCGGGGGTGCGCTGCTTGACCCTGGGCACGGACTAGGACAGCCCGAACTCAGAGGCGATGTTGTCGATGCCTTCCCGCATGGCGTCCAGCGTGGCCTGGCGAGCGCGCATCTTGCTGGCCACGTGTGCCCCGGCGTTCAGCGTGGTGAACTCCCGGGCGGCTTCTTCGGCGCGCTCGAGCACCGCGTCGTTCAGCACGATCTCATCCACCCAGCCACCGGCCAGTGCGGTCTCGCCGAGGAAGTTCTTGGCCAGCCCGACCGCCTGCTGATAGGCCGACGGGGTGAGCCGGAGCCGCATGACCTCGAGCGCGGGGTAGGGCAGCACCATCCCGATCGCCACTTCGTTGGCTTGAAAGTTGTAGGTGGGACCGGTAATTCGATGGTCGGTGCTGCACGCCAGAAATGACCCCATGGCGATCGCGTGCCCGGTGATCGCTGCGACGACGGGCTTGGGGAACGACAGCAGCCGGTGCGACAGGTTGAACCCGTCCTGAAGCATGGCGATAGATGCCTGGATGTCACCGGAGCGGAACACCTTCAAGTCGAAGCCGCCGCTGAAGACGCGCTCGTTTCCGGCGATCACCACCGCGCCGGCCTCCTCGGCAAGCGCACGGTCCAGATTTTCGTTGATCTCGGCCAACATGGCCGGGCTCAGCACGTTGACCTTGCCGTCGTCCATCGTCAGCACGGCGATCGCGTCGTCCTTGCGATAGCTGACCGAACCGCTCATGGATGCTCCTTCGTCGCAGCGTCTACTTTCGTACCGACGTTACGTAACGAAGTTCCGATTGCCAAGAGGCAATCGCTAGCCGTGTCGGGGGAGCCGGACCACTTCGGTGGGGTGCTCGAAACGTTCCCGCCGCCACCGGCTCTGCGTCTCCTCGGCGGCGCGCTTCATCCGGTCGATCTCGCTGCGCAGCACGTCGACGCGAGCTTCTTTGGTGGCGTAGTGGAAGTAGTCGAGGGTGTTGCGCAGCAGTTCGAGCTTCTCGCGCTCGCGCTTGGCGAGATCGTGGCCGGTCATCATCTCGATGCGGCGCGCCGGTTGCAGCGCATCCCAGTCGAGGGCGACCTTGGTGCGGTACACCGTGCGTTTGCGCCCGAAGGTCCTGGCCCACCAGCCTTCCGGTGCCGGGCGGTCATAGTAGGAGACCACCCCTTCGAAGCGCGACTCGATCGACGAGCCGAACTGGCTGCGATCCAGTGTCGAATCCCAGATGGTGCGCCATTCCTGCGTGGGTGCCAGCTCTGGAATGCTCTGTGGCAGAGCGAGTTCCACGATGTCGGTGAACCCGTCCTCGGAGTGCTCGTAGCGAGCCACGGTCGGCGCCTTGTCGAAGGTGAACCCGACGTCGTAGGCGGCCGTGCTCCCGAAGTTGCGCACGGCCAGTTCGATGACATGCCAGTCCGCGGCGTGCGGCTCCATGACCATTGCGACGTGCGGTCGCGTCTGTTTGGCGTTCGTACTCTGTTGTCGACGGATCTGCCGATGCGTGTACAGCAGCGCCGCCAGCCCCAGCAGCACTGCTGCCCAGGCGGCCACCGCCAGCCACGTGCCGGCCCCGACTCCGGTTACATCTCCCCACAGATCCGCGAGATCACTCGCGTTTCCCACCCAATGCTTATATCACGGCAAACTGGCCACTGCAGTATTGACGCATCTGAAAGTTATTGTGGCTCAGGAAAACCGGCGCAGCGCGGCGAATGGGCTGGAGGCCGCGAGCGCGCGCCGCCGCCGGGCGGCCAAGGTGACCGGCAGAACGGCAGGTATGCCGCAGGCCTGGGCGAACTGCTGTGCGGTGAGTCCGTCGGCAGAGTTCATATCGCAGCGGCCGAATGGGGGAGCGCCCTCGGGAAGCCCGCCGCCGTAGCCTTGCCCGTCGGTGTACTGGTGGGCGACCTTGCCGGGGTATGGCGGATTCGAGCCGTAGGCCGCGACCACCAGGCGGATGCCGGCCGGTCGGGTGGGCCACAAGCGATTGAGGTCACCGATGTTGCCGTAGCCGATCACCTTGGCGGGCGAGCCGACGTAGGCGCCCACCGCCTCGTATGCGGCGTTGATCCCGTCGGACTGGTCACCGGAGATCTGCCCGCCCCACGACTCGACGTCGATCATCACCGCCATCCGTGGATGTGGTGCGCGCACTTGGGATGTGAACGTGTCGACGGTTTCTTTCCAGTTCTGCCGCCAAACGAAGTAGACGATGAAGAACGTCAGCCGCCCGCTGTCCACGTTGCGCAGACACCAGCTGTAGTTGTTCACCCATCGACGGTCGCGGTAGGTGCCGTCATTGGAACGGATGCACAACACCGGATGGGGGTAGCTGTCGTTGACGCCGACCTGCCATTCGGAGACGTCGGCGTAGAGGGTGTCGGCCACGGGAGAAAGGCTTACCCGCCAACCGGACTGGTGAACCTCAAGCGCCCATGAGTGAGCGCCACTGGTCCAGGGTGGACACCTTGTAGACGTAGTTGGAGCGCTTGACCTCCGAGAGGCTGGCGCTGGGCTCGATGGAATACCAGTGCCCGGGGAACACCGTCGGATCATCGGAGAGCGCGGCCAGCTGCTGCAGGCTGCGGAACATCTCGTCGACGTCGCCGCCGGGGAAATCGGTGCGGCCGCAGCCATCCAGGAACAGCGTGTCCCCGGCCACCAGGCGGCCGTCGAGCAGGAAGCACTGGCTGCCCGGCGTGTGACCGGGGGTGTGCAGCAACTCGATGTCGATGGCGCCGACCTCGACCTTGTCGCCGTGCTCGTGTGCGGTCAGGCTGCTCATCGGAATACCGGTCACCCGAGACACATAGAGGGCTTCGTGGGTGTTGACGTGGACGGGCACCTCGACCCGCTCGAGCAGCTCGCTCAAGCCGGCCAAGGTGAAGCCCATCATCGATCCGCCGACATGGTCGGGGTGGTGGTGGGTGACCAGCACACCCGACAGATGCATGCCGTCGGCCTCGAGGGTGTCGAGCAGATCACCGGCGGCGTAGGCCGGGTCGACGACGACGGCGTCGCCCGTCTCGCGATCGCCGATGAGGTAGGCGAAGTTGCGCATCTGCTGCGCCATCATGTCGCCGGCGGCGAAGTCCCGGCCGGAGAGCAACTGCCGGAAATACAGACGGTCCGTCGATGCCATGGCCCTAAGAGTAGGTGTTGGACCTGCGGCACTCACTGCCGCCGGGGGTCAGTTCGCCGCCTCGACGTGCGGTTTGGCTGAGTCCAGCCGCAGGCTGTACCCTCTTTAAGGCCCACGCCGCGCGATACTTTGCGGCGAGGGTCAGGCCCCCTTAGCTCAGTCGGTAGAGCGTTTCCATGGTAAGGAAAAGGTCAACGGTTCGATTCCGTTAGGGGGCTCGGTGGACACTCGGATATCTCGGCTGACCTCTGGGCGCGGAGTTCCGCAAGTGCCTATCGGGGCGGTGTAGCTCAGCTGGTTAGAGCGCACGACTCATAATCGTGAGGTCGGGAGATCGAGCCTCCCCACCGCTACTAGCAGTAGACGTAAACGAGAACGTGAAAGAAGGCAACGAACGTGGCCTCCAGTACTGACGTACGGCCGAAGATCACTTTGGCCTGCGAGGTGTGCAAGCACCGCAACTACATCACCAAGAAGAACCGTCGCAACGACCCTGATCGGCTCGAGCTGAAGAAGTTCTGCCCGAACTGCGGTCAGCACCAGCCGCACAAAGAGTCGCGCTGACTTGCCGGCCGTCTTCCGGCGGCCGGTAAACGCAGAAGAGACCCACGCGCCGCTTGCCCGGCGGCGTGAGTAAGACGGAAAGAGTGGCTTCAACGATGGCACTGCGTGAGTTCAGTTCGGTCAAGGTGGGCGAGGAGCTGCCCGAACGGGTCATTCATCTGACTCGAGCCGACCTGGTCAACTACGCCGGCGTATCCGGTGACCTGAACCCGATTCACTGGGACGACGAGATCGCCAAGCAGGTCGGCCTGGACACCGCGATCGCTCACGGCATGCTGACGATGGGCCTCGGCGGCGGCTACGTGACGGCCTGGGTGGGCGACCCGGGCGCGGTGACCGAGTACAACGTGCGTTTCACCGCCATCGTGCCGGTGCCCAACGACGGCGTCGGCGCTGAAATCCTGTTCACCGGAAAGGTGAAGTCGGCCGATCCCGAGACCAAGACGGTGACGATCGCACTGATTGCCACCACCGGCGGGAAGAAGATCTTCGGCCGCGCCGTGGCGATCGCGAAGCTGGCGTAACCATGGCACTCAAGACTGATATCCGCGGGATGGTGTGGGAGTACCCCGACACGTTCGTGGTGGGCCGTGAGCAGATTCGCCAGTACGCAAAGTCGGTGAAATCGACCGATCCGGCCTCGATGGACGAGAAGGCCGCTGCCGAACTCGGGCACTCCGGCCTGGTGGCGTCGCCGACGTTCATGTCGATCCTCGCGGTGATGATCCAGAACCACTTCTTCCAGCATGTCGACATCGGTTTGGAGACGTTGCAGATCGTTCAGGTGGACCAGAAATTCAGGTTCAACCGGCCGATCGTCGAGGGTGACTCCGTGCGCGGCACGATGTACATCGAGTCTGTCGAGGAGCGCTTCGGCGCCGATATCGTCACCACCCGTAACGTCCTTGTCGACGAGCGCGGCGAGGTGATCATGGAGTCTTTCACCACGCTGATGGGCCACGAGGGTGACAACTCCATCTCGGCGGGCTGGGATCCGGAGACCGGACAGGTACTCCGCAAGCCTGTCACTCACGACTGACGGCGGATTAACACCTGCCCGATGTGCCGTTGTACACTCGGACCTCGGGGTTTTCCCAGATAAGCGCGCTGTCCGTCGGTTCGGGTTGACCGAACGGGGAGCGCGCGAATCATGTGGGGCTCCCTTTGCAGAGGGGCGTAGCTCAACTGGCAGAGCAGCGGTCTCCAAAACCGCAGGTTGCAGGTTCAAGTCCTGTCGCCCCTGCAATAACTGAATAAGACTGGTTTGGAACATGGTGGACACTGGAGAGTGCACACCGGGCTGGAGTGCTCAGCCCAGACACACTCGACACAAAGGAGCATGCGGTGAGCGACGAGCGCGACAGTGCTGACGCCGCAGGCGAAGGCGGCGAGGACACCGGCGGCCAGGCCGTCGTCGTGAGCCGGCCCGCGCGTCCCACTGGTAAGCGGTCCCGGGCCGGCGGTGCCACCGCGCTGGCTGAGCCCGAGGAAGCCGAATCGACCGCCGAGGAACTGGGCGTCGAGAAGGACACGTCCGCCAAGAAGTCCAAGAAGGCGAAGAAGGCCAAGTCCGGGCCTGGAAATGCCGGGCGCAACCCGATCCTGTTCGTCTGGAATTACCTGAAGCAGGTCGTTGCCGAACTGCGCAAGGTGATCTGGCCGAACCGCAAGCAGATGGTCAGCTACACCACCGTGGTCTTGCTGTTCCTGGCCTTCATGGTGGCCCTGATCGGCGGGGTCGACCTGGGCCTGGCCAAGCTTGTGCTGTGGGTGTTCGGCTAGCGAACGCTGACGTTTTAGAGAGGACTGACTAGTGACAACCCCCGAAGGCGATACGCCCACGGGTGAGGGCATCGACGTCATCGACGACGCCGCTTCGGCGGCCGTAGACGTCGAAGAGGCCACACCTGAGCTCGAGGCGGCGCCTGACGCTGACGCGACGCAAGCCGCCGGCGAGAGTGCCGACGAGGAGCTCGATCCGGCCGCCGCGCTCAAGGCGGAGCTGCGCAGCAAGCCGGGCGACTGGTATGTCATTCACAGCTACGCCGGTTACGAGAACAAGGTGAAGGCCAATCTCGAGACCCGTGTGCAGAACCTCGACGTCGGCGACTACATCTTCCAGGTCGAGGTGCCGACCGAAGAGGTCACCGAGATCAAGAACGGCCAGCGCAAGCAGGTCAATCGCAAGGTGTTGCCGGGTTACATCCTGGTCCGGATGGATCTGACCGACGACTCGTGGGCCGCCGTGCGCAACACCCCCGGCGTGACCGGGTTCGTCGGCGCGACGTCGCGGCCGACGTCGCTGTCGCTCGATGACGTCGTGAAGTTCCTGCTGCCGCAGGGCGCGGCGAAGAAGCCCGGCAAGGCGGCCGCATCAGCGGCGTCTGCTGCTTCCTCCGAGGCCACGCTGGAACGCCCGGAGATACTGGTGGACTTCGAGGTGGGCGAGTCGGTCACCGTCATGGACGGCCCGTTCGCGACGCTGCCGGCCTCGATCAGCGAGGTCAACGCCGAGCAGCAGAAACTCAAGGTGCTGGTGTCCATCTTCGGCCGCGAGACACCCGTCGAACTGACCTTCACGCAGGTCGCCAAGATCTGATCGCTGTCCGCGATCGCTAGAAAGGAAACAACCCCCAATGGCCCCGAAGAAAAAGGTCGTCGGGCTGATCAAGCTGCAGATCCAGGCCGGGCAGGCCAACCCCGCCCCGCCGGTCGGCCCTGCGCTCGGCCAGCACGGCGTCAACATCATGGAGTTCTGCAAGGCGTACAACGCCGCGACCGAGAACCAGCGCGGCAACGTCATCCCCGTGGAGATCAGCGTCTACGAGGACCGCAGCTTCACCTTCCAGCTGAAGACCCCGCCTGCCGCCCGGCTGCTGCTCAAGGCCGCCGGTATCCAGAAGGGTTCGGCCGAGCCGCACAAGACCAAGGTGGCGAAGGTCAGCTGGGATCAGGTGCGCGAGATCGCTGAGACCAAGAAGGAAGATCTCAACGCCAACGACATCGACCAGGCTGCCAAGATCATCGCCGGCACCGCCCGGTCGATGGGCATCACTGTCGAGTAAATCGACTCCGTGGGAGAGCCCGCTTCGGCTCGCAACCACAACCTCTGAATCTAGGAGACACCAATGAGCAAGACCAGCAAGGCATATCGCGAAGCCGCCGAGAAGGTGGACCGCACCAAGCTCTACACCCCGCTCGAGGCGGCCAAGCTCGCCAAGGAGACCTCGTCGAAGAAGCAGGACGCGACCGTCGAGGTGGCGATCCGGCTCGGCGTCGATCCGCGCAAGGCCGACCAGATGGTCCGCGGCACGGTCAACCTGCCCAACGGCACGGGTAAGACCGCGCGCGTCGCCGTCTTCGCGGTGGGGGAGAAGGCCGAGCAGGCCAAGGAAGCCGGTGCGGACATCGTCGGCAGTGACGACCTGATCGAGCAGATCCAGGGCGGCATGCTCGACTTCGACGCCGCGATCGCCACGCCTGACCAGATGGCCAAGGTCGGTCGCATCGCCCGCGTGCTGGGCCCGCGCGGTCTGATGCCGAACCCCAAGACCGGCACCGTCACCCCCGACGTCGCCAAGGCTGTCACCGACATCAAGGGCGGCAAGATCAACTTCCGCGTCGACAAGCAGGCCAACCTGCACTTCGTGATCGGCAAAGCGTCCTTCGACGAGAAGAAGCTGGCCGAGAACTACGGCGCCGCGCTCGACGAGGTGCTGCGGGCCAAGCCGTCGTCCTCCAAGGGCCGCTACCTGAAGAAGATCACCGTCTCGACGACCACCGGCCCGGGTATCCCGGTCGACCCGGCTGTCGTGCGGAACTTCACCGAAGAGGCGTAAGGCTTTTCGACCGGTGGCCACCTACTGCGGTAGGTGGCCATTTGTCGTTCAGGATGCGGTCGGATCGACCGGTACCCGCACCGTGGCGAGCAGGGCGCGGTGATCGGAACCCGGGACCTCGATGGTCCGCACCGACGAGGCGGTCGCATTCCGGGTCAGGACGTGGTCGATGGTGAGCACCGGCGGAAACCGCCGGTTCGAGGGAAACGTCGGCGCAAATCCAGATCCGCTCTCCTGCACCGCATCTCGATAACCATTGGTGAGCAGATCCCGGAACTGGCGCATGTCCGGTGTGCTGTTGTAGTCGCCGCCGATGATCACCGCGGCCGAACCGGCCGTCTTGGCGAAGCTGTCCAATTGCACCTTCGCGCCGGCCATTCCGCCGCGCCAGTCGGCGATGGTGTTCGCTTCGCCTGCCACGGGGGAGTAGACGTGGACACTGGCCAGCAGGGGCTCGAAGCGCAGGCCGGGTACCTCTAGCCGGGCCGCGGGGATGCTGACCCGGCGGTGCCGAGGTTCGGAGAGCACCGTGAGGGGGTACCGGCTCCACATGCCGATCCCGCCTGCGCCCGGTGCCGGGATGAGATGTGAGTAGGGGAACGTCTTGTCGATCCCTGTCTGTCGGAGGCGTTGCACTTCCTCGGGTGTCAGTTCGGCGACGGTGATCACGTCGGCGTTGTGCTCGGCCAGGTCGACCAGGAACGTGGGATCGGCGTTGCCGTGGCGCAGATTTGACGAGAGCACCCGAATGTCTTGATAGGCAGCGATATCCGGCGGGCGCCCGAGGTAGTACCACGAGATCTGGACCGCCAGGGTGGCCGTGAGCACCAGGACGGCGAAGACCGCGAGAATGCGTCGGCGGCAGGACGCGGCCACGACGAATCCCGCGAGCGCGACCAGCGATACGTACGGCGAACCCACGGCCAGAATCAGGCTCGGTAGGTTCGCGATCGGTTGGGTGCGCGCGGTCAGGGCCAGGATGGCGAGCAGGAGGGCAGCGACGGCCAGGGCCGTCAACAGGCCGATACGGATCTTGCGTGACAAGAGAAGTCGGTCCTTCCCGTGCGCCGCGTCGCTGGCACGGTACCAGGCGACCGTCACTCCTCGTTCGACGGCTGAGGGACGCTCGGAACGCGCACGGTCGTCAGGAGCGCTCGATGGTCTGAGCCAGGGACGGTTACGGCGCTCAGCGATGTGGCGGTGGCTCCTCTGGTGAGGATGTGGTCGATCTCCAAAGCCGGCGGCAGCCACGAATCGGCGGGGAATGTTGGTATGAACCCCGCTCCGGTTTGATCGGCGGCGTCCAGGTAGCCCTCGGTCAGCAGATCTCGGAACTGGTGCATGTCAGGTGTGCTGTTGAAGTCGCCCGCGATGATCACCGCAGCTTGGTCTGCAACGGCGGCAAAATCATCGAGGACCGACTTGGCGTCGGCAATGCTGATTTCCCAACCGTCGACGGTGTCGCGCCGGGATGCCACCGGAGAAAAGACATGGACGCTGGCGACCAGAGGTTCGAGGTGGACGCTAGGAATTCGCAGGCGCGCAGCCGCAATCGCGAAATGACGATGATTTCCGGGTGACACCCCGTCGAGTGGGTATCGGCTCCACAGGCCGATGCCCCCTGCGCCGGGCGCAGGGATGAGCAGCGAATACGGAAACGCCTCACGGATACCAGCGTGGGAAAGGCCTTCAACAGCTTCGGGTGTCAACTCCGACACGGCGACCACGTCGGCGTTCTCTTCGGCCAACGCGACGAAGGGCGCCGGAACCGCCGCCCCTTTCCGCAGATTCGATGACAACACCCGAACGTCGGCGAATCGGCTGACTGAAGGCCGCGTGAACTTGTAGCGGGGGATCTGGATCGCCGCAGTTGCGGTCAGCACCAAGACGGCGACGATCGCCAGGAGAGTGCGGCGAGACAGTGCCGCCAGGATCAGGCCGGCCAAGGCGGCGAACGGGGCGTAGGGCGACCCAGCTGCCACCACAACGCCCAGCAAGTTGGAGATTGGTTGGGTGCGTGCGGCAAGCGTGAGGGTGGCGAAAAGAAGGCTGGCGACGGCGAGCAGCATGACGAGCGCCCTCACCTTGCCAGTCATCAACCGGCACGTCCTCCCTGGGTGCCTTCGAATGACCGCAGGCTATCAGGTGGGCGGGATTTGCGCAGGTCGGCGCAATTTTGAGGGGTAATACGGAGCTGTCCGGCTGCCACTGAGTACCGCGTTCATCCTGCATGCGGCAGTCGAATTCGTTAGCGCTGGTATCGGTTCGGCATGACGGTTTGGGATGTCAGACGCAGGGCCGGCACGCTATGCTTTCGGCGCGGGCCACGGCGGGCAGAGACCTGCCCACGGCATTTTTCTGGGGGGAAGATGAAGAGATTCCTTTGCATCGGTGTCGGCATGATCGTGAGCTTGGTCGCGCTGTTTGGGACTCTGGGGATCGGCTTGGCGACGGCGAAGCCGCCGTACTACGGTATGACCTACGCAAAGGTCTCGGAAACGCTCGCGGGTAGTGGCCAGACGGCGGCCATCGCGACGGTTATTGGTAGCCAGTTGCCGACTGACGACTGCATCGTGATTAATGCGTACAAGTCTTTCACTCTCAATGGCAGCGGTCGCAATGCGCACAACGGAACGTGGATGGTCTCGCTGGATTGCAATAATCCTGTTGCGCAACCTGGTAAGCCAGGCAACTCGGTGTCGACCGCTGAAGGCAAGAAGTGGAAGTCGTGGGACACCCAGGCTGAGCTGATCAACAAGAATGTCACCAAAGCGTTGGGCGACGGCAGCGTTCCTTCCTGCGGGAAGAGCGCACAGGCTGGAAAGAACTGTCTGGCCCTGTGCACAAAGACTCAGCTGTGCTCAGCCGAGGTTCTCAATTACCTGCAAAGCCTGGTGTAACGGTCGTCAACTGCATCTGAGCCACGGAAGCTCGGGGAGCGCTGCCGATAGTTGAGTGTTGTGCTGCGCTGTGAAGAGTATTGAGCTGGTTCACCTGTCGGCGCTATTTCTCGCGGCAGAGCTCGAGGATCGGGGGCAGGAGTACTGCGATCTGCGAGCCGACCTGTGCAAAGACGTCTGAGCTTTGGCCGATGGGGTCCGGGACGTCCGACAACTCACAGGGGGCGAGCTGGGATCGCAGGGTTGCGAGGTCTAGCACCGTTCGCGCGTCGAACTCGGATGCGAGTCGGGAGGCCTCTGTCAGCATGAAGGTCCTGCGTAGTTTGTGCGGAGCGAGTTCCAGAACAGCGTCCCGGTGTGTGCTTGTCATGGTGAGAATGAGGTCGGCTTCCGACGCCATTCGCGGTTTGAGCTGTCGCGCAGCGAAATTGGATGCGTCGGCATCTAACGTCTCCAGGACGGCAGCTGCCTCCTCGTGGACGGGATGCCCGATTACCGCGCGAGTTCCCGCACTGGATGCGGTGAAGTCCGCGATCTTGAAGCGAGCGGCGTAGGCGGCAGCCAGGCGCTCCGCGGAGGGAGACCGGCAGATATTCCCAGTGCAAACGAATAGAACGTGCAGAGCTGCCCTCCATGCCTCAGTGAGCCCCGCAATCAGCGATACCACTGCACGTGCTCGAATCAATGCCATTATCCGGGTACGGTCGCGCCGTCGCCATAGAGGTGGCCCGAAATGGTGGATCGATGCACCTCGCGCATCGGCCGAACGGGACCCGGGTTTGGGATTTAAGCTAGGTGCCTGCAGCTTCATCCGGATTGAAGCGCAATGAGCGGAGCGCCGCTCTGCCAGGTAGGCAGATGTGGAAGATGGCGGGGGTTACATGCCGGAGGTTCTTGCTGTTATTCCCGCGCGTGGCGGGTCCAAGTCACTGCCACGGAAGAATGTGCGGCCGCTGGGCGGGATCCCGCTGATCGCGCACACGATCCGCGCTGCGCAGGCTGCGGACTTGGTGACGCGGGTAGTCGTCTCTACCGAAGATGCTGAAATCGCGTCGATCGCACGGAGCTTTGGCGCCGACGTCATCGATCGCCCGGTGGAGTTGGCTAGCGATGAAGCCAGCTCGGAGTCTGCGTTGCTTCATGCGCTGGACTATCTCGACACGGCGGAGGGATACCGGCCCGATATTCTCTGTTTTTTGCAATGCACGTCGCCCTTGACGGCTTCCGAAGACATCGACAACGTGCTGTCGACGATGATCGAAGCCGGCGCCGAGACAGCGCTGGCGGTGACGCGGTTCCACTATTTCGTGTGGCGTCAAGACCACGAAGGCAGTGCCGTTGGAGTGAACCACGACAAGGCCGTTCGGCTGCGTCGCCAGGATCGGCACCGCGAGTTCCTCGAGACCGGCGCCGTCTACGCAATGCTCGCTGACGGATTTCGAGTGGCACGGCATCGTTTCTTCGGCCGAACCGTGGTTCACGAGATGCCGGCTTCTCGTGTACTCGAAATCGACGATCCTGAAGACTTCGTCCTCGCTACCCAGCGTTTGGATGCCGACAGGATGCGAGCTCCGATTTTGCCGTCCCCGGTGCACGGCATCGCGTTCGACTTCGACGGCGTGTTCACCGACGACCTGGTATCCGTCGATGAGCATGGCACCGAATCTGTGCGCTGCTCTCGTCGGGACGGGATGGGTATCGAAATGTTGCGCGCCGCCGGCATACCCATGGTGGTGATCTCCAAGGAGCGCAACCCCGTGGTGGCTCGACGGTGCGAGAAGTTGCGCCTGGAATACCGCCAAGGACAAGACGATAAGCGCGGCGTGCTCAAGCTCTGGCTTGAGGAAAGCAAACTCGATGCCCAGCACGTAATCTACGTGGGCAACGATGTGAACGACCTCGAATGCATGGCTGCGGTGGGATGCGCCGTTGCTCCCGCCGACGCGCATCCGCACGCGCTGGCGGCAGCATCAGTCGTTCTGCGTTCAGGAGGGGGCAGGGGTGCGATCCGCGAGTTGGCGGACATGATCCTGGGAGGGGCCGCATGATCATCGAGCACGGTATTCCATGCCACGGCAGTCGGCGGCGGCCGATGTCAGCGGTGTTGCAGAGGTCGTATCTCGCAGATGCGTGTCACCATGCGAGCGAGAGAGCACGATGATTCGCGCTCTCGCCATCGTCAACAACCACATATCGCTCAACATGTTGCTTGCCGATCTCGCGGCGCGGGATATTGCGCTAGCGGAGACGTGGTTGATCGGGACCCGCCAGATGGACCTTCCGGATGGTTTCGGCGGCGTGCTCGAGTATCCCGCGAAGCACGAAATGGGACTGCTCGGACAGCGTCGTTTCATTCGCTTCTATCACCAAGCGACGCAAATCATCAACCGCGAACTCGCCTCCCCGGCGCTTCGGCACATATACGTCATCAACAACGATAATTTGCTCACCAGCCATTTGCTTGAAACGTCATTGCGTGACGGACGCGAAGTGACCGTCGTCGTCGAAGGCCTGATGAACTTCCTCGATTCGGGGGTTCACAATCTCGATTCCTGGCGACTGAGAATCAAGCCACTGCTCACCCGCCTCCTCGGCTTGCGTTATGTCACACCAGTTGGGCATCAGTCGGGCGCCTTTCACCCCGCGGTGACCCGCGTCGTCAGCTTTTCCCGCGACGGTCTGCGGGCACCGCCTGAAAAGGTCGTGCTGCGGCGCTGGCCGATCGAAGCCGCGTCTGCCGCGCCGCCGGATCCTGATGTCGGACTGGTCGTCCACACCGCATTGGCGCGGTTCATGACTGATGACGAGTATCGGGTTTTCGCGGAGGGGTACGCCGGCTGGATCGCCGCGCAGAACTTTCGCCGTCTCTACGCCAAGCGGCACCCACGCAGCGAGGACCCGCTACTCGAGTCGCTCCTGCCGCCGCATGAGGTGATTGATGACGATCGGCCGATCGAGGATATGGCCGGTGACATTACCGCCGGCGTCGTGATCGGGCCTGGCACGACGCCGCTCGTGACGTTGAAGCTCATGCGGCCGGAGTTGCGCTGCATAGACTTCGGTGCCGACTACTATGTGCCGATCGTCTATCAGGGTGGAGTCGGAGCCGCGCCATTGTTCGAGGCGGCCGGCGTGGAACGGATATCTTTCACCGAGGCTGCGAAGTGATGCGGCGGCACCGAAGATATTCACCGGAGCCTGCAAGCGGGACTGGTCCGTGCTACCACGTGATTCGGCGGCACTCCACCGCTGCGGCTTGGTGTTAAGGTGATGCCCGAGGCGGGAGTCCCGGTGGCGGGACGAGGGGGAGCAGCGGCATGAACCTGTGGGAGGTCATGCCCGCGCTGAGTATCCTGATAGTGGGTACCGCACTCTATATATGGATCTGTTTGCGCTTCCCCCCCGCTATTCTGCTGGGCGTCATCGCCTACTCGATGATTACGAAATCTGCCAGCGTTGCCTATATTGAGTCAGTCCAAGTCTATCTGATTGAAGTGGGGATGATTTCTCGGTCGATAGGGGCCACTCCCCGGCAGATCCTCTACAGCATCTTCATGTTCAGCATTGCCTTGGCCGTAATCCACTGGGTGGCCAGATGGAAGCAGCCGGAAATCTCATTGGCTATCTCTAAGTTTGGCAATGCAGAATTCAATCGAGAACTAAGACTGACGCTCATGGTGAGCGCGACGCTACTCGGCGTGCAAACTGCAAATGCGCTCCTTTCGCCGCCCTATGGAATTCCGGGATCCGGCGTGGATCGGCAACAGTTCTGGGCCAATATCCGATTTCCGGCGGTCGCAGATCTTGTGGGAGTTCTGGTTTTCTTCGTACCTGCGATCGCGGGCGTCGCTTTGGCGTATGGCAAGGTTACAAAGCAGCAATACTATCGGCGCTTCAGTACTTTGTTGATGGTCGCCTACGGGATCTACTTTATTCTCACCGGCGCGCGCGTGAACGGACCACTGACCGCACTGTTCATTTGGCTCAGTTCCTACTGGATCGTCCTCTGGGCATGTGGCGTCAAGCTCTATGTCAGGCGTATGGGCTTGGTAATTCTAGGGGTCAGTGCCGTGTTCCTGGTCGCCGGTTACCTCGAGATCGCCGATCGAGGAATAACGAAGATGACGGGCAGCGCGTGGAACGGCTTGCTGTACCGGGTTTTCGCTTTGCAGGGCAATGTGTCTTTCGCGGCCGATGTGCTGACCAGTGAAGGTGAAAGTCATGCCCCTTCATTGCTCATGGCGAACATGGCGACGACGGAGCATACGTATATGCCTTCGAATCTTGCCGCCGCGTATGTCAGTAAGGGGGTGAACCTGGTTGGATCATTACCGGGAAATTCGACGCTCGTGTTCGGCTATTGGGTCGGGCTCGTGCCCATGGCAATTTTCGCGATCGTGTTGGGATTGATAGTCAGCTTCTACCTGTACATCGTACTCACGGGCCGTTTCTTGCTGGTGTTACCGGCTTCATATATGTGTCTGTGGGCCTACAACGCCGAGGCTCAAGGCTCGTTCGGAAATTTCTTCACTTACAAGTTCTATCTTTTCGTCGCTTTGGTGATCATCGCGATGCTGGTTTCCAAGGGTTCGGCGCGGCAACGCCGCGGCCCGAGGTCAGCGGCGACCCCGAAGCCCACACCAGCGAGACGCTGATGCTCGATCGCGAAGGCGCTGCGGTTGACCCCCGGGGTTGCCGAGTTTTCCAAGGCGCGACAGGGGCATGATCAAGAAGCGTTCTGACAACACGCGAAGAAGCCTCTTGTCTGCTCTGATGCTGCGAGGCATAGCGCTGGGCGGACGCTTCGTCTTCGTGATCTTCGCGGCGAAGTACATGCTGCCGCAGGACTTCGGCCGGTTCGGGCTGCTTTCGGGGCTCACTCTGCTCATACCGGCGCTGGTAGCACTCGAGGCTTACCAGGTGTTGCTCCGCCGGATCTTGCAGGAGCCCGAACTCGCTCCAGAGACACGGCGGTTCTATGCCGTTTTCGTGCTGGCCGGGTCGGTGGTCTCGGCCACCATCGGCGCTCTCACGTTACTGGCATTCGGTTGGTCCACAAACGAAGTTGTTCTCGGCGCAATTGTCTTGGCGCTTGAGCACATTGGCTTGGAGACCGCTCGTAACCTGGTGAATGAGCGGCTGCCCTCACTCTCGGTGTTGAGCGTCGCCCTGCGCACCGGCGTCTGGGGGGTCGCCATACCGGCCCTGTTCTTCATTGGCTTCATTCCGGCACCCTGGACATTTGAGACGGTGCTCTGGTTCTGGATCGCCGGCGGTGTCGGAGCTGCGCTTGCGGGCACACCGATATGGCGATTGTTCCGTCCGCACCGCCACGACCTCCATCTTCGGCGCGGCTGGGGGTCGCTCAACGAGGTGATCAGCCGAAGTTGGATGTGGGTGTTGTACACCGCCAGCTTGCGGTCTATTGAAACGGGCGGTCGTTTTGTCTGCGCGTGGATGATCTCCGACGCGGCGGCGGGACGGTTCACCTTTGTGTCAATGCTTGCCTCCCTCAGCTATGTCGCGCAAAAAGGCGTGGTCGAACCGATCTACTACCCCCGGCTGAGTGGATTGGATGCGACCGAAGAGACGCATCGTGAATTTCGTCGCATGAATTGGGCGGTAATCATTGGGGGCACGGTGTGCTCGATACTCGGTCTGGCAGCGAGCGCCTGGATCACCAAGGTGGCTCCGCAGAGAGTGGAAATAGTGAGCTTCGGCCTATTGTGTCTGGCTTTCGCGTGTCTCAGCCTGGCCCAACCGGCGCATTACCGCTTGTACCGTTCCCACAAGGACCGGGCAATCATGACAACTGCCCTGGCGGGAGGCGCTTCGATGGTGCTTGCGTCTGTTGTCGGCACATGGTTTTGGGGCATTGCCGGAACGTCCGGAGGCGTTTTCCTTGGGGCGCTCATCCTGCTGGTTCTCAAAGATCACGCCGCCAGAGCACTGATGCGGTGACCTTCGCTTCGGCTGTTGTGCGCACCTTTGGCGGTCACACGGTTGTGGAGGGCGTAATGACCGAGTCGGCCGGTTGCGATCGCTGCACAACTGTGCGACGCCGGACCTTGGGGAGATGTGGGGGCGACTAGGTGGAGGGTTTCATCGATGCTGATCGTTGTGTCGATGTGCTTTGTTTGCGGTTCTCGGATTCGGGTTGATGAGGCTGCGCATGAGGAATGATCAAGACTTGTGGATCTGGGAGGGCGTGCCTTCCCGCAAATATGATCCCGGTAGTCACTTGATCAAGTCAGCGTTGCAGCGCTGGCGGAAAGGCACGCTTCGTGCTCACGGTAGTCAA
>NZ_JACBJQ010000220.1 GCF_013404075.1 Mycolicibacterium vinylchloridicum
GTTTCGGCCAGTGGCTGTTTGTCGAGGTAGCGGAACAGGGTTTGGTGGAAGCGTTCGTTCTTGCCCTGGGTGGTCGGCTTGTAGGGCTTACCGGTGATCGCTTCTACACCCAAGGCGCCGACGTGGGCGACGAGTCGGCCAAGGTGGCCGCGCCGCGAGGGATTGAGCGCGAGTCCGTTGTCAGTGAGTAACCGTTGGGGCACACCATGACTGGCGACGGCTTTATCGAACACGGTCACTGCGCCCTTAGCTGTCTCGCTGGCGGCTACATGGGAGGCGACCGCGTAGCGGGAGTGGTCATCGATGAGCTGGAAGATCACGCATTTGCGGCCGCCGGTGAGCACGTATTCGGTGGCATCGAGTTGCCAGCATGCGTTCGGGGCTGGATAGACGAACCGGCGCCACGCCGAGCGGGGCCTTTTCTTCGGCTCCTGATCGCGCTCGCTGAAATTCCCCACTGACGCTCATCGAAGTTCCCCACCCGTGTGGCTCCGCCGAGAAGGGCGGGCCTCCCTCGAAGCTGCTGGTGTCTGACGCCAGTTGCTCCATCGAAGGAGGCCCGCTTTC
>NZ_JACBJQ010000221.1 GCF_013404075.1 Mycolicibacterium vinylchloridicum
GATCTGATGGTGTTGCGTGCTGAGGTGGATTTCGTGGAGGCAGCTGGTGCGCGGTCCCCGGCCACGGTGTACCCGCCCCCGGCCGGCGATCGCAGCTGGCAGGAGCTGGACGAACCGGCCCACGCGGTGGTGGAGACGATCACCGCCAGCATGCAATCGGTGCACGTGCTCACCCTCGGCGCCGACGCCGACAAGCACGCCGCCCTGGCCGCGATCAGCGCCGCGGTCTCCGGCAAAGGCAAGAACGTGCTGGCCATGCCGGCCACCGAAACCGCCACCGCCTTCGCCGAACACCACCCCTACGCGGGACGCGCCACCGACCCGGCCACCACCCGCGCCCGAATCGACAACGGGCAGTGGACCATTCCACCAGGCAACATGCTCGTCATCGACGACGCCGACCACCTCGACCCCGCCGCGCTGCGCTACTTCACCGAGCACGCCAGCCGCACCAACACCAAACTGCTGCTGGTACACACCCCCACCGAGGGCCGCACCCCCGCCCACAGCCTCGTCGACGCCCTCGCCGACAACCTGCCCTGGGCAC
>NZ_JACBJQ010000222.1 GCF_013404075.1 Mycolicibacterium vinylchloridicum
CATCCCGACACGCCACCTCCAGCTGCACCCGCCGATTGTGCGTGATCGACATCAACGGATAAAACGCATGCAACTCACGACCCGCATCATCCGGATAATGCACACCCGAAACACCACAACACAATTCGAACCGCAATTGCTCGTCGTCGCGCAACACCTGCGCGACGGACACCAGGTGTTGGCGCCGGATCTCCAGGGTCAGCTGGCCCCGGAAGACGACGATGCGCTCGACCGCCGCGCCGAACGCGTCGGCACCCAGAACCTCGGCCAACCGATCGACGAGTTCGTCGAAATAGCCGCCGTAGGGCCGTGGTGTGCTGCCGGGCAACGCAACTTCGCGGACCAGCCGGCCGTACCCCGAGGTGTCACCGCTACCGCTGATGCCGAACATGCCATGGCGAACGCCGATGACTTCCTCGTCGCTCACCGCAGCAGCCCCTTGAGTTCCAGGGTGGTAGGGGCGGCCAGTGCAGCCTTCTCGGCCGCCGCGATGGCCTCGGCGCGGTGCACCCCCAACGGCATCTCGGCGATCTTGGCATGCAACGCC
>NZ_JACBJQ010000024.1 GCF_013404075.1 Mycolicibacterium vinylchloridicum
CAGCAAATCCCGAGCCGATCAGAGCTCACCGACCGAACAGGAGGCCACCCCCGCGGCACTGACCGCCTGAACCATCACATCGAAGAATCACACGACGACGTCGTACACCACGCCCCTGGACTTGACCGGGCGCACCACTGCTTCCGTGCGACGTCAGTGATTCCGCGGGGTGCGGGCAACCTAGGTGAGTACCGGTGCGATGATCGCGCAATGGCCAGCCGCGCCGACTCCGACGAGCACTACGTCCTCGATTTGTGCGACGAGATCCTCGGGATTCAGGGACGGCGCCAGCAGCGGTTCGACTGGCTCCGCGGAGACCCGTCACCATCGCGACCGCGCGGTACGGAGCTCCCAGTCGACGGGTACTGGCCCAGCCTGGGGCTTGTCGTGGAATTCCAGGAGGAGCAGCACTCAGAAGCGGTGGAGTTCTTCGACCGTCGGCAGACCGTCTCCGGAGTCGGCCGCGCCGAGCAGCGCCGCCGTTACGACGAGCGCAAGCGCACCGAGATCCCGGATCATGGGCTGCGTCTCGTGGTGATCGAGAAGTCCGCCTTCACCGTGAAGTCGAAGCGGATCGCCCGTGACCGCGCACGAGACCTCACGGTTGTCCGTGGGCACCTCGACTCGCGCTGTTGCTGATCCCGTGCTTGTCGTGCAACTGGACTTCCCCGTGTTTATCGGTGGGTTCACCGACCAGAGAAGGCGGACCTGCGTGATTCGTCGCCGAGTGCGACGCACGTATCCCTCGCTCTTGGGTTACCTGGGCGCATCCGCGACGGCAGCGAGCACATCGGCTGTAAGCGCGGCGACAGAAGCTGCCACCAAGTCGGGGTCGCCGATCCCTTCCTCTGCCCGACCTGCCATGACCGATCCAAGTGCATCGGGGCCGTCGGCGAAAAGAGGTCGCAGCCAATCGAGGGCCTGCTCGGTCACCGTCTTGGAGATCGGGTCGGACAGTAGGCGCTGAAAGCTCGATCCGAGTGCGGTCGTGTCGGTTGTTGCCACAAGCAGGCGGTAGATATCGTGAGCGTCCTTATCGTTGAGGCGGTCAGGTTGGTCGCGCCGTTCATGGATCTTGTGGATTTTCGCAATCAAGAGTGCGGCTGGCCCGGCGACTCGGGCTTCGAAAGTCCTTGTGTCGTCAGGGGCGAGCGCAGATATCGTGCGGAGCTCGTTGTCCACCACGGCGGCTTCCAACCCGACGGTCCGCCTTGTTGCTTGGTTGGAGTGGGGTGGGATTCGGGCTCCGCGATGAGACCTACCGCCTTGCGACAACGCATCTGGAACCATCAGATCGACCGGGATGCCTGCCGGGTTTAGCCATGCTCCAGGCTGCCCGTTCACGTTCGGGTAGAAGCCAGCTCGCTTCATCGCTTCTTCAAGCAGTGGCTCTTCGGGGAGTTCCCGAGGGTCCACCGCCAGGTCGCTGTCCTTAGTTGCTTCGGCGATTGCAACGTCAGCGTGGCCACTGTGCAGATAGATGGCCTGCGCGCCGACCACGACGATCGAATTGTGTTGTTCATTCAGGGCTTCAAGTGCGTCCAGTAGGGCTGAACGGGCTTTGACGAGAAGGTCATCCACGTCGCCACTCACTTTCGTT
Source organism: Mycolicibacterium vinylchloridicum (assembly GCF_013404075.1). Classification (GTDB taxonomy): domain Bacteria; phylum Actinomycetota; class Actinomycetes; order Mycobacteriales; family Mycobacteriaceae; genus Mycobacterium; species Mycobacterium vinylchloridicum. The sequence continues at coordinate 1,601 of NZ_JACBJQ010000024.1, forward strand.
TCGCTCCATCCATGAGATGAGTTCCTCTCCCTCAGAGGGGTTCCGGCCCGGACCCGTGAGTAGGTCTGCTGCCGCCTGTTCAATCGCGACAATGACAGCACCGTTGCGATTGGTACCGGTTCCGGTGAACACGACGTCGTACTTAGGTTCGGCGAGAATCACATTGGCGCCCTTATCCACTGGCCGTAGGCCCCATTCTTTTGCTGCGCGCGCCGCATCATCGACGTAGACCATCGCCGCGCGGGCGGGTGCGTAAGGCGCCCACTGCGCTGCCGCGATCGTTCCCGTTATTGCGTACTGCGAGTACTGAGAATTAGCAGCTTTCCTCTGCAGCGCCTCTAGGCCGCGAGGCTCGATGTAGCTTGATGTGCGGTTGGTGCGCAAGAAGCTGTAGTCACGACTCCATCGGCGTAGGAGGGTTGGCCAGTCGTTCAGGACGTAGTCCGTTCCCATCTTCTCCACCAGCCCCTCTTCTTGAAGGAACTCCAACACCCGGTACGTTGCGCCGGTGGATGCCCCGGACGCGCCGACGAGATCGCGCGCCGACCACGGCCCCCGCTTTGCGATGAGTGCCCGGACTACACGCGCGGCGGGCTCACCTGCCAGCGATCCGCGCGGCCGGCCCGGGCTTCGCCATGGATCTTTATCGGCGCCCCGGTCGCGAACGAACAGCGCGGGACGTGACGACTGGATCAAGATGTTGCCGGTGGCGTCGATGAACGACATGTTCCCCTGCGACAACCGCTCGCGAACTGGGGGCGCCAGGTATCGGGACATGACCATGGTCTCGGTGTCGATGAGCTCGCGATCTGCTGCCCACTGCAACTGTTCCGAGATCCTAGGAACGTCGCGGCCGGCGACTAGCCTCTTCGCCTCTACGAGGAATCGAACTTGCTCACCCGCGGGTGCGGTGAGTGCCAGGATCGCGTCTATGGCGGCGTCCATCGGCGGTCTCTGAATGTCGACTCGCCAGTCGTCAGGTAGACGATCGCGGAGTAGTTCGGTGCACTCGGTCAAGATCTCCGCCTCCGTGCCGGGCGGTGGAGTGATTGGTTCAGTCATGAGTATCTCCTGTTCGGAAAACATACCTGTTCCGATGGCTGCGGAACAAGGGGGTTACCCCGAACAGGTTGCGTCTGCGCATGTCATCTCGCCTGCCGGCCGGGCAAACTTCGTATCTGTTCGCGATATGGCGATATTCCGCTGACAACGGAATGGGCTCCTAACCCGAACAATTTCGATTACGCAGGTGGCTGTCGGGAGACCCGACCTCTGGTGTTCAGAAACTGAACACCCCCGAACCTCGGCCTAGGAGCACCGCACGCGAGCCGGTGCTGCACCCGTCGATGGCGACTCGCTTTGCCGGTCTCGTTCAACAGGCTCGACATGGCGCGAATCTGATTCGTCACACGGACAGTTGCCCACCGTTAAACGTCAGTCACACGGTCGGCCCCAGCGGCTTTCAGCAGCTCGTCGCGTGCTTCATGAAGCCTGTCGAGAGCGGACCTCAGGTCGAGAGCGGCGTCGGCCAGTTGATAGCGAGCCGCCGGATTGCCTTGTGCGGCAAGGATTGCGGTCGTACGCCTGAGTCTCTCCACGTAGTGCAGAGCATCAACGGTATGGCGCGCAGTCTGCATTGGGGTGGCTCCACCGGATCGTTCAAGGTGGCTCTTCATGCGCGCTGCCCAGTCGTCGATCGTGTATAGGTCAAAGTTGTGCAGCGCGTTGAGTACCCACCGCTGCCAGGCCGGCGGCCGTCGTGCCGGTGAATGAAACTGTGGTGGAGAAGCAGGCATGTTCGGAACCCTAAGGTCCGGATTTGCAGTGCAGCTACGCCCAAACCGATCAGGATTCGCAGGACGCTGTGCAGAGCGTCGAACGCCGTAGACCGATGCCAGCGACAAATCTCAATTGCCCCAGTGGTCGGTGCCCACCGGTAGCGTCTGCGAGGTGAGCCAAGCGGCCGGTTGATGGCCTTCAATTTCAACGGAGAGACGATGGCCAACGAGATCGAACTGGTGACCGACGGTGACGGTTTGGCCGTGATCGGTGACTCAGCCGATGTCGAGCGCTTCCTACTCGACCAAGGCCTCAGTACGGCGCCCTCTAAGGAGCTGGATGTCCGCCGTCTTTCGTCCTTCGCCGGTACGGGTGGCACCGCACTGCGCGTCGGCTCGGAGGTAGGCGCGAACTCGGGCCGCTGGGTCAAGCTAACCGCGGAATCGGCGCAGGCTGTCAAGCAATACGGCCTGATGGCGACCAAAACCCCGGGCGTCAGTCACGCAATGATCGGGAAGCCTGGTGAGGTCAAGCAGTGGCTTCAGATCTCCCAGGCGCCGACGGCACTGCTTAGCGGACCCATGGCGCTGTGCGCACTGTCGACGATGATGCAGCAGCAGGCGATGCAGCAGCAGATGGACCAAATCGTGGAGTATCTCCAGGAGATCAACGAGAAGGTCGATGACATTCTGCGCGCCCAGAAGGATGCTGTGCTTGCGAACATGATCGGTGTCGACTTGGCCATTGAGGACGCGCTGACAGTCCGCGGTCAGGTTGGACGGGTCTCGGAGATCACCTGGTCGAAGATTCAGTCGAGTTCCTTGGTGCTCGCACAAACAGAGGCGTACGCCATACGTCAACTTGAGGCCCTCTCCGAGAATTTGGAGAAGAAAGCCGATCTGGGCAAGATCGCCAAGGCCACTAAGGACGCCGAACCCAAGGTGCGAGAGTGGCTGGCGGTGATAGCGCGCTGCCTGCAGCTTCAGGACGGGGTAGCCATTCTGGAACTCGACCGCGTGCTCGACGCCGTTCCCGAGGACCTCGACAGCCACCGACTGGGCTTGGTCAAAGCCCGCCGCAAACGCCTGGATGTCGTCTCGACCCTCACCGCCCGGTTGCTGACTCAGATGAATGAGACCGTTCGGAACGCGAACTCCAAGGTGCTGTTCAATCCGTACGACGCGCCTGCAGCGGTTCGATCGAGCAACGAGATTACGACGGGCGTGATGGCCTTCCAACACCGTCTCGGCATCGATTCCGGTCACGCCGCCAGCGACGTGAAGCGATGGGGCCAGGCCGCGGGTGAGGTGGTAGACAAAGCGCTGACAACTGGGGCCGAGAGCGCAACTGTGGCCAAGGTCAAGGCCGTGAATCTGGCAGACGCGGCCCAGGGCAGAGCATTCGATCTGACCGAAGCGGCGAAGATTAGATCCGCCGAGCTGAAAGACGTCGTCCAAACCTTTTTCCGCCGGAAGTAAGAGGCATCGCAGCGGCAAAACCGATCTGGGCTACGTGATCGCGCGCGCAACCTGCGCGGCGAACGCGGGTCCGTCGTTTACCAGTGCGTAGCCGCCGGCAAGGCCCCCTTGATTGCAGAGCGTTTGTCGTCGCCGAACCCTCCGACATGCCACAACGCCGGTAACGCGATCGATCCGGGTGACGAGGCGCGTAGCTGTGCGCGGCACTATCGAAGTGGGGAAGCGGCTGGCCGAATCGCCGTACACCGCTTGGCTGCGTGACCACCGTCGCACGATCCGCCGAGCGGCCAGGTACGCGTCCTGGCCGACCTCGACGATGGCGACCGCCTTCTTGAGTCCGTAGACACCCCAGAACCGGCCGGGACCTTTACCGGGTTCTCGCCACAGCGCTGGCACGATGTGCTGATATTCCTTGTCGCCGTGCAGGTTCGGCGACGAGTGCTTGGTGAAGTAGATGGCCAACCGCTTCGGATCGCACGCCCGCAGGCCATTACGAACGTCGATGGCGGTGCCGGCCAGCCGGTGCCGCGCCTTCTGCTCGACGTCAGGGTGGTCGACGACCTGAGCCCACGCTTCAGACAGCCATTGAGCAAAGCTGCGCCCCGACCGGCCAGGCGAAATCGGCGGGGCCATCCAAAGGTGAATGTGCGGGGCACCGCGACGCTGAAATTCCAGCTTCCAGATATAGCGCGCCGGTTCGTCATACTCACGTTGGAAGCGCTTGCACCACAACACCATGTGCCGCTTCACGCTAGCTCCATCGGGTGCGACCACTTCCCAGTCGCCGGGGTAGGTGAGCGTCACCATCGCCGGAACGCGCCCAGATTCGATCAGCGGGCTGTAGTCGAGCTCGGCGAAGGTGCGGCACATCGACGACCGTGACTTTCGGGACCACTCGGTGACGACACCGCCAGCACCAGACTGGTCGCTTCCCGTAAGACTCCGTCGGATCGAAGACCCGACGGCCCGATCACCGTGCCCGACGTTGCCTTCGAGGTCTCGTCGGACATGGAACTTCGCGTCGTCAACGTCCCGTTGGTGATGGCTGACCGACCGCTCGGCGGTCTGCTCGGCCCGAACAGGATTGGTCCACCCGAGCCGGACGACACCGGGACCGACGGAAATGCGAAACCGCCCGGATTCAGGCTCGACGCCGCGACGCCCAGGACCACGCGCCCACGGCGGTGCCGGTTCGAACAGCGCTGCGGCCGCGGCGACCATCTCGGGGCTCGGGAACCGCATCCCCAGTGCGTCGATCGCCCGCACCTCACCGGCCGCGATCCTGTCGCCAACGGGCTCGCGGACATTTTCGGCACATATAACAAGCCCGCCGGCCAGGGCTGGGTTGAGGCCGGTTGCCTCGGTCGACGTACGGCCGACCGCTGGCGCTCTCCCGCCCTGCGGCCTGGCGGCCTCGGGCGCTCGCGACCTCCCGTCCACCGCGGCACCCGCGGAACCGAGCCCGAATGGCGGTCCATCCGGTGCCGATGAGCCGCCTGCCGACGGTGCTGAGACGGTGGCTGATGAGTCGATGCTGGGCATTGGGGTGCCTGCTCCCCGGAGCTCCGAGGCTGTCGATAACGCAAACGGCAGCGACGAAGCGCCTGGTCAGGAGTGCAAGCACCGTGTCCGGTTTATGTCCGTTCGTCGGACAGACTGAATACGTCAGCGCAGCTCAATGCGGCGCATATGGCGCACAGAATTAAATAAACCGCAGGTCAGCGGCTATCCCGTCCGCCTGAAAAGCGGAAGGTCGCCGGTTCGATCCCGGCCCTGGCCACCAGCAGTATTAAATGCCCACGCGTTCAGCGGTTTTCAGCGGTCTCATCGGCAGCCCCAGCCCGAGCCGTTCATATCCCCGATCCTCGTCGACGGGGTCTTGATCCGAAGTGGCCACAATGCCGGCATCGGGAGCGCCATATCGCTTTGCATGCCGTATGGCTTACAGTTGACTCTTCGTTAGTCCGCTTCAGTGCCGGGTCGTGGGAGGCCGAGTGTCGGAAAGTGCAGCGCAACGGGCAGTCGTCATCGGTGGCGCATCGGGGATCGGCTGGGCGGTGGCCAACGGCCTCGCTGCTACCGGACGCCAGGTCACCATCGCCGACCGCAACGCCGAAGGGGCTTCGCAACGGGCCGGGGAACTCGGCGCCCCGCATGACGCGGCCGGGGTGGACGTCACCGACGAAGCCAGCGTCGCCGCGCTCTTCGAGCGCACCGGGGGAGTCGACATCGTCGTCAACACCGCCGGATTCGGCGGGTTCGGTCGGATCACCGAACAGCCCGTCGAGGACTTCCGGGCGATTGTCGACTGCTGCCTCACCGGCAGTTTCATCGTGATGAAGTACGCCGGGCGGCAGCTGCGCGAAGGTGGTTCGCTGGTCTCGATCACCTCGCTGAACGCGCGGCTGGCCGCACCCGGCATGAGTGCGTACTGCTCGGCGAAAGCCGGGCTGGCCATGCTGACTCAGGTCGCCGCACTCGAACTCGGCCCGCGCGGGATCCGGGTCAACGCCGTCTCGCCCGGCTTCGTCCACACCCCGCTGACCGAACTGGTCACGATGGCCGAGGGTGTCCTCGAGGACTACATCGAGAACACCCCGCTCGGCCGCGTCGGCGTCCCCGAAGACGTCGCCGAGGCCGTGTTGTTCCTCTGCTCGGACCAAGCCTCCTGGCTCACCGGCGAGGTCCTCGACCTCAACGGCGGCGCCCACCTCAAGCGCTATCCCGACGTGCTCGCCCACGTCGACCGGATGGCCTCGGCGTGACCCGATTCGCCGGCAAGCAGGCGATCGTCACCGGTGCCGGCTCGGGAATCGGCGCGGCACTGTGCCGGGCGCTGGCCGGTGCCGGCGCGGACGTCGTCTGCAGCGATGTCGACGGTGCTGCCGCCGAACGCACCGCCGCGTCACTGGCCAGACCGGCGACCGCCCTGCAACTCGACGTCACCGACGCGTCCGCCGTGCAGCGCGCCGTCGACAGCCTCGTCGAGCGCACCGGCCGACTCGACTTGCTGTTCAACAACGCCGGGATCACCTGGGGCGGAGACACCGAACTTCTCACCCTCGATCAGTGGAACAGCATCATCGACGTCAACATCCGGGGTGTGGTTTACGGAGTGCATGCGGCCTACCCGCACATGGTTCGCCAGAAGGGCGGCCACATCGTCAACACCGCATCGATGGCGGGTCTCGCTGCCGCGGGCCGAATCACCAGCTATGTGATGACCAAGCACGCGATCGTCGGCCTGTCGCTGGCGCTGCGCACCGAGGCGCTCGGCCACGGCGTCGGGGTGCTGGCCATCTGCCCGACCGCCGTGGATACCCCGATCCTGGACAAGGGCTGGCTCGGCGACTTCAACGGCCGCGAGTTCTATCAGATGGGCCAGCGCAGTGAGACGTTCTATAGCCCAGATCGGCTGGCCGCCGATACGCTCCGGGCCATCGAACGCAACAAGGCCCTCCTGGTCGCACCTCGTCAGGCCCGCATGGCGTGGCTCTTCGCGCGCCTGGCACCCGGCCTGCTCAACCGGATGGCTGTGCGGTTCGTCGACCAGCAACGCACCGACAGAAGGCAACCGACATCATGAGCGCCCCGACCGCGATTCCCCGCTACCCCTCGGACGTCACCGGCAGCTGGCTGGCCGGCATCCTCAGCCGTCCCGGTGCACCCGTCGAGGTCGAGACCGTCGAGGTGACGCCGGTGGGGACGGGCCAGACCGGCGCCACCTTCCGGGTCACGGCGACCTACGCCGCAGGTGCTGCCGACCTGCCCGCCAGCTTCATCCTCAAATTGCCGGCGGGCGATGACGCCGTCCGGGACCGGGTGACGCTGGGCTACCGCAGCGAGTGCGCGTTCTATCAATCCGTCGCCGAACTGGTGACGATCCCGATCCCGCAGTGCTACCACGTCTCCATCGCCGACGAGGGCGCCAGTTACGCACTGCTGCTTGCCGATCAGGCCCCCGCCGTCCAAGGCGATCAGATCGCCGGGTGCGATCTGCCGGAGGCACGCCTGGCGGTGCGTGCCCTGGCCGGACTGCACGGCCCGACGTGGTGCGACCCGCAGTGGCAGACGTTCCCCGGCCTGGCGATGTCGGTTGTCGGCGAGGACGCCATCCGCGGGCTGGGCGACATCTCCAAGATGGCCGCGGGTATCACCGTGGAGAAGCTCGGATCGCGGCTGAACGCCGTAGATGCCGAAACATTGGTTGCAGCCATGGATTTGGTGACGCCATGGCTGCTGAACGCGCCGGAGCGATTCGCGCTGCTGCACGGCGACTATCGGCTGGACAATCTCCTCTTCGACGGCGAGCGCGTCAGTGTGGTCGACTGGCAGACCCTCGGAGTCGGGCTGGCCGGCCGCGACCTCGCCTACTTCACCGGCACCAGCCTGGAGCCGGCGCTGCGGGCGCAAGCCGAGAAGGACCTGGTCGCCGAATACCACCGGGCTCTTCTCGCCACCGGGGTCGGCGACTACGACGCGGAAACCTGTTGGCACGACTATTTGTTGGGGATGATCCAGGTTCCGCTGATCTCCGCACTCGGCTGCGCGTTCGCGGTGGAAACCGAACGCGGTGACGACATGATGGCTGCGATGCTGCGCCGGGGCTGTGCGGCTATCCGCGATCTAGGCACACTGGAACTGATCACGAGCTAGGAGCACACGTTGGGCGAATCCATGCCCCGCACCGCGATCATCGGCGCGGGCATCAGCGGGCTGACCTCTTCCAAGATGCTCAAGGACTACGGCGTGCCCTACACCACCTTCGAGCTGTCCGACCGCATCGGCGGCAACTGGGCCTTCGCCAACCCCAACGGATTGAGCAGCGCCTACCGGTCCCTTCACATCGACACCTCGAAGCAACGGTTGTCGTTCCGGGATTTCCCTATCCCCGAACATTTTCCGTCGTTCCCGCACCACAGCGACATCAAGACCTATCTGGACTCCTACGCCGAAACCTTCGGGTTGCTGGAGAACATCGAGTTCAACAACGGCGTCCGGCACGCGGCTCTCAATGGGGATGGCCGCTGGGACATCACCGACCAGAATGGCGCGACGCGGGAATTCGACCTTCTCGTGGTCGGCAACGGCCACCACTGGGATGCCCGATATCCGGACTTCCCCGGTGAATTCACCGGCGAGACAATCCATTCGCACCACTACATCGACCCGCAGACCCCACTGAACCTGACCGGCAAGCGGATCCTGGTGGTCGGAATCGGCAACAGTGCTGCCGACATCACCGTGGAGCTGTCCTCGCGCACCCTGCAGAACACGGTGACCCTGTCGACCCGCTCGAGCGCCTGGATCGTGCCCAAGTACATCGCCGGGCGCCCCGGCGACAGCGTGTGGCAGACGTCGCCGTACATCCCGTTGTCCTGGCAGCGCAAGGCGGTTCAGCTGCTGGCGCCCGCGATGGGTATCAATCCCCAGCTGTACGGCCTGCCTGCGCCGAACCACAAGCTGTTCGAGGCGCACCCCACCCAATCGGTGGAACTGCCGCTGCGGCTGGGCTCCGGCGACGTCATCCCCAAGCCCAACGTGAGCCGCCTCGACGGGGACACCGTCCACTTCGACGACGGCACCAGCGGGGTATTCGACGCGATCGTCTACGCCACCGGCTACAACATCACGTTCCCGTTCTTCGACCCCGACTTCGTCAGCGCACCGGACAACGCCATCCGGCTCTACAAGCGAATGTTCCTCCCGGGCATGGACAATCTGGTGTTCATCGGGTTCGCCCAGGCGGTGCCGACCCTGTTTCCGTTCATCGAATGCCAGGCGAAACTGCTGGCCGCCTACGCGGTGGGGCGCTACGCCTTGCCGCCGGTCGCGGAGATGGAGCGGGTGATCGACGCCGACCAGAAGCTCTACGTCGGGCATTGCACCGACCGGCCACGGCACACCCAGCAGGTCGACTACTTCCACTACGACCACGACATCCGCACCAGGGAACTGCCGGCCGGTATGAAACGCGCCGAACTGGCCCGCCGCCGAAAGGTGGCCGTATGACCCGCACCGACATCACCTTCGATTCCTCGGGAGTGCGCTGCAGCGGATGGCATTTCCCCGGCGAGGGGAACACCTTCGCCGGCCCGGCCGGGCGCCCGATAGTGGTGATGGGTCACGGCTTCGGCGGAACCAAGGACTCGGGGCTGGAGCCGTTCGCCCAGCGGATCAGCGCCGCCGGCGTCGATGTGCTCGCCTTCGACTACCGCGGGTTCGGTGCATCCGAAGGCACACCGCGGCAGACGGTTTCGGTTGCCGCGCAGATCGGTGACTTCGAGGCCGCGGTCGCCGCGGCCAAGCGGCTGCCGGGGGTCGACCCGAATCGGATCGTGCTGTGGGGCTCGTCGATGTCCGGTGGTCACATCTTCCGGGTGGCCGCCGACCGCGACGATATCGCGGGTGTGGTCGCGATGACGCCGTTGACCAGCGGGGTGGCCGTCAGCCGCGCCGCCGTCGAACACCGCGATGTCGGGCAGGCGCTGAAATGGACAGCGGTGGGCCTCAAGAGTCGCATCGATGTGGCCCGCGGTCGTCGCCCGACACTGATGCCGCTGGTCGCCCACCCCGGTCAGCCCGGGGCGCTGGCGCTGGACGGGGCCTACGAGAGCTACACCGCGATGGCCGGACCGACTTGGCGTAACGAGGTCGACTCGGCGGTCGGCCTGCAGATCGCCTCGATCCGAACGGCGGACGCCGCCAAGCGGTTACGCTGTCCGCTGCTGGTGCAGATCGCCGACTTCGACCGCTACGTGCCTGCCGAGTCGGTGGTCAAGACCGCCGTGCTGGGCAGGGGAGAAGTGCACCACTATCCCTGTGACCACTTCGACGTCTGGCCCGGGCACAACTGGTTCGAAAGGGCCGCCGGTGACCAGGTGGCCTTCCTGACCCGCCACCTCAGTACTTCGTCGACCCCTGATCCACGGAAATCGCTTCAGCGGTAATCAGTTTCGCGTCGTCGCTGGCCAAGAAGCACACGGTGTCGGCGATGTCCTCCGGCTCGGCGATGTAGATCGGCAGGAACGGCAGCATCATGTTCTGAAGTGCCGGGTTGGTCTCCATTGCCTTGCCCAATGCGGCCACCATGTCCCCGGTGCCCATATCGGTGTTGACCGGACCGGGGTGCACGCTGTTGACCCGGATGTTGTGCTTGCCGAGTTCGGCGGCGAACGCCCGGGCCATGCCGGTGACGGCGTGCTTGCTCGCGGTGTAGTGCACCATGAACGGCTGCAGCTTGATACCGGCGGCGGAGCTGATCAGAATCACCGACCCGCCGCGGCCGGCTTCGACCATTGTTGGCGCGCCGGCCATCACGGTGTTCCAGGTCCCGGTCACGTTGACGTCCATGACATCCCGGAACGCCTCCGGGGTGATCTCGTCCCATGCTGCAGGCGAGGTGATACCCGCGTTCGCGACGATGATGTCGAGACGGCCCAGCTCGGCGACGCCGTCTCGCACCACGTCCTTGAGGCCCTCGAGGTCGCGGGTGTCGACGACGGCCGACATGATGCGCTGCCCGGTGGCCTCGACCAGACGCACGGTCTCGGCGAACTCCTCGGGGGTGGCCGGGTTGTACGGGACGCAGTCCGGCAGCTTGCCCGCGATGTCGACGGCGATGATGTCGGCGCCCTCGCTCGCCATCTTCACCGCGTGCGCGCGGCCTTGCCCGCGAGCGGCTCCGGTGATGAATGCGACCTTGCCGCTGAGCTTTCCTGTCATGCCTTGCGCTGCGCTTCCTTGACTAGTCCGCCGCCTACGATAAGGCGCTGAATTTCGCTGGTGCCCTCATACAGTCGTAGCAGACGGACCTCGCGATAGATCCGCTCGACCGGCACACCACGCATGTAACCTGCCCCGCCGTGCACCTGGACGGCGAGATCGGCGACATTGCCCGCCATCTCGGTGCAGAACAGTTTGGCCACTGACGGGGCGATCCTGCGGTCCTCGTTGTCGACCCACTTGCGCGCGGCGTCGCGCACCAGTGCGCGCCCGGCCATCACCCCGGTCTGCTGATCGGCCAGCATCGCCTGTACCAGCTGGAAATTGCCGATCGGTGTGCCGCCCTGCGTCGCGGTCGCCGCGTAGGCGACCGACTCGTCGAGCGCGCGCTGGGCGGAGCCGACCGCAAGGGCGGCGATGTGAATGCGCCCACGGGCCAGCGACGTCATCGCCGCCCGGTACCCGATGTCCTCGCTACCGCCGATCAGGGTGTCGTCGCCGACCCGGACATCGGTGAAGTTCACATCCGAGGTCCAGGCACCCTCCTGACCCATCTTGGCGTCCTTGGCGCCGATCTCGACACCGGCAGTGTCCGCAGGTACCAGGAACACCGCGATCCCCGCGCCTTGCTCGTCGGCGGGCCGGGTGCGGGCGAACACGATGAACAGGTTCGCCACCGGTGCGTTGGTGATGTACTGCTTGCGACCGGTGATCACCCAATCCTCGCCGTCGCGAACAGCTTTCGTCTTAAGGCCGGACGGATTTGAGCCGGCACCCGGCTCGGTCAGCGCGAAGGAGGCGACGACCTCGCCGGACGCGATCGGTTCCAGCCAGCGTGCCCGCTGCTCGTCGGTGCCGAACCCGACCAGCACCTGACCGGCGATGCCGTTGTTGGTGCCGAACATCGACCGCAGGGCCAGGCTCGTGTAACCCAGTTCCATCGCCAGCTCGACGTCCTGGGCGATGTTCAGTCCCAGCCCGCCCCACTCCTGCGGAATCGCGTAGCCGAACAGGCCCATCTTCTTTGCCTGGTCGCGCAGATCGTCGGGCACCTTGTCGTCGGCCATGATCTCCGCCTCCCGCGGCACCACGGCCGACCGCACGAAGTGGCGGGTCTGGGCCAGAATCTCGCGGAAGTCGTCGTCGCTGACGTCGGTCATCAGGCTCCTAGGTGGTGGGGGCGCTGGCTCCGGCGATCATATATGAAATATGATGTTGCCGATTCGGGGGTTCGTCGAAGGATAGAGGGAGATCAGATGTCATTGCTGGCCGGCCAGACCGCGGTTATCACCGGTGGAGCGCAGGGCCTGGGCTTTGCGATCGCCGAGCAGTTCATCGCCGAGGGCGCCCGCGTGGTGCTCGGTGACCTCAATCTCGACGCCACCGCGGAGGCGGTCAACAAGCTCGGTGGCGCCGACGTCGCCCGCGCGGTGCAGTGCAATGTCACCGCCTACGCCGACGTGGACGCACTCGTCGACTCGGCGATCGAGCAGTTCGGCAGCTTCGACATCATGGTGAACAACGCCGGGATCACGCGCGACGCCACCCTGCGCAAGATGACCGAGGACGAGTTCGACCAGGTCATCTCGGTGCACCTGAAGGGCACCTGGAACGGCTTGAAGAAAGCTTCCATGGTGATGCGTGAGCAGAAGAGCGGCGCGATCGTGAACATGTCCTCGATCTCGGGCAAGGTCGGCATGATCGGACAGACCAACTACTCGGCAGCCAAGGCCGGCATCGTCGGGATGACCAAGGCCGCTTCCAAGGAGCTTGCCCACCTGGGCGTGCGGGTCAACGCCATCCAGCCGGGCCTGATCCGCTCGGCGATGACCGAGGCCATGCCGCAACGCATTTGGGATTCCAAGGTCGCTGAGGTGCCGATGGGCCGGGCGGGGGAACCGTCCGAGGTCGCCAAGGTGGCACTGTTCCTGGCCTCCGACCTGTCGTCGTACATGACCGGAACGGTGCTCGAGGTCACCGGCGGACGGCACCTGTGACGCGCACGGCCGTCATCTGCGAGCCGGTCCGCACGCCGATCGGCCGCTACGGCGGCATGTTCGCTTCACTGACGGCCGTCGACCTCGGGGTGGCCGCACTCAAAGGCCTGCTGGCCCGTACCGGGGTTGCGCCCGACGCCGTCGAGGACGTGATCCTCGGGCACTGCTATCCCAACAGCGAGGCGCCGGCGATCGGCCGGGTCGTGGCGCTCGATGCCGGCCTGCCGGTGACGGTGCCGGGAATGCAGGTCGACCGGCGCTGCGGCTCGGGGCTGCAGGCCGCCATCCAGGGCTGCCTCCAAGTCGCTTCTGGCGACAACGATCTCGTGGTCGCGGGCGGCGCAGAGAGCATGAGCAATGTCGCTTTCTATTCGACCGACATGCGCTGGGGTGGCAGCCGCGGCGGGGTGAAGGTGCACGACGGGTTGGCCCGTGGGCGTACCACCGCAGGCGGCAAGCACTACCCGGTGCCGGGCGGCATGCTGGAGACCGCGGAGAACCTGCGTCGCGAATACCGCATCTCGCGTCGGGAACAGGACGAGCTCGCGGTGGCCTCCCATCAGCGGGCGGTGGCGGCGCAGAAGGACGGCATCCTCGCCGAGGAGATCGTCCCCGTCACTGTCACGAGCCGTCGCGGCGACGATGTGATCGACACCGACGAACATCCCAGGGCTGACACGACGGTCGAATCGCTGAGCAAGCTCAAACCCGTTCTGCTCAAAGAGGATCCGGATGCCACCGTCACGGCCGGAAATTCGAGTGGGCAGAACGACGCCGCCTCGATGTGCATCGTCACCACTCCGGAGCGGGCCGCCGAACTGGGGCTCACGCCGCTGGTTCGGTTGGTCTCGTGGGGCTGCGCCGGCGTCGGGCCAGAGGTGATGGGCATCGGTCCGGTGCCCGCCACCGAGGTCGCGCTGGCCAAAGCCGGTCTGAGGATGTCCGACATCGACCTGATCGAGCTCAACGAGGCGTTCGCAGCGCAGGCGCTGGCCTGCATGCGGGCATGGCATTTCACCGACGCCGACCACCAGCGCACCAACGTCCACGGCTCCGGGATCTCGCTCGGGCATCCGGTCGGGGCCACCGGCGGACGGATGCTGGCGACGCTGGCCCGTGAGCTGCACCGGCGCGACGCCCGCTACGGGCTGGAGACGATGTGCATCGGCGGCGGCCAGGGGCTGGCTGCGGTGTTCGAAAGGGTGGACACCAAATGACCCGTATTGCCCAGACGCTCGGCCTGACCGAGGTCCAGACCGAAATCGTCTCCACCGTCCGGCAATTCGTCGACAAGGAGATCATCCCCAACGCCCAGGAGCTCGAGCACTCCGATACCTATCCGCAGGCGATCGTCGACCAGATGCGGGAAATGGGCCTGTTCGGCCTGATGATTCCCGAGGAGTACGGCGGGCTGGGCGAGTCGCTGCTCACCTACGCGCTGTGCGTCGAGGAACTGGCCCGCGGCTGGATGAGCGTCTCCGGGGTGATCAACACCCATTTCATCGTGGCCTACATGATCCGTCAGCACGGCACCGATGAGCAGAAACAGCGTTTCCTGCCCCGAATGGCCACCGGCGAGATCCGCGGCGCGTTCTCGATGTCGGAGCCCGAGCTCGGTTCCGACGTTGCCGCTATCCGCACCAAGGCGAAGTACAACGGCGACGGCACGTACACCATCGACGGCCAGAAGATGTGGTTGACCAACGGCGGCAGCTCGACTCTGGTCGCCGCGCTGGTGCGCACCGATGAGGGCGCGGACAAGCCGCATCGCAACCTCACCGCCTTCCTGGTCGAAAAGCCCTCGGGCTTCGGTGAAGTCGCACCGGGTCTGACGATCCCGGGCAAGATCGACAAGCTCGGCTACAAGGGCATCGACACCACCGAGATGATCTTCGACGGGTATGTCGCCAGTGCCGACGACGTGCTGGGCGCCCAGCCGGGGCAGGGCTTCTTCCAGATGATGGACGGTGTCGAGGTCGGCCGCGTCAACGTCTCGGCTCGCGCCTGTGGCGTCGGTATCCGGGCGTTCGAGCTGGCGGTTCGCTATGCCCAGCAGCGCACCACCTTCGGCAAGCCGATCGCCGAGCACCAGGCCATCGCCTTCCAGCTTGCCGAGATGGCCACGAAAGTCGAAGCGGCACACCTGATGATGGTCAACGCCGCGCGGCTCAAGGACTCCGGCGAGCGCAACGACGTGGCCGCAGGCATGGCGAAGTACCTGGCCAGTGAATTCTGCGCGGAGGTGACCCAGCAGAGCTTCCGCATCCACGGCGGATACGGATACTCCAAGGAATACGAGATCGAACGGCTGATGCGGGACGCACCGTTCCTGCTCATCGGTGAGGGCACCAGCGAGATCCAGAAGAACATCATCAGCAAGCGGCTGCTTGCCGACTACCGGATCTGACATGAGCGCGCCCGATTTCGCGCCACGCCCGCAGCTGGCCGAGGATGTCGCCCGGTTCGTGCGGACCCGGATCTTCAACGGCACCTACCCCGCCGGTGAGTACATCCGGCTGGATCAGCTGGCGGCCGAATTGGGTATCAGCGTCACGCCGGTGCGGGAAGCGCTGTTCGAGCTGCGCGGTGAGGGCTTGCTGGATCAATTGCCGCGGCGTGGTTTTGTCGTGCTGCCGTTCACCGACCGGGATATCAACGACGTCTCGAACCTGCAGGCCTACGTGGGCGGGCAGTTGGCTGCGCGGGCCGCACTGAACATCACCGACGAGCAACTGCGGGAATTGTCGGCGATCCACGACGAGTTGGTCGACGCCTATGCCGCCGACGACGCCCGTGCGGTCCGGTTGAACCACGAGTTCCACCGCGCCATCAACGTCGCGGCGGATTCCCCGAAACTGGCGCAGCTCATGTCCCAGATCACCCGGTACGCACCGGAATCGGTGTTCCCCACCATCGAAGGCTGGCCGGCGAAGTCGATCGCCGACCACAAGCGGATCCTGGCCGCACTCAAGGCCCATGATGAGGAGCGGGCCAGGGCAGCGATGTCAGAGCACCTGGCCGCAGGCGCGGGCCCGCTCATCGAGCACCTGGTGAAACAGGGTGTGGCGCAGCGCTTTCACACCACCGAATAGCCCGACGGGAATGGGCCGCGGCCGGTGAGCGCACACATCAGCGCCTGACCGTCCCCTCGGCGCTGCGCGACTTCGACAGCGAGATCCAGGATACTGTCGACGATCCCGGGTGGCAGTGCTTCGGACACACCGAGCGCGCGGGCCAGATCGACGCTGTGCAGCCCGAGTTCGAAGATGCGGGTGGGCAGGTAGTCCGACAGTCGCATCCCCCCGGCGATGGTCGTGATCACCCGGTCGTCGGTGGTCAGCGCCGCGGCCGCGCGATCCTGCAGATCGCGCAATGTGTCCAGGGGATGTTCGCCCAGCGCGAGCCCGGCCTGGACGGCGCGGGCATCGATCTGCGCCGGGTCGGCGAGCAAGCCGGCGATCGCGAGGTAGTAGTGCGCCGAGTCGGCGACGTCGACTCGGTCCGCGGGCCGCGCCGAGTATTCGACGACGGTGGTGAACGACCGGCCGATGTGGCCGACCAGGGTGCGTACCGTCCATGTCCCGAGCGCGGAGGTGTCCCACCGGTCTTCGGGTATCTGCGCGACCACCGAGATGGCGTGGTCACCGGCCAGCCGGTAGAGGTTCACTTGTGTTTCGAGCGTCATCGCAATGAAAGCTACGCCTGCGCGGCCAGCAACTCACGCAGTCGGCGGACGTCGACCTTTCCAGTGGTGCCCCGCGGGACATCGTCATCGGAGTCCAGGAGCAGCCAGACCGCCGGCACCTTGAACGAACTCAGCCGCGCGCGGGCCTCAGCACGCAGCTCGTCGGTCGTTCGGCCGCTGCAGACAACCGCGGCCCCGACTCTCCCGTCCACGTCGGTGACGAACGCGGCCCGCACACCGTCGATCTCCCGCAAAGCGGCCGCCACCTCGCTGGGGTACACGCTGGCGCCGCTGACCTTGAACATGTCGTCGGATCTGCCGTGGTAGAACAGGAATCCATCGTCATCGAGGTGCCCGAGGTCGCCGGTCGGATAGAAGCCGTCGGCAGTGAACACCTCCTCGCGGCTGCGCCGACAGACGCCGCGCAGCGTGTGCGGCCCGCGGATCTGAATCATGCCGACGGCACCCGCGGGCAGCGGGTCGCCGCCGTCGATGTCGGCGATGCGAACCTCCATGCCGTCGAACGGTTTTCCGCAGCTTCCCCACGCTGACCGCGGCATATCGGTGTCGGCGGGGTAGCCGCAGTACGGTCCGAAGGCCTCGGTCATCCCGAACAGCGTGGCCCGCGCACCTGGTTCGGCGCGCTGATCGGCAGCCAGGAGGGCCTCCAGGCTGCCCGGGCGCAGCGCGGACAGGTCAGCCGGGACGTCGGCGGCCCGATAGGCCAGCGCTTCGGCCTGATCGGGCCACCCGCGGAACAGGGTGACCTTCTCCCGTTCCAGCAGGCGCAGGGTGGTTTCGGGTTCTCCGATCTCCTCGGTCACCAGGGTCGCCCCGGCGATCAGTGCGGACAGGATGCCGCCGGCGAGGCCACCGACCCAGAAGAACGGCATCGGCAGGTACAGCCTGGTGTCGGCGTCGATGCAGCGGGCGCTCAGGCCGGACCGTACGGCCCCCAGTGCGTTGCCGTGTGAGTGGATGACGCCCTTGGGCGGTCCGCTGCTGCCGGAGGTGAACATGATGACCATCGGGTCGGCGGGAACGACGGTGTCGGCGAATTCGCCGATCCCAGTAACTCGGGTGGCCGTGGGCAATTCGTCGGCGCGCCAGACCTGGCGTAGCGCGGGAAGTCCGGTCAGATCGTCCAGATACCGGTGGCCGCGAAACTCCTCGACGGCGATCAGGTACTGCACTGAGGCCGTGTGAAGCTGTGCCGCGAGTTCCCGTGTCGTCAGCAGGGTGCTCAGTGGAACCAGCACCGCGCCGATGCGCGTCAGAGCCAGCGCCAGCTGCACCCAGCGGATGTTGTTTCCCATGATCAGCCCGACCCGGCTGCCTTTGCCGATGCCCGCATTGACCATGGCCCCGGCGAGACTGCTTGTCACCGAGTCGAGTTCGGCATAGCTCATCCGGCTCGTGGTGTCGATGACGAATGGCTTGTCGCCGAGTTCCGCCCGGGCCCGGATCAGCGCGTCGACGGTGTCAGACATCGAACACCGCCGCCAGCCGGGGCAGGTCGACCTTGCCGCTGGACTTGAGCGGCAGCTCGTCGGGCGCGAGGACGGCGAACCGCCTCGGGATCTTGTACGACGAGAGTTCGGTTCTGAGTTTCTCGCGCACACCGGCTTCGTCGAACGTGCGGCCGTCCGGAACGAGCACGACGGCGGCGACGAGCTGCCCGCGTTCGGGGTCGGGAAGGGGCAGAACGTGGGCCGCCAGACCGTTGGTGACGTGAAAGATGGCCTTCTCCACCTCGGCCGGAAAGACATTGGCGCCCACGGTTTTGATCATCGATCCGCTTCTGCCGAGGAAGTAGAAGAAGCCGTCGGAGTCGGTGCGGAACAGGTCACCGGTGTGAAACCAGCCGTCGGCGTCGAAGCATTCCTCACGGCTGCGCTTGTAGTACCCCTGCATCAGGTAGCGGCCCCGGATCCACAGCTCGCCGTCGACGATCTTCGTATCGAATCCGGGAGCGGGCTTGCCGAACGATCCCCGGCGGTGCTCGGGCTGGTCGGTGTCGTCCCCGCTGAACAGCACGACGCTGCCGGCCTCGGTCATACCCAGCATGTTGTGGCGCAGTTCCGGATCACGCGGCCGCGCCTCGGGTGCCATGATCGGGTAGAGGTTGCCGCGCCGCATCGACGACAGATCCCGGCCGGCGAAGCTCTCGTGCCGGGCCAGATGCACTATGCCGGCCGTGAATCCATTGGTCATCGTCGGGCGCACGGCTTCCAGAAGGTCGAGCAGCGCACTAGGTTCGGCGTTGGAGCACACCAGTGTCGAGCCGGCGACCAGCGTCGCCAGCAGACCGAACCCGAGGCCGCCGATCCAAAAGAAGGGCGAGTTGCAGAACAGCCGGTCCGCAGCGGTTAGGCCGCGAATCTCGTTGAGGTTGCGCTGATGCCCGAGCAACGACTCGTGGGTGTGCACGACGCCCTTCGGTGCGCCGGTGGACCCCGACGTGTAGACGATCGTCAGCGGGTCGCAGCCGTTGACATCCTCTTCGAGAGCGGCGGCCAACTCTGGTGCGGCGCGCTCGGCGATCTGATGGTCGAACACGATGTGACGCAACCACGGTGCGCTCACGTCGTGAAGCCTCGCGACGTAGTCGTGCCCGCGGAAAGACGTGGTGGCCAGCAGGATCTCGGTATCGCTGTGCACGAGTTGGTCGCGAAGCTCGGGCCCGGTCGAGAACGTGGAGAACGGAACCACGACCGCACCGATCCGCGCCGCGGCCAGCATCGCGACCACGAACTCGGCGCCGTTCGGGTAGAGCAACCCGACGTGCGTGCCCTTGCCCGCGCCCAATGCGATCAGTCTCTGGGCCAGCTCTGCCGAGTACTGCTCGGCGTCGGCGTAGGTGAGCCGTTCCTCGTCACACACCAGCAGGGGATGATCGCCGCGCGCGGCCGCCTGCGCGCGCACGAGCGCCCCGACGGTGTCAGGGCTCACGGCCGGTGAAGTGTTGCCGGACCGCGGTCAGATCGGCCTTCCCGGACGGCGTCCGCGGAATCGACTCGACGACCGCAATCTCCGAGGGAATCTCGTAGGGCGCCAGCCGCCCTCGCAGGTACTCGGTCAAGTCGGCGCCGCTGGCCGAGCTGGCGTCGCGCAACTCGACCATCGCGACCGGGGTGTCACCGAGTCGTTCGTCGGGCCGTCCCACCACCGCGGCGCCCAGCACGGCGGGATGGCTCTCCAACGCGGCGCGCACGTCGTCGGGCAGCACCTTGAACCCGCCGCGGATGATGGCCTGATCGGCGCGCCCAAGGATCCACAGGAAGCCGTCGGCGTCGATGCGGGCCAGGTCGGTGGTCCGCACCCAGTCCGCGTCGCGGCCGAGTTGCCCCGGCTTCACCTCCAGCAGGCCCTGCTGATCCGGTTGCAGCGGTGTGCCGTCGTCAGCCACCACCCGCAGCTGTGCGCCGAGGCTGGCCCGGCCGACGCTGCCCCGCTTGGACTGCCAGAACCTGCGATGGTCGGCCAGCGTCCAGCCGGCCACACCGCCGCCGAATTCCGTTGCCGCGTAAGATGTCAGCACCGGAATGCCGAACTTGTCGGTGAACGCGTCGGCATCTTCGGCCGACAATGGTGCGGTGCCCGAGGTGACGGCCCGCACACCGGCGAGGTCGTCGGGGCCGAGATCGGAGTGCAATACCGTCCGCAGTGCAGCGGGCACCAGCGACACCGCCTTGGGCCGGTAGCTGCGCACCGCAGCTACCCACGACTCGAGCTCGAATCGGGGCAACAGCACGAATGGCCTTGCCTCGCAGATACATTGCAGCACCCGATACACCCCGCCGATATGCACCAGCGGTGCGTTGACGATCGCAACGCTCCCGGATACCGCAGACGGCGCGGGGGCGTCGGTGAAGTCGGTGCCGATGACCGACACCGCCAGCATGTCGTAGGTGAGGTCGACTCGTTTGGGCGGACCGGTGGTGCCGCTGGTCAGCATCCGAACGGCCACGGCCGAGAGAGCGGGGCTGCCCGGCGTCCCTTGCCGGATCCGCGGCGCGTCGCGCAGGTCGCCGATCGTCACCACCGTCGTGGTGTCCGTCGGCTGGGCTAGCCGGCTGATGTCGTCGGCGGTTCCGATGATGACCGGAAGGGTGAGTGCCGCGATGTCGGCCCTGATGCGTTCGTCGCCCCGCGACGGGTTGACGACGACGACGCACGCCCCCGCCGACAGCACGCCCAGCAGCGCTGCGACGTGTGCGGGAGTGTTGCGCAACAGGATTCCCACGTGTGTGCCGGGTTGCACTGTCGCGGTGACCTGACCGCTCAGCTCGCCGAGCTGTCCCCACGTATGCCAATCGCCGTCGTACTCGATCGCCCTCGCCTCAGGCGCCAGCCCGAGGACCTCGCCGATCCGCCGGCTCAGTGGGTGCACGGACACTAGCGAACCTTCGGGGTGATCCGGATCTTCCCCTGCTCGGCCAACTCGGCCTGGCCCAGCGGGTTGCCCAACCGGGTGTAGATCAGGTTCTGCTCCATTGCCGCCCGATAGGGCTTGTCCAGCGATTCCCAGATCGCCTTGACGGTGCCCTGGGTGGCCGACGGCGGCTTGGCGGCGATGGTCGCGGCGATCTCGTGCGCGCGTGACCACAGGTCGTCGGTAGCAACGACCTCGGACACCAAGCCGATTCGCAGGGCGGTGTCCGCGCTTAGCCGCTCGTCGTTACCCATCAACGCGATTCGCAGCGACTCGCCGAGGCCGATCTTGCGCATCAGCCCGATCGGTTCGAGCGCACAGACCAGACCGGCGCTGACGTGGGAATCGAAGAAGGTGGCGTCTTGCGAGCAGATCACCACATCGGACTCGTTGATGAAATAGAACGCCCCGGCCGTGCACATGCCGTGCACCGCACACACGACGGGCTTCCACATCTTCTGCCACTTCGGGCTGAGCAGTTCGCCCGGATCTTCGTGGTTCCACACGTTCTGCGGTTGGCCGTAGGGGGTCTTGACGTCCAGCCCGGCGCTGAACGCCCGATCTCCGGCTGCGCGCAGCACCACCGCGTTGATCGCGTTGTCGTTCTTCACGATCCGCCACGCGGCGGCCACCTCTTCGCACATGGTTCGGTTGAAGGAGTTGAGTTTGTCGGGACGGTTGAGGGTGATGGTGGCAACGTGGTCGGTGCGGTCGAAGTCGAGCAGGATGGTCTCGAACGCGGCGGTCATCGGCAGAGCCATTCCGGGGTGCGCTTCTCGACGAAGGCCTTGGGGCCTTCCAGGGAATCCGCGGTGTGCAGGTTGCGCTCCCGGAAGGCCTCGGCGAGCATCTCGGCCTCGTGCATCGGGATCTCGCGGCCTTTGATGATCGCCAGGCGGGTGCCCCGAACGGCCAACGGCGCATTGCGCGTGACGATCTCGGCGATCTCGTGGGCCCGCTCGAGAAGCCGATCGTGTTCGACGATCTCGGTGACCAGACCGAGGTCGTAGGCGCGCTGGGCGTCCATCCGTTCGTGCTTTCCCATCATCGCCATCCGCAGCGCGACCGTACGGGGCAGCACTCGAGCCAGGCGGACCATCTCCCGGCCGGCCACCAGGCCGATGGACACGTGCGGGTCGAAGAACGTCGCCTTCTCGGAGGCGATCACGATGTCGCCGGTGGTGACCCAGTCCAGGCCTGCCCCGCAGCAGATTCCATTGATCGCCGCGATCACCGGCTTGGCCATCCGGCGAAACGGCGGGGTGCCTTCCTGCGGAGCCTCCCACTGCTCGTAGGTGGACAGGAAGGGCCGCTCGTTGATGACCTTGCCGTCTTCGGGGATCTCCTTGACGTCGGCGCCGGTGCAGAAGGCGCGCCCGACGGCGGTGACGATCAGAATCCAGACGTTGTCGTCGTTTTCCGCCTCGTCGTAGGCCGCACGCAGTTCGGTGATCATGTGCGGGCTGAGCGCGTTGAGCGCTTCCGGGCGGTTCAGCGTGATCGTGGCCGTGTGGCCCTCGATCTCATAGCCGATGGTGTCGTATGACATCTGGTTTCTCATCTCTCATCGACCGGTGAAGCCGGGGGAGCGGCGTTCCCGGAACGCCGCCAGTCCTTCTTTGAAATCCGCAGTTCGGCAGGATAGTTCGAGATTGAACAGTTCCTGCATCATCGCCTGGTTCAGAGTGGCGTGCTGGTTCTGGTTGATGGCCTGCTTGGCCAGCCCGATCGCGACCGTCGGTCCCGATGCCAACCGGTCCAGGAGGGTGGCTGTGGTGGCGTCCAGGTCGGCGTCGTCGACGCTGCGATGAATCAGCCCCCACTGCGCGGCCGTTGCGCCGTCGACCTTCTCGCCGAGCAGCAGCATTTCCTTGGCGCGGGCCATCCCGACCAGCCGGGGCAGTAGCCACGTCGAACCGGAGTCGGGGCTGAAGCCGCGGTCCAGGAACGGCTCCCAGAACACGGCATCGGACGCGGCGACCGTGAAGTCGGCGGCCAGCGCCAGATTGGCGCCCATACCGGCGGCCCAACCGCGCACCGTGCACACCACCGGCAGTGCCACGGTGTGCACGAGCTCGATCACACGATGCGCGGTATGCGGGATGCGGCGGACCAGGTCGCCGGTGCGAGGGCGCCCCCCGCTGCTGTTCGAGCCCACCCAGTCCACTCCGGCGCAGAAGTCTGAACCAGCCCCACCGATGTGCACCGCCCGCAGGCTGTCGTCGCTGGCAGCGCTCACCAGCACGCTGTTGAGCGTGTCGATCATGCTGTGGCTGAGCGCATTACGTCGACCGGTCCGGTCCAGCACGATGTGCAGTATGGCGCCGTCCCGTGACGTCGATACGACACCATCGGCCGACTGGGCCTCGTCACCCACCGAAGAATCCGCCCTTCCGCGACTTTACGGATAGCCCAACAGTAGTGCTATCTTGTACAAGATAGCAAGGATGGCCTGACGAGGGGACCCATGGGCGACGGCGAGGACCAGCCGGTTCGGCCGGCGCAGGACCCGATGACGATGGCCGCCCGGCGTATTCGCCAGCCCCGCGTAGCCGAGATCGTCGCGTCCCGGCTGCGCGAGGACATCCTGTCGGGGCGGCTGCGGGAAGGCGATGTCCTGCCGTCGCAGGAGAGCTTGTTCACCGAGTTCGGCGTCAGCCCACCCGCGCTGCGGGAGGCGATCCACATCCTCGAGATCGACGGATTGGTGTCGGTGCGCCGCGGCAATGTGGGCGGAGCCGTCGTGCACCTGCCGTCGCCCGACCGAACCGCTCACATGATCAGCATGGTGTTGCAATCGCGTTCGTCGACCCCGGCCGACGTCAGCGGAGCGCTTATGCACCTCGAGCCGATCTGTGCAGGCATGTGCGCCGCGCGCGCGGATCGGATGACCGAGGTTGTACCCCATTTGCAGGCCGAGATCGAGCGCCAGGAGCTGCAATTCGAGGACACGGCGCAGTACGTTCCGAACGCCCGACGCTTCCACGAGGCGCTGGTCTCCCGATGTGGCAACGAGCCGATGATCCTGCTGATCGGGTCGCTGGAGCTGATCTGGTCGGCGCATGAGGCGTCGGTATGGAGTGACGAGCCAGACCCGATGCGGCACAAGACCATGCGGGCCGCGCTGCGCGACCACCGCAAGATGCTCGACGCGATTGCCGACGGCAACGCCGACCGCGCGGTCCGGCTGGCCCAGGACCACCTTGCCGCCGCGCGGCGGCACACCCTGGCCTTCGGTCGGGACAGAACCATCGAAGCCAAGCTCATTTCCAACGCAGACCCCAGGTGAGGAAGCGATATGACAGATGACGATCGGGTGTTGTTCGAGGTCGACCGCGACAAGCGGATTGCCACGATCACGCTGAACAACCCCGCGCAGCGCAATTCGTACGACGCCGCGATGCGGGAGACCGTCGCTCGTCACCTGGATGTCGTGGCCGAGGATGACGACATCACCGTCGTGTTGTTGCGCGGCGCTGAGGGAGTGTTCTCCACCGGCGCGAACATGAACAACGCCTACGGCTGGTATGGCGATGAGCGCTCGCGCGAAGAGCAGAGTGGTCGCGACAAAACCGAGGAGCAGGCCAAGCGCCGACCCAGCCAGCGGCGTCGACTGACGGTGGACCGCAAGTCATTCGGCTTCTATCACAACCTGATGGGCTTCCCGAAGGTCACTGTTGCGGAGATCAATGGGTACGCGCTCGGTGGCGGATTTGAGATGGCGCTGATGGCTGACATCTCAGTTGTCGCACGCGACACCAAGATCGGGATGCCGGCCACCCGATTCCTCGGGCCCGCGCTGGGCAGCCTGCACATGTTCTTCCACCGACTCGGCCCGGTGCTGGCCCGGCGAATGCTGCTGACCGGCGACATCATCACCGCGGGGGACGTCGAGCACCTCGGCGTCTTCACCGACACCTGCGATGCCGGGAAGGTGACGGCACGGGCACAGTACTGGGCGGAGAAGACGGCCAAGATGCCCGCCGACGGCGTCGTCATCGCCAAAGAAGCATTCCGCTTAGTTGAGCAGAGCCAGGCCTACCAGGGCGAAGAGGTGGCCAGCTACCTGTTCCATGCGTACGGCACCAACCTGCAGTTCTCGCCGGGGGAGTTCAACTTCGTCAAGACCCGGGCGCAGGTCGGAACCAAAGAGGCGTTCCGACTGCGAGACGAGCATTTCCACGTGCCCGAACCAGAGTGACGCGGACCACTTACCGTCAGCGCTACAGTTCCTGCTACTTTTGTAAAGTTGCCACTGCGTAACGTCTCAACGTCGAAGCGAGGTCGTCATGCCCGAACCAGTCATTGTTGGTGCCGTCCGGACCGCGATCGGTCGTTCCTTCAAGGGCACGCTGGTCAACACCCCGCCCGAAACGCTGATCACCGCGGTGCTGCCGGAGGTCATCCGCCGGTCCGGTGTCGACCCGGAGGAGATCGATGACCTGATTTTCGCCGAATCCCATTACGGTGGTGGCGATCTCGCGCGTTATGCCGCCGATGCGACCGGCCTCGAGCACGTGCCGGGCCAGTCCGTCAACCGGCACTGCGCGGGCAGCCTGACCGCGATCGGCAACGCGTCGGCACAGATCGGCTCCGGGATGGAGCGCGTGCTGATCGCCGGTGGCGTCCAGTCGCTGTCGATGACGCCCCTGACCAACTGGCGCATTCCTGGACCGGAGCTGAAGTTCGAGGAGCGGTGGATGCCGCCGACCCACGTCGAGACCCCGGACGCTCCGGCCAAGGACATGTCCATCACCGTCGGCTGGAACACCGCGCAGTCCTACGGCCTGACCCGCGAAGACATGGACGCCTGGGCTGCACGCTCGCACCAGCGCGCCGTCGCCGCTCAGGATGCCGGCAAGTTCCTCGATGAGATCCTGCCGCTGAAGATTCAGCAGTTCGACGGCTCGGTCGTGGACTTCAGCGTCGACGAGCATCCCCGCCGCGATACCACCGCCGAGAAGCTGGCCGGCCTGAAGGTGCTGCACCCGGAGATAGAGGGCTTCTCGATCACCGCGGGCAACGCAAGTGGCACCAACGACGCCTGCGCTGCGGTGGCGGTGGTCGACCGGGCCTACGCCGAGGCGCAGAAGCTGGACGTGATGGCGACCGTGAAGGCATGGGCTTCGGTGGGTGTTGCCCCGCGCGACACCGGCCTGGGCGGCGTCAAGGTCATCGGCAAGGTGCTCGGCAGGGCCGACCTCAAGCCGTCGGACGTGGCGCTGTGGGAGATCAACGAGGCCTTCGCCTCGGTGCCGATCGCGGCCTGTAAGGAGTACGGCATCGACGAGGAGCTGGTGAACTTCTCCGGCAGCGGCTGCAGCCTGGGGCACCCCATCGCGGCGTCCGGCGCCCGGATGATCACCACCCTGATCTACGAGCTGCGCCGTCGCGGCGGAGGCATCGGTGTGGCCGCGATGTGCGCCGGTGGCGGCCAGGGCGGCGCGGTCATCATCGAGGTCTAAAGGCCTCGCTTGCTGGGGCCTCCCGCTTTGCGGGGACTGCTCGCGGCGGGCTTCTTGCCCTCCTCGATCAGCGCGGCGGCATGGTCGAGGATGCACTCCAGGCCGAACTCGAAATTGCGCTCGTCGGTGCCGCCGATCCGGTGGCCCTCGGCGCTCACCTTGGCCAGCAGCGGCGTGCTGTCGGCGTTGCCGATGATCGTGTCCTCGAGCTGGTGGGCGTCTTCACCGGCGGCGGCGTTCTTTTCGTAAAGCCGGTGCAGCACGACCGAACCCCGCACATGCACGGAGACCGCGGAGTACGTGTCGAACGCGTCCTCGGCGGACAGGCCCGCCTCGACCAGGCTGGAGATCGCCTTCTCCACTTCCATCTCACCGGCGCGGACGGCCCGTGCGCTGAGCGCCGAGCGGATCAGGATCAGATCGCACAGGATCGGGTTGCCCATGAAGGTCTTGCGCATCGCGCGGGCATGGTTGGCCAGGGTCTCCCGCCAATCGGCGGCTTCGACATAGGGCGTGGCGAACACGTACTGGCTCAGCGCGCGGTCGGTCATCGCGTTGAGAAGGTCGTCCTTCTTGCGGAAGTACCAGTAGATACTGGTGACGCCGACACCGAGATGCTTGCCCAGCAGCGGCATGCTCAGGTTGTCGATCGACACCTGCTCGGCCAGTTCGAAGGCACCCGCGATGATGTCGTCGGGGTTGATCGACCCGCGCTCGCGCCGCGGGCGTTTGGTGGCGGTCGCTGGCTTGGCCACTGTAGGTCACCTTCCGTTTGAAGAACCGGTAGCGCGGAATCTACCTGGCGTTGCTCTGTGAACTGCGTCTCCGCTCGCGATCCGACCGGTCTCTACCCGCTACTGTAAAGCCTATAGTAGGTTTTACCGATACCAGCGAATCAAACACGGAGGAGCACCGGGTGTCGGACGCAGTGCTGCGCGAACGCCAAGGCCGGATTCTGGTCATCACGATCAATCGCCCCGAGGCGCGCAATGCGGTGAATCTTGCTGTGAGCCAAGGACTTGCGGATGCGGTCGACGAGCTCGACGACGACCCTGATCTGACCGTCGGCGTGGTCACCGGCGCGGGCGGAAACTTCTGCTCAGGGATGGATTTGAAGGCGTTCGCGGCCGGCGAGATCGTGGCGATCCCCGGGCGTGGCATCGGGTTTACTGAACGCCCGCCGCGTAAGCCGCTCATCGCGGCCGTCGAGGGCTACGCCGTGGCCGGCGGCACCGAGGTGGTGCTGGGCACCGACCTGGTGGTCGCGTCGAAGACCGCGAAGTTCGGCATCCCCGAGGTCAAGCGTGGTCTGGTCGCGGCCGGCGGTGGGTTGCTGCGCCTGCCGCAGCGCATCCCGTATCAGAAGGCGTTCGAGTTGGCGCTCACCGGCGAGACGTTCACCGCCGAGCAGGGCGAGGCATGGGGGTTCGTCAACGTCCTCACCGAACCCGGCGAAGCGCTGGCCGGCGCGGTCGAGCTGGCCGGGAAGATCAGCGCCAACGGCCCGCTTGCCGTCGCCGCCACCAAGGACGTACTGATCCAGTCCGCGGATTGGAGCCAGTCCGAAATGTGGAAGAAGCAGCTGGAACTCATCATCCCGGTCTTCTCCTCCAACGATGCGCGTGAAGGTGCCGTCGCGTTCGCCGAGAAGCGGGCGCCGAATTGGACGAACACGTAAGCCCTGCCGGCCGTGGATCTGGGACTCGGTGACGCCACCGCCGTCGTGGTCGGCGGTGGGCGCGGAATGGGATTGGCCGCCGCCCGGTGTCTGGCCGACGACGGCGCCCGCATCGCACTCGTCGGACGCACGGCCGCTCTGCTGGACGCGGCAGCCGACGAACTGATCGGGCGCGGCAGCCCGGACGCGGTCGGCCTGGTGGTCGACACTGGGGACGACTCGCAGGTGCAGCGGGTCTTCGCCCAGATCGGCCAGCGGTGGGGTGGCGAGCTCAACATCCTCATCAACGCCGTCGGGCCAAGTGTGCAAGGCACTTTCGACGATCTGACCGATGATCAATGGCGCACCGCCATCGACGAGGGCGCGATGGGGATGGTGCGCTGCGTGCGCGCGGCACTGCCCCTGCTGCGGGCCGCGGAGTGGGCGCGCATCGTCAACTTCTCCGCCCAGTCCACGCAACGGCAGAGCCAGCGGTTGGCGGCCTACACCGCGGCCAAGGCGATGGTCACCAGTGTCTCCAAGAATCTGTCGCTATCGCTGGCCCCCGACGAGATCCTGGTCAACGTCGTCTCTCCGGGCAGCATCGCTTCCGAGGCGCTCACCGGCTGGGCCGAGTCTGTCGGCGTCGACGGATCCGACCCCTACGCGCTGATGGCCGCGATCGACGCACACTTCGGGCACCCCGCTCACCTGCCGCGGGCCGGGCTGCCCGAGGAGATCGGCCCGGTCGTCGCTTTCCTTGCCTCCAAACGCAATTCGTATATGACCGGCGCCAACATCAACGTCGACGGCGGCAGCGATTTCACCTGAGCTTGAAACCAAGGAGCGGTGATGGCGACAACACGCGACGCCCGGGAGTGGGCGCGAACGCAACTGCGTGGGATCGGCAACAGCCTTTACACGCCGTTCGCCGGAACCGACGGCGACGAGATCGACTGGGACGCCTACCGGACGCTGGTGAGGTACTGCGTCGGTGAGCTGAAGCACCCGATGCTGTGGTGCACCAGCGGCATCGCCGAATTCTGGTCGCTGACTCTTGCTGAGCGAAAGCGGTTGCTGGAGATCGCAATCGAGGAGGGCCGGCGCATCGACCCCGATGTCGTCATCCAGGCCTGCACCGCGGCGACGGCCGCCAAGGACTGCCTGGAACTCACCCGGCACGCCCAGGAAGCCGGCGCCGACATCGCCTACATCCAGACCCCGATGATGGAGACCCACGGGGGAGCGGGCGTTCTACGGTTCTTCAGATACATCGCCGATCGCACCGATATCGCACTCGGCATGTTCAACTCCCCGTCGTCGGGATACGTGCTGACACCAGCGGAGGGGGCGCGCATCTACGCCGAAATCCCCGCCGTGTGCGCGACGAAGGAGGGCGCGTTCCGTCCGGGGAACAGCAGGCTGCTACACGAGCTGGCGCCCGGCCTGGTGATCTGGGAATGCGATCTCACGGTGTACCGCGCGGGCTGGTTGCGAGCCGGCATCGTCGGCCCCGCGCAATTGGGCACCGCGGGCTACCTGCACGAGACCCCGCAGCAGCCGATCATCTCCGAATATTGGGAGCTGGTCTGGGCCGACAAGCTCATCGAGGCGATGGACTACGCGCAGAAGTCCGGGCTGGACCAGTTCGGCATCGACATGGGTTCGTGGTTCACCTGCTATCCGGGCCGCCCGGACTACTTCACCCACTGGGGTGGGGCCTTCAAATACGCCGCGTCGCTGCTCGGACTTCCGATCGGCGACTATCCGCATTCGCGCCCGCCGCAGACCGAGTTGCCCGACGCTGGAAAGACCCAGATTCAGCAGGCCTACCAGCGTCTCGGCCTCGTCGCGGGTTAATTGCGGAAGGTGATACCGATAGGTGTACAGTATGGACAAATCCGCATGCTGGCGCGCCATTTCCGGGAGGTACGCGTAGGTGACCGACACCCAAGCTGATGTCACCGCCAATTCCGCTGCGGCCCAGCCTGTTCTCTACGAGGTCCTCGACAACGGCGTCGCGGTCTTGACGTTCAACCGGCCGGAGCGGATGAACGGGTGGGGCGGCGGGCTGGCCGCAGGCTTCTACGCGGGTATGGATGCCGCCGAAGCCGACGCGGGAGTCCGCGCGATCGTGGTCACCGGTTCGGGGCGCGCGTTCTGCGCCGGAGCCGATATGGGCGACCTCTCGTCGATCAGCTCGGCCAGCGTCGACAGCGACGGTGAGACCGACATCAGCAAGATGGTCGGGGAGCGCCATCCGCTGTTCGTCACGACCGTCAGTAAGCCCGTCATCGCCGCGATCAACGGCGCCTGCGCCGGCATCGGACTCACGCAGGCATTGATGTGCGACATCCGGTTCGCCGCGGCCGGAGCCAAGTTCACCACCTCGTTCGCCCGTCGCGGCCTGATCGCCGAATACGGCATCTCGTGGATCCTGCCGAAGGTCGTCGGCTGGGGAGCGGCACTGGATCTGCTGATGAGCGGGCGGGTGTTCTACGCCGAGGAGGCATTCGAACTCGGCATGGTCAAAGAAGTCGTCGCACCGGACCAATTGCTGGACCGCACAATCGAATACGCCGCAGACATCGCCGCCAATTGCGCACCCAGCTCACTGGCCGTCATCAAGCGGCAGGTGTACGGCGACGCGCTGCGCGAGGCGGCCGACGCCAGCCGGCGGGCGGAGACCCTCATGCACGAGTCCATGCAACGCCCCGATTTCATCGAGGGCATCACCGCGTTCTTCGAGAAGCGGCCCCCGAACTTCCCGCCCCTGACGTGAGCTGAGAGGACGACACCGATGACTTTGGATTACAGAGCGATTGACGTCGACAACCACTACTACGAGCCGACCGACTCGTTCACCCGGCATCTGCCCAAGGAGTTCAAGCGCCGTGGCGTGCAGATGCTCACCGAGGGTAAGCGCACGTTCGCCGTCATGGGTGGCGTCATCAACCAGTTCATCCCCAACCCGACGTTCGACCCGATCATCGAGCCGGGCTGTCTGGACCTGTTGTTCCGTGGCGAGATTCCCGACGGCGTCGATCCGGCGTCGCTGATGAAGGTCGACAGGCTCGCCGATCATCCCGAGTACCAGAACCGCGACGCGCGGGTGAAGATCCTGGACAAGCAGAACCTCGAAACCGTCTTCATGCTGCCGACATTCGCGTGCGGTGTCGAGGAGGCGCTCAAGCGCGACATCGAGGCGACGATGGCTTCGGTGCATGCGTTCAACCTGTGGCTCGACGAGGACTGGGGTTTCGACCGGCCCGACCACCGGTTCTTTTCGGCGCCGATCATCTCGCTGGCCGACCCGGACGCGGCGGTGGCCGAGGTCGACTTCGTGTTGAGCCGGGGCGCCAAGATCGTCTGCGTGCGGCCGGCGCCGGTGCCGGGGCGGGTGAAGCCGCGATCTTTGGGTGACCCGGTACACGACCCGGTGTGGGCCCGCCTGGCTGAGGCCGGTGTGCCGGTGATCTTCCACCTCTCCGACAGCGGCTACCTGGCGATATCGGCGCTGTGGGGCGGCACCGGAACGTTCGAGGGCTTCGGGAAGCGTGATCCGCTCGACAGCGTCTTGATGGACGACCGTGCCATCCACGACTCGATGGCGTCGATGATCGTGCACCAGGTCTTCACCCGGCACCCGAACCTGAAGGTGGCCAGCATCGAGAACGGCTCGTACTTCGTCTATCGCCTGATCAAGCGGCTGAAGAAATCCGCCAACAACGCGCCCTACCACTACAAGGAAGACCCGGTCGAGCAGCTCAAGAACAACGTCTGGATCGCCCCGTACTACGAGGACGATGTGAAGCTGCTCGCCGACACCATCGGTGTCGACAAGATCCTGTTCGGATCGGACTGGCCACACGGCGAGGGACTGGCCGACCCGATGTCGTTCACTGCCGACATTCCCCAGTTCCCCGAGTTCAGCGCCACTGACACCCGAAAAGTCATGCGGGACAACGCGTTGGACCTGCTGGGCCTCTCGGTGTCGTCGGCGGCCTGAGCGATGCCCGAATGGACGATCGGCGCCGTGCTCGACGCCATCGCCGAAGTCATTCCAGACCGGCCGATGACGATCTGCGGGGACCGCGTCAACACGTTCGCCGATTCGGCCGACCGGACGCGCCGGCTGGCGAACTTCCTGGCCGGCAAGGGTTTCGGGGCACACCGCGAGCGCGACGAGCTCCGCAACTGGGAGTGCGGCCAGGACCGGGTCGCGCTGATCATGCACAACGACCTGTATCCCGACATGGTCATCGGGTGTCTCAAGGCGCGCGTGGTGCCGGTCAACGTCAACCACCACTACACGCCACGCGAGGTCGCCGAGCTGCTCGACTACGTCAAACCCCGCGGAGTGATCTATCACCGGTCGCTGGGCGCCAAGTTCGCCGACGTGTTGCCGCCGGAGAGCGCCGAGCTGCTGATCTCGATCGACGATGGCAGTGGTGCGACAGACCTATCTGGCGCGATCGATCTGGACGATGCTCTGGCACAGGATGATCAGGATGGCGACATCACCCCGTCGCCGGACGACGTGCTGATGATCTGCACCGGCGGCACGACCGGCCGGCCCAAAGGGGTCATGTGGCGCCAGGCCGACACCTATGCCATCTCGATGAACGGCGCCGACCACGAGTCGGTCACCGAAATCCACGACAGGCTCGGATCCCCCGGCGCGCCCTGGTTTGCCGTGTCGCCGCTGATGCACGCCGCCGGCATGTGGACGGCATTTGCCGCGGTGCTCAACGGCCAGACTGTCGTGCTCTACGACTCACCGAAATTCGACCCGCAGCGGGTGCTCGCCACCGCGCAGCGGCAGAAGGTCGGCATGATGACGATGGTCGGAGACGCCTATGCCGCCCCGCTTGTCGAGGAGTTGCAGCGCGGAGACTACGACTTGTCTTCGTTGTTTGCGTTGGCGACCGGGGGAGCGGCAACCAATCCCAAGCATCAGCACGCGCTGCTGGAGCTGCTGCCCAACATCATCCTGATCAACGGGTACGGGTCGTCGGAGACCGGCAACGTCGGTTTCGGCCGCAGCAGCCGCGGCGACCACAAGGACACCTTCGAATTGCGCGAGGGTGCACTGGTTCTGGCCGAGGACTACAGCAGATTCCTGGGCGCCGGTGAGGATCAGGTCGGGTGGGTGGCCCGTGCCGGACGGATCCCGCTCGGCTACTTCGACGACGCGGATGCCACGCAGAAGACGTTCCCCGTGGTCGACGGTGAGCGCGTGGTGATCTCCGGTGATCGCGGCTCGCTGGCGCCGGACGGAACGCTGCGGCTGTTCGGCCGCGACTCCCTGGTGGTGAACACCGGTGGCGAGAAGGTTTTCGTCGAAGAGGTGGAGGAAGTGCTGCGTGCCCACCCTGGTGTCGCCGACGCGGTGGTGGTGGGGCGGCCCAGCGAGCGGTGGGGGTCTGAAGTTGTAGCGATCGTTGCCTTCGATCCCCTGCATGATGACGTGGTGCACGACGCGCTACGTGAGCACTGCACCGCGCAGCTGGCCCGGTACAAAGCACCGAAGGAGTTCATCGTCGTCGAACAGGTCAAGCGCCTCGGTAATGGCAAGGCCGACTACCGCTGGGCCAAAGAAACTGCCGCCGGCAAGGTTTCGCTGTCATGACCCGCAACGTGATTGACGGTCTGGTCAACGTCCACTTCGGCGAAACCGAACAGCAACCCACCTGGATGCTGAAGGTCCGCGACGACTACTTCAAGGGGCCCAAGTCGATGTTCGCCCCGGTGGACATGGGTGAGCTGCTCGACGAGATGGACGCTCAGGGTGTGCAGAAAGCCGTCCTGATGGACAACATCGTCAAGCCGCACGTCACCGCGCGGAAGTTCGCGCAAGCGCGCCCCGACCGGTTCGCACTGGCGATGGGCGGCATGAACCTGCTCAAACCGATTCCGACGCTACGCGAGCTGACCGCGATCGTCGCCGACCTGCCCGTCGTGTATGCCGCTGTGGGACCGAGCTTCTGGGGCGACGCGCAGTACCCGCCGAGTGACGCCGTGTACTATCCGCTCTACACCAAGTGCGCCGAGCTGGACCTGCCGCTGTGCCTCAACACCGGACTGCCCGGCCCACCGATTCCCGGCGAGGTGCAGAATCCGATCCATCTGGACCGGGTGTGTGTGCGGTTCCCCGAGCTGAGGTTGTGCATGATCCACGGTGCCGACCCGTGGTGGGATGTCGCGATCCGGTTGATGATCAAGT
This sequence comes from Mycolicibacterium vinylchloridicum, assembly GCF_013404075.1. Lineage (GTDB taxonomy): Bacteria > Actinomycetota > Actinomycetes > Mycobacteriales > Mycobacteriaceae > Mycobacterium > Mycobacterium vinylchloridicum. Next base: position 36,048 of record NZ_JACBJQ010000024.1, read on the forward strand.
ACGAGAACCTGCGGATGATGACGTCGGCGTGGTCACCGAAGCGGTTGCCGGACAGCCTGCTCCACTACATGCGCACCCGTGGGCCGAACAAGGTGATGTTCGCCTCGGACTGGCCGGTACTCAAGATGGCGCGCGTCGTGCCGGAAGCCGAGGCGCTGGACCTGCCGTCTGATGTCCTCGACAACTACCTCTACAACAACGCCAACGATTTCTTCTTCAGGGAGCGCTGAATGGACCGCTACGAACTGCGCAGGCTCGACTACAGCCTCACCGAGGACCACAAGGATCTGCAGAACGCCTATCGGCAGTTCTTCAAGACCCATAGCCCGATCGACACGGTGCGGGCCGCCGAGGCGACCGGCTTCGACAAGAGCCTGTGGGAACGCCTGTGCGCCATGGGCGCAACCACGATGGGGATCCCGGAGTCCGCGGGCGGCGACGGTGCCACGCTGGTGGACCTGACCCTGGTCGCCGAGGAGCTGGGCCGCTCGCTTGCGCCGGTGCCGTGGATCGACCACGTGTCCGCTGCCCGACTGCTTGCCGAGCTGGGGGCGCTGACCGAGGAAATCATGAGCGGCAGCCAGATCGTCGGGCTGGACGCATCCCTGGACAGCGTGTCGGGTGTGCGGTTGATCCCGACGGGGTCGATCGCCGATCACATCATCGTCCGCGACGGCGACGATGTGGTGCTTCTATCGTTCGGTACCCGGCCGGCCAAGGTGGACAACATTGGCAGGCTGCCGATGGCCTGGGTCGATCCCGCGGCCGCGGACAGCCGCACGGTGTTGGGCAGCGGAGCAGACGCGCTCGCCAAATATGACCGCGCACTGGATGAGTGGCGGTTGTTGACGGCGTCGGCGTTGGTCGGCCTGGTCGAGGAAACCATGATGATCGCTGCCGAGTTCGCCAAGTCCCGCTACACGCTCGGTGTCCCCATCTCCACGCTGCAGGCGATCTCGCACCCGTTGGCCAACATGGTGATCACCGTCGAGGGCGGCCGCAATCTCTCCCGGCGGGCCGCATGGTTCCTCGACAACGAGCCCGATGCGCGCCCCGAGCTGGCCCCGTCGGCATTTGTGTTCATGGCGGACGAAGCGTCCAAAGCGGCGACAATGGCCGTGCACATCCAGGGCGGTCTCGGGGTGTCGTCGGAGGCCGCCGCGACTGCTTACCTGGTGCGCGCACGCGGTTGGCCGCTTGCCGCAGGTGATCCCGGTGCCAGCGCCAAGAAGATCGCCCACATCCTCGCTGACCGCGAAACCGCCTAGGACACAAGCGCAATGGATTTCTCAAGCGTCGATCTGTCCTCCGAGGACCAGGATTTCCTCACCGAGGTCCGCGACTTCCTGACGACTCACATCACCGACGAGGTGATCCGGCACGACCGGGAGACCGGCGACAACTTCCACGAGGGCGTCCATCTGGCGCTGGGTGCCGCGGGATACCTCGAAGCCGAGTGGAAAACCGAAGCCCAGGACGGCTTCCCGCGAGTGCGACGGCGGATCTGGGAACTGGAGAAGCGGCGATTCCACGTTCCGTGGGTCACCTGGGGCACCACCTCGATGGTGGCGCACTCGGTCGACAGCTTCGGTTCCGAGGAACTCAAGGCCGAGGTGCTGCCGAAGGTGTTCAGCGGGCATGTGCGGCTGTGCCTGGGCTACACCGAGCCCGAAGGCGGCTCGGATGTGGCCACCTGCAAGACCCGTGCGGTCAAGGATGGATCAACGTGGATTATCAATGGCTCCAAGATGTTCACCACTGGCGCGCACAACTGTCAGTACGTCTTCCTGATCACGAACACCGATCCGGATGCGCCGAAACACAAGAGCCTCACCATGTTTCTCGTTCCGCTGGATCTGCCGGGCATCGAGATCCAGGGCCTGCGCACCGTCGACGGTGACCGCACCAACATCGTCTACTACAGCGATGTCCGCGTGGACGACAAGTACCGGCTCGGTGAGGTCAACGGCGGCTGGACAGTGCTGCGGGAACCGCTCAATGTCGAGCACGGGGCGGTGGCCGCGGCCGCCGACGGGCTGGCCGACGTCTCGATCATGATGCACCAGGCCAACTTCATGGCGACCGCCGTCGACAAAGTAGCCGCCAACGTCGGCCGGACCGACTCTGGCGGCCGGCGCGCGGTCGACGACGGCGCGGTGGCCTACCGGCTGGGCCGCAGCGCCGCCCGGATGGAAGCCGCGCTGAGCTCGCAGAGCCTCTACGGCCGGGTGGCGATCGCGCAAACCATGCGCGACATCGCACCGGATCTGATGGACGTTCTGGGGGCTGCGGCAACGCTTCCCGTGGAGACCGACGGTGCGGCGGACGACGGCGCGTCGGAATACGTCTACCGCTTCGCGCCGCTGTCGGGAATCTACGGCGGAACCCTCGAGGTGTTCCGCAACATGATCTCCCAATACGTTCTGGGACTGGGCAAACCCGCCTACGCCGCTGCGCTGAAGAAGGTCTCATGACCGACGCACAGCTGCGCGATGTGCCGATCTTCGATGCCGATCAGCACATGTACGAGACGCCCGAGGCGCTGACCCGATACCTGCCCGAACGTTATCGCTATGCAGTGCAATACGCCCAGATGGGCCGGCAGACCCGGCTCGTGATCAACAACCGGGTCAGCGATTTCATCCCGAACCCGACATTCGAGCGGGTCGCCGCTCCGGGCGCGCACGAGAAGTTCTTCGCGGGCGAGAACACCGAGGGACTGACGCTTCGCGAAATGCAAGGCCCCGCAATCGAAGCCCCGGCCGCTACGAAGAACCCGGCGGACCGGATCGCCGAGCTGGACCGCCAGGGCGTGGTCGAGGCGCTCAACTATCCGACGCTGGCCAGCCTCGTCGAACATTCGTCGGCCGACGATCCCGAGCTGACGCTCGCCATCATCCACGCCCTCAACCAGTGGATGGCCGAACACTGGTCCTACGCGTCCGACGACCGGGTGTTCTCCACCCCGATCATCAACCTTTCCGAAGTTGCCGGGGCACAAGCCGAACTCGACTACATCCTATCCCAAGGGGCCAGGGTCGCACTGATCAAACCTGGGCCGGTCCGCGGGGTGCACGGCTGGCGATCACCGGCGCTGGGAGAGTTCGACCCGTTCTGGCGCGACGTCGAGTCCGCGGGTCTGCCGATCGTGCTGCACGCCAGCTACCCGCCGCTCGACGAGTACGTCGGCAAATGGGAGCCGCCGCACACACAGAACTTCATGGCGATGAGCGCGTTCCGGTGGATGGTGCTCGGCCACCGCGAGATCGCCGACATGATCACCAGCCTGATCTGCCACGGCACGTTGACCCGTTTCCCGAAGCTGCGTATCGCCAGCGTCGAGAACGGCAGTTCCTGGATCTTCCCGCTGTTCAACGATTTCGAAGACCTGTACAAGAAGATGCCGCAGAACTTCCCCGAGCATCCCCACGACGTGTTCCGGCGCAACATCTGGGTCAGCCCGTTCTGGGAGGGCAGCGTCTCGGACGTGGTGAACACCGTCGGCTGGGACCGGGTGCTGTTCGGATCGGACTATCCGCACCCCGAAGGCCTGGCCGAGCCGCGCGGCTTCTGGAAGTACGCAGAGGGCATGGATGAGCGCCGAACCTATGACTTCATGGGCGACAACGCCCGCCGGTTCATGGGTTTGCCCTTGGCCAATCCGGACCCGGCCGCCGCCGAGCCGCCGGTGCTGGCCATACCGTCCCAAGCCTAGGAGCTGCAGTGGATTTCACCGAAGTCGAGCTCAGTGCCGATGATGCGGCCTTCCAACGCGAGCTGCGTGCCTTTCTCTCTGAGCTGGTGACCGAGGAGGTCCATCTGCGAGACCGGCACACGGGGGACAACTTCGACGAGGGCGTGCATTTGGCCCTCGGCGCCCGCGGCTATCTGGAAGCGGAGTTCAAGACAGGGACCGACGGCGGATTCAGCCGTGTCCGGCGCCGGATCTGGGACCTCGAGCGCCGACGCGCTCATGTGCCGTGGGTGACATGGGGCACCACCGTGATGGTGGCCCGGGCGGTCGCCGCGTTCGGGAAGCCCGAACTGGTCAGCGAGGTGATGCCCAGGGTCTTCGACGGCACTGCGCGAATGTGCCTGGGCTACACCGAACCCGAGGGCGGGTCAGATGTGGCCACGTGCAAGACCCGCGCTGTGCGAGATGGCGACCAGTGGGTCATCAACGGATCGAAGATGTTCACCACCGGCGCCCACAACTGCCAGTACGTGTTCCTGCTGACCAACTCGGATCCGGGCGCGCCGAAACACAAGAGCCTCAGCATGTTTCTGGTCCCGCTGGACACCGAAGGCGTCGAGATCCAGGGCATCCGCACCGTCGACGGCGATCGCACCAACATCGTGTACTACAACGATGTCCGGGTGGACGAGAAGTATCTGCTCGGCGAAGCCAATAACGGCTGGACCGTGCTGCGCGGGCCGCTGGACGCCGAGCACGGTGCGGCACCGACGGCAGCCGATGGGCTCTCCGACGTGTCGATCATGGCGCATCAGGCCGGTGTGATGGCCGCCGCCGTCGACGTGGTCGCCGCCCATGTCGGGCAGGCCGACGCGGCGGGACGACGACTGGTCGACGACGGCGCCGTCGCCTACCGCCTCGGACGCAGTGCCGCCCGCCTGGAGGCATCCCTTTCCACGCCAAGCATTTTCGGCCGGGTGGCCCAGGCCCAGACGATGCGCGATATCGCCCCGGACTTGATGGATCTCGCCGGTGCGGCCTCGGTGTTGCCGGTGGACACCGACGGGGCGGCCGACAATGGTGCCTCCGAGTACGCCTTCCGGTTCGCGCCGCTGTTCGGGATCTACGGCGGCACGCTCGAGGTGTTCCGCAACATGATCGCCCAGCATGTCCTGGGACTGGGCAAGCCGAACTACTCACCGCCGGCGAAAAAGGTCTCGACGGCCACATGACAACAACATCGGTGGTCTTCGATCCGTTCTCCGAAGACTTCTTCGTCAGTCCGTACGAGACGTATCGCCGGATGCGCGAGGAGGCCCCGGTCTACTACAGCCCCGATTACGACTTCTATGCATTGACCCGGCACGACGATGTCGCCGCGGCGTTCAAGGACTACGAGACCTACTCGTCGGCGTACGGCGTGGATCTCGGGCAGGTGCGCAAAGGCGAGGTGACCAAGCACGGCTCGATCATCGCCATGGACCCGCCCGCGCACCGGCGGATGCGCAGCCTGCTCAACAAGGTGTTCACTCCGCGGGTGATCGAGGCGCAGCGCGCGCTCGTCACCGACCTGGTCGACAAACATCTGGCGGCCGTCGACCCGTCCGGGTTCGACTTCGTCCAGGACTTCTCGGCACTGTTCCCGGTCGACGTCATGACCTCCATGCAGGGGGTGCCTGCCGACGATCGCCAGCAGATCCGGCTGTGGATCGATGAACTTCTGCATCGCGAGAGTGGCGACGTCGAAATGACCGAGTCGGGGCAGAAAGCCGCCGTCGACATGGCCATCTACTACCTCGGGCTGATCAAGAAGCGGCGCGAGGATCTTGGCAACGATCTGCTGAGCAAGCTGATCTGTGCCGAGATCGAACGCGACGACGGCCGGATGGAGCCGCTGAACAGTCTTGAGATCACCGAATTCGCAATACTACTGGGTGGGGCCGGCGCGGAAACTGTGACCAAGCTGATCGGCAATGCGGCCGTGGTGTTCGCGCAGAATCCCGACCAGTGGGAGCTGTTGCAGCGGGACCGCAGCAAGATTCCGCTGGCCGTCGAAGAACTGCTGCGCTACGAGGCGCCGGCCCAATACAACGTGCGCTGCTCGCTGCGCGAGGTCACCCTGCACGGTGTCACGATTCCGGCAGGCAAGCCGGTCTTCCTGGTCGGCGGATCGGCCAACCGCGACGGTAGGGCGTGGACCGAGCCGGACCGATTCGACATCGACCGAGACCGCACCCAGGCCCAGAATCTGGGCCTCGGTTACGGAATTCACAGCTGCCTTGGCGCGGCTCTGGCCCGCCTGGAAAGCGCCATCGCACTGGAGAAGATGCTCGATTTCATGCCCCGCTTCGAGGTGGATTTCAGCGGCTGCAAGCGGGTCAACATGCAGAATGTCGCCGGCTGGAGCAATGTGCCGGTGCGGGTGCTCTCCTAGATCAACGCTGGGATGCGGTCGCCGCCTTGAGCGCGGCGTTCGGGTCGGACGAGCCGTGATCGTGCTTGCTCAGCGCTTGGATCGAAACATCGTGTCCTTCAGCGGCTTTGCGTAGTGCGCCGACATTCGCCTGTTCTTTGGCGATGTGGGTGAAGGGGTCCCAGTGGTACCAGCGCATGGCGTTCTGGTAGGTCATCTTGTTGATGTCGTCGTCGGGGACGTTGTGTTCGCGCAGGACTTCGTCGAGTTGTTCGGGGGCGCCGGGCCACATCGAATCGGAGTGCGGGTAGTCGGCTTCCCAGCAGATGTTGTCGATCCCGACATCGTTACGCAGTTGCACACCCACGTGATCGGAGATGAAACAGGTCAGGAAGTGATCCCGGAACACCTCGCTGGGCTTCTTGCCCTTGAAGTCCTGCCCGGTCCAGGTCGAGTGCATCTCATAGGTGCGATCAGCCCGCTCCAGGAAATACGGGATCCACCCCGTGCCGCCCTCACTCAGGGCGATCTTGAGGTCTTTGTATTCCTTGATCGGGCGGGACCACAGCAGGTCGGCGGCGGCTTGGACGATGTTCATCGGCTGCAGGGTGATCATCACGTCCATCGGCGCATCGGGGGCGGTGATCGCCAACCGGCCCGAGGAGCCGATGTGCACGTTGAGAACGGTGTCGGTGTCGACCAGGGCGTCCCACATCGGCTTCCAGTGATCGAAGTCGTGGAAGCTCGGATAGCCCATCGCGGCGGGGTTTTCGGTGAACGTCAGCGAATGCACCCCACGGGCGGCGTTACGGCGGATCTCGGCGGCGCAGGCCACCGGATCCCAGATCACCGGCAGGGTCATCGGGATGAACCGGGCCGGATAGGCCCCACACCACTCCTCGACATGCCAGTCGTTGTAGGCCTGCACCAAGGCCAGCGAGAACTCGGCATCCTCGGTGGCGAACAACCGGCCCGCGAAACCCGGGAACGACGGGAAACACATCGAGCCCAGGATCCCCCCGGCATTCATGTCCTTCACGCGCTCGTCGACGTTGTAACACCCCGGCCGGATCTCATCGAGCCCCTGCGGCTCCAACCCGTACTCCTCCTTGGGCCGGCCCGCCACCGCATTGAGCGCCACATTGGGGATGACGACATCGCGGAACTGCCAGCAGTCCGAGCCATCCGGGTTGTGCACCAAGCGCGGAGCCTCGTTGATGTACTTCTTCGGCAGATGGTTCTTGAACATGTCGGGCGGCTCGACAATGTGATCGTCCACGCTGACCAGGATCATGTCCTCTTTGCGCATACCCGTTCCTTTCCTCAGACGATGCCGTCGCGGCGTAGATCCGCGATCTCGGAAGTCCCGTAGCCGATTTCGGCAAGCACCTCGTCGGTGTGCTCGCCGAGTAAGGGGGCACGCCGCCGGATCGACCCCGGGGTTGCCGAGAGCCGGAAGGGCGTCTCGATGAGCGGCACAGGTTTCGAGGCGCCGGGGAACGGCACCCGCTTGAGATACCCCATCGCCTCGACGTGCGGATCGTCGAGCACCTCTTGCGGGGAATTCAGCGGGGCAGCAGGAAGTTTCGCGGCCTCGAGTGCAGCGAGCACCTCGGCCTTGGTCTTGCCCGCGCACCATTGCTGCATCAGGTCGTTGAGGACATCGCCGTGCTGCCAGCGGGAGTCGTCGTCGGCGAAGCGCGGATCGTCGAAAAGATCTTCCCGGCCGATCAGCCGGCACCACCGCTTGAACATCGGCTGACCGGCGATCTGAAGGAGGACCCAGCCGTCGCTGACCTCGTACAGATCGCACGGGGCGACCGACGTCCCGCGATTGGCCGCTCTGGGCTTGTCCACTCCCAGCAGCTCGCGTTCGATGAGGAACGCGTTGGACAGCATCAACGCAGTCGGCAGCAGGGCACCCTCCACATGCTGGCCCTGCCCGGTCTGGCTGCGGTGGTACAGCGCCATCATGACACCGATGGTCAAGGTGAGCGCGGTGCCGAAATCGGCCTGCGGAACCACGGTACGGATCGGCAACTCCGGAAGGCCCTGCCGATAGACCGCGCCGGACATCACCTGGCCGGCGCCGTCGAATCCGATGCGGTCGCTGTAGGGCCCGCCTTCGCCGTAGGCGGTCGCGCTGGCCAGGATGATGTCGGGCTTGACGGCGCACAGCGACTCGTAGTCCAGCCCGCTGGCCCGCATCCCGGCGGCGGGCATATTGGCGATGACGATGTCGGACCGCGATACCAACCGCCGCGTGATGTCGGCGCCCTCCCGCGTCGTCGAATCCAGGGTCAGGGAGCGCTTGTTGCGGTTGCACTGCAGAAAGGTGCCGCCTTCACCGCCGCTGGTGACCGACTGCACCCAGCGGTCTTCGCCGCCTTCCCGTTTCTCGACGCGCAGGACGTCGGCGCCCATATCGGCCAGTATCGCGCTGCACCACGGCGCAGCGATGAACCGGCCGTAATCCAGCACCCGCACCCCGTCGAGAACGCCCATCGCTCTACAGCGTCAGGATCGTCGCGGCCGCGGTACCGGGTGCACCGTAGAGCTGGGTGAAGCCGACCTTCGGTTCGCCGGGAACCTGGCGGTCACCGGCCTGCCCGCGCAGCTGCCGGACGATCTCGTGGATCTGCCGCAGCCCCGAGGCGCCGATCGGCTCACCGTTGGCGATCAGCCCGCCGTCGGTGTTGACCGGCATGGAGCCGTCGATCTCGGTCTCGCCGTCGGCCACCAGCCGCTCCTGGTCGCCGTCGGCGCAGAAGCCGCACTCGGCCATGTGGATGATCTCCGCGCCGGCGTCGGTGTCCTGCAGCTGGATGACGTCGACGTCCTGCGGTGCCACACCGGCCTTTTCGAACGCGGCTCGGGCCGCGAACACCGTCGGCGCGGCCACCTCGTCTACCGGGCCGAAGGTCGTGTTGACCTCGTAGGCGCCGTAGGTTCGGGTGCGGACCTCGACAGCCTTCAGGTACACCGGCTTGGCGGTGTAGCGGTGCGCGATGTCGGCGCGGCACATGATGACGGCCGCGGCGCCCTCGTCGGGAGCGCAGAACATGTACTGCCGCAGCGGGTAGTTCAGCACCGGCGAGGCCATGATCTCGTCGATGGAAATCTCTTTGCGGCGGAATGCATTCGGGTTGAGAACACCATTGCGGAAGTTCTTGTTGGCCACCCGCGCCAGCGTCTCCTCGGAGATGCCGTGATCGTGGATATAGCGATTGGCCTTCATGCCGAAGAACTGGGTGGTGAGGTACTGGCCGTTCTCCGCATACCAGCGCGGCATACCTACCAACGCGGGGTCCTCGGTGAACGCGCCGCGGGGGTGCTTGTCCAAGCCGATCGCGATACCGATGTCGTAGTCGCCCAGCCGGATTCCGTCAGCACATGCCTTGGTGGCGCTTGCCGCCGTCGCGCACGCGTTGAAGACATTGGTGAAGGGGATTCCGGTCAGGCCCGCCATCGCGACGATCGCGTCCGGGTTGGCGACCGTCCAGCTGCCACCGGTGGCGAACTGCACGTCCTTCCACTCGATGCCGGCGTCCGCGACAGCGGCGAAGATGGCGTCGACAGCCATCGCAAGAGCGGATTTGCCTTCGAACCGGCCGAACGGGTGCAGGCCGACGCCGATGATGGCGACATCGTTCATCGATGGGCTTCCTCTCGGATCTGCCGTACAGGCAAACGAACTGTAACACTTACAGTATCTTGGCCTATGTGGCGTCGAACATCGAGCACAAGACCACGTTCTGCCGGATCTGCGAACCGCTGTGCGGCATGGTGGCCACCGTCGAGGACGGCCGTCTGACGGCATTGCGCCCGGACAAGGACCATCCGCTCTCGGCCGGCTTCGCCTGCCAGAAGGGCATCGCGTTCACCGAGATCCAGAACGATCCGGACCGGGTGACGGCGCCGCTCCGCAAAGGCCCGGACGGATATGAGCCCGTGAGCTGGGACGAGGCGCTGTCGGATATCGCCGGCCGGTTGGCTGCGATCCTCAAGACCCACGGCTCAGGCGCGGTCGGCTGGTACATGGGCAACCCGGGTGCCTTCAGCTACGCGCACACCTTCGCGGCGTTGATGTTCATCAAGGCCCTCGGCCGCGACAGCCACTACTTCACGGCGTCGTCGCAGGACACGAACAGCCGGCTGATCGCCAGCCAGTTGCTGTACGGCGCGCCGACGTCGGTGCCCATCCCCGATCTGACGCGCACCGATCTACTGGTCATGATGGGAGCCAATCCTGTTGTCTCCCATGGAAGTTTTCTGACCGCACCGCGGATCAAGGATCGCATGCACGACATCGTCAAGCGCGGCGGGCGCGTTGTCGTCGTCGACCCGCGCCGCACCGAGACCGCGGCGGCCTTCGAATGGCTTCCCATCGTGCCCGACGCCGACTCCTTCCTGCTGCTGTCGCTGCTGCAGGTGATGTTCGGCGAAGGCCTCGTCAACACCGCGCAGGTGAAGGCGCAGGCCGACGGCGTCGAATGGCTGCGGTCGCTGTGCGCGCCCTACACCCCGGAGTCCACCGCGGCGCACACCGGCATCGACGCGGACAGCGTGCGCTCGCTCGCGCGGGATCTGGTGCGCGAACCGCGGGCGGCCGTCTACGGCAGGCTCGGCACCTGCGTCGGCCGATTCGGCACGCTGACCACCTATCTGATCGATGCGGTGAATCTCGTCGCGGGCAACCTCGACGCCCCCGGCGGGTCGGTGTTCAGTTCGATGGAGACCATCGGCGGGCGTTGGCAGGCCACGATCATGGGTCTGGCGATGCGCCGGTCGTATCGCAACCGGTCCCGGATCGGCGGGTTCCCGATCGCCGTCGCGATGGAGCCCGCCGCGTTGATGGCCAAGGAGATCACCACACCGGGCGATCGCCAGATCAGGGCGATGTTCGTCTCGGCGGGCAACCCGGTGCTATCGGTGCCCAACGGCGACGAGCTCGAGTCGGCCTTCGATTCCCTTGAACTGTCTGTCGCCCTTGACTTCTGCGTCACCGAGACGACCGGGCGATGCGACTACATCCTGCCGGTGACCACGATGTACGAACGCGACGACTTCCCGTACACCTTCCAGGCCTTCCAGGCCACGCCGTTCCGGCAGGCCACCGACGCGGTCGTCGCACCGGCCGGCGAGGCCCGCTCGGAATGGGACATCGTGGAAGCTCTCACGGTCAAGCTGGCGCCCGATGTGCGCGCATTCGCCGTGCTCGGTGCCGTGCGAAAGACACTGGGCCGCTTTGGAATAGCCCTGGGGCCGCGGATGATGATCGACGGCCTGATCCGGACATCGCAGGGCGGTGACCTGTTCGGACTGCGTCGTGGCGGGCTGACGCATCGCAGGCTGACCGAGGAGCATCCGCACGGTGTGGTCGTGGCGCCGCACATCCGCACCGGTGCGCTGCGCAATGCGGTGGCCTACCTGTCGCGCCGTGTCCGCCTCGCCCACCCCGGTATCGCCGCCGAGGTCGACAAGCTTTCGCGCGCCGGTCATCCCGATGGGTATCCGTTGCGGATGATCGGCATGCGCGAGCCGCGCTCGGAGAACTCGTGGATGCACAACTCGCCGCTGCTGATGCGGGGCGAACGGGGACAGCGGGCACTTGTCCACGTCGACGATGCGGCCGAATTGGGCATCTCCGATGGTGATCTGGTGCGGGTGTCTTCGCCATACGGCCAGATCACCGTCGAGGTGATGACGACCAAGGACCTGATGGCCGGCGTGATCGCAGTCCCGCACGGGTGGGGGCATACGGGCACCGGGACGTGGAAACTGGCGAACCGCGCCGGCGGGTCCAACGTCAATCGGCTGACGTCGAGTGCGCCCGAGGATGTCGAGTCGTTGTCCGGGATGGCGTGGCTGACCGGTGTCCCGGTCCGCGTGGAGCGGGTCCGCGAGGCGGTCAGTTCTTAGGCGATCGCGCCGGACTCCTTCAGCGCCTCGATGCGATCCCAGTCGATGCCGATCTCCATCAGCACGATCTCGGTGTGCTCACTGGCCTGAGGGGCGCGGGTGGTCTCCAGCGGCTCGTGGTTGAACTGCACCGGACCGCGAACGACCTTGAACGGCGCCCCACCGTCGGCGGCTTCCACCTCGACGATCATGTCGTTGGCCAACGCTTGCTCGTCGGTGGCCAGATCGATCAGACTCTGGAACGGCGCCCACTGCCCCTTCATCGTCTTGAGGTGCTGGCGCCAGTACTCGAACGGCTTGGCGGCGATCGCCTCGGTGATCAGCCGCACGCCCTCTTCGGCGTTCTGGATCAGCGGCATCACCTCCGAGAACCGCGGGTCGTCGGCCAGCTCGGGCAAGCCGAGATGTTCCCAGGTGTCGCGGATGTAGCCGGTCGGACTGACGATGCACAGGTTGATGGTGCCGCCGTCGGAGGTCAGGTAGTTGGCCATGAACGGGTTGACCGACGTCGTGGTGCCGGGCATCAGCGACCGCATGGTTTCCCCGGTCTCCATGCCCTGTGTGACGCTGGCGCCGGCCGCCCACCACGCGGTGCTCAGCAGGGACACGTCGAGCTCGACCGCTTCGCCGGTGCGCTCCCGGTGGAACAGTGCCGCGGAGATCCCGCCGGCGATGTTCATCCCGCCGATCGAATCGCCGAATGCCGGAATGCCCTGCGGCAGTGCGCCTCCGAGCTCCTCGGGGGTCAGCGCATGACCTACGCCGCTGCGCGTCCAGAACGCGGTCCCGTCGAAACCGCCCACCAGACGCTCGGGACCCTTGTCGCCGTAGGCGCTGCCGCGGGCGTAGATGATGTTCGGGTTCGCCGCGCGGATGTGCTCGATGTCGAACTTGTTCTTCTGTCGGGCCTGCGGCATGTAGTTGGTCAGGAAGACGTCGGAGGTCTTCGCCAATTCGTAGAGCACCTCCTGGCCGTCGGGCGTGGACACGTCGATGCCGACGCTGCGCTTGCCGCGGTTGGGATGCTCGATCAGCGGGTGTCGGTTGGGGTCGAGCTGGAAGCCGCCCATGTTGATGAACCCGCGTTGGGTGTCGCCGCGGACCGGGTGCTCGACCTTGATGACGTCGGCGCCCCAGTCCGCCAGAATCGCCCCGGCCGCCGGGACGAACGTGAACTGCGCGACCTCCAGAACCCGGATGCCGTCCATCACCTTGATCAAGTCGTTCCCCTTTCGCGTGCGGTGGTAACCACATTCTCACACCCGCCCGCCGCGAGCCCCGGGAATCGGCGCAACAACACCGCAGAATATTACTGTAACCTTTACAGTTGACCGTCCCAGAACGTGAAGGTGGTGCCTGTGGTGGGCGAGCAGGGTGCGACGAGCGTAGAGCTCGGATTGCGTGCGGGCCAGCGCGCCGAGACCCGGATGCTGATCGACGGAAAACTGTCCGCGGCCGAAAACGGTGCGCAGTTCGACAACGTCAGCCCGGCCACCGGCCGCGTGCTCGGGGTCACCGCCGCCGCCGGGCCAGGCGATATGGACCGCGCGATCGGCGCGGCCAGGCGTGCCTTCGACGAGACCGCCTGGTCGACCGATCCCGAACTCCGCAAGCGATGCCTGGCCCAGTTGCAGTCCGCGCTGGAAGCCGAGAAAGAAGATCTGCGCGAGGAACTGGTGGCCGAGGTCGGTTGCCCGGTGATGTCGACCGGCGACGCCCAGCTGGAGTGGCCGCTCGCCGACTCGTTGCGCTATCCGGCCCGGCTGATCGACGAATTCGACTGGGAGCGAACCCTCGACGGAGGCGGGCTGTTCGGTGAGCGCAATGTGCGCACCGTCGTCAAGGAACCGGTCGGGGTCGTCGCCGCCATCACCCCGTCCAACTATCCGGTCGAGGTCATCCTCAACAAACTCGGTCCCGCGCTCGCCACCGGCAACACCGTCATCCTCAAGCCCGACCCGAATACACCGTGGAACGCCACCCGCATCGGCCGCCTGGTCGCCGAGCACACCGATATCCCGGCCGGTGTCCTGAACGTCGTGCCCACCCCGTCCAACGAGGTCGCGGGACTGCTGGCCACCGACCCTCGCGTCGACATGGTCTCGTTCACCGGTTCCACCGCGGTGGGCAAGCAACTGATGCGCGAGGGTGCGGACACGATGAAGCGCACCTTCCTGGAACTGGGCGGGAAGTCCGCGCTGATCGTGCTCGACGATGCCAACCCTGCGCACGTCATCGGTGGCGCGGTCGGGGTGTGCGTGCACGCCGGGCAGGCCTGCGCGCTGACCACCCGGCTGGTGATCCACGAGTCCCTCTATCCGGAGGCGTTGGCCGCCATCACCGAGGCGTATCAGGCTGTGCCGGTCGGGGATCCGGCGTTGCCGGGAACCTTTGTCGGCCCCGTCGTCAGCGCCGCGCAGAAGCAACGCGTGCTCGACGCCTGCGATATGGCCCGCCGCGATGGCGCCGACATCCTGGTCGGCGGCGGACGTTTCGAGGGCCTGCCCGACTATCTGGCTGGCGGGCACTTCGTATCGCCCACGGTGATCACCGGTGTCGACAGCCGGTCGGCCATCGCCCAGCAGGAAATCTTCGGCCCCGTTCTGGTGGTGCTGCCCTTCCGGGACGACGACGAAGCTGTCCGCATCGCCAACGACAGCGCCTACGGGCTCGCCGGGGCGGTGCTGTCCGGATCGATCGACCGGGGTATGGCCGTCGCCCGGCGCATCCGCACCGGATCGATCGGCGTCAACGGCGGAATGTTCTACGGCGCGGACGCGCCATTCGGCGGTTACAAGAACAGCGGTGTCGGACGCCAGTGCGGCATCGAGGGTTTCCAGCAATACCTGGAAACCAAGACCGTCGCCTTCCGCGCTCCTCGCAAGTCCTGACTTTTGAAAGGAACACCCAGTGGGCAAGTTGGACAACAAAGTTGCCGTCGTGTCGGGAGCCGCACGGGGACAGGGGCGTTCGCATGCGATCGCACTGGCCGCCGAGGGCGCCGACGTCATCATCTTCGACATCTGCGCCGATCTCGACGGCAACACCTACCCGCTGGCTCGACCCGAAGATCTCGACGAGACCGCCCTGCTGGTGGAAAAGGAAGGCGCACGGGTTTTCTCGACCATCTGCGATGTGCGGGAACGCGGTGCGGTGTGGCAGACGATCGCCGAGGCGGTCGAGGAGATGGGCCACCTCGACATCGTCGTCGCCAATGCGGGGATCTGCCCGATGGGCAAGGGTCAGACTCTGCAGTCGTGGTCGGACACCATCGACACCGACCTGGTCGGGGTGTTCAATGTCATCCAGGCCAGCATGCCGCACCTCAACGACGGCGCGTCGGTGATCGCCACCGGATCGCTTGCCGCGCAGTTGGGGAGCGCCAGCAACCAGGGCCCCGGCGGATCGGCCTACAGCCTCGCCAAGCAGATGGTCGCCCACTATGTCAACGATCTTTCAATCCAATTGGCCAAGAGGATGATTCGGGTCAACGCGTTGCACCCGACCAATGTCAACACCGACATGTTGCACAACGAGGGCATGTACCGGGTGTTCCGGCCCGACCTGGCTTCGCCGACCCGGCTCGACGCCGAGCTGTCCTTCCCGGCGATGCAGGCCATGCCGGTGCCCTATATCGAACCGTACGACGTGTCGGCCGCGGTGGTGTTCCTGGCCAGTGACGACTCCCGTTTCATCACCGGTACGCAATTGCGGATCGACGCAGGCGGATTCGTCAAAGCCAAGCCCTGGAAAGGATGAGGCAGGGCTAGCGGACGGCGTCGAAGGTCACCGGCAGCGATGTCGGTGACCGGAACGGCTGGCCGTGGATGTGCGGGTCATCGTCGGCGAGCAGCGTGATGTTCGTCAGCCGATCCAGCAGTGACTCGACGGCCACCCTGGTCTCCATGCGCGCCAGGTGCAGACCCATACACGTGTGCTCGCCTGCGGCGAACGAGATGTGCGGGGTGTGTGTGCGGAAGATGTCGAACTCCTCGGAGTTCGGCCAGCGGCGCTGATCGCGGTTGGCCGACCCGATACAGAGATCGATCACCGAACCGGCCGGAATCGCAACACCTTCCAGTTCGCTGTCCTCGGTGGCGAACCGCTGCACCGTGGTCAGCGGGGTCTCGTAGCGCAGCCCCTCCTCGATCGCGGGCGCGATCAGATTCCGGTCGGCCTGCACGGCGGCGAACTGATCGGGGTGGGTCAGCAGCAGGTAGAGCAGATTGCCTGACGATCGGTAGGTGGTTTCCAGGCCGGCGGGCAGCAGCAGCCGCAGGAACGAGTAGATCGCCTCGTCGGTGAGCTTCTCGCCGCCGATGTCGGCGGTCACCAGATCGCCGATGATGTCCTCGGTGGGCTTCGAACGGCGCTTGTCGATCTGCGTCATGAAGTATTCCCTGAGCGCCTCGGAGGCCTCGAATGCCTTCTTGTAGTTGACCGCATAGCTGATCAGCTGAACCGCGCGGCGCCGGAAGTCGGCCAGGTCCTCCTCGGGCAGGCCGAGCAGGCGGGTGATGACGCGGGTGGGGAATTCGAACGTGAACGCCTTGACCAGATCGGCTTGGCCATCCTTGATGAACTCGTCGATGAGCCCGTTGACGATCGGACGCACAACTTCAGGCTCCCAGCGGGACAGCGACTTCGACTTGAACGCGGCCGAGACCAGATTGCGGTGGTCCCAGTGCGTCTTGCCTTCCATGGCCAGCAGCGAGGGGCCGATGAACAGACCGATGGTGGCGTCGTAGATCGTGGAGTTGAACACCTTGCCGTCGCGGAAGACCTTGTTGACCGCATCGAAGGAGACAGCGGCGAATGTGTTGGTCGGCCGTAGCGACTCGGGTGTCTTGGAGTAGTCCATCACGGTGCCGCGGAATACCCCTGGACCCTCGCGCATCTCGGCAAAGAACGGATAGGGGTCACGCAAATAACCCGCGGGCAGTTGCGGCAATTCGGTGTCGGTGTCCATCATGCCTCCCAGGACGCGATCAGTTCGTCGGTGGTCGTGACGCTGGTCAGCAGCGCCAGCGTGTTGTCGATGATCGCGGTGCCGTAGTCGGCGGGCACCCCGGCCACGGCGTCGCGCGGCAGCACCACCCGGTAGGCGGCGTTGACGGCGTCCATCACCAGGTTGGGGATCGCGACGTTCAGTGACACCCCGACGGCGACGATCGTGGTCACGCCGAGATTGCGCAGGATCGCGTCGAGGTCGGTGCCGCCCATCGGGCCGAGGCCGTGCCAGCGGTGCAGCATGAGATCGGTTGGCTCGGGCCCGAATTGGGGCAGCAGTGTGGCACCGGGGCTGCCCGGTGCGATGTCGACACCGTTGGCGCCGATTGCGAACAGCTTGGCGTTGTGGTTGGCGCCCAGCCCGTCCGGCCGGCGCTGAACGAGGCAGTGCACCACCTTCACCCCGGCCGCGCGTGCCGCCGGTAGAAGTCGCTCGATGTTCGGCAGCGCCTCGCGCTCGGCCTCGCGGGCTAGTGCGGCCAGGCCGGCGTTCGGCCCGACGACCGCACCTTGCAGTTCCTGGGTGACGATCGCCGTGTGCGCCGGGTCGACGAGGCCGGGCTTCATACGGGTGCCGCTTCCGCGACGTCGTAGAACTGCAGGGCCCACTTCCGCATGGCCATATAGGGTTTCGCGTCGACCTTGGCCAACGCGGGGTGCTCGACGTACTTCTGGTAGCGCCAGATCTCGAGGTCTTCCCACACCGTGCCGAGGTACTGTTTCTCCACCCGCTCACGGACGTCGTCAGGGGGGATCTCACTGGTATCACCGGCTTTTCGCGGCCACCAGATCGAGTAGAACATGTTGGACACCTCGTCGTCGACGGGTGTGCACGCGAAGATCAGCCGGTGGTTCGACGAGCCTTCGAACGCGCTGATGGCGAAGCCGAGCCCGGAGAAGTGGCTGTGAATGCGCAGCGCCATCTTGTTCGGGTCGTCGCTGCGGGTGTCCGGCCAGCCGGTGAGGAAGCGCCACTCCTCGCCGACCGCCTCCCATTCCAGACACACCGGTGTGACCGTCGCCTTATGCACGTAGTGGAAATGCGCACTGTCCGGACCGTTTTCGGCCACGATCTGTGGATGTACCGGTTCGTTCTCGGCGAACCGGGAGAACTCGGGGAAGGGTCGGTAGTAGGCATTGGGTTCGACCGGGAACTGCGGGAACTTGGTGAAGATGTCGGGGAGTTCCCAGCGCGGTGGCTCGCCGTCCGGGTGGTGCCACATGAAGATGCAGCCGTGCTGTTCGGCAACCGGATAGGCCTTCAGGCGCAGGCCCTTGTTGGGCCGGTCCGGTTGGTAGGGGATGTAGGTGTTGGCGCCGTCGGGTCCCCATCGCCAGCCGTGGAACGGGCATTCGACGCAGTCGCCGACGACCGTGCCGCCGTGCCCGATGTGGGCGCCGAGGTGTTTGCAGTGTCCCTCGAGCACGTGCAGTTCACCGGAGGAGTCGCGATAGATGACGAGGTCTTCACCGAAATAGCGCAGCGGCCGGACGTCGCCGACGTCGTATTCGGCCGACCAGCCGATCATGAACCAGCCGGTGACCTTCCAGGTGAAGGGAACTTTCACGTGGATCCTCCTCGGACGCGGGGCTGTACTAAGAGTATTACAGTAGTGCTTTCAGGTGCTGCGGTTCAGCTGACCAGGTTGCCTGCGATGACGGCTTCGCCGAACGCGTCGATGTAGTCGACGGCCTCGCGCGGGGTGGGCGCCTCGACGTGGGCGACGGCCCAGTTCGCGCCGTGCTGCGCGAGCTCGCCGAGCACATCCTGCGCCCGGCGCAGCGACGAATCGTCGTCGAGGTCGATCCACGGACAGATCACCTGGACGTCGACGGACTCCGGATCACGCCCCGCGTCGGCGAGCGCGTCCCGCAACCGCCCGAGCAACGCGCCGAACTGGCCGGCGGTCTCCAGCGCTGCGGTGCCGACCGCCGATGCCATGCCTGCGGGTGCCATCAGGGGCATCCAGCCGCTGCCGTACTGGACCACGCGGCGTACCGACGCCGCGGTGTTGCCGCCGATCCAGATCGGCGGATGCGGGCGTTGCACCGGCGGTTGCAGCCACATGGGGCCGGTCGCGCTGAAACCCTTTCCGCTGACCGGCTTTTCCGGTTCGGTCCAGATCGAGGTGAGTGCAGCGAGGGCTTCGTCGAGCAGCTGGGCGCGGTCATCGACGTCGACGCCGAGCGCGGCGAATTCCGAGCGCAGGTATCCCGCGCCCACGCCCGCGATCAGCCGGCCCGCCGACAGGATGTCGAGGCTGCCCAGGGACTTGGCCGATAGGTAGGGGTTGCGGAAGGGCAGCACGTACAGATTGGTCATCAGCTTGATGTCGGTGCTCACCGCGGCCATGAAGCTGAGTGCCGCGATCGGGTCCAGGGTGTCGTGGCCGCCATTGCGCCGCCATTTCAGCGACGGCGCCGGATGCTCGGACAGCGCGATCGCGGAGAACCCCGCGGCCTCGGCGTGCGTGACCACCTCTCGGATCACGTCCGGTTCGAGGAAATCGTCGGGTGCAGTCGGTAGCTCGCTCGGATACTCCAGGGTGTACCGCAATTGGCCTCCAATACTGTAATAGTTACAGTAACATCCGCTGTGCGAGTAAGAGAAGAGTCGGTGAATGGACAACGCTGATGTGCTGGTCATCGGAGCCGGGTTCTCCGGTCTCTACATGCTGCACCGGCTGCGGCAGCTCGGCATGCGGGCCCAGGTGCTGGAGAAGGCCGAAAGAGTCGGCGGCACTTGGCTGTTCAATCGGTATCCGGGTGCGCGCTGCGACATCGAGAGCATCGAGTACTCCTACAGCTTCTCCGACGAGATCCAGCAGGAGTGGGTCTGGACCGAGACCATGCCGGCCCAGCCGGAGATCGAGGCGTACCTGAACTTCGTCGCCGATCGGCTGGACCTGCGCCGCGATATCCGCTTCAACACCGACGTCACGGCGATGACGTTCGACGAGGACAGCGCGACTTGGACGCTGCAGACCGACACCGGCGAGACGTTCGTCGCGCCCTTCGTCGTCGCGGCGTCCGGGATCTTGTCGGTTCCGCTGGAACCCGACATTCCCGGCATGAACACCTTCGCGGGAAACTCGTTGTTCACCAGCCGCTGGCCCGAGGGCGGCTTCGATCTGACCGGCAAGCGCGTCGGCGTCGTCGGGACGGGTTCGACCGGTGTGCAGATGATTCCGGTGATCGCCCGGGATGTGCAGCAGCTCTTCGTCTTCCAACGGTCGCCGGCGTTCACCCTGCCCTGGGAGGTGCGTCCGTTCGCGCCGGGTGAGCTGGACGAGATGAAGGCGAACTACGGCGAGATCCGCGAAGCGCAGCGCCGGCATCCGGTCGGTGCGGCCCGGCTCTCGGCGTTCTCGGTGCTGATCGACATGCTGGTCAGCCCGCCGATCAAGGCAGCCAGCCGGGAGGAACAGCTGCGCGCGGTCGAGGAGCGCGGCGTGATGGGCGCACTCAACTGGGGTGACATCTTCTTCGACATCGAGGCCAACCGGATGGCCACCGCGCTGTACGGCGAGGCGATCGCGCGGATCGTCACCGATCCCGAGACGGCGGCGGCGCTGGTGCCCAGCCATCCCTTCGGCTGCAAGCGCCCGATCATCGACCAGGGGTACTACGAGACCTTCAACCGCGACAACGTCACCCTGGTCGACTTGCGCAAGGATCCGATCCGGGCGGTCACCCCGGCCGGTATCGACACGTCGGCGCACCACTACGCACTCGACGTCATCATCTACGCCACCGGGTTCGACGCCATGACCGGTGCGCTCACCCGCATGGACGTGCGCGGCCGCGGCGGGGCACTGCTGCGCGACGTGTGGGGAACCGAGGGGCCGGTGTCGTACCTCGGGCTCGCGGTCGCCGGGTTCCCCAACCTGTTCATCGTCCAGGGCCCAGGCAGCCCGTCGGCGGCGACGAACTTCGTCACCGCACTGGAGCAGCACATCGAATGGATCGGCGACTGCATCGCCTACCTTCGGGCCAACGGATACCGGACCATCGACGCGCTGACCGAGGCGCAGCAGGACTGGATCGAGCACACCACATCCCTTGTGGCGCCGACGGTCCTGGTGCATCCGAGCTGCAATTCGTGGTACAACGGCGCCAACGTTCCCGGCAAGAAACGGATGTACATGGGTTACACGGCGGGCATCCCCGAATATCGTCGGCGCTGCGACGAGATCGCCGGCGGCGGTTACGTCGGCTTCAAGCTGGCCTGACCCGATGCGGTTGAGCGACGCGCACCGGCTGGCCACCCAGCTCGGCGGCGTGCTGCCGCGGTCGGTGGCCGCGCTGCAGGACGAGGGGTGGAATCCGCTGTCCGGGCGTGGTATCCGTCAGGTGGCCGAGGTCGCGCTCGACGAGCTGGTGGTCACCGGGATGACCCTGATGTCGTCGCCGCCGGCGATCGGGCGGCCGGTCGAGGAGTACGCCGCGGTGGCCGCCGAACTGTCGGCGCTCGGCGTTGCCGGTGTACACCGCGATCCGGACCCATTGCAGGTGAAGGGGATTCGTCCGGTCAATGCCGGCGTGCTCTCCTATGAGCGGATGAGCTTCGACCACGACCCGCGGCTGGTGCCCGCGCTGGCTGCCGAGCACGACGGGCCTGCGGGTGCGGAGGTGGTGCTGTTCCGCCACCAGGACGGGCCGAGACCGTGGTTGGTGTGGGTGCATGGTGCAGGTCAGGGCGGTATGTCTGACATCCTGGTGGCCCGGGTCGGCCATATTCACCGCAACCTCGGCTTCAACGTGGCCCTGCCGGTGCAGCCGGGGCACGGGCCACGCCGCGACCGGTGGCCGGCCTATCCCGGGACCGATCCGGTGGCCAACGTCGCCGGGATGGTGCGGGCCGTGTCGGAGGTGCGGGCGCTGATCGGCTGGATCGAGCCCGACGCGACGGCGATCGCGCTGTCCGGGCTGTCGTTGGGCAGTGCGGTGGCAGCGTTGACCGCGAGCCTGGACCCGCGGGTGGACGCGGTCGCGCTGTACACGCCGATCCTCGGCCTCAACGCGATGATCGCCCGGCACCTGCACCGGTGGGGCTCGGCAGCCGACATCGTCGGTGCGGCAATGGCATCCGACATCGTGTCGGACCTGACCTCGGTGATCGATCCGCTGGCCCTCGAGCCGCTGGCGCCGCCGGAACGGCGGCTGATCGTGGGTGCCTGGCACGACCAGATGGCGTACCGGCAGTGTGCGCTGGCCATGCACGAGCGATGGGGCGGCGAACTGTACTGGCACGACGGCGGTCACGTCGGGCACCTGTTCTCGGGTGCCGTGCAGGCGCAGACCGAACGATTCCTGGGCGCGCTGACTCAGGCGCCGTAGTCCAGCAGGATCCGTTCGCGGGCGTGTGCCAGCTCGGTGTCCAGGTCGAAGCCGGCCGGAAGCGCGACCCACAGGAACGCGATACCGAAGAACACCGCGGTGATATCACTTACCGCGCGATCGATATCGATTCCCCTTCGAACAGACCTGTCCCGCTGCCCTTTTCGCAGGCCTTCCGCGACATTGACGATCCCGCCTTGAAGTTGATCCGTCATCCGCTCGCGCAGCGGAGACGTCGCCTTCATGGCTTCGAAGCTGGAGACGAACATGGCGCGCAGCACGTCGGGGTCATGGGCGTACAGGTCGCGGATGCGGTCGATGTGGGCGAGTACCTGGTCCATCCCCGTCGCCTGGGGTCTGGGGTGCGGGTTGAGCCTGCCGACATACTCCTGGAGGAAATCCTCCAGGATGGCCTCCTTGCCGCCGAAGCGGGCATGCACCATCGTGCGGCTGTACCCCGCCCGCCGGCCGATCTCGGCGGCTGTGGTTGCTTCCCAACCCTTCTCGACGATCAGCTCGGCGGCGGCCGCCATCAGCCGGCGTCGGGAGGTCTCGACCCGTTCGGGTTGCGTCAAGCCACGGGCGGGAGAAGGCACCCTTGCATATTAAACACCCGACAACTATGTTTTCCAGGGTGACCTCAGCCACGGCAGCGGTGCCGTCGGGCATTGACGCCGTCGACCCGGCCTGGCTTACCGACGCCCTGGGCATGACCGTCACCGGGGTCGTCGCCGAACAGATCGCCCAGGACAGCGGCTTCTCGTCATTGCTGTATCGCCTGCACCTCACGGGTGAATCGGTTCCCGAGACCATGATCGCCAAGCTGGCGGCGCAGTCGGAGGCGCGTGGCGCGATGGAACTGCTCGGCGGCTACCGGCGAGAGCTGGCGTTCTATCGCGATATCGCCGGGCGGGCACCGATGGACACCCCGCACGTCTACGCCGCGCGGATGGCCGACGACTCCGCGGACTTCGTGCTGCTGCTGGAAGACCTGCGGGACTGGGACAACGCCGACCACCTGGCGGGGTTGTCGATCGAGCGGGCGCAGCTGTGTATCGCTCAGCTGGCGGGGCTGCATGCGTGGTCGGTAGATCCTGCGAATGCTGGAGCACTGCAGGTTTTTCCGAGCTTCGACATGCCCGCGGTCCGGGATCTTTTGGTGCCCGCGTTCGGGCCGGGCTGGGAGATCTACCGCACGCATTCGCAGCAGTCTGTTCCCGACGCGGTCGCCCGGTTCGCGCAGCGGTTCACCGAGCATGCCGCCACCGCGCTCGACGGACTTACCGAACGATCCATGCTGCTGCACGGCGACATCCGGGCCGACAACATGTTTTTCTCCGGTGGCCGGATGAAGGTGGTGGACTACCAGTTCGCCTGCGTGGGCGCGGGGGCGGCCGATATCGCCTACCTGGTCAGCCAGGGCCTGCCCGCGGAGGTCCGCCGGGGCCATGACGAGGAGCTACTCCGCGGATACCTGGACAACCTTGGAGACAGCGGATATTCGTTCGACGAAGCGTGGCGGCACTACCGCTTGGCGACCGGATTCCTGATCGTGCTGCCCGTGATCACCCTGATCGGCTGGGATGCGTTGCCGCAACGGTCACGCGAGCTGTGCCTGACGCTCACCGACCGGGCGGTGGCCACGATCGCCGACATCGACGCACTGGAGGTGTTCTCATGAGCCGAACGGCGCGCGAGGTCGTCGAGCAGTACAACCTGGTGGTCTGGAATACCCGCGATATTGCGCTGGCCGAGGAACTACTGGGCGACAGCGTGATTCGCCATGACGTCGGCGAAGCTGTGGTGCTCACACACGACGAGGCCGTCAAGCGCGTCGTCGACCACCTGGAGATGTTCGACGAGATCCGATTCGACCTCAATCTGGTCGTGGCCGGTGACGACGGCGAACACGTCGCGATCGTCTACCAGTCGCCGATGACACTCAAGGACGGTACCCGGGTGGATGTCGGCAGCATGGAGATCTTCCGCGTGGTCGACGGCAGGATCACCGAAGTCTGGAATTGTGGCTACAAACAAGGAGTGTGGGTATGACCCGCGTGCTCGATGAGCTCGGCTACTACCTCTTGGCCGGCGCCGGGGGTGAGGGTCCGGCGACCCTGATGGACGAGGCCCGCCGCGGTGAGGAGCTGGGCTTCGGCACCGGCTTCATCTCGGAACGCTGGAACGTCAAAGAGGCGTCCTCACTGGCCGGCGCGGCGCTCGCCGTCACCAACCGCATGCAGATCGCCACCGCGGCAACCAATCACAACACTCGCCACCCGCTGATCACCGGCTCGTGGGCGACCACCATGCATCGGCTGTCGGGCGGCCGGTTCACGCTCGGTATCGGCCGTGGCATCGCAGCGATCTACGGGGCCTTCGGCATTCCGCCGGTGACCACCGCGCAGATGGAAGACTTTGCGCAGGTGATGCGCAAGCTGTGGCACGGCGAGCTGATCTTCAACCACGACGGTCCATTGGGGAAGTACCCGGTTCTCCTTCTGGATCCGGACTTCAACGAGGACATCCGGCTGGCCATCGTTGCGTTCGGGCCCGAGACGCTGAAGCTCGGCGGCCGGGAATTCGATGATGTCATCCTCCACACGTACTTCACCCCGGAGACGTTGGCGCGCAGCGTCAAGACCGTCAAGGACGCCGCCGAGCAGGCCGGCCGTGACCCCGACAGCGTACGAGTGTGGTCGTGCTTCGCGACGGTGGGCGATCATCTTCCCGAGGAGCTGCGGCTGAAGAAGACCGTGGCGCGGTTGGCCACCTACCTGCAGGGCTACGGTGATCTGCTGGTGGGCACCAATGGCTGGGATCCCGCTGTGCTGGAACGCTTCCGGGCGGACTCGGTGGTGCAGTCCGTGGGTGGCGGTATCGATCACAAGGCGACCGCCGAGCAGATCGAGCACATCGCGACGCTCATTCCCCACGAGTGGCTCGAACCGTCAGCCACCGGTTCGGCGCAGCAGTGTGTCGACCGGATCCGCAAGGAATTCGACTACGGCGCCGACGCGGTGATCATGCACGGTGCGACACCGGATGAGCTGGAGCCGGTGGTCACCGCCTACCGGCAGACGGTGGACTAGCCGAAGGCGTTCCGCCTCAAGTCAATTCAGGCGCGGGCAGCGGTAACGCGGTGGCGCCCTCCGGGCGCAACCCGTCAAAGATGATCGCCAGGTAGCGGCGCCACAAGTCGGGCGGCGGATCGGAGAGGCCGTCCATCACGTGCACCGGTGCACACATCAACAGGAAGACATCGGTCCCGGTGACATCGGGGCGGATCGCGCCGGCTGCGCGCGCATTGGCGACCAGCGTCTCGACGCCCGCGTGCACTTCATCACGGATCGCTATCACCCTGGCATCGCTCGCGCTGTACGTCTGCAGATAAGTCAGATCGTGCTGGCGTCGCTGGTCGGCGGCGATGGTGAGGAATTCCAGCAGGGCCGCACCGGGATCAGCGGCATCCGACAACCGGTGCACAGCGTCGGTGAGAGTGACCAGGTGCTCGCAGACCAGGGACGCGATCAAGTCATCTTTGGAGGCGAAGTGGCGAAACACCGTGCCTTTGGCCACTCCCGCGCGGCGCGCGATATCAGCGACCGAGGCCTCCACGCCGCGCTCGGCGAACACCTCCTCGGCCGCGGCCAATAGCGAAGGCGCGGTCACCGAACCGGCCGCACTCGTCGAACTGGCCCTCGACGGGCTAGAGGCAGGCGATATCGAGATCGCCGACGCGATCGGGCTACGGGCCAAGGCCGCGCTGGCCGGGCCACCGCAGGCCTTCACCTTCTGAGTGACCAAACGGTTGAGACTAGGGCGTGATCACCGTGCGGGTGACCGGCTCGGCGACCTCCTGACGGCTGAAGATGCCGCGCTGCAGTGCGAGCAGAAGCGCATTGCGGGTTTCCTCCGGCGAAATCAGCTCGTCGAAGCCGAGATGGCCCGCCGAACGGTAGGAGGCCTCGAGTTCCATCTTCTTCAGGATTTCGCTGACGTCCTCATCGGCGTGCGATGCCCGGCTCAGCGCGGCCGCGCTCATGGCGCCCATGGTGGCACCGGGGTAGGCGAACGTTGCCACCTGATTGTCGAAGCCCAGCAGCGACATGACCATCGAGCCGAACCCGAAGGCCTTGCGCAGTGTGACATGCAGCTTCAGCGTCGTGGCCGCGGTCTGCGCGGCGAACATCCTTGCCCCGCTGCGTAGTACGCCGTTGCGTTCGGACTGGCTGCCCGGCAGCATGCCCGGGTTGTCGGCGAGGAACACCAGTGGTAGGTGGAAGGAGTCGGCAACCATGATGAAGTGCGCGGCCTTGTCCGCGGCGTCGGAGTCGATGGACCCGGCGATCTCGGTGGGCTGGTTGGCGACGACCGCGACCGGATAGCCGCCGAGATGCGCCAGCGCGCAGATGATCGCCTTGCCGAACTTCGGCTGGATCTCGAGCCAATCCGTCTCGTCGAAGACCACGTCGAGAACAGTGCGCATGTCGTAGATGTTGCGGTTGTCGCGCGAGATGATGTCGAGCAGCTCCGGAGTCGGGCGAAGACCGGCCTCCTCGTCGTACAGCCGGGTCGGGGGATACGACCATGCGCTGGAAGGGAAGTAGGACAGGTAACGACGGATATCGTCGAGCACGCCTTCGTCAGTCTCGGCGTGGTTGTGGATGACGCCACTGGGCAGCGCGACCGACGGTCCGCCGAGGTCCTCCTTCGAGATGTCCTCTCCGGTGGCCTCTTTCACGACGGGAGGACCGGCGGTGAAGATCGCACCCTGGTCACTCATGATCGAGAAGTCGCAGACCGGCGCGACGAGGGCGCCGTGGCCTGCGGACGGGCCGAGCACCGCCGAGATGGTGGGGACCTTGCCGGAACACTGCGCCTGGGCGATCAGGTCGGTCGGGGTGCGGCCGTAGTGCTCGCCGCCGGCTGCCCGGAAACCGGCACCCTCCAACAGCATCACCAACGGGATCTTGTTGCGCAGCGCGAGCTCGGCAAGCCGATAGCGCTTGGCGTTGCCGCCGGGGCCGATACTGCCGGCCAGCGTGGTGAAGTCCTCGGCGCCGACCATCACCGGTGTTCCGTTGATCCGGCCGGCGCCCGAGACCAGTCCGTCGGCCGCGATGTCACCGCCGACCAAAGTGCCGAACTCCTGGAAGGTCCCCGGATCGAGGAGGTAGTCGATTCGGCCTCGGGCGTCGAGCTTTCCCTTGCCGTGGTGCCTGGCGACGCGCTCCTCACCGCCCATCGCGTGTGCGTGTTGGCGACGGCGACTCAAGTCGTGGAGCGTCTCCTGCCAGTCCTGCGCATTGCTCATCGACGTGTCCTAACCGTGGCGGCGTTGACCATACTGAAGTGCTTACTGTAGCGTCTGCCGCCATGGGCGAGGTCGGCGGTCTCAAGGTCGACCGGGGCGTGATCAGCCGGCTCGCCCTCGTGGGTGATGCGGCCCGCGAGCTCGAGCGGCTCGGCTACGACGGATGCTGGACGGCCGAGATCAGTCACGACCCGTTCCTGCCGCTGACGCTGGCCGCCGAGCACACCACGCGGATCGAATTGGGTACGTCGATCGCGGTGGCCTTTGCGCGCAATCCGATGACAGTGGCCAATATCGGCTGGGATCTGCAGGACTATTCGCAGGGGCGGCTGCTCCTGGGGCTGGGCACACAGATCAAACCGCACATCGAGAAGCGCTTCAGCATGCCGTGGAGCCAACCGGCGCGGCGCATGCGCGAGTTCGTCCTTGCGCTGCATGCGATTTGGGACTGCTGGCGAGACGGCAGCAAGCTGAGCTTCGACGGTGATTTCTACACCCACCGGCTGATGACGCCGATGTTCGTGCCCGAGTCGCACCCGTACGGGTCGCCGAAGATCGCGATCGCGGCGGTCGGTGAGTTGATGACGGAGATGTGCGGCGAGGTCGCCGACGGTCTGATCGCGCATGCCTTCACCACCAAGCGGTATTTCGACGAAGTGACGATTCCGGCGCTGCAGCGCGGGATGGCGAAGTCGGGCCGGACGCGGGGCGACTTCCAGGTGATGGCACCGGTATTCGTGGTCACCGGTACCGACGAGGCGGAGATCGCGGCCGCCGCAGTGGGCACGCGCAAGCAGATCGCCTTCTACGCGTCGACTCCCGCGTATCGGAAGGTGTTGGAGCTGCACGGCTGGGGTGATCTGCAGACCGAGTTGCACCGGCTTTCGCTGGAGGGTCAGTGGGATGGCATGGCGACGCTGATTTCCGATGACATCCTGGAGACGTTCGCCGTCGTCGCACCCCTCGATGAGTTGGCTCGCGCGCTGCGGGAGCGCTGCGACGGGATCATCGACCGGGTGATGGTCGGGTTGCCGTCGTCGGCGTCGGAGGATACCGTGCGGGCGTTCCTCGACGAGGTGCGCACCAGCTGAGTTGCGTTGGGGGAGTTGTGTTATCCCCAGTCTTGGGTTCATCCCCAGGTCCGTTTTCGCGGGACATCTCTTGTCGGTGTTGAATCGTATGATTCACACATGTGTTCGATAGCTCAGGCGCTGGATGCGCTGGATGCGGCGGTCGAACTCGTGGCTGCCGCCGATATCGAGGAGCTGCCCGCCCCGCAACGCTTCGCCGCCATCGAGCGGCTGGAAAGCGCGATGCGCCGCCAGGTCGCGGTGTCGCATGCCCAGATCACCCATCTGGAGCGGTATGAGGGCTGCCCGCCGATTTCGTTCGTGCTGGCTGATGTGTTGCGGATCAGCCGCACCGCGGCCAACCGCCGGATTCGGGATGCTGAACAACTCTCGCCACGCACGACATTGACCGGTGATGCACTTCCGGCACTGCTCCCGGAAACCGGCGCCGCCTGGGCGGCCGGTCGCTTGGATGGTGAGCATGTGCGGGTGATTCAGAAGTTCTTCCGCGATCTGCCCGATCATGTGGGGCCGGTCGAGGTGGACAAGGCCGAACGCACCCTGGCCCAGCACGCCCAGACGATGCGACCCGATCAGCTGGAAAAAGTCGCCGATCGACTCGCGACGCACCTCAACCCCGACGGGAAGTTCTCCGAGGAAGACCGGGCCCGCAAACGCGGCTTCCTGTGGACCGGAAGTCAACGCCCCGACGGGATGAGTGAGGGGAAACTGGTGGCCACCCCGCAATTGCGGGCCGAGCTGGATGCCGTGTTCGCCAAACTCGCCGCCGCGGGACCCGATGACCTGCGCAGCCACGCCCAACGCCAGCATGATGCTCTCGCGCGGTTGGTGCGCGAGCGGCTCGGCGATCCCAAACTCGGCCAGCACAACGGCCTTCCGGTCACGATGATCGTCACCACCACCCTGCAAGACCTCCAGGCCGGTGCCGGCCAGGCCGTGACGGCGGGCGGAACGTTGATCCCGATCTCGGATCTGATTCGAATGAACGCTCCCGCGAACCACTATCTGGCGGTGTTCGACGGGGTCAGCGGGCAGTCGCTGTGGCTGGGCCGGTCCAAACGGCTGGCTTCGGCGGATCAGCGGATCATGTTGCTGGCCAAATACCGGGGCTGCACCGCACCCGGGTGCACCGTGAACGGTTACAACAGCCAGGTCCACCACGCCACCAAAGACTGGAAACACGGCGGCAGGACCGACATCGAGGACCTCACCCTGGCGTGCAAATGCGACAACCTGCTCGTCGAAAACGACGGCTGGACCACCCACCAACTCGCAGGCGGCCAAACCCACTGGAGTCCACCACCCGACGTGCCGCTGCGCGGCGGCACCAACGACTTCCATCATCCTGAGCGCTTCCTGCCGAAAGACGATGATCCCTAGGGCCGGGGAATGAATCCATGCTCACCGGCACTTGTAGGCAAGCATGACGTTCACGCTGACCGATGACTCAGCCCTGCTCCAGCCGATCACCATCGGCGCCAGCACGGCCCGGAATCGGCTGTTCATGGCGCCGTTGACGCGCTCGCGGGCGCAGGCCGACGGTACCCCCAGTGACCTGCAGGTCGAGTACTACGCGCAGCGTGCCTCGGCCGGCCTGATCATCACCGAAGCCACCGCCATCTCCCGGGCCGGCAACGGCGCCTACGTCAACACCCCGGGCATCTATACCGACCACCATCAGGAGAAGTGGGCCGAGGTCGCCGCCGCGGTCCATGCCCGGGACGGGCTGATGTTCATGCAAATCTGGCACGTGGGCCGGATGGCGCACCCGGACATCAACGGTGCCGAGTCGGTGGCACCCTCGGCGATCGCCGCGAACCTGTCAGCCCATACCCCCAATGGCAAGCAACCGCTCCCGGTGCCGCGAGCGCTGCGCACCGACGAAATCGCCGGTGTGGTCGCACAATTCCGCGCGGCCGCCCGCCGCGCAGTCGACGCAGGACTCGACGGCGTCGAAATCCATTCCGCCAACGGTTATCTGCTGCACCAGTTCCTGTCCGACACCGCCAATACCCGCACCGACCGGTACGGCGGATCTGCGCAGAATCGCGCGCGGCTGGCCGCCGAGGTCGTCGAGGCGGTGGCCGATGAAATCGGGCCCGGCCGCGTCGGGGTGCGTATCTCGCCGGGAAACTCCGCGGGCGACGTCAACGAGATCGACACCGTCTCGGCCTATGAAGCTCTGCTGCAACGGATCTCGCCACTCGGACTGGCTTACCTGCACGTCCTCATCGACCCGGATGCCCCCGAGTTCGGGGTTGTCCGGGCCCTGTGGCCAGGGCCGTTCGTGCTCAACACCGGCCGCGACGTCGACACGACCTTCTGCCAGCTGGAGAACCTCACTGAGTGGGGTGCCATCAGCGCCGCGGCCGTCGGCCGGGCCTATCTGGCCAACCCTGACCTGATCGAAAGGCTGCGCGCGGGAGCCGAACTCACCGAGCCCGACGTCGCCACGTTCTACTCACCGGGGCCGGCGGGCTATGTCGACTACCCGACGCTGGCGCCGATCGGCTGAGAAGACTTCTCATGCAGCCGCTGGCGTTCCACCGTGGCGAGATAGAACGCCCACGCGAACGCGAAGCTGGTGAACAGGCTGGAGACGAAAAACAGCCAGGGCCGTCGGATGCCCCGCCGGTAGCCGTCGACGATCGTGAACAACGGCAGCAGGATCACGTTGCCGATCGTGTAGTCCTGGCTGGCCGACGCCGCGGCGGGGTTGTCGTATCCCAGCGTGATGAACTGCCACCAGCTGCCTGCGCCGGTGAAGACGTTACCGCCGCCGTCGGCGTACTCGTGCACGAACTGGATGTTGAAGTACCAGCCCAGCGCGATCGACGCCAGACCGACGACGTAGTAGACGATCTCGAGCGCACTGACGGCGGGGCCGGTGGCCGGTCGTTTGAAGATCGATGAGTTGGATCCGATGATCCACGCGATGACGAGGACAGCCAGCACTGCATGAACGAGGAGCGTCATGGCTTCGTAACTGTAGTGAAGATTGGCCCGCGTTTTGTCAATTTTGACAATTCTTTGTGCGGTACGTTACCTGCGTGGTTCGGCCTGCTCAGACGGCGCGCAGCGAGCGCACTCGTGACGCGTTGCGCCGTGCTGCCCTGGTCCGCTTCCTCGCGCAGGGCGTGGAGGACACCTCTGCCGAGCAGATCGCCGACGATGCGGGCGTCTCGCTGCGCACGTTCTACCGGCACTTCACGTCCAAGCACGACCTGCTCTTTGCCGATTACGACGTGGGTCTGGAATGGTTCCGTGCTGCGCTGAACGCCCGCTCACCGGGTGAGTCGATCATCGAATCGGTGCAGTCGGCCATCGACGCCTCGCCCTACGATCCGGAGGCCGTCGCCCAGATCGCCTCGCTGCGGGCCAAGGAACTCGACCCCGGCCGCATCGTCCGCCACACCAGGCAGGTGGAGGCCGAGTTCGCCGACGCAATTGCCGACCAGCTGTCCCTGAGTACCCCGCCGACCACACCCGACGAACGGCTGCGTGTCATCGTCACGGCCCGCTGCATTGCCGCGGCCGTCTTCGGGGCGATGGAGCTGTGGATGGTCGGCGAGGACAGGTCCCTGACCGAGCTGGGGCGGCTGTGCCGTACCGCGCTCGAGTCGCTGCGCGGCGGGATCATCGAAGGCTGACGACGGTCAGAATCCGAACCCGAGCTCGGCGGGAGCCTCCCAGCTGAACGCAAGGTCGAGGTGTCGCAGTAGGTCCGGTTTGTCGCAGTGCAGCCGATGCACGGCGGCGAACGCCGACGGGCGATGAGCGCCGAGGTAGATGCTGCCCAGCACCGACAGGTCAAGCCGGACCTCCGGCGACTCGTCGCTGGGCACACAGCGGGCCTGGCCGTCCCGAATGATCAGCGCGTACCGTCCGCCGCCGTGGAATTCAGCATCGGACACCTCGATCACCGTCGACACATCGTGTGAATAGCGTCGAGCCGCTAAAACCATTGGAACATCGACGATTCGCAGCCAAAGCGCGTCCTCGCTGCTGACGGTGCAGGCTTGGCGCGGGTCGGCCAGCAGGTGAGGCAACGGATCAGCAGGGTGGGTGCCGACCGTGATGGTGTGCATGAGGTCCAACCCAAGCAGCGTCTGCCAGAGTGCGAGACGGGCATCGCCGGTCACAGCGGTGAACTTGGTGACTTCGACGGACTTTCCGGCCTCGGCGTCGTGCGTCCGGTACATGACGAAGCCGTCGTCGTGCAGGAGGCAGAACAGCGGGCTGCCACCATGCCGGGCCGAGGCGCGATCGGCGAGGACTTCGTCCCACAGCTGCGGCGGGGTGCGCAGACCGCCGGGTGTGCGCCGCCGCCATCGCTCCCATATATCGGCCAAGTGGTCGCGGTGTTCTGCCGGGTCCACCACCCGCACACCACCGATGGTCGGAACCTCGGGGTGTAGCCGCGCGTGGCGACGCTCGATGCTCAGTGCTGTCTCGGTGGTCGCGGGCCCATAGCCGAAACGGCCGTAAATGGTTGCCTCGCTGGCGAGCAAGCCCGCAATCGGATACTGCGCCTGGACGATTCGTTGATGTAGTCCGGTGAACATGGCCCGCAGCAGTCCGCGGCGTCGGTGCGTCGGCGCCACGGCCACCCAGGTCACACCGGCGGTGGGGAGCTGCCGCCCTCCCGGCACCGTGAGCTCAAGATCCAGCAGCATGCACATGCCGACGATGTCGGTGCCGTCGCAGCCGAGGATCACCCCTTCTCGGGGTGACATCGATCGCCAGGTGGTCAGGGTGTCGGGATCTCGGAATGAGCCGAAACACGTCGCGGCCAGCCGCCTCATCGCCGGCCAGTCGTCATCACGAGCACTGCGCAATGTGATGCCCTCAGGCAGCGGAATGGCATCGACCACGCGGTCGACGTTGTCATATGCGAGTGGCTGCCGCATTCCTATTTCTTTCGTGCTCTCACCTGGCGCGGCCATAGCTGATCTGCACCCGTGGCATGCTGAGGCCATGCATGCTTTTCGCGCCGCCGTCGAAGCCGGTGATTTCGACGCTCTGCCCGCCCTCTGCACCGACGACGTCGTCTTCCGCAGCCCCATCGCGCACAAGCCGTATCAGGGCCGCGAGCAGATCGGCGTGATCCTTCGGGCGGTGTCCCGGGTCTTCGCCGACCTGACCTACGTCAAGGAGATCGGCGGCGAGGGCCAGGCGGACCACGCGCTGGTGTTCGTCGCCAAGGTGGGCGACCTCGAGATCAACGGCTGCGATTTCCTGCACGTCCGCGAGGACGGCCTGATCGACGAGTTCACCGTGATGCTGCGCCCGCTCAAGGCGATCACCGCGTTCGCCGAGCGGATGGCGAAGGAATTTGAAAAGGAAATGGCCGCGGCCGGATTGGCGTAAATCCCGGCGTGTGCTCCGCGCTTCGGCCGCCGACCGGAGGACGATCTAGTGCATGGCGAGGATCGGTGACGACTCCCTGATCGTGTCGGGGGAGCAGCGTCCCGACGGCACTTGGCTTCTCACCATCCGCTACACCGTGCACTTCGAGCAGGGCGAGCTCGGCACCCGCTTCGCCGACTCGGTGCAGATCTGTGCTGACGGCGGCGCGACACCGGTGCCGTTCATCGCCTGCGGTCGCTCGGTGCTTCGCAAGAAACGCATCGTCGTCGACGACAACACCCTCACCGACGATGCCAGCGCGACGGTGTGCGTGCGCGGCTGCGCCGGTGCGCTGACTCAGTCGGCGCGGTTGCGCAGGATCTCCATCCAGTCGGTCGGCACCCGCCCGCGCGGGCCCGGCGTGGTCTCCTCGACCGGGCGGCACTCCGGCGGCGCCAGGACGGGCCCGTCGTAGTACTGGTTGCTCTGGTAGTCCCAAAACCAGTCCTCGCCCGGCTCGAACGACCGGATGATCGGATGCCCGCTCTCCCGCCAGTGCGCGGCGGCGTGCCGCATCAGCGAATCGTCGCAGCAGCCGATGTGGCCACACGCCGCGCAGCGCCGCAGGTGCACCCACCAGCCGCCGGCGGCATCGCATTCGACGCAGCCGGTGCCGCTTGGTGGAACCGTTGGATCGACCGCTTCACCCATGTTTGGCAGCTTACTGCCCCCGACCTGAATTTCCTTGCGGCGCAGAGACCTCATGGCGAACGGCCGTGCGATCAGCCGCCACCAACTATGGTCACGCCATGGCAACTAAAGATTCCCGTGAGGTCGTGATCGAGGCCAGCCCCGAGGAGATCCTCGCCGTCATCACGGACGTCGAGTCGACGCCGACCTGGTCACCGCAGTATCAAAGCGCGGAAGTGCTGGAGGCCTATGACGACGGCAGACCGCAGAAGGTCAAGATGACGATCAAGGCGGCCGGCCTGACCGACGAGCAGATCGTCGAATACACCTACGGCGACAACGTGGTGAGCTGGACCCTGCTCAAGGCCAGCCAATTACGTTCGCAGGACGGCAAGTACACGTTGACTCCGGACGGTGACAAGACCAAGCTGCGCTTCGACCTGTCCATCGACCTCGCGGTGCCGCTGCCCGGGTTCGTCGTCAAGCGGGTCATCAAGGGCGCGCTGGAGACCGCCACCGACGGGCTGCGCAAGCAGGTGCTGAAGATCCAGAAAGGCAGCTGAGTTACCTTACGGCCGTGACGAATACCGGACCCCTGGCCGGGGTGAGAGTGATCGAGCTCGGCGGGATCGGGCCGGGGCCGCACGCCGGGATGATCCTGGCGGACCTGGGTGCCGACGTGGTCAGGGTGCGGCGTCCCGCCGGGGGTTTGACGATGCCCGCCGAGAACGTCGACCTCCTGCATCGCGGGAAGCGGGTCGTCGACCTGGACGTCAAGTCCGAACCGGGAGCGCTGCTGGACCTGGCTGCCAGGGCCGACGTCCTGCTGGACTGCTTCCGGCCCGGCACCTGTGAGCGCCTCGGCATCGGACCCGATGACTGTGCGGCGGTCAATCCGGGTTTGATCTTCGCCCGCATCACCGGCTGGGGGCAGGATGGGCCGCTGGCGTCGACCGCCGGCCACGACATCAACTACCTGTCGGCGACCGGTGCGCTGAGCGCCATCGGCTACGCCGACCGTCCGCCGGTCGCGCCGCTGAACCTCGTCGCCGACTTCGGCGGCGGCTCGATGCTGGTGCTGCTCGGCATCGTGGCCGCCCTCTACGAGCGCGAGAAGTCGGGTGCGGGTCAGGTGATCGACGCCGCGATGGTCGACGGGGTCAGCGTGCTGTCCCAGATGATGTGGACGATGAAGGCGACCGGGAGCCTCAAGGACCGACGCGAATCGTTCCTGCTCGACGGCGGCGCGCCCTACTACCGGACCTACCAGACCGCCGACGGCGGGTACATGGCGGTCGGTGCGATCGAGCCGCAGTTCTTCGCCCAGTTGCTGGCAGGCCTCGGGTTGTCGACCGACGCCGTGCCGGAGCAATCCGACGTCGCGCGCTATCCGCAGATGCGGGAGCAATTCGCATCGATCTTCGCCGGCAAGACCCGAGAGGAGTGGACGGCGATCTTCGCCGGCACCGACGCGTGCGTCACCCCCGTGCTGAGCTGGTCCGAGGCTGCCTCGAACGAACACCTTTTGGCGCGCCGAACGCTCATCGACATCGACGGGACCCAGCAGGCTGCCCCCGCGCCGCGGTTTTCCCGCAGTGCCGCCGGCCCCGTCGGTGTGCCGCCACAGGAAACAACGCCACTGACCGAACTCGGCTGGTAATCGGCGAACTGCGCCAAAGCCGACACGGTCGGTCGTTTCGGTAGTTATGTTTGCTGGTATGGCGGTTCGGGCATCGCGTGAAATCGTGATCGACGCCCCGCCGGAGGCTGTTCTCGACGCGCTCGCCGATGTCGAGTCAGTGCCGGTGTGGTCGCCGATTCACAAGGACGCCCATGTCGTGGATCGCTACGACGACGGCAGGCCGCGCCGCGTCAAGGTCACCATCCGCATGTTCGGCTTCTTGGATCACGAGATCCTCGAATACCACTGGGGCCGGGACTGGGTCGTCTGGGACGCCGACCGCACCGCGCAACAGCATGCCCAGCACGTCGAGTACACCCTTGCGCGCGAGGGCGATGCCACGCGGGTCCGCTTCGACGTCACCGTCGAACCGTCCGCGCCGCTGCCGCAGTTTCTGGTCAAGCGCGCCAAGAAGACGGTGCTCGCCGCCGCGACGGAAGGCCTGCGCCGCTTCGTCCTGAACGGCAAGGCGTCAGCCGCGCCCGGCTAGATCAGAGTGGGCGAGCCGTCGGATCGCCTCGTCGAGGGTGTCGTCACGCTTGCAGAAAGCGAAGCGCACCAAGTGATTCCACGCGCCGATGTGCGGGGACGCCGGGTCGCAGAACGCCGACATCGGGATCGCCGCCACCCCGGCCCGGCCGGGTAGCTCGGCGCAGAACGCGGTGCTGTCGGTATAGCCCAGCGGCCGCGGGTCGGCGCACAAGAAGTAGGTGCCCGCGCTGTCGTGCACCCCGAAGCCCAGCTCGGTCAACGCTGCCGCGAGCCGGTCGCGCTTGGCCTGTAGCGAATCGCGCAGCGCACTCACCCACGCCTCTTCGAAGTTCAGTGCGTAGGCCACCGCGGGCTGGAACGGGGCGCCGCCCACATAGCTGAGGTACTGCTTGGCCGCCCGCACACCGGCGATCAGATCCGGGGCGCCGCAGGCCCAGCCGATCTTCCAGCCGGTGCAGTTGAACATCTTGGCCGCGCTCGAGATCGTCACAGTCCGCTCCGCCATACCCGGGTAGGCCGCCAGCGGCAGATGCGACTTGGCGTCGAAGACTAGATGCTCGTACACCTCGTCGGTGATCACCAGCAGATCCGCGTCGACGGCCAGTGCCGCCAGTGCCCGCAGATCGTGATCCGAGAGCACCATGCCGGTGGGGTTGTGCGGCGAGTTCACGATCAGCGCCCTGGTTCGCGGGGTCACCGCGGCGCGAAGCGCGTCGATGTCGAGGGTGAAACCGCGGCCGTCGGGGACCAGCGGCACGGCCACCCGCCGGCAGCCGGCCATCGCGACGACGGGGGAGTAGGAGTCGTAGAACGGCTCGATCAGCAGCACCTCCGAGCCCGGTTCGACCAGGCCGATGACGGCGGCCGCGATCGCCTCGGTGGCGCCGACGGTGACCAGCACCTCGGATTCCGGGTCGTACTCGACGCCGTACTGCCGCTTGCGCTGGGCGGCGATCGCCTCGCGCAGTGGGGCGATGCCCAATCCGGGCGGGTATTGGTTGACGCCCTCGGCGATCGCCTTCTGCGCGGCCTCCAGCATGCCGGCCGGACCGTCCTCGTCGGGGAAGCCCTGGCCGAGGTTCACCGCGCCGATGCGTGCGGCGAGCGCCGACATCTCGGCGAAAATCGTCACCGCGTACGGCTGCAACCTCGAGACCGTCATGATCGCGGAGCTTAGTCGGAGACCGATCATCTGCAGTTTCGTCATTTACGATCGGCCGATGAGGTCGCTGTTGCGCTCGGGTGTGGTCGCGATCGTCGCGGCGTTGGCGATCCTGCTCAGCCCGGGTGTGGCGATGGCCGATCCGTCCGGCTCCCAAACCGGTGTCTATGGTGACCCGGCCGCGGCGGCGCCGTACTGGGCGGCGCAGTCCCTGGAGGACAACTGCGGGGCCATGTCGGTGGCCGACGTTGTCGGACAACTCACCGGGGAGCGCCCGACCGAGGCGCAGATCCTCTTGGTCGCCGAGCAGACGCCGTCGGAGATGAACCCCGGCATCAAGATCTACCAGCCCGACACCGGCGGTATCTCCGTCGGCGATCTGCCGGTACTGCTCAAGCACTACGGCATCGCATCGGTGAACAGCGATACGTCGGGACCGGATGCGACCGGCCTGAACGCCCTCGAGCACTACCTCGGAGCCGGCCGCAAGGTGATCGCCTACGTCAACTCCGCACTCATCTGGGACACCGACGACCAGCGGACCGCCGCCGACCACTTCGTCGTCGTGACCGGCGTCGACAGCACCAACAACGTCGTGCACCTCAACGATCCGGGTGCCGACGAGGCGAACACGAAGATCCCGGTCGCCACCTTCATGAAGGCCTGGGACACCTCGAACGATTCGATCATCGTCACCGCCGCACAATGACCCTGAGCGACTGCCCAACCATCCGGTTGGGCGGGCTTGGTAGGCTTCGCGATCAGAGGACGACTGTCGAACGATCGTCACGCCAATTCCGAACAGGACCTGGAGAAAACACACATGTCCGAAGAAGCCTTCATCTACGAGGCCATCCGAACTCCGCGCGGTAAGCAGCGCGGTGGCTCGCTCAACGAGGTCAAGCCGCTGAACCTCGTGGTCGGGCTGATCGAGGAACTGCGCTCGCGCTTCCCCGACCTCGACGAGAACCTGATCAGCGACGTCATCCTGGGCTGCGTCTCCCCGGTCGGCGACCAGGGCGCCGACATCGCCCGCACCGCGGTGATCGCGGCAGGCATGCCCGACACCGTCGGCGGCGTCCAGCTCAACCGGTTCTGCGCCTCGGGCCTGGAAGCCGTCAACACCGCCGCGCAGAAGGTCCGTTCCGGCTGGGACGACCTGGTGCTCGCCGGCGGCGTCGAGTCCATGAGCCGTGTCCCGATGGGCTCCGACGGCGGTGCGATGTTCACCGACCCGGCCACCGTGTTCGACAACTACATCGTGCCGCAGGGCATCGGCGCCGACCTGATCGCGACCATGGAGGGCTTCTCCCGCGAGGACGTCGACGCCTACGCCGCACAGTCCCAGGAGCGTGCAGCTGCGGCGTGGTCGGGTGGCTACTTCGCCAAGTCCGTGGTTCCGGTACGGGACCAGAACGGCCTGCTGATCCTCGACCACGACGAGCACATGCGCCCCGGCACCACCGTGGAGAGCCTCGGCAAGCTGAAGTCCGCCTTCGAGGGACTGGCCGCGATGGCCGGCTTCGACGACGTGGCGCTGCAGAAGTACCACTGGGTCGAGAAGATCAACCACGTCCACACCGGCGGCAACAGCTCCGGAATCGTCGACGGCGCCGCGCTGGTGCTGATCGGTAGCGAAGCTGCGGGCAAGTCCCAGGGCCTGACCCCGCGGGCGCGCATCGTGGCCACCGCCACCAGCGGCGCCGACGCGACGATCATGCTGACCGGCCCGACGCCGGCCACCCGCAAGGTCCTCGACCGTGCCGGACTGACGGTCGACGACATCGACCTCTTCGAGCTCAACGAGGCCTTCGCGTCGGTGGTGCTGAAGTTCCAGAAGGACCTGAACATCCCCAGCGAGAAGCTCAACGTCAACGGCGGCGCGATCGCGATGGGTCACCCGCTGGGTGCCACCGGCGCGATGATCACGGGAACCATGGTCGACGAGCTCGAGCGCCGCGGTGCCAAGCGCGCGCTCATCACGCTGTGCATCGGCGGCGGCATGGGTGTCGCCACCATCATCGAGAGGGTTTAAGGAAAAGTCATGGCAGAGAACACGATTGCGTGGGACAAGGATGCCGACGGCATCGTCACGCTGACGATGGACGACCCGACCGGTTCGTCCAACGTGATGAACGAGCACTACAAGGAGTCCATGCACAAGGCCGTAGAGCGCCTTGTCGCCGAGAAGGATTCGATCACCGGTGTGGTGGTCACCAGCGGCAAGAAGACCTTCTTCGCCGGCGGTGACCTCAAGGCCATGATCACCGCAGGCCCGGAGAACGCCGGCGAGATCTTCGCCGAGGTTCAGGACATCAAGGCAGATCTGCGTGCACTGGAGACCCTGGGCAAGCCGGTGGTGGCCGCCATCAACGGCGCTGCGCTCGGCGGAGGCCTGGAGATCGCGCTGGCCTGTCACCATCGCATCGTCGCCGACGTCAAGGGTGTCCAGATCGGCCTGCCCGAGGTCACCCTCGGGCTGCTACCCGGCGGCGGTGGCGTCGCCCGCATCACACGGATGCTCGGTATCCAGAACGGCTTCGTGAACGTGCTGTCGCAGGGCACCCGCTTCAAGCCGGCTGCGGCCAAGGACAATGGCCTGGTTGACGAAATCGTCGGCAGTGTAGAGGAATTGGTTCCGGCCGCCAAGGCGTGGATCAAGGCCAACCCGGAGTCGCACACCCAGCCCTGGGATGCCAAGGGCTACAAGATGCCCGGCGGCACCCCGGCCACCCCGGCGCTGGCGGCGATCCTGCCGTCGTTCCCGTCGCTGCTGCGCAAGCAGCTCAAGGGCGCGCCGATGCCGGCCCCGCGGGCTATCCTGGCCGCCGCGGTCGAAGGCGCGCAGGTGGACTTCGAGACCGCCTGCCGCATCGAGAGCCGCTACTTCACCGAGCTGGTCACCGGGCCGATCGCCAAGAACATGATCCAGGCGTTCTTCTTCGATCTGCAGACCATCAACTCCGGTGGTTCGCGGCCCGAGGGCATCGGCAAGACCCCGATCACCAAGATCGGTGTGCTCGGCGCGGGCATGATGGGCGCGGGTATCGCCTACGTCTCGGCCAAGGCCGGTTTCGACGTTGTGCTCAAGGATGTTTCGCTCGAAGCCGCGCAGAAGGGCAAGGGCTACTCCGAGAAGCTGGAGGCCAAGGCCGTCGAGCGCGGCAAGACCACCGCAGAAAAGTCGGCGGCCCTGCTCGGCCGGATCACTCCGACCGCCGATCCCGCCGACTTCTCCGGCGTCGACTTCGTCATCGAGGCGGTCTTCGAAAACCAGGAACTCAAGCACAAGGTGTTCCAGGAGATCGAGGACATCGTCGAACCCAACGCGATCCTTGGCTCCAACACCTCCACGATGCCGATCACCGGTCTGGCCAGTGGGGTGAAGCGCCAGGAGGACTTCATCGGGATCCACTTCTTCTCGCCGGTCGACAAGATGCCGCTGGTGGAAATCATCAAGGGCGAGAAGACTTCCGACGAAGCGCTGGCCCGGGTGTTCGACTACACGCTGGCCATCGGCAAGACCCCGATCGTGGTCAACGACAGCCGCGGCTTCTACACCAGCCGCGTCATCGGAACCTTCGTCAACGAGGCGCTGGCGATGCTCGGTGAGGGTGTCGAGCCGGCCTCGATCGAGCACGCGGGTACGCAGGCCGGCTACCCGGCAGCGCCGCTGCAGCTGTCCGACGAGCTCAACCTCGAGCTGATGCACAAGATCGCGGTCGCCACCCGCAAGGGCGTCGAGGAGGCCGGTGGCACCTATGAGCCGCACCCGGCCGAGGCCGTCGTCGAGAAGATGATCGAAATCGGGCGTCCGTCAAAGCTTTCCGGCGCCGGCTTCTACGAGTATGTCGACGGTAAGCGCACTCAATTGTGGCCGGGGCTGCGGGAGACCTTCTCCTCGGGCACGTCGACTCCGCCGCTGCAGGACATGATCGACCGGATGCTGTTCGCCGAGGCGCTGGAAACCCAGAAGTGCTTCGACGAGGGCGTGATCACCTCGACGGCCGACGCCAATATTGGCTCGATCATGGGCATCGGCTTCCCGCCGTGGACCGGCGGTGCCGCGCAGCTGATCGTCGGCTACCCGCACGGCGGCAAGGCCGGGTTCGTGGCCCGTGCCAAGGAGCTGGCCGCCAAGTACGGCGAGCGGTTCAACCCGCCGGCGTCACTGCTGTAGGTCGTCGACAAGACGCGAAAACCCCCGAAACCACCAATTTTCGGGGGTTTTCGCGTCTGCTCACGCTCCTACGGTGTACGGCGGAACCGGACGATGTCCCGTCGCAACACCCTGTCGAAGATTGTCGTCGCCATGCGTCCTCCACAGTTAGGTAACCCTAACTATGGACCACGTGGAAGGTCTTGTCACAGCCACGGTTAGCGTGAGCCCGTGGGCGACGGCGCAGCGACGATCAGCAGCAGACTGGCTGTCAGCCTGGCCGGATACGGCCACGCGCCATGCATCGAGTTCAAGGGCCGGTGGTACTCCGGTGACGAGATCGCCGCCTACGCCAACGACATCGGCGCGGCACTGCGCGCGGCCGGCGTCGCCGACGGTGCAGCGGTGGGGGTGGTGGCCCGCAACCGGCCACCCCACGCGGCTGCCGTGGTGGGCCTGCTGGGCGCCGGCCGGTGGGTGTCGATGATCTATTCGTTCCAGTCTGCGGAGGCGATCGGCCGGGACATCGAGCAGTTGGGGCTGGCCGCCGTCGTCGCCGACCGCGAGGACTGGACCGAGCCAGCGATCGCAGCGGCGCGCCGCGCGGGCACGGCGGGTATCGCGGTCTCGCTGAAACCGCCCACCGTGGGACTGGTTTCCGGCATCGAACGGGTGTCGGACGAGTTGCGCGCGGCGGGACGGGACGGCTCGGCCGGTCTGCGGGTGCTCACCAGCGGAACCACCGGCCCGCCCAAACGCCATGTCATCCCGGCGTCGGTGCTGGAGCACACCGTGGCCAGCGTGGCGATCGGCGGGGCCCGCGCCGACGACCCACCCGAGCTGATGTACTGGCCGCTCGGCGGGATCGGCGGGGTCTGTCAGGTGATCACCGGTGCCTACCTCGGCAAGCGCATCACCCTGCTGGAGAAGTTCAGCGTCGCCGAATGGGTGCGCGTGGTGAAGACCTACGGCATCCGCCGCTGCGGGCTGCAGCCCGCAGCGGTACGGATGCTTCTGGATGCCGACCTGCCCCGCGAGGACCTCGCCTCGCTCGAGTACGTGATCAGCGCGGCTGGCCCGCTGGATCCCGAAACCCGCGACGCCTTCGAGGAGCGTTACGGTGTGCCGGTCCTGTTGGCTTACGGTGCAACGGAATTCGCTGGCTCGGTGTGCACGTGGACGCCTGAGCTCTACCGCGAGTTCGGTGCGGTCAAGCGTGCGAGCTCGGGGCGGGTGATGCCGAATACCGAGGTCCGCATCGTCGACCCGGGCAGCGGCGGCGAGCTGGCGCTCGGCGAGCAGGGTGTGTTGGAAGCCAGGATCGCGGCCATCGGCCCGGACTGGATCCGCACCAACGATCTCGCCGCCATCGATGCCGACGGTTTCATCACGCTGCACGGGCGGGCCGACGGGGCGATCAACCGCGGCGGGTTCAAGGTCCTGCCGGAGATCGTTCGGCGGGTGCTGGTCTCCCACCCGTCGGTGCGCGATGCCGCAGTGGTCGGCGTTCCCGATGCCCGGCTCGGCGAGGTGCCGTTCGCGGCGGTCGAAGCGATCGCCGGGGCGCCGGCACCGGAGCCGGCCGAACTGATCGGTATGGTCCGCGATGCGCTACCGAAGCACTGCGTGCCCGTCGCGGTGGTCGTCGTCGACGAGTTGCCACGGAACCCGTCGCTGAAAGTCTCCCTTCGCGACGTGGCCGCGATGTATACCGGCGCCCCGTCTTAGGCGTCCCGCGCGTCGGGGCATTGCCAGGATGGTCGCTACCGGACCGGCGACGGGCGGCGAGGTGAGTGCCCGGCCTCGGCCGGCCGCCGCACAATCGCAAATCCGCTATGCCGACTTTTGTTGGTCGATGACCTGCGACAAACGTGGGGCTTGGCGATGTCGGCAAACATTGGTGTGGCATGCCCGTTGCAATTCCGAGACCTCAGTTGCTGGACGAATTGCCTATCGTTAGGTTTGTGCATGATTTGCCGTCGCTCAAGATTCGGGTAAGTGCTTCTGATCTCGACATTTATTGGGAACGGATAACTGGACACCAGTCCGGAGTGTATTTGCCTCGGCGGCGAAAATTTTTTGCTGAACTGATGCATCTCAGGTTGTTCTCAGCTATATTTTGCGGTGTTGCAGCCTTACGCCAGGGGATATGAGGAGGCAAGGGGGAGCGTTGGCCCCTCCCAGCTGGGAGGGGCCGATTGCCGTCCAGGGCCCGTCGTATCACGATTGCGGGCATGACCGACCTCTGCCATCTACCCGCCCACGAACTCGTCCGCGTGATGGCCACGGGTGCGGTCTCCTGCCGCGAGGTCCTCGACGCCCACCTGGCCCGCATCGACGCAGTCAACCCCGGGCTCAACGCCCTGATCGCCGCGGCTGACCCGGATGCGCTGCGAGGATCTGCCGAGGCGGCCGATCGCCGGGTCGCGCGGGGTGAGCCGCTGGGCCGGGCACACGGGCTAC
This sequence comes from Mycolicibacterium vinylchloridicum, assembly GCF_013404075.1. GTDB lineage: Bacteria > Actinomycetota > Actinomycetes > Mycobacteriales > Mycobacteriaceae > Mycobacterium > Mycobacterium vinylchloridicum. The sequence continues at coordinate 80,831 of NZ_JACBJQ010000024.1, forward strand.
CGGTGGTGGTCAAGGACGTGATGCTGGTGTCCGGGCTGGTCTGCTCGGGCGGCAGCCCCGCGCTGCGGGCGATCGCCGACCGCGATGCGACGGTGGTGTCCCGGCTGCGTGCCGAAGGAGCGATCGTGCTGGGCATGACCAACGTGCCGGAGATGGGGCGCGGCGGCGAGTCCAACAACAACCTGTACGGGCGCACCAACAATCCGTTCGATCACACCCGCACTCCGGGCGGAAGCAGCGGCGGATCGGCGGCGCTCGTCAGCGCCGGCGCGGCGGCGCTGAGCGTGGGCTCCGACGGCGGCGGCAGCATCCGCCAGCCGTCGCACAATTGCGGTATCGCCGGACTCAAGCCCACGCATGGCCGGATCCCCAGGACCGGCAGCGTATTCGGCGACGCGCCAGGCATTTTCAGCCCCTTCAACTGCTATGGACCACTGGGGCGTTCGGTCGCCGACCTTCAGTTGGCACTGTCGATCATGAGCGGCCCGGATCTCGGTGATCCGTATGCCGCCGCCGCGCCGGTCGACGATCCCGGCGACGTCGACGTTGCCTCGCTGCGGGCGGCGGCGTATCTCGACGACGGCGTCTCCCCGCCGGAGGCGCAGGTCGCCGCCGTCGTCACCGCGGCAGCCGACGCCGTCGCCGACGCCGGTGCGGCCGTCCGCTGGGATCAGCCGGAGTGCCTGAACCGGACCATCGAATTGCTCTGGAAATCGGTCTTTCTCGGCGGTGACCGGGGCAGGGGCTTCGAGGCCGACTTGGCTGCCATGGGTGCGACCGATCCCTCAGAAGAACTCGCCGAGTTCCTGCGGCAGGCCCGCGACGTCGAGTTCACGGTGACCGAAGCCAGGAATCGACTGGTCGACATCGACACCTTCCGGCTCGACATGTTGGCTTTCATGGCCGACTACGACGTGATCATCGGACCGGCCATGCCGGGCCCGGCCAAGCCGCACCATCACGGGCTGGTGGAGATCAGCGACTTCTCCCATCTGATGGCGCACAATCTGACCGGCTGGCCAGCGGTCGTCGTCCGGTGCGGAACGTCGTCGGAAGGGTTGCCGATCGGTGTCCAGATCGCTGCCCGGCCGTGGCAGGATGCCACCGCGCTGGCGGTCGCCGCGCACCTCGAGGCAACCTTGGGCGGCTGGCAGCCGCCGCCGTAGAGTCGGGGCATGCGATTCGGACTGTTCATTCCCCAGGGCTGGCGATTGGATCTGGTCGGCATCCCTACTGAAAAGCACTGGCAGGTAATGCGTGATCTGGCCGATCACGCCGACGCGGGACCGTGGGACTCGCTGTGGGTCTACGACCATTTCCACACCGTGCCGGTGCCCACCGACGAAGCCACTCACGAGGCGTGGACGCTGATGGCCGCCTACGCGGCGAGCACCTCGCGGATCAAGCTCGGGCAGATGTGCACCGCGATGAGCTACCGCAACCCGGTGTACCTCGCCAAGGTCGCGGCGACCACCGACATCATCTCCGGCGGTCGGGTGCAGATGGGCATCGGCGGCGGCTGGTACGAGCATGAATGGCGCGCGTACGGCTACGGGTTCCCCTCCGCGGGTGTGCGGCTGGCCCGGCTCGACGAGGGTGTGCAGATCATGCGCGACGCCTGGCGGGACGGAAAGGTGAGTTTCGAGGGCAAGGAATACCAGGTCGACGGTGCGATCGTTGCTCCGAAGCCGCTGCAGGAGAGCGGGATTCCACTGTGGATCGCGGGCGGCGGGGAGAAGGTGACGCTGAAGATCGCCGCGAAATACGCGCAGTACACCAACTTCACCTCCGAACCCGAGGGCTTCGAGCACAAGTCGAAGGTGCTCGCCGAGCACTGTCGGGAGGTGGGCACCGATTTCGATGCCATCGTGCGCTCGGCCAACGTGAACGCGATCATCGGCAGCTCGACTGACGACGTCGCGCAGCGGGTCAAGCGGGTGCGCGACCGGTTGGCCGGGATCTGCGGTGACGCTGCCGCCGACGCGATGATGACGACGGTCAGTGCGCCAGGCTCGGCCGCGGGCACGCCGGAGCAGGTCGTCGAGAGCCTGACGGCGCTGCGCGAGCTGGGGTGTGAGTACGTGATCTGCTATTTCCCGGAGGCGGCCTACGACCGGTCGGGCATCGAGCTGTTCGAGCGTGAGGTGATTCCCGCGCTCGCGTGAGAAGAGCGTGCATTTAAATGAGAATGTGGTTTCCATCCGCGGCCAACAGTGTTGTACGATCCGCGTACCGACATGGACTACGGAGGATGCCGCTATGCAAAAGGCCTTGGCGCCCGAAATCTCCACTTGGCCGGACGAGAACCCGCAGCTGATCGGCAGTGAATGCGCCAGCTGTTCGGCCGTGGTCTTTCCCCGTCAGGACCGCTGCCCGCGGTGCAGCGCGGCCGGCATGAGCGAGGTCAAGCTGCCCCGGCGCGGCACCCTGGTGGCCTGGACCACCCAGGGCTTCCCGCCCGGTGCGCCCTACATCGGCCCCACCGGTAAGGACTTCGTCCCGTTCGGCGTGGGCCTGGTGCAGCTCGACGGCGTCGTGCGCGTCGAGGGCCGGCTCACCGAGAACGATCCGGAGAAGCTGAAGTGGGGCATGGACGTCGAACTGACGATGATCCCGTTCGCCACCGACGCCGACGGCAACGAGATCGTCACGTTCGCGTTCGCGCCGGCGGAGGCCTAACGACATGACTAACGACGTCGCGATCATCGGTGTCGGCCTGCACCCGTTCGGGCGGTTCGAGAAGACCGCCATGGAGATGGGGGCCGAGGCAATCGCGTTGGCGCTCAAGGACGCCGGCGCTGAGTGGAAAGACATCCAGTTCGGCTTCGGCGGCAGCTATGAGGTGTCCAATCCGGACGCGGTGACGCGTCTGGTCGGCCTCACCGGGATCACGTTCACCAACGTCTTCAACGCCTGCGCCACCGCGGCCAGCGCCATCCAGCAGACCGCGGACACCATCCGGCTCGGCAAATACGACATCGGCATCGCGGTGGGCCTGGACAAGCACCCGCGCGGCGCCTTCACCGATGACCCCGCGAAACTGGCTCTGCCGCAGTGGTATGCGCAGAACGGCCAGTTCGTCACCACCAAGTTCTTCGGCATCAAGGCCAACCGGTACATCCACGAGCACGGTATCTCCGAGGAGACGCTGGCCCGGGTGGCCAACAAGAACTTCCGCAACGGTGTGCTGAACCCGAATGCGTTCCGCCGCAAAGAGATTTCCGTCGAGGAGATCATGGCGTCGCCGGTGCTGAACTACCCGTTGCGGCAGTTCATGTTCTGCGCGCCCGACGAGGGGGCCGCGGCGGTCATCATGTGCCGCGCCGATATCGCCCACAAATTCACCGACAAGCCGGTTTACGTGCGTGCCAGTGAGATTCGCACCCGTACCTACGGCGCCTACGAGGTGCACGGCACCTCCGCGCCGCTCGACGAGGACGTGTCGCCGACCGTCTACGCCGCCAAGGCCGCCTATGAAGAGGCCGGGATCGGGCCCGAGGACGTCGACATCGCACAGCTGCAGGACACCGACGCCGGTGCCGAGATCATCCACATGGCCGAGACCGGTCTGTGCGCCGACGGCGACCAGGAGAAGCTGCTGGCCGACGGCGAGACCGAGATCGGTGGCTCACTGCCGATCAACACCGACGGCGGACTCATCGCCAACGGCGAGCCGATCGGCGCTTCGGGACTGCGGCAGATGCACGAACTGGTGCGTCAGCTGCGCGGCGAGGCCGGTGAACGTCAGGTGCCGGGCAACCCCCGCATCGGGCTCGCGCAGGTCTACGGAGCACCCGGAACCGCCTCGGCGACAATACTTTCGCTCTAGACGTTCGTCTCCTGGCCGAGGAACCCCTGGACTGCCTGCAGCAGGACGAGCACTTCGATCAACGACGCCGTGGTGACCAGGCCGGCGGCCGCGGCGATCGGAAGGCCGATCGCGTTGACCAGACCGTTGATCACGTCGCCGGACAGTGCTTGCGCAATCCCGCCGAGGAACAGGTTGATCCCGTAGGCGGGCAGCATCGTGACGATCGCGTTGACGATGTCGACCGTCGGCAGCACCGCCGCGTACAGCGCCGCCGTGGAGTTGGAGATGTTGTAGGCGATGTCGGTGGTCACCGTCTGCAATGCACTGATGACGCTGGTCGGTGTCGGCAATGTGGGTGCCGGGCCCGGCTTGGGCGGTGTCAGCGCCGCGAGTTCCTGCCACATCACTCCGCCCGCGCTGACGTCAGCGACGAAGTCGCCGATGCCCTGCTGGACACCCGCGAAGAACAGGCTGGCGACCTCACCCCAGTCGACATCGGGGATGATGCCGAAAGTTGTCTGCTGGTTGGCGAATCCCTCGTTGGACCAGCCGTACTTTGGGTCGCCGTAGCCCAGGTTCACGATGACCTTCAACGCGGGCTGCAGCAGATCGGCGACAGGGTCGCCGATCACCGGAATCAGGCGCAGCGGTTCCAGCAGCGGCAGGTTCTCGGTGGGGATGATGTAGTACTTCTGGCTCGGGTCGGTGGTCGGCAGCGCAATGGCCGTATCCACCTGCTGCTGGGTGAGTTGGGCGTACTTGGTGTGGACGAAGATGATGCCCAGTCCGGCATTGAGAACCGACACGACATTCAGCGGGTAGCGGGGGAAGTCGGCGAACCCGTCATATTCGAGCGTGTAATTCGTTGTGGGGAAAGCATTTTCAGGGGTAGCACCGTAAAATGGCAGGCCGAGGCTCGGCAGGTTCAGCCCGGGGAACCGGGACAGCATTCCGCCGTTGGGGTTCATCTCGTTGCCGACCAGCACGAAGTTCACCGGTGTGTCCGCGGGCAGCTGGCTCATGATCAGCGAGGAGATGATCGCGCTCTGCGAATAGCCGAACACCGTGGCCGTATTGCCTGCGGCGACCTGCTGGGCGATTGCCGCGGCGAGGATGTCGATGCCCTGCTGGACCGACACGTTCAGCGGCAGGCTCTTCACGCCGGTGATCGGGTACAGCCCCTCGGGGGTGTCCAGCTGGAACGGGACGGATCCGGGGTAGCTCGGATTGATGTAGAGATCGAAAACGCTCTGGATATACGTCGGCTTCGGGATCGGAACCCCGCTGGGGCCCATGATCAATGCGGTGTTCTGTGCGGCGAGCGCCTGGACCGATCCTTCCGGTGCCAGCGATACCGCTGCGGCAGGGCGAGCCGACAGGCCGGTGTCGCGCCGGCTGTAGGCCAGCGCGGCCAACTCCAGCGTGGAGCCGGCGGCGGGGGTATCGGGCGCCGACGGGTCGGCTGCGGCGGACTTGGCGGTTGCCACCGAAGTGACGGACTGGGCTCGCACCGTCGCGGTCGGGCGGCTGCGGGCCGATGTCGCGTGGGGTGCGGCCTTCTTGGGGCCGGCGGTGGTGCCGGTGTCGCCGGACGCCGAGCGGGCGGAGCCGGCGTGCGCAGAAAATCCCGCCGAGTCGGCGTCATCGGCCCACGCCACCGCGCCGTTGAACACCGCGGCGCCCACTCCCAGCGCGACCGCCAAGCCACCAACTCGACCAATGAAGCCTGCTGCCCTCACGAACGCCCCTTCGTCACCCGACCACGTTTGTAGCGAAGACTAGCGGGTCATCGCTGCGTTCGCTGTCAGATTTGTTTCCCGCGTGCAGCGTTCATCTAATCGAGAGATGAACTTTTGCTGTTGGCGCGCAGCGGCAATCTTTGACGGCGTCAGGATCAGATCGCAGGGCCGAGCAGGTCGTCGGCGTCGGTGATGATGTAGCCGTAGCCCTGTTCGGCCAGGAAGCGCTGCCGGTGCGCGGCGTACTCGGCGTCCAGACTGTCGCGGGAGACCACCGAGTAGAACACCGCACCGCCGCCGTCGTGCTTGGGGCGCAGCAGCCGGCCCAGCCGTTGCGCCTCTTCCTGGCGCGAGCCGAACGTTCCCGAAACCTGAACGGCCACTGAGGCTTCCGGCAGGTCGATGGAGAAGTTCGCCACCTTGGAGACGACGAGCGTCTTGACCTCGCCGTTGCGGAACGCGTCGAACAGCGCCTCGCGCTCGGCGTTCTTGGTCGAGCCCTGAATCACCGGCGCGTCCAGTTCGGCGCCGAGCTCGTCGAGCTGGTCGAGATAAGCGCCGATCACCAGCGTCGGCTCGCCGGGATGTTTGGCCAGAATCGACTTGACCACCGCGATCTTCGAGTGTGCGGTCGAGCAGAGCCGGTAACGCTCTTCGGGTTCGGCGACTGCGTAGAGCATCCGCTCGTTGTCGGTCATCGTGACGCGGACCTCGATGCACTCCGCAGGCGCGATCCAGCCCTGCGCCTCGATGTCCTTCCACGGTGCGTCGTAACGCTTGGGCCCGATGAGGCTGAAGACGTCGCCCTCGCGGCCGTCCTCCCGGATGAGCGTCGCGGTGAGTCCGAGCCGCCGGCGCGACTGGAGGTCGGCCGTCATCCGGAACACTGGTGCCGGCAGCAGGTGCACCTCGTCGTAGATGATCAAGCCCCAGTCGCGGCTGTCGAACAGCTCCAGATGCCGGTACTCGCCCTTGGTGCGCCGGGTGATGACCTGATAGGTGGCGATGGTGACCGGCCGAATCTCCTTGCGCTCACCGGAATACTCGCCGATCTCCTCCTCGGTCAGCGATGTCCGCGCGATCAGCTCGCGCTTCCACTGCCGGCCCGCGACGGTGTTGGTGACCAGGATCAGCGTCGTCGCCCCGGCCTTGGCCATCGCGGCCGCGCCCACCAGCGTCTTGCCCGCCCCACACGGCAGCACCACCACACCCGAGCCGCCGTCCCAGAACGAGTCGGCCGCCATCTGCTGGTAGTCGCGGAGTTCCCAACCGTCCTGCGCCAGCTCGATCGGGTGGGCTTCGCCGTCGACGTAGCCCGCGAGGTCCTCGGCGGGCCAGCCGATCTTCAACAACATCTGCTTGACCCGGCCGCGCTCGCTGGGATGAACGATGACGGTGTCGTCGTCGAGGCGTGCGCCCAGCATCGGGGTGATCTTCTTGTTGCGCAGCACCTCTTCGAGCACCGCCCGGTCGAGGCTGACCAGCGTCAGGCCATGGGCCGGGTGTTTGACCAGCTGCAGGCGGCCGTAGCGGGCCATCGTGTCGACGATGTCGACGAGCAGCGGCTGTGGCACGGCGTAGCGCGAGAAGCTGACGAGCGCATCGACCACCTGCTCGGCGTCATGGCCGGCGGCACGGGCGTTCCACAACGCCAGGGGAGTGATGCGATAGGTATGGATGTGCTCTGGCGCGCGCTCCAGCTCCGCGAACGGGGCGATCGCCGCCCGGGCGGCCCCGGCCAGCTCATGATCGACCTCGAGCAGCACGGTCTTGTCGGACTGCACGATCAACGGGCCTTCAGTCATAACCGTCCATTATCCAGCGTCGGCCGACATCACCGACGTCACGCGGTGCACCGCGAACTCGCGCGGGCGGCCCTGGGTGGGATCCCAGGCCAGCAGCTGCCCGCCGCTGACCGTGAGCGGGCGCACCACCCGCTGGGTGGCCACACCGGCCGCGTCCACATAACCGATCAGCACGTCCTTGTGTTCCATCGCGGCCTGCTGCAGCAGCGCCATCGACACCGCAGGGTCCAGGCGCACGTTGGCGAACGGGTTGGCGGAATCAAGTCTGCGCAGCATGGCCACCACCGACGCCAGGGTCTCCGGGCTCGGTTTGGGCAGTGCGCGCAACAGGCGGCGGTGCGTAGGTATCGACACTCGGGCGCCGCGCTGGCGCAGGTCGACGATCGCGCCCGAGGAGTCCTCGGCGGCCGGTGCGAAGCCTGCCGCCCGCAACGCGGCGAGCAGCTCGCCGATCGGCGCCTGGGACACCGCGACCGTCGGGGCCAGCAGCCGCACCTCGAGGTGCTCGAGGGCCGGGGCTGCCACCGCGTGGGCGAGCAGCGTCGGGTCCTCGCACCGCAGGAACGACGACGCCATGCCGACGCGCAGCTGCCCGTGCCGGCGGGCCACGTCGTTGATCAGATAGGTTAACCCTTGGGGGACAGGTGTTTTCGAATGCCGCTCGAAGAATGTGTGCAGCGCGCCCGCGTTACGGCCGGTGTCCAGTGCGTGTCGGATCGACGCCTCGCTGACCCGGTACACCGTCGCGGCGCCCGCCGATTCCACCGCGGCCACCGCCGCGAGTTGGTCGGCCAGATCGCGTTGCAGCGGCCCGGGCACCACCACTGTCAGGTCCGCCTGCACCAGGAAGTGGTCGATCGGTGCGGGCAGAACCTTGTCCATCGCATCGACGGCGGCGTTCTCGTCATCGGCCAGCAGCACCCGGGCCGGTGTGCTCAGCGCCCCGCGGCCGACCAGACCGAGGGTGTGCGCCTCGTCGAGCAGATGCGCGACGGGTTCGGGTTGCAGCCGCGCCGACCACCGCGGCCGGCGCCAGATCAGTGCCTGCGAGGCATGCAGCGCATCCACACCCGAACCGGGCGGGAGGTCGGCCAGCAGGTCCAGCAGCAAACGCCGGTCCAGTGGAGCTGCCGTGGAGTACAGCGAATCAGACAGTGCCGCATAGGGTTTGCCGTCAGGGCCACGGCTGCCGATGAGGCCGGGCCGGGACGGAAGATCCAACCAGGTGGTGGCAAGCAGGTGCCAGCGCGCAGCGGTGGGCGTCTCCAGGAACCGGTCGGCCGCCACCGTCGGCGTCCAGTAGGGGCCGGAGCCGTCTACCGGTTCCGGATCGGGTGTGCCGCTGGCGATAAGTCCGGCCGCCGAACTGATCTCGAGTACCAGGCCGAGGCGTTGTTCGTCGATGCCGGTGAGCTTGGTCAGCCGCTTGGCCTCACGCACCCCCAGCCCGCCGCTGCGCAGCTCGGGGACGGGTGCGGCGGAAAGGGTTTCGATCACCAGCTCGGTCTCGCGGATCAGATCCAGCAGGGCGCCGGCCGCCGCGGCGTCGACGTCGGCGACGGTGGTCGTGCTGGTCGTCGGGTCCGGCGCGCTCAGTTGGACCGGGCCCGGCTCCTCGCCGCGTAGCACCTGGCCGACGTGACGTGGCAGGATCACCGTCTCTTCGTCGAGCTGGCGCAGAAGTCCGGCTGCAAGCAGCCGCGGCACCGGCCGGTCGGCGGGCGCACCGGGAGCGGCGTCGCGGGTGCGGCCCACCGGCGAGCCCGTCAGCAGCCGCTCGAGCAGTTCGGTCTGGGCTTCCTCGAGCGCGTCGATGGCCGCAGAGATCTCGGCCCCGGACTTCGATGAGTCTTCGAGGATGGCTTGGCCGGGATACCAGGGCAGCCCGGCGGCGGCCTCGGCCGACACCCGCACCGCGGCGTCGTCGCCCCACACAAGGGCCCGCTCGCGCAGATCGTCCAGCGCGGTCAGCACCGACTGCTCGTCGGCGCGCTCGCCGATGAGCGACAGGAGCTTGGCCACCGGCACGGCGGCGGTATCGGCATGCAGCACCAGTAGCCCGTCGAGGACGGCGAGGTGCAGGAAGTCCAGTTCGTCGGTGGCAGCCTTGACCGACTGCCGGGCCACTGCCCGCGCGGCCAGCGCCGCGATGCTGCCGGGTGCGGGTTGAGCGAGGTCCGGCCGTAGTTCCAAGAGGCGGATCAGCCCGTCGTCGGGCAGATCGGCCAGCCAGGCGCCCAGCGGCACACCTGGGACGGACACGTCAGTCATTGTTGACCAGCGTAAAACAGCCGCCTGTGTGCACAAGCCGGCCGGAGGAATGTCAGAATGTTGCCGTGGCTGAGAACAAGACAAGGTACGTCGACAACGGCTGGCCGACCACCGATCCCGACGACCACGCCGTGAGCGAGTTGGCCGCCGACCGCGTGGGCGCGCTGTCCCCGTTCGGCGACATCACGTTCCCGGTGGACGCCGCCGAGCTGCCGTATCTGCATCCGGTCACCGTCGTCAACAAGTAACCGGTGACCAGCGGACCGCAGCCCCGCCTCTCGCACCTTGACGAGCACGGTGCGGCGCGCATGGTCGACGTCACCGAAAAGGCCGCCACCACCCGCACCGCGGTGGCAGCGGGCACTGTCCACACCACCGCAGAGGTGGTCGCCCTCGTCGCCTCCGGCGGCCTGCCCAAGGGCGACGCTCTGGCGACCGCACGGGTGGCCGGCATCCTGGCGGCCAAGCGCACGAGTGACCTGATCCCGCTGTGCCATCACCTCGCACTGACCGGGGTGGACATCGACTTCGCGATCTCCGAGGACCAGGTCGATGTGACCGCCTCGGTGCGCACCACCGATCGCACCGGCGTCGAGATGGAGGCGCTCACCGCCGTCAGCGTCGCCGCCCTGACCTTGTACGACATGATCAAGGCTGTCGACCCCGCCGCGCACATCGATGACATCCGGGTGCTGCGCAAGGAAGGCGGCAAGACCGGCCTGTGGGTGCGCGAGACGTGAGCAGCCGGTCGGCGCGGGTCGTGATCGCGTCCACCCGGGCCGCAACCGGCGTCTACGAAGACCGCACCGGCCCGATCATCGTCGCCTGGCTCGCCGAGCGCGGGTTCGACGTCGGCGACCCTATCGTGGTGGTCGACGGCAGCGCCGTCGGCGACGCTCTGCGCGCGGCGATCGACGCCGAAACCGACGTCGTGATCACCTCCGGCGGGACCGGGATCTCGCCGACCGACGCCACTCCCGAACAGACGCTGCGGGTTCTCGACTACCAGATTCCCGGGCTGGCCGATGCCATCCGCCGCTCCGGCCTGCCGAAGGTGCCGACGTCAGTGCTCTCGCGTGGCGTATCCGGGGTCGCCCGGCGCACGCTGGTGGTCAACCTGCCCGGGTCGACCGGCGGGGTACGCGACGGGCTTTCAGTGCTCGCCGACGTTCTCGACCATGCGCTGGACCAACTGTCCGGAGGAGACCACCGCTCATGACACGCATCCTGCGGGCCGCACTCACCGACGGGCCCATCTCGCTGACCGAGCACGAGCAGCTCGTCGCCAGCGATGCCGCCGGCGCGGTGGTCGGTTTCTCCGGGATGGTGCGCAACCACGACGGCGGCCGGGACGTGGTGCGGTTGGAGTACTCGGCGCACCCGCACGCCGAACAGACGCTCTTCGAGGTGCTCGCCGAGGTGGCCGCACGGTCCACCGGCGTGCGGGCGATCGCCGCCAGCCACCGGGTCGGCACGCTTCACATAGGCGACGCGGCCCTGGTTGCCGCCGTGGCGGCCGACCACCGCGGGGCGGCGTTCAGAGCGTGCGAGTTGCTCGTCGACACCGTCAAAGCGCGGCTACCGGTATGGAAGCACCAGTTCTTCGCCGACGGAACCGACGAGTGGGTGAATTCGGCCTGAGCCGCTTACTGGGCCGGCGCGGGAGCGTCCGGTGCCAGTACGACCGGTGCGGGGGCGGGAGCAGGAGCACCCGGAGCCGGGAGCGGAGCGTTCGGGTCGCCCGGGGGCGTACCCATGCTCGGGTCGTTGGCCACCGGAGTGTTCAGCGGGCGCTGGGTCAGCGCCAGTAGCGCATCGCCCCGACTGACCTGCTGGGTCTGGACTGCGTGCCACAGCTCCTTGAGGTAGGTCAAGTTCGGGCCGTCCTGCGGACCCTCCGGCTGGTCACTGGTTCCCGGCGGCAGGTTCTCCGGGCTCATCAGGTGCGGGATGCCGTCCGGCAGCTGACCTGCCGGGCTGGCGGCCACCACGTCGGTGCCCGGGGCGGGCGCGGCGGCCGGGTCAACCGGTGCCGGAGCCGGAGCCGGAGGCAGCGTCGGCGGAACCGCGGGGTCGGCCGGGGCCTGGGGCACGAAATGGATGGACGACGCCTGGACGGTGATGGTCTGCTCGTCGGGGACTGCGGGCGCCTCGGGGGCGGGCAGCTGCAGAGCGGCGTCGACGACGGGCTCCGCGGCCGGCGGGGCGATCTCCTGAGCGACCGCGACGACCTCGGGTTGCGGGGCCGGCGGGAGGTCGGCCGGGGCCTGTCTCTTATCCCCATCTGA
>NZ_JACBJQ010000223.1 GCF_013404075.1 Mycolicibacterium vinylchloridicum
CATCCCGACACGCCACCTCCAGCTGCACCCGCCGATTGTGCGTGATCGACATCAACGGATAAAACGCATGCAACTCACGACCCGCATCATCCGGATAATGCACACCCGAAACACCACAACACAATTCAAACCGCAACGCGGGCACATCCCGCAACGCACGGGCGACGACGAGAAGCAATCCACGCGCGACGTGGAGTGTGAGTTGCCCCGCGTAGACGACAACCCGTTCGATCGCGTAGCCGAACTCGTCGCCGAGCGCGAGGGCGAGCTCGTCGACGAGCTCATCGAAATAGCCGCCGTAGGGCCGTGGTGTGTTGTCCCGCTGTGGCTTACGACGAACCAGTCGGCCGTACCCGGAGACATCGCCGGTTCCCATTCCCGGGTCGCTGCGCTCCTGCCCACCGCTCACCGCAGCAGCCCCTTGAGTTCCAGGGTGGTAGGGGCGGCCAGTGCAGCCTTCTCGGCCGCCGCGATGGCCTCGGCGCGGTGCACCCCCAACGGCATCTCGGCGATCTTGGCATGCAACGCC
>NZ_JACBJQ010000224.1 GCF_013404075.1 Mycolicibacterium vinylchloridicum
CGCCGCGGCGACCGCGCTATCGAGGTGCGCGCGGCGCCGATCGGTGTCGGTATGCAACCCATCAGAGTTCTCAGCACGGCTAATCCACTTGTAGAACCACGACACGCTCACACTGAGCAGAGCGCACGTGATCGTATGCGGCACCCGGTATTTGGTCCTCTGGTCGGCGATGAAGCGTGCCACGCTCACTTCGTCGCCTCCTTCACCCACAGGACCACTGATCGCTTGAGGACATCGCGCTCCATCCGCAGCTCAGCGTTCTCGCCGCGCAGGCGTTTGAGCTCCTCCATGTCATCGCGGGTCAGCTCGCCCCGGCCCTCGCGGGCCTCGCGGTCCTGGGCAACCCAGTTGCCCAGCGTGCCCTCGTGGATCCCCAGGTCCCGCGCGACCTGGGCGATCGGCTTACCCGTCTCAAGCACGATCCGCACAGCGCCCTCACGGAACTCCCGGTCGTACTTCTTCCGTTTCTCTGACATCGCTACTCCTTATAGCCGATGCCTCCACGGTCTCGGGGGAAGGCCA
>NZ_JACBJQ010000025.1 GCF_013404075.1 Mycolicibacterium vinylchloridicum
TTCACGCATTGACCAACCAGCTCCTCATCTTGACCACCAGCAAACCGGGAGACAGCGTCAACACACGCGCACTCATACGCGAGGCAGTCAAACCTCCTACGCGCGCATCTTGACATGAGGCAACAGGAGCGAATCTGGGGATGAATCCGAGACTGTGGAAAACCCTGCACTACTTCGTGGTTCGGGCATCCCGCGCGGCTAGTTCAGGTACTCGCGCGCCTTGGTGAGCAGGACCGGCAGCCGAGCCGCCATCGCCTCCAGCGCCGGGTCGGGTGTGGTCCGCCGCCGATTGTGTTTGACGATCAGCGACCAGGTCGCCGTGGACTTGAAACAGGCCAGGGCCTGGAACCACTCCAGGTGAGATATCGGACGTGCCAACGCGTTCCGGTACTCGTCGACGAGTTCGGTCACCGGCGGTGTCGTCCCGCGGTAGGGCGTGATCCGATCGTAGGTGTCAGGATCGGAGTTGATCAGGAACCAGCCCGCGTCGACGCGCGGGTCGCCGAGCGACCAGATCTCCCAGTCGATCACCGCGGTGATACCCCGCTCGCCGGCCAGCAGATTGCCGAGCCGGAAGTCGCCGTGCACGATCGCCGGAGCCATTGCCGCCGGGACGGATTCGCGCAGAGTGTCGGCGACGTCTCGCCAGCCCGGCGCCAGCTCCGGGTCCACCGTGCCCAGGGTGCGACACCACTTGTCGATCTCAGCGGCCGGTGCGACGACGGGTTCGCCGCTGAGCCCGAGGTCGGCGGGGGAGAGCTTGTGCAGTGCGGCCATCGTTCGGGCGGCGTCCCGGAATCGTTGCGCCACCACGGCCGGCGGTCCCGTGTCGTCGTCGTCGAACAGCGGCTCGACGGAGCTCCCGGCGGAGAACGACATCACGAACAGCGGTGGCACGTCGGGTGGTTCGCCGGCGTCTTCGAAGAGGATCTCCGGTACCGGGACCGCGGTGGCCGATAGCGCGCGGACAATCCTGGCCTGCCGCAGCACATCGCGATGCGCGATCGGCGCCAGGCCGGGCGGGGCGACTTTGATCACGATGCGGCGCCCGGCAAGGTCTGCGGCGAACGTCAGGCTGGAGGCGCCGCCGGCCAGCGGTCGCAGCCCCGAGATGCCGTTGGACGCGAGGCGGAGCGCGAGTTCTTCGAGTAACTCGGTGGTCAGGGCAGCGCGCCGATCTCGCGCAGGAATGTCTGGGTATGCGCGATGCGGCCGGTCAGTGTCGCCGGGTCGCCCGTGCACAGCTCCAGCGCGGTCCGGGTGATCAGCTCGATGTCCTCGGTGTCAGTCTTGGCCAGATCCAGCGTGCCGGCGCCCGGCGTCGCGACGGGGTTGGTCGGAGCCGCGGCATTGACCGCGATGCCGTCGTCGTACAGTTCGGCGGCAAGGCTTTTCGTCATCCGGTTCATCGCCGCCTTCACCGTGCCGTAGATCCCGAACCCGGCGGTGCGGTCGAACTCGGAGAAGGGCGGACCGGCGGGTAGATCCCCACCCACCGACGTCAGGTTGAGCACCCACCCGCGCCCGCGCTCGCGCATCGCCGGAATGGCGAGCTGGGTCAGATGTAGTGGCGCAACCACGTGCATCTCCAACATCAGACGCACCCGACGGTCCGGAAAGTCCTCCAGCGGGCGCAGAAACGTCACGGCGGCGTTGTTGACCACGATGTCAGGGGACCCCACCTGTGCCGACGCTTCGGCGAACAGCCGCTCGCGGTCGTCGACGCTGGACAGGTCGGCCGCGATGGCGATCGCGGTGCCTCCGGCACTTTCGATCTCTGCCTTGGTCTGCATCAGAGAGCCGTCGTACTTCGGATCGGGTTCCGCGGTGCGGGCGGTCAGTACCACCGTGGCTCCCTCGCGCGCGAGCCGCTGGGCGATCGCCTTGCCGAGGCCCCGGCTGCTGCCGGTCACCAATGCCACCTTGTCCGCACACCGTCCGGGCACGTCAGTCGGCTCCTTCCACCACATGCGAGAACCGGTTCCCCGAAAGCGAGAATCACGTTACCCTGCCGTTCGGCACTGCAAAGCCGAATGGGCATCGGGGATTTGGTGCCGCGAGCGCTACTGCTGACGGTCGGCAGTGCCGGCCAGCACCTCCTGGCCGTACTTGCCTGCGATGAAGGTCCACGGATCGGCGTAGCGTCCGCGGCCTTCGTGGCGCCGCTGCCCGGCCAGCGCCAGCCGCATCACCGGCCTGATCAACGGGCCTGCCAGCCCGAGCACGGTCTTCAACGCACCGTTCTGCGCCCCGGCCACCCAGGCCACGGTCTCGGGCCAGCTGTGCACTTGAAAGTCAAGCAGCGCTTGCGATTCCGTGGTGTCATACCAGCCGGTGAAACTCCAGCCCCGATCGTCGTCGGGGTCGCCCGGCAGGCTCGCCGTCGGTCCGAGCCGGCCCAGCCCCATCGCCGACATCATGTCGTCCTCCACGTCGCGATGGGTGTGCACATGGCTATCGTCACCGCCGATGAGCAATACCTTGCCGGCGACGGCCTTGGCGCGCTCGACCCCGTTGGCGAAGGCCAGTGCGACATCGCGGGCATCGACGGTGTGCAGCCGGTTGTCGCCCGGGGTCGCCCGCATCAACACCAGGTAGTCAGTGTTCATCGAGCCGGCGGCGTCCGGGGAGATCACGCCGGCCAGACGCAGCATCGCGTAGGGCAATCCGCTATCGGTGATCACCTTCTCGGCGAGCACCTTGTCCTCGCCGTACTGGTCGATCGGGTTCACCGGTGTCTGCGGGGTGATCAGCTCGGGATGACGATAGGGATTGCGTGAGCCGTACACGGACGCGCTCGATGCCATCAACATGGTCGGCGGCGCCGGCAATGCGGCGGCGGCCTTGACCAGGGCCGTGGTGCCGCCGACGTTGATCCTGCGGGCGAGCTTCGGATTGCGGTATGACGCCGGAGCGAGCATGGCAGCCAGATGCACGATGGCGGTCGGCGGGTGCTCGGTGAGCAGCCGGGCCACCGCATCGCCATCGAGCAGGTCGGCATAGACGGTCAGCAGGGTTCCGGGGTGGCCGGCGTCCGCGAGCCGCGCCGCGACGGCCGTGGATGCCGGCGTCTCCAGATCGGTTGCGATGACGGTATGCCCGCGTTGTAACAGGATCTCGGCGCAGCGTGAGCCGACTTGACCGAATGCTCCGGTGACCAGGACTGTGTGCTGCGACATCAGATCATGCCTCGCTTTCGCGCCAGGCCCGCCGCCGCGTCCCGTAGGCGTGGTGAAATACGGAGGGAGAAAAAGGGATTGAAGACGTCTTCGCGAAGACGGGTCAGCGTGGATGTCTTGATCCGCCACTGCCCGTCGGTCTTCTCGTAGGTCTCGTGGTAGTGGCCGTAGCCTTGCAGGTTGACCCCGGGAGCCAGCCGCACAACGTCGTTGAGTGCCCAGATGCCCGTCGCGGTGGTCGGCGACGTCAATGCGATCTCTGGCGCGTGCACCTGGTGAACCGTTGGCTGCGACGGTTTGCCGAGGGTCTTCTTGATGAACTCGATCATGTTGTCGGCGCCGGTGATGCGCACACCGCCGGACGGAGTGGTGTCACTGACGAAGTCGTCGGTGAAGATCTGGCGCCAGCCGGCCCAGTCCTTGGTGTCGAGCAGGCGGCAGTACCGGGCCTTCAGTTGTTTGATCGCTTCGATATCCGGCCAGTCACCCGCATCGGTCATCGCAACAGGCTAGCGAACGGTCTCCCTTTGGGACACTGAGCAACCCGATTAAACTCGTCCGGATGGTGAAGGCATCGTCTCCGGAGCGCCGCGGTGGTCGGCCCACGCAGGCCGAGGCGGCGGCGCTGCACCAACGCCTGAGGGAGGCGGCGGTCAAGACTTTCCTGGAGAACGGCTACGACGCGACGACGATGGTCGCGATCGCCGAAGCCGCCGGGATCACCAAACCCACGCTCTACGCCCGTTACCCCGACAAGCGGGCAGTCTTCCTCGACGTCATTCCGTGGGCATTCAGCCGGGCTGTGCAGGTCGATACGCCCGACACCGCGCAGGACGAAGATCTGCGGACCGCTCTGGTGGCCGTCGGCGAGGGCGCACTTCGGCATGCGCTGAACCCCGACATTGTCCAATTGCACAAGATCGCCCGCAACGAAGCGCACCGATTTCCCGAGTTCAAACTCAGCGCCGAGTCGCTCGGCTGGGCGAGCCGCCAGCAGCAGGTGATGAACCTGCTTGCACGCCATGTCGAGGCAGGCACCATCGAGGTCGACGACGTCGAACTGACGGCCGAGCACTTTCTGGCCATGGTCGAGATCTTGCCTGCCCGCCTGGCCGATTTCGGCCTCTACCGCAGTCGCAAGGAGGAGCGCCGTCGGCTCCTGCACGCGGTCGATCTCTTCCTGCGGGGAGTGCTCAGCCGCTAGTTCCGGAAAACTTTACGTCGGGGTATAGTTACCGCGTGGCAATGACCCTGTCGGTGGCCGACGTCAAACCCGACATCGCCTCCGAGGTCTTCGCGACCAAGAACGAACTGCTGTCCGGCGTCCATGCCGAAGCGTTGCGCGACCTGCTGGAACGGCGTGGGGTGCTGGTGTTCCCGCGGATCGGCTTCAGTGATTCCGAGCAGGTCGAATTCACCAAGACCCTGGGCACATTCGCCGCCGAACGCACCGGTGAACAGGTTTACTCCGTCACGCTGGACACGAAGATCAACCAGCTGGCCGACTACCTCAAAGGGTCGCTCTATTGGCATATCGACGGAACCATGAACGACGTGCCGATCCGGGCTTCGCTGCTGACCAGCAAGGTCGTCTGCCCGGACGGCAGCGGTGACACCGAGTTCGCCAATACCTATGCGGCCTACGATGCGCTCGAGGATGCGGACAAACAGGCGCTCGAGTCGCTGCGGGTGATCCACTCCGCGTGGAACACGCTCTTCTACTACGAACCCGAACCGCGCCTCGAGACACTGCGGACGATGATGGCGATCGGCGACCGCGAACTGCCGCTGGTGTGGACCCATCGCTCCGGGCGCAAGTCACTGGTGCTGGGATGCACGGCTCGCCACGTAGTCGACATGGATTTCCGAAAGAGTGCCGAACTCCTTGTCCGCTTGCGGGATTGGGCCACCCGGCCCGAGTTCGTGTACCGGCACCACTGGTCGGTCGGCGACTTGGTGATCTGGGACAACACCGGAACCATGCACCGCGCCACGCCCTACGATCCGGCGTCCGGCAGGCTGCTGCACCGCACCAAGCTGGAAGGCGAGGAGCCGTTCGCCTGATGGACGTCAAGCCCGCCGCGTTCCTGCGCACGACCCTTCCGCTGGACCTGTCGTGTCTGCCGGATCTGGACAGCGGCCGGTACCACTCGGTCTGGCTGCCCGATCATATGGTGAGCTTTTGGCCGGATGCCCTGTGGACGCCGGAATTCACCGACCTGGCAACGGTATCGCGGTCGCCGCATCGCCATCTCGACGGTATGGCGGTCGCTGCGGCCGCGGCTGCGCTCACATCGAAGGTGCCATTGGCGACCAGCGTGGTCGACACCGTTCGTCGCCATCCGGCCCTGCTCGCACAGAGCGCGCTGACGGTCGACCACCTGTCCCGCGGCCGGTTCATTCTCGGCCTCGGCAGCGGCGAGGCCGAGAACATCGTCCCGTACGGGTTCGAGTTTGCCAGGCCGGTGAGCCGTTTCGAGGAGGCGCTCAAAGTCATTCGCCTGCTGTGGGATAACGAAGACCCGGTCGATTTCGCAGGCGAGTTCTACCGGCTGGAGCACGCGCGGCTGGACACCGAACCCTACGAGGGGCGATTCCCGCCGATCTGGATCGGCGCCAGCGGACCCCGGATGCTGGAGATCGTCGGGCGCTATGCCGACGGCTGGTGGCCGGCCGGCGCGTGGTCTCCCGACCACTACGCGGAGATGCTCGGCGCGGTGCGTACGTCGGCCGAACGGGCCGGCCGTGATCCGATGGCGATCACCCCATGTTTCGTTCAGGTGTGCCTGATCGGTGCGGACGACGCCGCGATCGAGCGGATCGTCCATGCGCCACTGGTGGCGAGTTTTCTGCTCCAAGTGTCGGCTGAGGTCCTGCGCCGCTTCGGTTTTGACCACCCGATGGGTGACGACTGGGGTGGGTTCCACGACATCAACCCCGCGACCATCACCCGGGAGCGCATCCTCGACTTCCTCGGTCGAGTCGACCCCGAGGCGATCTTGGCTCTCGTGCCGCACGGCACGCCGACCGAGGTGGCGCGGGCCATCAAGGCGTACGTCGATGCCGGACTGCGGGTTCCCAAGATCCTCGACTACAGCCCGATGGCCGGACTGGAATTCGGTGCGGTGTCGGTGGCCAACGTGCGAAGGACGGAAGACGAATTGCTGAGACTGTGTGGAGAATCGTCGTGACGGCCGGACTGGATGCCGCCGACCTGCTGGCCCGCGCGAAGGCCTCGACCGGCTGCGACGACTTCGGTGACCCGACTCTGCCTGAGCGGTTCGCGCAGGCGGTCGACCACCTCAACGGTATCGGGCTGGACGCCAACGGAATTACCCAAGCCGACCGGGTGTGCCATTGGCTGCTCACCTCGCGCTTGGAACTCTTCGCCGACCGGACCCGCTTCCCGATCGCCGATGAGGTGATCGAGCGGCCGATGTTCGTGACCGGCGAACCACGCTCGGGTACCACGCTCATGCACGCGCTGATGTCGGTCGATCCACACGCGCGGGCGTTGCGGTTCTGGGAGGTGATGTACCCCTCGCCGCCGCCCGGCCTGGCCGGGCCGGACGATCCGCGCCGCGCCGCGGCCGACGCCGACTGGCGCGAGATCAACGCCAAGATGCCCAAGTGGCTGCACAGCCATCCGTACAACGACATGCTCGGTGACGGACTGCCCGAAGACGAACGCACGTGGGCCTTCGACTTTCGGGTGATGACCCCCACTGCGTGGTGGCGGGTGCCGATGCAAACGCTGGTGGGTGGGCTGCCGACGGATCCCGCTGCGCAATACCGCATCCACAAGGCGATGCTGCAACAGTTCCAGTACAAACGGGAGGCCAAGTACTGGGTGTTGAAGGGGTTCCACGGATTTCGCCTGGAGGCGTTCTTCGGCACCTATCCCGACGCGAACCTGCTGTGGCTGCATCGTGACCCGGTACAGGTCGCGGCGTCGCGGACGATGATGATGGCCGACATCCTCGACGGCATCGTCGGACCGGTCGATCTGCACGTCGAGGCGAAGAAGCATCTCGAGATGACCAGAGCCAGCATTACCAACACGATGACGTCACCGATGGTGGACGATCCCCGCATCATGCACATCCCGTACACCGATTTCATCGCCGACCCGATCGGAACCGTGCGGGCCTACTACGCCTTCTGCGGGCGCACGCTGACCGGGGAGGCCGGCGCGGCGATGCGGGACTACCTGGCCAACAACCGCGGGGATCGGTACGGGAAATTTCACTACTCGACCTCGCTGCTGACCGGTATCGGCGAGAACCTCGATGATCTGCACGCCGAATTCGCTCCGTTCCGGGAGCGCTTCGGGGTGCGGATCGAAAAGCGGGACTGATGCACGAGCGCGTATCGGTGCACGACGTCACGTTCTTTGGTGCGAGTCCGGCCGAATTACAGCGCAATTGGGCGGCGTTGGGTGTGCGGCGCCTCAGCGCGATCGATACCCAGTTCCTCGAACCCGAATTCCGGCGCATGCTCGACGGCGGCGAGTATCTGATCCACGCGATCTGCCACGTGTTCTCCTCCGGTCGGGTGCCGGTCGACGAGGCGTCGGTCAATGCTGCCCGCACCGCGCTGTCGCGCTTGATCGAGGCCGCCGCCGACAGCGGGGCAACGTGTATCTACATGCTCACCGGGGGCCGCGGCGAATTCAGCTGGCAGCAGGCGGCCGAACGGTTCAGCAGGGCAATCGAGCCCTGTGTGCGCGAGGCGTCCCAGGCCGGAGTCAGCCTGGCCATCGAGAACGCGTCCAGCCTGTACGCCGACCTTCATATCGCGCACAGCCTGCGCGATACGATCACCCTTGCCGACGCGGCCGGACTGGACATCTGTGTCGACCTGTTTCACTGCTGGGCCGAGGCCGATCTCACGGACCTGCTCAGATCCGCGCTTCCGCGGACACGACTCATCCAGTTGAGTGACTATGTCCTGGGCGATCGCGCATTGCCGGCGCGGGCGGTGCCCGGCGACGGTGCGATTCCGGTCGAAACCTTTGTGGCCCAGGCATTGGCTGACGGCTATCAGTTCGGTTTCGACCTGGAGCTACTGGGGCCACGCATCGACGCGGAAGGGAGATTGGCGGCGGCCCGGCGGGGTTGCGAGGTGGTGGGTGCAATGCTCGATCGGCTCGGCGGCTGAGAGCAGGAGGAGACCTGTGGCGTTCGGCGACGGTGCGGACGACGCGGCGTTGGATGCCGCGTGGAGCGAGTTCTGCGATCGGCTCAAGGCTGCGGGCCGGCACGCGTTCAAGGACCTGAACGCGACATCGGATCTGCAGCGCACCGACGCCTTCCGCTTTCTCACCCAAAACCTGGGCCAGGCCTTCGATCTGGCGCTCGAGACCCGCGATCCGCGTTATCCCACCATCCACGCCTTCTGCAATCCGGCCCGCAAGCTGGGTGGCGATTGCGCGGATTTCACCTACCAGCAAGCCTGGATCGACGGCGAGTCGACGTACCGCATGGCCGGAACACAGGGAACCGCATCATTTTTCAATGTGACTGTGCAAGGTGCCCGGCCGAGCGGTCCACAGGTCCTGCACGAGCCGTTCGGTGACGTTCCGGAGGCCAACGTCTTCGGCCATCAACTCCACGTCGAACCCGACGGCACGTTCGAGCTCTACATCGGCGGAGCCGAGCGGGGCCCGAACTGGCTGCCGACGACTGCCGAGTCGCGCAAGCTGTTCATCCGCCAGGGCTTCGATCACTGGGACGAGCGGCCCTGGCAGTTGCGCATCGAGCGCGTCGACATGGACACACCCAAGCCGGTCCCGAGGGCTGCGGACATGATCGACGCCATGGGTTGGGCGGGGGACTTCGTCACCGGATTGATGACCAGCTGGCCCGAATTCCCGTTCACCTACGGTGGTGTCGACAGCGAGCAGCCGAATCGCTTTCCGGCGACGGGCGCCACTGACGCGGACAGCAAGCGCGGCCGGACGGCGGCGAACATGTATTGGAAACTCGGGCCTGACGACGCGCTCATCGTCGAATTCGAGGCGCACGAGGGGCTGTGGATGGTCACCAACATGGGGGCGTTCTTCACCAGTATGGACTTCCTGTACCGCCCGGTGAGCTACACACCGAGCCGGACGTCGACCGACAACGACGGCAAGATTCGTTTGGTTCTGGCCCACGACGACCCGGGCGTGCACAATTGGCTGGACACCCAGGGCTTCGAACGCGGCAACCTCACCTACCGGCACATGCTCGACGGGCAGCCCGCCGTGTTGAGCACCCGGCTGGTGAAGCGGGGCGAGCTCGACGGTGCGTTACCGCCGGATACCAAGCGGGTCACCAGCTCTGAGCGCGCCGAGCAGCTGTGGGCCCGTTTCAACGGGGTGCGCGGCAGGTTCCCGCTGTGATGCGGGCTTTACTTGGAGCGGTTCATCACTCGATCGGCCGCGGCCCAGTGTTCATCGGACACCCAGAGTTCGGCGAACGCGTTGATGGCCTCGGTGGGCGTCACGCCGGCGATCACCTTCTTGATCGGCCCGGCCGATCGGTTCGCCAACGACCTTGCCAGCGTGCGCCATTCGTCGTCGAACGAGGCACGGGAGACGACCCGGTCGATCAGACCCCAGTGTTCGGCCTCTCCCGCGGTGAGAACCGTGCCGGATCCCGCGAGCAGCAAGGCCTTGCTCTTGCCGACCAGTGCGGCCAGCCGCTCGGCGCCACCCCAGGCCGGCATGATCTCCAGGGACACCTGGTTGAAACCGATCTTGATGTCGTCGGCGGCCACCCGGATGTCGGCGGCCACGGCGACTTCGGCGCCGCCACCGAGGGCATGACCGTTGAGTGCGGCGATCACGGGGGCGGGGAAGCCGGCGATGCGGTCACAGATGGCACGCATCCGGGACGCCATCGCGGCGGCCTCCTCGATGGTGCGCAGTGCGCTGAGTTCCTTGAGGTCGCCACCGGAGACGAAGGCCCGATCCCCGCCGCCGCGGATGACCATGGCCTGCGCCCCGGCCGCGGCGTCGAGGGCTTCTTCGAGCTCGCCCATGGTCGACAGCGCGATCGCGTTGCGGGCATGCGGCCGATCGATCGTGAGGACCACGAGCCCGTCGCTCCACTCCAGGTCGACCATAATTCGTTCTCCAATTTCGGTATTGGCATTCTCGATGACGGAGAATAGCATCGCCAGTCGGAGGTGCTGCAGTTGAGGAATATCCCGGTTGAGCTGAGCAAACGCTACATCGAGGAGGGCTGGTGGACGCCGGACACCCTCGGTGAGCTTCTCGCCCGCGGGCTCGCGGCCAGCCCCGATACGGGTTTCTGGGTGCACTCCGCGGTGCGGCCGTTCAGCGGAACGTTCCGCGACGTGGAGATCCAAGCGCGCCGGCTGGCAGCTGGGCTGTGGGCGCGCGGGGTAGGGCCCGGCGACGTGATCGCCTTCCAACTACCGAACTGGGTCGAGGCGGCGGTGACGTTCTGGGCATCGTCGTTCCTGGGCGCCGTCGTCGTGCCGATCGTGCACTTCTACGGGCGCAAGGAGCTCACCCACATCATCGGCACGGCGCGGCCCAAGGTCTTCATCAGCACCGAGAGCTTCGGCCACATGATGTTTCAGCCGGATCTGTGCGCCGATGTCCCGATCGTGGGGCTGGTCGGCAAGGATTTCGATGAGCTCCTGGCCGACGAGCCGATGGTCGGTGAGTTGCATACCGACCCGGCCGGTCCGGCGCTCATCGCGTTCACCTCCGGGACAACCCGCGATCCCAAGGGCGTGATCCACAGTCACCAGACGCTCGGCTTCGAAACCCGCCAGCTGCTGGAGAACTACGCGCCCGACCGCGGCAGGCAGATCACTGCCACTCCTGTCGGCCACTTCATCGGCATGGTCGGGGCCTTCCTGATTCCCGTTCTCGAGGGTGCGCCCATTGACCTGACCGACGTCTGGGATCCCAGCCGAGTGCTGGAATTGATGGAGTCCGAGGGGATGTCGATCGGCGGCGGCCCACCGTACTTCGTCACCAGCCTGCTCGACCATCCCCAGTTCACCGAGTCGCACATGAGCCGGATCAAGCATGTCGGGCTGGGTGGGTCGACGGTGCCGGCCGCGGTGACCCGGCGACTGGCCGATCGGGGGGTGCACGTCTTCCGGTCGTATGGCAGCACCGAACACCCCTCGATCACCGGATCCCGGCCTGATGCTCCCGAGGACAAGCGGCTGCTGACCGACGGGGACGCCCGGCCCGGCGTCGAGGTGCGGCTCACGGAAGACGGCGAGATCCTCTCCCGTGGACCGGATCTGTGCCTGGGCTACACCGACGACGCGCTGACGGCGAAGTCCTTCGACGACGAGGGCTGGTACCACACCGGTGACATCGGTGTCCTCGACGAAGACGGGTACCTGACCATCACCGACCGCAAGGCCGACGTCATCATCCGCGGTGGGGAGAACATCAGCGCACTCGAAGTCGAGGAGCTGTTGCTGAGCATGCCCGCGGTGGCCGAAGCGGTGGTGGTGGCTGCCCCCGACGCTCGCCTCGGCGAGCACACTGCCGCGGTGCTGCGCATCAAGGAGGGGCACAGCATGCCGAGCCTTGCGGAGGTGCGTGCCCACTTCGAGAGTTGCGGGGCGGCACGGCAGAAGTGGCCCGAGGAGTTGCACGAGGTGGCCGACTATCCGCGCACCGCCAGCGGCAAGGTGCAGAAGTACTTGGTGCGCAACAACTTGCGTTGATTCAGAACTCAGAGCGAACTTTCGGCCGAAAGCTCGCCCTCAGTTCTGGATCAACGAGCGGCGGCCAGGCCCGCCCGGTAGCCGAACACCATGGCAGGGCCCAACGTTCCGCCGGCCCCGCCGTAGGCCCGTCCGGTCACGCCCGCCATCGCGTTGCCGGCGGCGAACAATCCGGGGATCGGCTTACCGCTGACGTGCAGCACCCGGCCGTCACGGTCGGTCCGCGGGCCGCCCTTGGTGCCCATGGCGCCGATGCCGACCGGCACGGCGTAGTACGGTGCGGTGTCCAGCGGGCCGAGGGTCTGCAGTGCGGGTGTGGCCGCCGAGTTGTCACCCCAGTAGCCGTCGTATGCGCTTGCACCACGGCCGAATTCAGGGTCGACCTCATTTGCGACGTTGTCGTTCCATGCGGCCAAGGTGGCGGCCAGGCCGTCGGCGTCGATGCCGGTCTTCTCCTCCAGCTCGGCCAGCGTCGTCGACTTGTTGAACCAGTCGGGTGCCTCGCCGCCGGGTTCGACGCCGAGGAAGCCGTACCGCTTGAGGTGCTGGTCGTCGAACACGATCCAGGCCGGATCGTTGACGTATCCGAACCGGGGGTCGAGCTGGTGGAACGGACCGGACATCGAGTTGTACTCGCCGGCCTCGTTGAGGAAGCGCTTTCCGGCCCGGTTGACGATGATGCTGCGCGGCCGGGTGCGCTCCAGACGCACACTGCGGCTGCGTGGTTTGCCGCCCAAGGTGTCACCGGGGATCTGGATGACGGGCACCCACCACGCCTCACCCATGTTGGCCAGGTCGGCGCCGTGTGCCATCGCCATCCGCAGGCCGTCACCGGTGTTGTTCGGCGGCGACACCGGGCCGCGTAACGGCCCGCGCAGATAGGCCTCGACCAGGCGCTCATCCCACTCGAACCCGCCGGTGCCGAGGATCACCGCCTTGTTGGCTTTGACCAGTATCTCCTTGTCGCCCAGCGCAATTCGTACTCCGGCGATACCCGATGCCGAACCGACCAGCTCGACGGCACGGGCGTCGGTCACCGGGGTGACGCCGAGGTCCAGCAGCCCCTTGAGCAGGCCGGCGATCAGTGCGGTACCGGCGACGCAGTAGTCGCCGTCCATATCGTCGACGGCGGCGTGGATGCGGGCCCGGGTCTCGGCGTCGATGCCGACATTGCTGAAATCGATGGGGAATGACGTTATGCGCGAAGCCCATTCGCCGATCGTGGCTAGGTCGAACGGCTTGGCGTTCAACGACCGCCCGCCGCCGGGCTGTCCACCCGGAAGCTCCGGCTTGTAGTCGGGGAAGCCCTCGGCGACCTCGAACTGCAGTGCACTGTGTGCCTCGATGTAGTCCAGCATTTCCGGGCCGGTGCGCACGAACGTCTCGACCAATTCACGGTCCATGACACCCAGCGATTGGGCCTCAAGGTATTTCAGTGCATCGTCGACGGTCAGCTCGCCGGCCGCGGCCCGGTTGTGTGCGGGAATCCATGCGATGCCGCCCGATACCGCGGTGGTGCCGCCGACCGTCGAGGCTTTCTCGAACACCGCCACCGACGCGCCCTCGGCACTGGCGACCAGTGCCGCCGTCAGGCCGGCCGCGCCGGTGCCGAGCACCACGACGTCGGCTTCCTGGTCCCACGTAGGTGGGCCGAATGGGCCTGAGTCCCACGTGTGCGCCATCGCCTTCACTCCTATTGCCGCACACGGGTATTGGCGTGTGCACTTATCGAACGCGGGTGTTCGTTGTTGTCACGCTAATGACGTCGCTCATGCGGTGTCAAGCGCCCGAACCGGCATTTGCCCAGTTCAGCGCCTCGCTTAACTGAGCACTGCCGAAAGCCGTTGGGCCGCCGTGATGGCCGCTTCCCGGCCGTGCAGCACGACGTCTTCGCGGTGCGAGATCACGTTGATGCAGGTGTGTGGCGAGTTGGGGGGCCGGTGAACCGGGACCGCAAGACCGTAGGTGTTGGGCTCGACCTCGCCGTAGGTGATGATCCAGCCCTGCTCGCGGGCGCGGGTCACCAGCGGGCGCTCGCCGGGCCGCGGCGGCATGCTGGCCAGCAGTGCGATACCGGCCGCGCCACGGTCGAGCGGATAGCGGCTGCCCTCGTGGAACGACAGCTGATACGACACCCGGGTCGGCACGATCACGGCGATCGCGACCTGTTGATCACCCTCGGCGACCAGCAGCGACACCGTCGTCCCGAGTTCGTCGGCGAGCCCCCGCAGCGTCGGCAACGACAGCTCGCGCACGTTGTTGTCGAACGACGCACCCAGCGCCGCCAGGCCGGCGGCCGCCCGGAACCGGCCATCCTCGGCCTTGGCCACCAGCCGGTAGGAGGCCAGGGTGCTCAGCAGCCGGTAGGCAATGGTCCGGTGCACCCCGATGTGGTCGGCGACCTGCTGGATGGTCAGTCCGCCCTGCGCGGCCGCGACCAGCTGCAATGCGTGCAGGCCGCGGGCCAGGGTCTGTGACCCCGGGGCAGCGCTGACCGGGCTTTCGGTGGGTGTCTGAGTCATGTCGTCCCCGTGGCTGAGGTGCGAAATCGGGATCGAGCCACCCCGAAGTGCCTTGACAGACGGCACTCCGAGAGTGATGCTCTTAAACTATCGCACACCATAGTTCAATAATTACACATACCGCTTACAAAAAGCGAGAATCCCATTATCACCGAGGATAGGGGCAGCCGGGTGCCGGAGTTCGAGAGCGTCTGGAGCGATCTGCAGGGCGTTGCGTTCTCGCAGGGCTATCTGGACGTCGGTGGGGTGCGCACGCGCTACCTCCACGCCGGCGATCCGGCCAAACCCACATTGGTGCTGCTGCACGGGTCCGGCGGCCACGCCGAGGCATACGTGCGCAACCTCGAGTCGCATGCCGAGCACTTCTCGACCTGGTCGATCGACATGCTGGGCCACGGCTACACCGACAAGCCCGGGCATCTGCTGGAGATCCCGCACTACGTCGAGCACCTCGCGGCGTTCCTCGACACCATCGGCGCGCAGCGGGCGCATATCTCCGGTGAGTCGCTCGGCGGCTGGGTGGCCTCGCGCTTCGCGGTCGATCACGCCGACCGGGTCGAACGTCTGGTGCTCAACACCGCCGGTGGTTCGCAGGCCGACCCGGAGGTGATGAAGAGGATCATCACGCTGTCGATGGCCGCCGCCGAGAACCCGAGCTGGGAGACCGTGCAGGCCAGGATCAAATGGCTGATGGCCGACAAGTCCAAGGACTACGACGACATCGTCGCCAGTCGCCAGCGGGTCTACCGGCAGCCGGGGTTCGTCTCCGCGATGCGTGACATCATGGCTTTGCAGGATCCCGAGATCCGGCAGCGAAACCTGATGAGCCCCAGTGACTATGGTGCCATCAACGTCCCGACGCTGGTGCTCTGGACCAGCGACGACCCGACTGCCGACACGACGGAGGGCAGACGGATCTCGGAGATGATCCCGGGCGCGCGGTTCGAGGTCATGGAGGGTTGCGGGCACTGGCCGCAGTATGAGGACCCCAAGACGTTCAATCGCCTGCACATCGACTTCCTCCTGGGCCGATGAGCATGAGTTTTGACGTTGTCGTGGTGGGAGCCGGGCCGGTCGGCCTGACTCTGGCCAATGTCCTTGGCCTGCAGGGCGTGCGAACGCTGGTGGTCGATGAGCGCGACGCGCTGATCGACTACCCGCGCGGCGTCGGTCTCGACGACGAAGCCCTGCGCACCTTCCAGTCCATCGGCCTGGTGGACGCCGTCCTGCCGCACACCGTGCCCAACCAGATCCTGCGGTTCTACGACGGCAAGCGCCGGTTGCTGGCCGAGATGGCTCCGCCGGATGCACGATTCGGCTGGCCCAAGCGCAACGGATTCGTACAGCCCCTGGTCGATGCCGAACTGTACAAGGGTCTCGCCCGCTTCGATCACGTCGAGGTGGCGTGGGGTCACCCGATGACCTCGATCACGGAGACCGCGGACGGGGTCACCGTCGAGTTGTCGCCTGCCGATTCCGACGCCCGAAAGGTCAACGCCCGCTATGTCGTCGGCTGCGACGGCGGCCGCAGCGCAACCCGCCGGCTGATGGGGGTGTCCTTCGACGGCACGACGTCGTCGACCCGGTGGCTGGTCGTCGACATCGCCAACGACCCACTGGGGCATCCCAACAGCGAAGTCGGCGCCGACCCGGTCCGGCCCTACGTCTCGATCTCCATCGCCCACGGGATCCGGCGTTTCGAGTTTCTGATCCACGGCCACGAAACCGACGAGCAGGCCGAGGATCCCGCGTTCGTCGCGGAGATGCTCTCCCGGTTGGTGCCTCATCCCGACAAGTGCGACATCATCCGCCGAAGGCTCTACACCCACCACTCCCGCATCGCGAGCTCGTTCCGCAAGGGCCGCATCATGATTGCGGGAGACGCCGCCCATCTGATGCCGGTCTGGCAGGGCCAGGGCTACAACAGCGGCATCCGTGACTCCGCCAACCTCGGCTGGAAGCTGGCCGCGGTGGTCAAGGGTCAGGCGCGCGATGCGCTGCTGGACACCTATGACATCGAGCGTCGCAAGCACGCCCGGGCGATGATCGACCTGTCGACCACGGTCGGCAAGGTGATCTCTCCGACAAATCCGCGAGTAGCGGGCGCGCGGGATGTGTTGATTCGCGCGGCTTCTCTGGTGCCCACGCTGAAGCGCTACGTCCTGGAGATGCGCTTCAAGCCGATGCCGCGCTACGAGCAGGGTGCGGTGGTGCACAGCGAGCCGCGATCACCGTCGTCGGCGGTGGGCACACTGTTCATCCAGCCGCGCGTCGACACCCGGGACAAGCAGAACGTCCTCCTCGACGACGTCATCGGACCTTGGTTCGCCTTCGTGTGCTGGAGCAACAACCCCCGACAGCTCCTGGGTGAGAAGGCCTTTGCCGACTGGAAGGCGCTCGGCGCCGTTTTCGTGGCGCTGCGCCCGACCACCCAGTTGCACTGGACCGGACACGACGACCCCGACGTCGTCGTGGTCGGCGACCGCACCGGAGCGCTGAAGGCCTGGTTCGACGCCCACGAGGAATCCGTGATGTTCCTGCGCCCCGACCGCTGCATCGCCGGTGCGTGCATCGCCCAGCGCACGCCGGAGTTGAGCGCGGACCTGCTCGAGAAACTCACCCTCACACCGGGAGGAGGCACCGATGCCACTGGCCCTCTGTTGCATGTCGCACAGCCCGCTGCTGAACCTTCCCGGCCCGTCAGCGGAACTGCTTGACGACGTCAATGCCCGGCTGGCCGAAACCCGGGCTTTTGTCGCGGATTTCGACCCCGAGCTCGTCGTCATCTTCTCCCCGGACCACTACAACGGGTTCTTCTATCGGCTGATGCCGCCATTCTGTATCGGCACCGCCGCGTCCGGGGTGGGGGATTACGGAACGCACGCCGGACCGCTGGATGTCTCCGCCGACCTGGCCAACGAGATGGCGGCGGCGGTGTGGGACGCCGGCGTCGACGTCGCCCTGTCATCGGCCATGGACGTCGATCACGGCACCGTGCAGCCGCTCGAGGTTCTCTTCGGGGATGCTGCATCCCGGCCGGTCATCCCGGTGTTCATCAACTCGGTCGCCACCCCACTGGGGCCGGTCAAGCGCACCAGGGCGTTGGGCACCGCCATCGGGCAATACCTGCGCACTGTGGACAAACGGGTGCTGATCGTCGGATCCGGTGGGCTGTCCCATGATCCGCCGGTGCCGACGTTGGCGACCGCGCCACCGGCGGCGCTGGAGCGCATCGTCGGTGGGGCGCCGATGTCCGCGGAAGGACGTGCGGCTCGGCAGGAGGCCGTGATCGCCGCCGCACACGATTTCGCGCATGGGAACAGCCCGCTGCAGCCACTGAACCCGGATTGGGATCACGCCCTGCTGGACCTGATCGACACCAACCGGCTCGCCGAGGTGGACGGCTGGAGCAATGACTGGATCGCGCGCGAGGCCGGCAATTCGGCACATGAGATCAGAACCTGGGTGGCGGCTTTCGCCGCATTGGCGGCTCAGGGCGACTACCAGACGCAGCAGCGCTACTACCGCGCTGCTCCAGAACTGATCGCGGGCTTCGCGATCCGGACGGCGGTACCCGTATGACAGAGTCCTTCGATCACTCCGTGGACGTTCTCGTGATCGGCTCCGGCGCCGGCGGGATGACCGCCGCGCTGCGCGCCGACGCGGTGGGGCTGGACACTCTGATCGTGGAAAAGTCGCCCAAATTCGGTGGCTCGTCGGCACTT
This sequence comes from Mycolicibacterium vinylchloridicum, assembly GCF_013404075.1. Taxonomy (GTDB): domain Bacteria; phylum Actinomycetota; class Actinomycetes; order Mycobacteriales; family Mycobacteriaceae; genus Mycobacterium; species Mycobacterium vinylchloridicum. Next base: position 18,136 of record NZ_JACBJQ010000025.1, read on the forward strand.
TCCGGCGGTGGTATCTGGGTTCCCGGCGCACCGTCGCAACGCAAAGCGGGCTATTCGCCGGATCCGGACGGGGTGTTCGAGTACCTCAAGACCATCACCGGAGGTCTGGTCAGCGACGAGCGGCTGCGCGCCTACGTCGACACCGCCCCCGAGATGATGGAATTCTTGGAGAAGTCCAGCCGGTGGTTCGAGTTCGTCTGGAAACCGGGATACGCCGACTACTACCCTGAACTGCCGGGCGGGTCCGAACGCGGCAGCACCATCAACGTGCCCGAAATCGATTTGCGCAAACTGGGCGATGAGGAGCAGAACCTGCTCGCGCCACTGGCGTTGGCGCCGAAGGGAATCTGGTTCGCTCCCAAAGATCTCCGCCTCTTCTACCAGGTCCGGCAGAACTGGCGCGGCAAGGCTGTGCTGCTCAAGCTGATCTGGCGGATGTTCCGGGCCCGGGTGTTCGGCGACCGGATGGCCGCGATCGGGCAATCGCTGATGGCGCGGATGCGCCTTGCGCTCAAGGAGAAAGACATCCCACTGTGGTTGTCGGCACCGATGACCGAACTGATCACCGACGTGGACGGCAATGTCGTCGGTGCGGTCGTCGACCGCGACGGTGCGCCGATGCGGATCGGGGCCCGGCGCGGTGTGATCGTGGCCTCCGGTGGGTTCGACCACGATATGGCCTGGCGTCGAGAGCATCTGCCGGTGCTCGAGAAAGACTGGAGCTTCGGCAATCCCGCCGCGACGGGCGATGGCATCCGGGCGGGGGAGAAGGTGGGCGCCGCCACCGATCTGCTGGACGAGGCATGGTGGTTTCCCGCCATGTGCTGGCCGGACGGACGTTTGCAGTTCATGCTCAACGAACGCATGATGCCCGCCCAGTTCGTGGTCAACGGCGCCGGCAAGCGCTTCATCAACGAAGCCGCACCGTATATGGATTTCGCGCACGCGATGATCGAGGGCCAGCAAAAAGGCATTGAGCACATTCCGTGCTGGCTGGTCACCGACATCACGTCGTTCCACCGCTACGTGGTCGGCGGGCACCTGCCCATCCCGAAGGTGCCGTTCGCCCCGGTTCCCACCGGCCGCAAGATCCCGCAGGCCTGGCTGGACTCCGGGATCGTGGTGGCCGCCGACACCTTCGGCGAGCTGGCCACCAAGATCGGTGTCCCGGCGGACGAATTGCAGCGCACTGCAACCCGATTCAACGAACTCGCCCGCAGGGGCCACGACGACGACTTCAACCGGGGCGACAGTGCCTACGACAACTACTACGGTGATCCGACGCTGCCCAACCCCAACCTGGCTCCGCTGGGCAAGGCACCTTATCTGGCGTTCCAGATCATTCTCGGCGACCTCGGCACCTCCGGTGGATTGCGCACCGATGAGCACGCCCGGGTGCTGCGCGAGGACGGCACCGTGATCGGCGGGCTCTACGCCACCGGGAACGCCTCGGCCGCCGTGATGGGCCGCAGCTACGCCGGAGCCGGCGCCACCATCGGACCCGCTATGACGTTCGGCTACGTCGCAGCAGAACACATTGCCCACAATTCCAATCGAGAGGTAACCGCATGAAAATCTCGCTGTTCTACGAATTCCCGCTGCCGCGGCCGTGGTCGGAGGACGACGAGCACCAGCTCTTCCAGCACGGACTCGACGAGGTGGAGGCCGCCGACAAGGCCGGTTTCTCCACCGTGTGGCTCACTGAGCACCACTTCTTGGAGGAGTATTGCCACTCCACCGCACCGGAGATGTTTCTTGCGGCGGCAAGCCAGCGCACCAAGGACATCCGGCTCGGTTTCGGCGTGATGCACCTGCTGCCGAACATCAACCCGGCGGCCCGCATCGCCGAGCGCGTCGCGACCCTCGACCACCTGTCCAACGGCAGGGTGGAATACGGCACCGGTGAGGGTTCTTCGGTGGCCGAGCTCGGCGGCTTCAACGTCGACCCCGCCGACAAGCGCGCCCAGTGGGAAGAAGCGCTCGAGGTGTCCATCCGCTGTATGACGGAGGCGCCGTTCACCGGGTTCAAGGGCGAGCACATCGAGATGCCGGCCCGCAACGTGGTTCCCAAGCCGCTGCAGAAGCCGCATCCGCCGGTGTGGGTGGCCTGCACTCGCCCGTCATCGGTCGAGATGGCCGCGCAGAAGGCCATTGGCGCACTGAGCTTCGCCTACACCGGCCCGGAGGCGCTCAAGGAGCGGGTCGATGGCTACTACCGCGACTTCGAAGAGCAGGGCACGCCGATCACCCCGGCGATCAACCCCAACATCCTCGCCATCGGCGGTGACTTGTCGATGATGGTCGCCAAGACCGACGAGGAGGCGCTGGCGCGGCTCGGTATCGGCGGCGGGTTCTTCTCGTTCGGCATCATGCACTACTACCTGACCGGTATGCACACCCCCGGCCGCACGGGAGTGTGGGAACTGTACGAGAAGGCCGTCAAGGAGGATCCGACCCTGGCTTACGGCCCGGGCCGTGGTGCGATCGGCGGGCCGGAGACGGTGCGGGAGTTCCTGCGGGGATACGAGGCCAGTGGCGTCGACGAGATCATCCTGCTGCTCAACCCGCGCAGCCACGAAGGCACGATGGAGTCCATCGAGATCATGGGCAAGGAGATTCTGCCCGAGTTCATCGAGCGGGATGCCAAGGCCGTCGCGGACAAGGCCAAGCGCCTCGAACCGGTGATCGAGAAGGTCGAGGCGCGCCGGCGGCCATCGGACGCACCGATGTTCGACGAGACCTACGCGTTCGGCGGATTGCCGACCGGCCGAAACAAGTTCACCGCCGGTGAGATTCCCGAGGCGATGGCCGAGATCAACGAAGGTCGGGTCAAGGCCGCGCAGTTGGAGAAGGAGAAGCGGGAGCAGGCCAAGTAGCCCGAAGAACATGGCCCACATCGACGATCTGCTGCGCTATGACGGCCGCCGAGTCGTGGTCACCGGCTGCGCGTCCGGCATCGGTGCGCAGCTGTGCGAGCAACTCGCCGACCTGGGTGCTCAGGTGATCGGTCTCGATCTGCGCGAGCCAGTCGCGGGGCCAAGTGAGTTCGTCGAGATCGATCTGGCCGACCCCGGATCGATCGACCGCGCCGCTGCCGCGGTGTCCGGCCCCGTCGACGCGTTGTTCAGCGTCGCCGGGGTGTCCTCGGGGATCGGGAATCCACTGCTGGTCGTCACGATCAACTTCCTGGGCACCCGGCAGCTCACCGAAGCGCTGCTGCCCAAGCTGGGGCCGGGCTCCTCGGTCAATCTCGTCTCGTCGCTGGCCGCACAGCACTACCGTGAGAACCTGCCGCAGGCGGCCGGTCTGCTGGCGACGGGATCGATGGCCGAGGGCATTGCCTGGTGCCACGACAACCCCGGCGCTCTGGCCAACGGCGGCTACCGGCTGTCCAAGGAGGCGATCATCGGATACACGGTGACTAGCGCTGTTCCACTGGGCGCCAAGGGTATTCGGATCAATTGCACCGGACCGGGGGTTACCGAGACGCCGATCCTGGACCAGCTACGCTCGGCCTACGGGAACGATTTCCTCGACGACATCCCCAAACCGCTGGGTCGGGTGTCGAACTCGGCCGAGCAGGCCGCGGTGCTGGTCTTCCTGGGCAGCGGGGCAGCCGGTTACATCACCGGGCAGGTCATCTGGGCCGACGGCGGCAACATCGCCGCGCGCCAGGCTGCCGACTACGAGAAGGGATGACCAGCGTGGCCGATATGAGCGATTTCCGTCGGGTCGCCGACGACGTCCGGAACTGGGGCCGGTGGGGCGACGCCGACGAACTCGGCACGCTGAACTTCATCACATCCGAGAAGGTTGCGCAGGCCGCGTCAACAGTGAAGCACGGCAAGGTGTTTCCGCTGGGTGTCGACTTCGGTTCGTCGGGTCCGCAGGGAGCGTTCCAATACCGGCAGAATCCCACCCACGTGATGACGATCGACGGCGGTGACGCCAAAACACTGATGGAATACGGTCCCAAATGGCTGCAGAACCCGTCGGCCGTTCAGCTGAGCGGGTATAGCACGGCTGGGCCCATGCGCTTCAACGACGACATGATCATCATGCCGCTACAAGCCGCCACCCAATGGGATGCGCTGTCGCACGTCTACTACGAGGACAAGCTGTACAACGGATTTCCCGCCGACTCGGTGACCAGCCTCGGTGCCTACTACCTGGGCATCGACAAGGTCGACGGCAAGGGCATCACGTCGCGCGGGGTGCTGCTCGACATCGTGAAGCTGCGCGGCGCGCCGACGTTCTGCGAGCTCGGCGAGCCGATCACCCCGGCCGAACTGGACGAGGCGGCCAGAACCCAGGGGGTGAGCATCGAAACCGGCGATATCGTGCTGATCCGAACCGGTTGGTGGGCACGATTTTTGGAGACCGGCGACGGCACCGAGCCCGGCGCTGGCCTGGATTGGACGTGCGCGTCGTGGCTGGCTGACCATCAGGTGGCTGCGGTGGCGGCCGACAACCTGATGGTGGAGAACCCGGCTTCGGGTGTGGACGGCGCCATCTTGCCGATGCACATGCTGTGCCTGCGCGATATGGGGCTGATGCTCGGCGAGTACTGGAATCTCACCGAATTGGCGCTCGATTGCGCGGCCGACGGACGCTACGACTTCCAACTCGTGGCACCGCCGCTGTCCGTCACGGGAGCCGTCGGTTCGCCGGTCAACCCGATCGCGATCAAGTGAGCTATCAACATCGCACCGTCGTCGTCGACGGTTTGACGACGCACTTTCTCGAGGCAGGGGAGGGCGATCCCGTCGTGCTACTGCACGGCGGCGAGTTCGGTGTGTCTGCCGAGATCGCCTGGGAAAAACTGATTCCCGCGCTGGCACAGCACTACCGGGTGCTGGCCCCGGACATGCTGGGCTTCGGGGACTCAGCGAAAGTCATCGACTTCACCGACGGGCGGGGCATGCGGATCCGGCACATCGCCCGGTTCTGCGCGCTGCTGGGTATCGACTCCGCGCACTTCGTCGGCAACTCGATGGGTGCCATCAACCTACTGGTGGACCTGACGTCGGGAGATCCGGTCCTGCCGGTGCGCAGCGCGGTCACGATCTGCGGTGGCGGCGAGATCCAGAAGAACCGGCACACCACCGCGCTCTACGAGTACGACGCCTCCTACGAGGCGATGCGGGCCATTGTGGAAGCGCTGTTCTTCGACCCGTCGTATCCCGCCGACGAGGCCTATGTGCAGCGGCGCTACGATTCGAGCATCGCCCCGGGCGCCTGGGAGTCGTTGGCGGCGGCACGTTTTCGCCGTCCAGGGTTGGAGGCCCCGTCAACCCCGTCGAGCAAGCGGGCCTACGAACGTATCGATGTCCCGGTCCTGGTCGTCGAGGGTGCGGGGGACAAGCTGCTGCCTTCGGGTTGGGCGGCCGAGATCGCCGGACAGATCACCGGTGGACGGTCCGCGGTCATCGACGGCGCCGGGCACTGTCCCCAGATCGAACAGCCCGAGGCGCTGGCCGATCTGTTGCTGGAGTTCTTCGCCGAGCAGACGTGAAACCCCCCATTTTGGGCTGAATTAGGGGGTTTTGGCGTCTGCTCGCGGTTGAGAGGTGACGCGCTCGACACCCACGTACGCCGAACTCAACGCCGGCGTCTGCGACAGCGGGTCCACCGGGGAGCCGCCGACCAGCAGATTGCGGTTGACGCCGAACGAGATTGGCTCACCACCGCCGCTCGGGTCGAACACCCGCGAGCCCCAGCCGTGGTCGACGATGACGACACCGGGCCGGGGCCGGTCGCTGACCTCGGCGGTCAGTACCACTTCACCGATCGGGGAGAACACCCGGACCCGGTCACCGTCGGTGATACCGAGCGCAACAGCGTCTTTCGGATTGATCACCGCACGGTTGTCCTTACCCGACGGGTGCAGACCCGGAATGTCGTTGAGCCAGGAGTTCATCGAATGCCTGCGCCTGCTGTTCGCCAGCTGGAACGGTAGGCCCTCCGGTGCATTCGGATGCGGTTCGGCCAACAGCTCGTGGGTGCGTGCGACGAACTCTGCCGGCGCGACATGAATCTTCTTGTCATCGGTGCGCAATGCCGTTCGTAGATACCCGAATTCGCGCCTGCCGAACACCCAGCCGTGCGGATGCTCCATCACCGCGCGCCAGGTGATCCCGCGGCTGGATGCCACGATGATCCGGTCGATCCAGTGCGGCCCGAACGCCAGCGACGGCCTGCGAGTGAGCTTTGCGACCCGGCGAGTTGCCTTCACGAATCCGTTGAGACCCTTCATGCCGAGGAAAGGCCGTTTCATCGCCAGCGTGAGATCGAGAAAGAACTGCCATTCCGGACGGGCCTGACCTGGCGGGTCGACCGCGCGTCGCCCGTACTGGACATAGGGCTCGTCGTGCAGTCCGCTGGTGAGCGCCAGCAGATCGTCGCGCTCCAGCCAGTGCGCGGCCGGCAGCAGCCAGTGCGCGTGTCGGTGGCTTTCGCGCTGTAGGAAGTCGATCACCACCAACAGGTCGAGTTGCGCCAGCGCGGCATCCAGCCGTGCGCCATCGGGTCCGGAGACGACCGGGTTGCCCGCGTTGATCACCATGGCCCGGATCTGGCCTGGCCCTTCAGTGGTGATCTCGTCGGGCAATTCGTCGAGGCCGTGATGGCCGGCCACCATCGGTCGGCCCTGCAGCCGGCTGCGGTGGTCGACCGGCTTGGCGAAGGCTGCCAGCTTCAGCGAGTCGACGTACCCGCGCTCGAAGCGACGGCCACCGGGTCGGTCCATCCGCCCGGTGATCACGTTGAGCACGTGACCCAGCCACTCGCCGATGGTCCCGGCCAGGTGCAGCGACACCCCGGTACGGGTGACCACCATGGCGCCGGGTGCGGCAGCGAAATCCCGCGCCAACGACTCGATGTCGGCCCTGGGGACATCACAGCGTGCGGCGAGGTCGTCGAGGTCGGCCGCCGCGGCCAGGCTGCGCAACTCCGATGTGCCGAGGGCCAGATCGCGGCAGTCCGCGGGATGCTCGCGGCCTTCGTCGAAGATCACCTTGATCATGCCGAGCAGCAGCGCCCAATCCTGCCCGGGCCGGATCGCCACATGGATGTCGGCCTTCGCCGCGGATTCGGTGCGGACCGGGTCGACCACCACGATCTTCGCGCCCTGACGCTGCCGCGTAAGCGCCCGTTGCCAGCCGCCAGGCACCGACTCCACCCAATTCCACGCGCTCACAGCGGGATTGGCGCCGACCAGCAGGAAGAAATCACAGTTGTCGACATCGGAGACCGGGACGAACAGCTGGGATCCGTACATCGCCTGCGCGACCACGTGCAGGTTGTTCTGGTCCACCGACCCCACGTAATAGCGGTTCTGGCTGCCGATCGCATCCAGCCATCCCGTCATGAACAACAGATTCGACGACGAGAACCCGGCCGGGTTACCGGTGTAGGTGGCGACCGCATCCGGTCCGCCGGCCTCGATGGCGGCCGACATGCGCTTGGCGATGTCGGCGATCGCCTCGTCCCATGTCGCCTCGACGTAGCGCTCGCCCACCCGCCGCATCGGCGTGGTGATGCGGCGCGGATGGTCGACCAGCTGCGCAGCGGTACGGCCCTTGGCGCAGAAGTCGGCCCAGCTGTGCGGATTCTGTTTATCCGCAGAGATTTTCACCACGCGCCCGGCCTCGACGGTGACGTCGACCCCGCACGAGGCAAGGCAGTACCGGCAGAACGTGTGGACGGTCTGCTGCGGCGTGGGGGTTACTTCAAGCAACTTCCGCCGTCGACGGGCAGGGTGACACCGGTGATGTAGCGGGCCTCGTCGGAAGCCAGGAACAGTACCGCGTTGGCGATGTCTTCCGGCTCGACCCAGCCGATCGGAAGCGTGTGCATGAGCTGCCCGACCACCTTCATGTCCTCGGGCCCCGGGTTCTCCAGGTCGGGGCGGAACAGCTTCATCGTGCCCTCGTTCATGAACAGCGGGGTGTTCACGTTGGTCGGGTGTACGGAGTTGACCCGGATGTTCTGTGCGCCGAGTTCGACGGCGAAGGTGCGCATGAGGCCGACGACGCCGTGCTTGGCGGCGACGTAGTGCCCGGTGTGCGGGTAGGCCTTGAGCCCGCCGACGGAGCTGGTCAAGATGATCGATCCACCGCGACCACCTTCGAGGATGTGCGGCACACCGGCTTTCACCGTCTTCCACACGCCGCCGAGGTTGATGTCGATCATCGCGGTCCAGTCGGTTTCGCTGGTCTTGTCCAGCGTCTGGCCGCCGTTGCCGATGCCGGCGTTGGCGACGATGATGTCGAGCCGGCCGAGTTGATCGACGCCGGCGTCGACGGCCGCCTTCAGCGCGTCGTAGTCGCGGACGTCGACCTCGGCGGTATAGATCTGCCGGTTGTGGCCTTTGACGAGGTCGGCGGTTTCGGCCAGATCCTCGGGGGTGGACGCGGCAATCAAGTCGACGGTGTCGATCTTCTTGCAGATGTCGACTGCGATGATGTCGGCACCCTCCGACGCCAGCCGGACCGCGTGGGCGCGGCCCTGTCCGCGCGCCGCACCGGTGACGAATGCGACTTTGCCTTCTACCCGTCCTGCCATGGTTGTTCAGTCCTCTTGTCGTAGTTGGTGGATGTCAGGGAATGATCGTCGGCATGGCGTCCCAGCCGCGGACCGCAGTGGTCTGGGATTTGACCGCGCCTGCCCAGTCGACCTCCCACGTCGGGAAGCGCTTGAGGATTTCTTCGAGCGCGATGCGCCCCTCCATCCGCGCCAGCGCGTTACCCATGCAGAAGTGAGTGCCCGCCCCAAAGGTCATGTGCGACTTCAGTTCACGGTGAATGTCGAATACGTCGCCGTTGGGAGCGAACCGGCGATGGTCGCGGTTGGCCGCTCCGACGAGCATCAGCATTGCCGAGCCCTCCGGGACGGTCTGTCCGTAGTACTCGGTGTCGCGAGCCACGTAGCGGGCGATCTGCAAAGCAGGCGGCTCCCAGCGCAGGATCTCTTCGACCGCCTGTGGGATCAAAGCTGGATTCTCGACGAGCTCCCGGCGCTGGTCCGGGTATTCGGCCAATGTCTTTCCGGCCCAGCCGATCAGGCGTGTCGTGGTCTCGGAGCCCGCGGTTGCGATCACCGTCAAATAGAGCAACAGTTCTTCGCGGTGCAGCCGCCGCACGGTGCCCGTCTCGTCGGCGAACTCGGCATTGAGCAGGTCGGTCATGATGTCGTCCGACGGGTGCTCGCGGCGGTAGTCGATGAATTCGGCGAACACCTCACCGGTGGCCAGGAGATCGACTTCCTTTTTCTGCAGCGTTGCCTCACCGTGGTCGGTGATCGCGCGCTGCCGGTCCTCCGGGATGCCGAGCAGCATCCCGATCACTCGCATCGGCATCTGCTCGCCGAGGTCGTTGACGAAGTCGAACCGGCCGGTGCCGACCAACGGATCCAGGCACCGCGTGGTGAATTCGCGGATCTGCGGCTCCAGCGCGGCAACTTTGCGAGGAGTGAACACTCGCGACAACAGGTTGCGGTGGATGTTGTGGATCGGCGGGTCTTCGAAAATCAAAGTGCCCGTGGGAATTTCCATCCCGGATTTGATGATTTCCAGCAGGGCCCCGCGGCCCGAGATGAACGTTTCGTGGTCGATGACAGCCTTGTTGACGTCGTCGAACCGGCTCAGTGCATAGAAGTCGAGCTCGGGGTTGTAATACAGCGGCGCTTCCTCGCGCAGGCGCGCGAACATCGGATACGGATTGATGTTCTGTTCGACGTCGTAGGGGTCGTAATGCAGGTCTGTGTCGGCACTGACGGTCACCAGGATGTTCCTCCCATGGGCCATTGGGTGTGAGCAACAATTGCAGTTCCGTTCAAAAGGTGTCAATGCCGTGTGCGGAATGTGTGAGGTTTGCTGGCCAAGTGAGAGAACCTGGTTCTCAACTCGCTCGTTTAGGCGCGCTAATCGGTTCTGGCGTTCGCGTGATCGATAGTGCCGTGGCTTCTTCGGGGGTGCGTCCATACCGCATTTAAATCAATCGCTTGACTTCGGTCGGATACAGCGAGTTGACTGCGTACGCGCACCGGATCGGCGTGCAGACGAGAGGGATTGGGCCGTCATGGGCAACGAATTGGCAGGCAAGGTCGCGGTCGTCACCGGCGGCGCATCGGGCCTCGGGGCCGGCATCGTCGAACGGTTTCTCGCCGAAGGCGCGACCGTCGTCTTCGGCGACATCGACACCGAGAACGGTCAGGCGCTGGCCGGTACCCATCCGGACGCGCTGTTCCTGCCGACTGATGTGGCGGTCACCGAACAGATCACCGCGCTGATCGACACCGCGGTCGAGAAGTTCGGCGGACTCGACGTGATGGTCAACAATGCCGGTGTCTCGGGCCGGATGCACCGGACTTTCCTCGACGACGATCTCGCCGACTTCGACACGATCATGAACATCAACCTGAAGGCCGTCATGGCCGGCACGCGCGACGCCGCCCGGCATATGAAGACCTCCGGCGGCGGATCGATCATCAACCTGACGTCGATAGGCGGAATCCAGGCCGGCGGCGGGGTGATGACCTACCGGGCGTCCAAGGCAGCGGTCATCCACTTCACCAAATGCGCGGCGATCGAACTGGCGAACTACGAGGTCCGGGTGAACTGCCTTGCGCCGGGCCATATCCGGACGGCGATCGTGTCAAAGTCCGCCCACGGCATGGACGCCGAGCAGGTCGCCAAGTTCGAGGCGGGCATCCGGGCGACCATGCGGGCCGACCGGCCGCTGGAGCGGGAGGGGACCGCGGCAGACGTGGCTGAGGCCATTCTCTTCTTCGCCGGCGACCGTTCGCCCTATGTGACGGGCACGGTTCTGCCGGTCGACGGCGGCACCGCGGCGGGCAAGCCGGTCCCGAAGAAAAAGAAGCTTCAGGATTCTTAAATCAATCGCTTGACTTAATCATGATCACCGAGTTGACTGGCCACCGATGACGACCGCAACTTCTCCTTCTCGGGGTGCCCGCACTGATCGGGCCAGTCTGACCCGTGAGGCGATCCTCACCGCCGCCGAGCGGCTGTTCGCCGAACACGGCGTCTTCGCGGTGTCGAATCGCCAGGTCAGCGAGGCCGCGGGGCAGGGAAACAACGCCGCCGTCGGCTACCACTTCGGCACCAAGATGGATCTGGTCCGCGCGATCGAGCACAAGCACGCCATTCCGGTGGAGAGGCTGCGCGAGCACCGCGTGGCGGCGATGGCAGACGACTCCGAGCTGCGCGAGTGGGTGGAGTGTCTGGTGCTTCCGCTGACCGATCATCTGACTGCGATGGGTAACCCGACCTGGTACGCGCGGTTCGCTGCGCAGGTGATGGCCGACCCGGCCTACCAGCAGACCGTCAGCCGAGACGCGCTCACCTTGCCGACCCTGGTCACCGTGCTCGAGGGCATCAACCGATGCCTGCCCGACCTGCCGGCCCACGTCCGCGCGGAACGCAAGATCATGGGCCGCAACTTGCTGATCCACACCTGCGCGGAATACGAGCGGGCCCTCGCGCAGGGCTCCTCTTTGCCCCTAACCAATTGGCGGACAGCCGCTTCCGGGCTTGTCGACGCGATCGTCGGGCTGTGGCTGGCCCCCGTGACACGACAGGGTTAACACGATGAAGGTCACCGTCGACCAGGACAAGTGCGTTTCCTCGGGTCAGTGCGTGCTCAACGCATCCGAGGTTTTCGACCAGCGCGACGAAGACGGGGTCGTCGTCCTACTCACCACCGAGCCACCGGCCGATCAGGAAGACAACGCGCGCCGAGCCGCGGCAGCCTGTCCCGCGCAAGCCATCTACGTCGAGGAGTGAAGTATGTCGGACACACTGACGTCTGACCCGACCGAGGCGGCCGCGGCCGTGCCGGACTATCCGATGGCGCGTGCGGCGAGCTGCCCGTTCGCCCCGCCGCCTGAGCTGCTCACGATGAACGAGACCAAGCCGCTGTCGCGGGTGCGGATCTGGGACGGCAGCACCCCGTGGCTGGTGACCGGCTACGAAGCGGCCCGGTCGTTGTTCGCCGATTCACGGATCAGCGTCGACGACCGCAAGCCGGGCTTCCCGCATTGGAACGGACACATGCTTGCCACGGTCGACAAGAGGCCGCGCTCGGTGTTCACGTCCGACGCCGAGGAGCACACCCGGTTCCGGCGGATGCTGTCCAAGCCGTTCACCTTCCGCCGGGTGGAGACGCTGCGCGACGTCATCCAGCAGGTCACCGACGAATGTATCGACGGGATCCTGGCCGGACCCCAGCCCGCCGACCTGGTCGCGAAGCTCGCCCTGCCGGTGCCGACCCGAGTCATCAGCGACATGCTCGGCGTGCCCTATGAGGACCACGAGTTCTTCCAGGAGCACGCCAACGCCGGCCTGGCCCGCTACGCCGCGGCCGACGCCATGCAAAAAGGCGCGATGACTCTGCACCAGTACCTGATCAACCTGGTCCGTAAGAAGCAGGAAGAGCCCGCCGAGGACGCCATCTCCGATCTCGCCGAACGTGTCACCGCCGGCGAGATCGACGTCAAGGAAGCCGCGCAGCTGGGCACCGGCTTGCTCATCGCCGGGCACGAGACCACCGCCAACATGATCGGGCTCGGTCTGCTGGCGCTGCTGGAGAACCCCGAACAGGCGGCGCTGCTTCGTGATTCGGACGATCCGAAGTTCATCGCGAACGCCGTCGAGGAATTGATGCGGTACCTGTCGATCATCCAGACCGGCCAGCGCCGGGTGGCCCTCGAAGACATCGAGATCGGCGGAGAGACCATCAAGGCCGGCGAGGGCGTGATCCTGGATCTGGCCCCGGCCAACTGGGATCCCGCCATGTACCCCGACCCCGGCACGCTGGACCTGACCCGTGATGCCAGCCAGCAATTGGGATTCGGCTACGGCAGGCACCAATGTGTCGGCCAGCAGCTGGCCCGTGCCGAAATGCAGATCGTGTTTCCCACCGTTCTGCGCCGCATGCCCACCATGAAATTGGCGATCCCGTTCGAGGAGGTGCCGTTCGCGGAAGACCACCTCGCCTACGGCGTCTACGAAGTCCCCGTTACCTGGTAGCCACCCGAACGCACTTTCCACAGCCCGATTGGAGACCAGAATGACCAGCCCAACAGCCACGCTCTATCCGCCCGAAGGTTTCGGTGCGCCCAAGAACCGCCACGGCCATTCCACCGGCGGGGTCGTGGGCCTTCCGGCCGGGACCGAGATCTTCTCGGCCGACAACCACATCTCGGTGGCCGACGACATCTTCTACGACCGGTTCCCCGAGGAACTCAAGGGTGCTGCCCCGCGCATCTGGTATGAGGACGGCGCCTACATGGTCGGCATGAAGGGCAAGGCCTGGACCGGCGGTGACTTCGGCCGGGTGCTCATGCAGTACGACGACCTCGCCGGCGCGGCGTCGAACAACATCGAGGCCCGCATCCGCGAGCTCAAAGAGGATGGCATAGACAAGGAACTCGCCTTTCCGAACGCTGTGCTCGCCTTGTTTCATTACCCGGACAAAGCGCTGCGGGAGCGGGTGTTCCGGATCTACAACGAGCACATCGCCGAGCTGCAGGAGCGCTCCAACGGTCACTTCTACGGCGTCGGGCTGATCAACTGGTGGGACCCCGCTGGAACCCGGGCCACCCTCGCCGAACTCAAATCGCTCGGACTCAAGACATTCCTGTTGCCGCTGAACCCCGGTAAAGACGACGACGGCAACATCTACGACTACGGCAGCACCGACATGGACGCCGTGTGGGACGAGATCGAAGCATCGGGCGTACCGGTCAGCCACCACATCGGCGAGACGCCACCGAAGACTCCGTGCCAGAACAACAGCGTGGTGGTCGGCATGATGGTCAACGTCGACTCGTTCCGCGAGCAGTTCGCCAAGTACGTGTTCTCCGGAATCCTCGACCGGCATCCCACCCTGAAGGTCGGCTGGTTCGAAGGGGGCATCGCCTGGGTGCCCACCGCGTTGCAGGACGCCGAGCACATGCTGGCCTCCTATCGGCACATGTTCAACCACGAGCTGAAGCAACCGGTGCGCGACTACTGGTCCAAGCACATGAGCGCGTCGTTCATGGTCGACCCGCTGGGACTGAAACTGATCGACCAGATCGGCGTCGACAACGTGATGTGGTCGTCGGACTATCCACACAACGAGAGCACCTTCGGATACTCGGAGAAGTCGTTGGCATCCGTGGTGGAGGCGGTGGGTCCGGAGGCCGCCGTGAAGATCGTCAGCACCAACGTGCAGAAGTTCCTGGGGATCGCATGAGCGAGCTTGCGAGCGAATCATGGATCTGACGACGTCGACCCATTCCGGCGTCACTCAGATCGCCCGGACCGGGTACACCTGGCTGGACATCCCGGCCGAGCCCGACTTCGCCCGGATGCGCAGCGAAGTCGGCGCGCGGCTGCATGCCGCGATGGCCGATCAGGGCGTGGACGCACTGGTGTTACTGGGCAACGGCAACGTCATCTACGCCACCGGTATCAGCTGGCCGCTGGCGGACGCCGGGTTGTCGCATGTCGAGCGACCGGTGGCGGTGGTCCTGGCTGACGACGAGCACCCGCACCTGTTCCTGCCGTTCCGCGAGGGCGCGGTGATGGAGTCCGGCCTGCCCGATGATCATCTGCATGGGCCCGTCTATCTCGAATTCTCCGAAGGTGTAGCGGAATTCGCGAAGATCCTGGCCGGACTGGTCCCGGCGGGTGCGACGATTGCGACCGATGAGTTGACCGGGGCGATGCGACGAGCCGGCAGTGCGCTGTTCCCCAGCGCGCCGGTGGACGCGGCCCCGGTGATCGGTGCGGCGAAGCTGGTCAAGACCATCGACCAGATAGCCTGCATCCGGCGCGCCTGCCAGATCACCGAACTGGCCGTCGCCGAGATTGCGAAGTCCCTGGCACCCGGTGCTCGTCAGATCGACCTGTCTGCCGAATTCGTCCGTCGCACATTCGAACTCGGCGCGACCACGAACATGTTCGACTCGATCTGGCAGGTCATGCCCACCTCGAAGGCGCAGGGAACCTGGACCACTACCGGCGATCTCGCCCTACCGCTGTTGACGACCGAGCGTGAGCTGGCACAAGGCGACGTGTTGTGGACCGACGTGTCCATCTCCTACCACGGCTACTGCTCCGACCACGGGCGCACCTGGATCGTCGGTCAGGAACCGACCCAGGCACAGCAGCGCCAGTTCGAGAAATGGAGCCGGGTTGTCGACGGGGTGCTGGCGGTGACCAAGGCCGGCGCCACCTGTGGCGACCTCGGCCGCGCGGCGATCGCCGCCGCCGGCGGGGTGAAGCCGTGGCTGCCGCATTTCTACCTCGGTCATGGGATCGGCACGAGTGCGGCCGAAATGCCGATGATCGGAACGGATCTCGGCCAGGAATGGGACGACAACTTCGTCTTCCCGCCCGGCATGTTGCTGGTGTTCGAGCCGGTGGTGTGGGAGGACGGCACCGGCGGCTATCGAGGCGAGGAAATCGTCGTCGTCACCGATGGCGGCTGGATGCCGCTCACCGCCTATCCATACGATCCGTACGAGGTGCCCAATGGGAATTGAGATCGAGGCCGATGGCCGGGCGCTGCGGCTCAGCCGTCGCGAGCGCGCCTTGGCCCAGATGGAGGTCTTCGACCTCGACGTGCTGGTGCTCGGTCGTCAGGCCAACGTCCGCTACATTTCCGGAGCCCCGCAGCTGTGGGTCGTGGGCACTCGCCCCTTCGGGCCGATCTGCGAATTTGTGCGCGCCACCGGCGAGATCCATCTCAACAGCACGTGGGATGAGGGCATTCCCGAGGAGATCCCGCACGAGAATCTGTACGGGTTCGCGTGGAACCCAATGACATTGGTCGAGATACTGAAGGGCATCAAGGGCGCCGATACCGCGCGTCGAGTCGGGACCGACGCCCTGACACCGACTTTCGCCAAACTGTTGCCGATGGCGTTCCCGAACGCGGAGTTGGTGGACGCCGAGCAGGCCATGCAGGCTGCCCGCCGGGTCAAGACTCCCGAGGAGGTGCAGGCGTTGCGGCACGCACTGGCGATCGCCGAGGAGGGCCTGGCCACGGGTGTGGCTGCTTTGAGTCCGGGGACCACCACGAAGGCCATCACCGCTGCGGTGCTGGAGGCGGAGGCCGCCGGTGGGGTGAGCACCCCGGCAACCCAGGAGGCCGCCTGGGTGACGTCGAAGGAGCATCCGTGGCGCCGCGCCGAGGGCGGTGATGTGATACGCGAGGGTGACCTGGTGGTGTTGTCGGCCGGGGTGCTGGCCGACGGATATGTCGCCGAGGTGGCCCGCACGCTCTACGTCGGCGAGCCGACCGATGCCGTGCGCGGGCTCTACCGGCGCCGAGATGCCCTGTGGGACAGTCTGGTCGAGGCGTGCCGGCCCGGCATGGCGACGAGCGCGTTGTTGGATGCCTACGCCCGCGCCGGTGAGCAGCTACCGGTCATGCCGGTGGCGCACGGCCTCGGTCTGGGATTCGACCCGCCGGTCGTCTCGCCGCAACTGCGGGCCACTGCCGACGCCGAACTGCTGGAGGAAGGGATGGTGCTCGCCGTCACCGCCCATGTCTGGGCGGAGTCGGTCGGATCGGTGATCACCCGCGACGCAGTATTGATCACCGCCGACGGATGCGAGGTCCTGACGTCTAGTCCGGCGTGGAGCGCCGCGGCGAGCGTCGCTACGAGCAATGGCTGAGGCCAAGCGCCCGTCGGCGGAGGAGATCATCCTCTACGAGAAGAACCCGAAGACCAAGATCGCCACGATCACCTTCAACCGGCCCGATTACCTCAACGCGCCGACCGCCGCTGCGCGCCTGCGGTATTCGGACCTGCTCTATCAGGCAGGCGTCGACGACCAGGTGAAGGTCCTGGTGATCCGCGGTGCCGGTGAGGACTTGGGTAGCGGTGCCGATCTGCCGGAATTCATGGAGCTGCAGAACGCGCCCGACGACGGGCCGCGGCTCTCGGAGTTCCGGATGGCGCCTGATGAGGTGAAATACCCGCCCAGGGGGACCTATCGGCGCGGCGCATCGGTGGGTGCCTGGTATGCCAGCCCGCAATCCGGCATCCGGACTCTGCAGGACTTCAAGAAGATCTCGATCCTGGAAGTCAAGGGCTACTGCTACGGCTGGCACTTCTACCAGGCGGCCGACGCCGATCTGGTGATCTCGTCGGACGATGCGCTGTTCGGCCATCCGTCGTTCCGCTACTACGGCTGGGGTCCCCGGATGTGGTGGTGGACCCAGATGATGGGCATCCGCAAGTTCCAGGAGATGGTCTACACCGGCCGACCGTTCACCGCCGACGAGATGTACGGGTGCAACTTCCTCAACAGCGTCGTGCCGCGCGAGGAACTCGAAGCTGAGGTCGAGAAGTATGCGCTGGCGTGCGCGCGAAACAGGCCAACCGACACCGTGTTTCAGCAGAAGATGTTCTTCGAGGTGTTCAAGCAGTTCCAGGGTGAGTACCTGGGCAGCCTGCTCGGCAGCACCTTCGAGTCGCTGGGTGGCGTCGCCGCCCGCGACGAGGACGAGTTCGACATGCACGAGGGTCTCGACACCGGCCTTGCCGGTGCGGTGAAGGACAACGACAGCAAGTTCCCGCCGCAGTGGCGGTTGTCGAAATCCGGCCGCGAGAAGACCGAGACCAAGACCAAGACCAAGACCAAGAAGAAGAAGTAGCGCGATGGCCGACTCACCCCTGACCGGTTTCGTCGTGGTGGACCTGTCGACGGGTATCCCCGGCGGCTACTGCACCAAACTGCTGTCCGACGGGGGTGCGGAAGTGGTCAAAGTCGAAGGCCCCGAAGGGGACCCGCTTCGGCGATGGTCTGCCTCGGGTGCGTCGATCGGCCAGGGCGAGGACGGCGCGCTGTTCAGCTTCCTGGCCGGCGGCAAACGCAGCGTGGTGGCCGACCCGACCGTGGCCGGCGACCTGGCGTTGGTGACCGACCTGCTGGCCTCGGCGGACGCCGTGGTGTGGTCACCGGGCTCAGCACTGGCCGACCAGCTGGCTCCGGCCGCACTGCACGCCGCGCATCCACACCTGATCGTCGCCGCGATCACGCCGTTCGGGTTGCACGGCCCCTGGAGTGAGCGTCCCGCAACGGAATTCACGTTGCAGGCCTGGTCTGGCGGCATCGTCGGGCTGGGCCGCGGGGCACCCGATCGCGCGCCCGTCTACGTCGGCGGACAAGTCGGAGACTATCTGTCGGGGTCGTACGCCAGCGCCGCGATCCTGGCCTCATGGATGCGGGTGCTCGGCGGCGGGCGCGGTGAGCTCATCGACCTGTCGATGCTGGAAAGCCATGTCATGGGCCTGACCTACTACCCGGTGACCTACTTCGAGATGCTGGGCCGGCCGTGGCGCGATGCCCGGAAGCTGACCGTGCCGGGAATCGCCCGCGTCAAGGACGGGCTGGTCGACGTCGGCTGCGGCACCGCCCAGCAATGGTTCGACCTGTGTGCCATGACCGGCCACGAGGATTGGATCGACGAGGACGCGCCACTCACGATCACCGAACAGGCCAACGAGAAGGCCGCTGAGCTCTACACCTGGATGGAAGAACGCACCGGTGACGAGGTGCGCGACCTGGCGACGGCCTTTCGCATCCCCAACGCCCCGGTGGCCACCCCGGACAACGTCGAATCGCTCGAACACTTCGTTGCCCGTGGATCGTTCGTCAGTCACCCGGCCGGCTTCCGGCAGCCGGCCCATCCCTATCGGATCGCCGGCGTCGAGCTACGTCCGCCGGCACTCGCACCGCGACTGGGGGAACACACCGATCACTACCGGAACGCGCCACGGAACCCGCGGCAAGCCGGGGTGGAAGCAGATAGGCTGCCGCTGAGCGGGATTCGCGTGGTCGACCTCACCACATTCTGGGCCGGACCGTCGTGCACTCATCTGATGGCCCTGCTGGGCGCCGAGGTGATCCACGTCGAGTCCGCCCGCCGTCCCGACGGCACCAGGATGATCGCCGGCGTCCCGATGACCGAAGGCCAGTGGTGGGAGAAGCAGCCGATTTTCGCGGCGCTGAACACCACCAAGAAGGACGTCACGCTCGACCTGGGCACTCAGCGGGGCCGGGAGCTGTTGCGCCAGTTGATCGCCACCGCCGATGTGGTCGCCGAGAACTACACCCCGCGGGTCCTCGATTCTCTCGGCCTCGATTACGCCGCGGTACGACAGATCCGGCCCGACATTGTCATGGTCCGCATGCCCGGCTTCGGGCTCGACGGTCCGTGGCGGGACAACCCGGCCTTCGCCTACGTCATCGAGGCGGCGGCCGGTATCAGCTGGCTGACCGGTTACCCGGACCGGAATCCGTACGAGCCGTACTCCCTTGGTGATCCCAACGCCGGACTGCACGCGCTCAATGCCGTGCTGCTGTCGCTCGAGCACCGCAGGCGCACCGGCGAGGGCGTGCTGATCGAGGCGGCGATGGTGGACGCGGCGCTCAACATCGCCGCCGAACAGATCATCGAATACACCGCCTACGGTGCGGTTCTGGAGCGTGCGGGCAACAGGGGGCCGACCGCATCGCCGCAGAACCTCTACCTCACCAACGAGATCGACGAGTTCGGCCGCGACGACTCCTGGGTCGCCATCGCCGTCGCCACCGACGAGCAGTGGCGATCACTACGTCACGCACTGGGCGATCCGGACTGGGCCGACGATCCCGACCTGGCCACCGCCGGTGGCCGCCGTGCCCGCGAGGACTTCATCGACGATTTCATCAGCGCCTGGTGCCGGGAGCGCAGCGGCGACGAGATCGTCGCCGCCCTGTGGCCTGCTGGGGTGCCGGTCGCCAAGGTGATGCAACCCCACCGGCAGCCCGAACTCGAACAGCTCACCGCGCGTGGGTTCTTCGAAGTGCTGGAGCATCCGGTCAATGCGGCGGCCCGGTTCACCACGATGCCGTTCAAGCTTTCAAGCGGATCGCGGCCCGTACACAGATCGTCGGCACCCCTGCTCGGCCAGCACAACCACGAAATACTGACCGAACTCGGTCTGTCGGCCGACGAGATCGCCGCGCTGCAGGCGGGCGGAGTGATTGGTACCTCGCCCGCGTAAGGAAAACTATGGGCGCCTGGTGACAGCGGGGGTGACCAGTTCCAGCAGCCAGCCGCCCCATTCGGCGTCGGCGCGTGTGCCCGGCAGCGCCAGCGCCGTCGAGACGGTCACCAACAGGCCGGTGGCGAAGAACGTGCGAACACCCATTGCGTCCGCCCCGGTGAGCTCAGTGACCTTGTGTTGCAACGCCAGATAGCGCGCGGCGACGTCCTCGCGCACGACCGTGTCGCCGGTCGCGGCATAGGCGTGCAGCATCACGAGTGCGACGGTGCGGTCGCATTGCAGCAGCCGACGGTAGGCGTCACCGAGCGCCACGAGCACCGGTCCGGATTGCTCCTGGTGTGCGGCCGCCGTGGAGACGAACGCTTCGGTCACGCGATCGAAGACCCACGCGGCGACGTCCAGGAACAGTGCGCGTTTGGAGCCGAACATTTGCACGACGCGGGGATGGGAGACCCCTGCGCGGGCCGCGATGGCTTCCAGACGCGTTCCCGCCAGGCCGTTTTCGGCGAATTCCGCGGCGGCGGCGCCGATGATCTCCTGACGGCGGACCGCTGCGGGCTTGTGTACCCGAGGTGCCTGCGCCGTCACCGGTCCGAGTCGCGGATTTGGCGCTTGACGAGGTCGTTGTCGTAGAGGCACCGGTAGGTGGTGATCAGTCCGTCTTCGCCGAACTCCAGGCGATCATCACCGTGGAACTCGACCACCCGGCCGGAACGGGCGAAGGTGCCGGTGAACTTCCACGCCACCAGCACGGCGCGCCGGTGCACGTCGGCGAACAACCCCTCAAGGGCAAACGTGTTGTCGGGGAAGGCCCGTGCCATTTCGGTCACGAAGCCCTTGATGGCGTCACGCCCGTGCACCGTCTCGCCAAGGGCGGGCTCGTCGTAAACGAGGTCTTCGGCGCACAGCGCGGCGACCGCGTCACCGTCGTGATCGTTCCACGCGGTCGCCCATCGCAGGCAGAAGTCCTCGACTGCTTTCGGATCGGAAATCGCGGCAGGGCTGATAACGGTCATGCGGCCAACTTACTGGTTTGTAAGAAATCCGGCAATGCCCGCATGTGGGCCGGGACGTATTGCCTTGGCCCTCCCGTGAGAATATGATTCTCGCTAACTGCATAAGGAGGATTTCATGGGTCAACTGTCGCACCGGGTGGACATTCCGTTTCCGCTGTTCGACGCGGACAACCATCTCTACGAGCCGCCGGAGGCGCTGACCAAGTACCTCCCCAAGGAGTACCAGGACCTGGTCCAGTACGTCGAGGTCAACGGGCGTACCAAGATCGCGCTGCGGGGCCAGATCAGCAACTACATCCCGAACCCGACGTTCTCGGTGGTCGCCAAGCCGGGCGCGTGGGAGGAGTACTTCAAGTTCGGCAACCCCGACGGCAAGAGCAAGCGTGAGCTGTTCGGTGAGCCGATGCGCGCCATCCCGGCCTTCTTCGAGCCGGCCCCGCGCCTCGAGGTGATGAACGAGCTCGGCATCGACCGCTCGCTGATGTTCCCGACGCTGGCCAGCCTCATCGAGGAGCGCCTGGCCGACGACCCGGTCGCCATCCACGTCCTGATCCACTCGCTGAACCAGTGGCTCGACGAGGTGTGGGGCTTCAACTACAAGAACCGCATCTTCACCACCCCGGTGATCACACTGCCGATCGTCGAGAAGGCGATCGAGGAGCTCGAGTGGTGCGTCAAGCGCGGTGCCCGCGCGATCCTGGTCCGTCCCGCACCGGTGCCGGGCTTCCGCGGCCCCCGGTCGTTCGCGCTGCCGGAGTTCGATCCGTTCTGGGAGCGGGTCGTCTACCACGACGTGTTCGTCGGCATGCACTCCTCCGACAGCGGCTACTCGCGCTACACCTCGGAATGGGACGGCACGGTGCAGGAGATGCTGCCGTTCCAGACCAACGCGATGGGCATCCTCAACGAGTGGCGCCCGATCCAGGATGCGGTGGCGTCGTGGGTGATCCACGGTGCGCTGTTCCGGCACCCCAAGCTGAAGGTGGGCATCGTCGAGGCCGGCTCGAAGTGGATGTTCCCGCTGCTGGACTCCATGGCCGAGGTGTGGAAGAAGGCTCCGGAAGCCTTTCTCGGCAATCCGATCGAAGAGATCAAGAACCGCATCTACGTCAGCCCGTTCTACGAAGAGGGTATCGACCAGCTTGTCAACCTGATCGGCGTGGACAACGTGCTGTACGGCTCGGACTGGCCGCACCCGGAGGGCCTGGCCGAGCCGACCCACTACGTGACGGCACTGGAGCACCTGTCTGTCGATGATCAGGCAAAGATCATGGGCGGCAACCTGTCTCGCCTCGTCACGGTGTGACACAACTAGATCAATGGCAGACCATCCCCGAGATGGTCTTGAGCGCGGCGGACCGGTTCGGCGACTCTGAAGCAGTCGTCGACGGTCCGCTGCGTCTTACTTTCACCGAGGTCGCCCATCGAGTGCGATGTGCGGCAGGCGCATTCGCCGAGCTGGGCGTCGAAAAAGGTGACCGGGTCGCGATCTGGGCGCCCAATTCCGCGCAGTGGATGATCGCGGCCTTCGGGGTGCTCACCGCCGGCGGCATCGTCGTCCCGGTCAGTACGCGCTACAAGCAGGCCGAGGCCGCCGACATCATCACGCGCAGCGGTGCGAAAGCCGTGCTGATCGAGAAGGGTTTCTTGGGACAGGATTTCGTGACTCCGCCCGGCGCGCCCGCAATCGATCTGAAGTCCGGGTTCCTGGAAGCGGGCAGCCTGTTCGAACGGCCCGTCAGCGGGACCGATATCGCCGACATCATCTACACCTCGGGCACCACCGGCCGGCCCAAAGGCGTGATGATGAACCATCTGCAGAACCTGCGGATGTACGCCGAATGGTGCGATCTGGCCGACCTGCGCCGCGGTGACCGCTACCTGATCGTCAATCCGTTCTTCCACACCTTCGGCTACAAGGCCGGTTGCATCGCGACGTTCATCCGCGGCGCCACCATGCTGCCGGTGCCGGTGTTCGACGTCGACCGTGTCGTCGAGCTGATCGCCACCGAGCGAATCACGATGCTGCCAGGCCCGCCGACGCTGTATCACTCGCTGCTCGCCGTCGAGGACAAGAGCAAGCTCGCCACGCTGCGCGCCGGGGTGACCGGCGCCGCCGACATTCCCGTCGAACTCATCAAGCGGGTGCACGAAGAGCTGCCGTTCCAGACGCTGGCCACCGGCTACGGCCTCACCGAGGCCGGCACGGCCACGCTGTCGCGGCCCGGCGACTCGTTCGAAGACATCGCCACGACCGCGGGCCTGCCGTGCGACGGGGTCGAGGTGCGCATCGCCGATGACGACGAGGTGCTGGTGCGCGGTTACAGCGTGATGCAGGGGTACTTCGACGACCCCGCGGGGACCGCCGAAGCGATCGACGCCGACGGCTGGCTGCACACCGGTGACCTGGGCAGTTTTACCGAGTCCGGGCGGCTGAAGATCGTCGGGCGCAAGAAGGACATGTTCATTGTCGGCGGGTTCAACGCCTACCCGGCCGAGATCGAGGGCTTCCTGATGGAGCATCCCGCCGTCGCGCAGGCGGCGGTCATCGGAGTGCCCGACGACCGGCTGGGCCAGGTGGGCAAGGCGTTCGTGGTGCGCAAGGGGGATTCCGCCGTTTCCGCGGAGGATCTGATCGGCTGGAGCAAGGATCGGATGGCCGGGTTCAAGGTGCCCCGGGTCGTGGTGTTCGTCGACGCGCTGCCGCTCAATGCGACAGGCAAGGTGATGAAGGATCAGCTGCGCTGAACTCCCCGGAAATACCATTTCCGCACTATGGAGGCGAAATTCAAGCCCCCATTCAGCCAGCGGGGCCAAGTGACTTTCCGCCTGGTGATAATCTCATTCTCACCGGATATCCCGCTTCGGCCGCATGTGTGGCCGCCGTCTCAGCGCTCGCCCGTACGCTGGCGGGATGTTTTGCTCTGGAGAGGAGTTCGACATGCGGCGCATAGACGTTGTAGCGCGCCGCGTGCCGGGCACGTGCGATATGTGTGAGTGCCATGGTGGCTGACGTCAACGAAGAGGCGGCGGTGCTGGCCGAACTCGCCGAGGCTGAGGCGGCCGAGGCGCAAGCCCGCGCGGAGGCCGCGCGCGCCAAGGCCACCGCGGCTCGGCTGCGCGGTTCGGAACCCGACCCGCAGGACGTCGAGCCCACCGAGGACCTCGAGCCCGCCGAGGATGCCGAGCTCGACCAGCGCGGCTGGTGGCGGCGAATTGGTCTGGTGCTGGTCGCGGTGGTGGTGGTCGTGCTGGTGGCGATCGGATCGCTGGTGGTGACGGGCATGATGCTCGTCCAGCACCAGCAGGTCACCGCCCAACAGGAGCATCAGGCCGAGCTCGTCGACGCCGCGCGCACCGGCGTGACGGCCCTGCTGTCGATCGACTACAACCGTGCTCAGCAGGACGTCCAGCATGTGATCGACCTGTCGACCGGAACTTTCCGGGATGACTTCTCTCGGGGTGCCGACGAGTTCGTGAAGACCGCACAGCAGTCCAAGGCGGTGACGGTCGGTTCGATCAAGTCGGCCGCACTGGACAAGGAAACGCCCGACGGCGGAGTGGTGTTGCTGGCAGCGTCCTCGACAGTGACGAATGCCAATGGAGCACATCAGGATCCGCGCGCCTGGCGGATGAGCGTCACTGTGGCGCGCGATGGAGACAAATACAAGATGTCGAATGTGGAGTTCGTGCCATGAGCAGTGAAAACAAAGACGCAGAAGCAGCCGGCGGCGAAGTCACCGAGAGCTCCGCGACCGAGATCGACGCTTCAGAACCCGACAAGGTCAGCCTGACGAAGGCCGACGGTGACGAGTCCACCGACGGTGACGAGTCCACGGAGACCGAACTGCCGGGTGGCGAGTTCCAGGAGCAGAAGGGCGGGCGAAAGGGCTCCGGGCTCCTGGTGGCAGCGCTGCTCATCGGGGTGTTGCTGCTGGGATCGATCGGCGCGGCGGCCTCGGTCTACTTCTGGCTCTACCGCGACGACCAGCGGGCGTTCGGCCTGAACCCCTTCAGCGTGGGCTCTGTCGACAGCCGGATCGACGATCGGCAGAAAGAGGTCAGAGACGCGGCAAGCGGCGGAACGGTGGCGCTGCTGTCCTACGCGCCGGAGACCCTCGACAAGGACCTGGCCAATGCCAAAGCTCACCTCACCGGTGAGTTCCTCAAGTACTACAGCCAATTCACCGACCAGATCGTGGCCCCGGCGGCCAAGCAGAAGGGCGTCAAGACCGAGGCGACCGTCGCCCGCGCGGCGGTCTCGGAGCTGCATCCCGACAATGCGGTGGTGCTGGTGTTCGTCAACCAGGTGACGACGAGCAAGGACCGGCCCGATCCGGCGCTGGCGACCAGCAGCGTGGTGGTGAAGCTGACCAAGACCGACGGTCGTTGGCTGATCTCGGAATTCAACCCGGTCTAGGCGAGCGACGGTAGGAGAGGTCAATCGATGAGCGTGGCACTGTTGTTGGAGATGGCGGCTTCCGACTCCGAACGGGTCGGGGTGGTCACCGACGACCAGCGGCTCACGGTGGGCGAGCTGAACACCCTGGCCGACGGCGGCGCGGGAGTGATCGCCGCCTCAGGGGCGGGCAGCGTCGTCTACGTGGGCCTCGGCGGGGCCATGCTGCCGCTGTTGATCTTCGCCTCCGCCCGTGCCGCGCGGGCGTTCACACCGTTGAACTACCGGCTCTCCGGTGAGGCGCTGGCCGAGCTGATCGAGCGCCTGCCTGATCCGCTCATCGTCTTCGACGCCGAATATGCCGACGTGGTAGCGGGTTTGGGAACGGCGCGACTGGAATCGCAGGAATTTCTGGCTGCCGCCGCGGCCGCCGAGCCGGCCGCGGAATTCCCCGATCCCGACGATGTGGCGGTGGTGCTGTTCACCTCGGGCACCACGTCGCGACCCAAAGCCGTTGAGCTGACCCACAACAACCTCACCAGTTATGTGACCGGCACGGTGGAGTTCGCCTCTGCGGAGCCGGGAGATGCCGCACTGATCTGCGTGCCGCCCTACCACATCGCCGGTGTCGGTGCGGCGCTGTCGAATCTGTACGCCGGCCGCAAGATGGTGTACCTGCGCAAGTTCGATCCGCTGCAGTGGATTCGGCTGGCGTCGGCGGAGGCGGTGACCAGCGCCACGGTGGTACCCACCATGCTCGATCGCATCATCACCGAGCTGGAGGCCAACCCCACCCCGCTGCCCGCGCTGCGCACCCTGGCCTACGGCGGCTCCAAAGTCGCGCTGCCCCTGGTGCGTAAGGCGCTCGCGCTGTTGCCCGACGTGGGCTTCGTCAACGCCTACGGCCTGACCGAAACCAGTTCCACCATTGCGGTTCTCACCCCCGACGATCACCGGGCGGCGCATGAGGCCGACGACGAGTCCGCCCGTAAGCGGCTCGGCTCGGTCGGGCAGCCCGTGCCCGGTATCGAGGTCCAGATCCGCGGTGACGACGGAACGGTCCTGGGGCCCGAAGAGGTCGGCGAGCTGTTCGTCCGCGGCGATCAGGTGTCGGGCCGCTACGCCGAGATCGGGTCGGTGCTCGACGCCGAAGGCTGGTTCCCGACCAAGGACGTCGCCTACCTGGATGCCGAGGGCTACCTGTTCATCGGCGGTCGTTCCGACGACACGATCATCCGCGGTGGCGAGAACATCGCGCCGGCCGAGGTCGAGGATGTGCTCGTCGAACACCCGCACGTGCGCGATGTCGCCGTCGTCGGTGTCGAGGACGACGAATGGGGGCAGATCATGGTCGCCGTCGTCGTCCCCGTCGCGCACATCACCCCGGACCCGGAAGATCTGCGGGCCCACGTGCGCACCCAGCTACGCGGCTCACGCACTCCCGACCGGGTGGTGTTCCGCCACGAACTGCCCACCACGCCGACCGGCAAGGTGCTTCGCCGCCAACTGGCCGACGAGCTCAAGTCGCCGACTGCAACCTAGATCCAGGAGGACAACCATGATCAAGACCGGAACCCGGCTGCAGAGCCAGGTCTGCGACACCCAGGTGATCGTCGTGCGCTCGTCGGACAGCCTCGACGACCTGCGCGCCGGTGGCGTCGCGATGATCCCGCTGGACGCGGAGAAAACCGAAGGGGCCCAACTGGATCCCGATTTCTCCGGCGGCACCGTGATGGGCAAGCGCTACGTCGACGCCAGCGGCGCCGAGCTCCTGGTCACCAAGGCCGGGGCGGGCAGCCTGAGCGTCGGTACCACCCCGCTGGAGCAGAAGACCGCCAAACCGTTGCCGGCCAGCGACTAAGACGGTATCGGCGTGGACGGTATGACCCAGCGCCAGATCCACACGCTCGTCCTCGCCATGGACTACCGGGTTCCCGACCCGGGCCGGGTGTGGCCGGTGCTGCAGCGCAGCAAGCCCGCCCTGGTCGACCTCGGCGCCCACTACGTCCTGGTCTACGCCTCGACGCGGGATCCGGGCCGCGTCATGGTGACGATCTCGCTGCGCAGCAAGGAACCCATCCTCGAGGTGCTGCGATCGCGGGTCTTTCTCAACTGGTTCGACTCCGTCGGCCTCGACGACATCCCCGCCATCTTCGCGGGCGAGACGATCGACAAGGTCACCCTGGTCGAGCCGCCCGAGGGCGCCCCGCCGGGAGTGATCGTCGCCGCGATCGCCGCCGTCGACGATGTGCCGTCGCTGATCGACGGCGTCCACAACGGGCTGCCTCGGTTCGCCGCCGCCGGTGTTCGGGCCGTCCGCATCTTCCAGGCCTTCGACGACGATCATGAGCTGATGATCCTGCAGGAACTCGACGACGAGGAAGACGCGCTCGCCTGGGTGAACCACCCCGACATCGCCGCGGAATGGATGGGCGGCACCGGAATCGGCGCCTATCCACCGGTCTTCGTCGGGCGGATGCAGTACATCATGCGCTTGGACGAGGACGCCTGAGGCCGCATCGATGTTCGTCTGTCTGTGCAACGGTGTGACGAGCCAGGTCGTGGCCGAGGCCGTCGAGGCCGGGGCGACGACCACCAAGCAGGTGGCCAGTGTCTGCGGCGCAGGAGCGGAATGTGGCCGCTGCCGACGCACCGTACGGGCGATCATCGAAGCGGCCGGAACGGCAGAACCCAAGCGCCACAAGGGGTTCCTACACAAGAGGTGAACAATGGACATTCAGCGGATCGGTGACGAACTGGAAATCGCCTCGGTGCTCAACCGCTACGCCCGCGCCGTCGACGACAAGGACTGGGACCTGCTGCGGTCACTGTTCACCGACGATGCTCACCTCGATTACAGCTCCGTCGGCGGACCGTCGGCCGGCCGCGACGAGGTCTGCTCCTGGCTCGCGCGGTCGCTGACGCTGATGCCGATGACTCAGCACTTCGTCACCAACATCGAAGCCGATATCGACGGTGACACGGCAACCGTCCGGGCGATGTTCTACAACCCGATGCTGCTGCCCGGCGCGACTGAGACAAGCGCATGCGGTGGCTACTACCACCACGTTATGGTCCGCACCGAAAACGGATGGCGCAGCAGGCAGCTGCGCGAGGAGAACCTCTGGTTCACCAATCCGCCGAGTCCGCGCAGGCGCGCGGAGTTGACCGAGGAGGCCGAGCGGACATGAGTGGTGTCATCGTCACCGGAGCAGCGTCGGGAATCGGCCGGGCATCCGCCGAGGCGCTGATCGCCGACGGGCGGCGCGTCGCACTGTGGGACATCGCGCCCGCGGTAGCCCAGGTCGCGGACGGGCTCGGTATGCCGCACGCGGTGGTCGACGTCTGCGACGGCGCCGCACTGAGCGCGGCCGTCGATGCGGCTGCTGCGGCGCTGGACGGGATCGACGGGCTGGTGCACGCCGCGGGACGGGTCATTCCGGAACCGGTGGGGGCCTACACCGCGGAGTCCTGGGACGCCGTGCTCGACGTCAACCTGAAGGCCCAGGCGATCTTGGCGCAGCTGATCCTGCCGCACCTGCAGGAGGCCGCCCGCGCCGGCGCCGGACCGGCGATCGTCGGGATCTCCAGCATCGAGGGACTGACCGCCAACCCGTTCATCCCGGCGTATTGCGCCTCCAAGGCCGGTCTGCTGGGCTTGACCCGTTCGATGGCGGCGCAGCTGGGTCCCGAGGGCATCCGGGTCAATGCGGTGTGCCCGGGGTTCATCCGCACGCCGATGCTGCAGATTGCCATCGACATCGACGAGGTGCGCCAGGGTTTCGAAGCCGCCGCGCCGCTGGGCCGCCTCGGTGACCCCGCCGAGGTTGCCGCGGCGGTGGCATTCCTGATGTCAGCCAAGGCGTCGTTCGTCACCGGTTCGCACCTGGTCGTCGACGGGGGAGTGACCAGCAGGCACCCCTGATCATCGGGTCGACGGTCCCTGCCACGCAGGCCGTCGGCCCCTACCCGCAGGTAGCCGGCGCTGCCCAGTATTGACCGATGACGACCGGTACCCGTGGCCTGGTGCTCGACTCAGTGATGCCGTCCTACGACGTGGCGATCACCGAGCACGTCCTGGTGGGCACCGACCCGCAAACCACCTACTGTGCGGCCCGCGGGTTGGACCTGCTGACGGTGCACAGCCCGCTGCTCGACGCGGCCATGTGGGTGCGGCAGTTGCCGTCGCGGCTGACCGTCCGCCCGGCACCCCGCCCGCCGCGGCTGGTGATCGGCGAGGGCGTGGGTATCCCCGGGTGGCTGGTACTCGGCGAACAGGACGGCACGGAGATCGCCTTCGGCGCGGTCGGACGGTTCTGGCAGCCGGTCATCGAGTGGCGTGACGTCGGCGCCGCCGAATTCCCGGGTTTCGCCGAGCCGGGGTGGGGCAAGATCGCCGCCAACTTCACCGTCCTGCCCTACGGTTCGGGCAAGACCCTGCTGAGCTACGAATGCCGCACTGCGACAACAGATCCACAGTCTCGTCGCCGGTTTGCGCGGTATTGGTGGCTGGTCCGGCCGTTCGTGGCACACATCCTGCGCGCCACGCTGCGCCAGATCAAGGTGAATGCGGAGGCGGCGCGATGACACGGGTACTGGTCGCCTACGGCTCCACCCGCCAGGGCACTGCGGGACTGGCCGCGATGATCGGTGACGCGCTCGTCGCGACGGGTTACGACGCGGTGGTGATGCCGGCGCGCGATGTCGGCGATCTCGCCGGGTTCGACGCGGTGATCGTGGGCGGGGCGCTCTACGCGAACCGGTGGCACCGCCATGCCCGGCGCTTCGTCCGACGGCACACGACCGCGCTGCGCGGCCTGCCGGTGTGGTTGGTCAGCAGCGGACCGTTGGACGACTCGGCGACCACCCGGGACATCGCGCCCACCAAGCAGGTGGCCAAGCTCATCGAGCGAGTCCGCGCGCGCGGTCATGTGACGTTCGGCGGGTCGTTGGCCGCTGACGCCAAGGGCTTTCCCGCCAGCGCAATGGCGAAGACCAGAGCCGGGGACTGGCGCGATCCCGAGCAGGTGCGGCGCTGGGTCGCCAGCATTGCGCCACAGCTGGCGGCATCCGGCGGTGGCTGACCAGCTCCCGGTCAGGGCTGCACAAGTCCCCAGAGCTCGGGACTTACGTCTCTGTCAGATCGCTCGGCGCGGGACGACAGTGGAGCCATGAGTTTGCAGTTCCCTGACCATGACACGGTTCAGGCCGTCCTGACGCTGGCGACGCAGGCACCGTCGGTGCACAACTCGCAACCGTGGCACTGGCGGGTCGGGCCGGACAGCCTGCACCTTTACGCCGACCCGAGCCGGCATCTGCCCAACACCGACCCCGACCGACGCGACCTGTTGGTGAGTTGCGGCGCCGTCCTGCACCACTGCGTGGTCGCACTGGCGGCGTTGGGCTGGCAGGCCAAGGTCCGCCGGTTCCCCAACCCCGCCGACCACGATCATCTGGCCTCGATCGAGGTGTGCCGGCAGCGTGCCGACGAGCTGGACATCATGCTGGCGGCCGCGATCGCCCGGCGCCGCACGGATCGCCGTAACTACAGCTCGTGGCCGGTGCCCGGCGGTGACATCGCACTGATGGGCGCTCGCGCGGCCCGCGCTGGGGTGATGCTGCGCCAGATCGACCTGTTGCCGCACCTGTCCGCGGTCATCGCCCAATCGGTGTGGAAGCACGCCAGCGACGCCGACTACCTCAGCGAGCTCAACGCGTGGAGCGGCCGGTACGGCTCGGTGGCCGGGGTGCCGGCACGCAACACGCCGGTCTTCGATCCGCACGCGGTGGTTCCGGCGCGCGTGTTCGCCGGCCCGGCGCTGGCCCAGCCGGTGCAGACCTCGCCGGCTGAGGACAACGCCGTCCTGATCGCGCTCGGCACCGAGACCGATGACGACCTGGCCCGGCTGCGTGCCGGGGAGGCGACGAGTTTGGTGCTGCTGTCGGCCACCGCGATGGGACTGGCGACATGCCCGGTGACCGAACCGCTCGAGATCGCCGAAACCCGAGAAGCCGTGCGCGCCGACGTCTTCGGCAGCAGTGGCTATCCCCAGATGATGCTCCGGGTGGGCTGGGCCGCGGTGAACGCCGACCCGCTGCCCGCGACGCCCCGCCGACCGCTGTCCGAAGTGGTCGAGTGGCGCGGCGACGACGCGCTGGCGGCTCCGGCGACCCAGGCCGGGTAACTGCTCAGGAGAACCGCAGCAACGATCCGGGCGTGAGTTGCTGGACCTGGCCGCGGCATTCGATCTCGATGGCTGGGTTGTCGGTGGGGTCGACACTGATCTCGGCACTGCGTCCACGGATCGTCAGGTGTAGCCGGTAGCCGCGGTAATAGATCGGCAGCCGCAGGGCGCCAAGGCTTTCCGGCCACATCGGGGACAGGATCAACCGGTCGGCGCGGGTCTCCAGGCCGGTGAAGCAGCGCTGCAGCAGGTCGATGCTGCCGGCCATCGCCGCGATGTGGATGCCCTCGGCCGTCGTACCGCCCTGGATGTCGGCGACATCCGACATCAGCACCTGCTGGAAGTAGCGCATCGCCCGCTCGCGATCACCGCGCGCCAGCACCCAGGCGTGCACCACACTGCTGAGTGTCGAACCGTGCGATGTCCGGTGCAGGTAGTAGTCGACCGTCATCGGAATCTGTTGCGGGGTAAAGCGATAGCCCAGCCGGGCGAACAGCTCCCGTAGTTCGTCAGAGGACAGCAGGTAGAAGAGCATCAGCACATCCGCCTGTTTGGATACCCGGTACCGGTTGACGTTGTCGTTCTCGGCTTCCAGGATGCGGTCGAGTCGCTGGATGTTGCCGTAGCGCTCCCGGTAGCCGTGCCAGTCGAGTTCGGCCAGCTCGGCATATCCGTCGAACTGGCTGATGACGTCCCCGCCGGGCGTAGGCCCGGAACCCGACGCGGAGTGAAACGGCACGTACATGCGGTGGCTGACTTCGTCCCAGGTGTCGAGTTCGCGGCCGCGAATTCCCAACCGCTCCATCAGGTCCAGCCGGTCGCGCAGCGGCAGGGCGTCGAGGGCGTCGAGGGCCCGCACAATCACCCAGACGGCCATCACGTTGGTGTAGGCGTTGTTGTCCACTCCGTCGGTGGGTGCATCGGGATACCCGGAATGGAATTCGTCCGGCCCGATCACGCCGCGGATCACATAGCGGCCCAGCGTCTCGTCGAACTCGGAGCGGCTGACCCAGAATCGCGCGATCTCGGCGAGCATCTCCGCGCCGTTCTCGATCAGATACTCGAGGTCCCCGGTCACCTGGTAGTACTGCCAGACGTTGTAGGCGACGGCACTTCCGATGTGATGGGCGCGCGCGCTCGCATCGGGATTCCACCGCCCCGAATTCGGATTGAGGTGCAGCTTCTGGCTCTCCTCGCGCCCGTCGCTGCCCGACTGCCACGGAAACATCGCGCCCGCGAAACCGGCCTCGCGAGCCGCGCGGCGCGCTTCGGGCAGCCGCCGGTAGCGGTAGCGCAGTAACGATCGGGTGGTTTCGGGTGCCCGCAGGTTGAGCACCGGAAAAACGAACAGCTCGTCCCAGAAGATGTGGCCGCGGTAGGCCTCACCGTGCAATCCGCGCGCGGGCACCCCGGCGTCGAGGTCGACCGCACGGTTCGGCACCGTCTGCAGCAGCTGGAGTAGATGCAGGCGCACCACCCGCATCGCGTCGGGGTTGTCGTCGAAGGCGATGTCGAATCGCTCCCACAGGTGCGCCCATTCGCGGGCATGCCCGGTGTGCAGGTCGGCGTAGCGGCCGAGCCGGCTCAGCAGCCGTGCGGCGGCGTCACCGGGATCGGAGATCGCGTGGTCTCGCCCGGTGAAGATGGTCGCCATCTTCTCGACGGTGACCGAGTCGCCTGCGGCGACGGCCACCACGTATCTATGTCCGGTGCGGCGGTTTTGATCGACGAACGTGCCGTCGCCCGCCAACCGGTCCTGCCCGCGCCAGAGCGAGGTGCGGGCGGCGACGGCGATCGGGATGCGGGACTGGCTGGTCTGGCAGACCAGCAGTGCCGCGTTCGGCGACAACTCCCGGGTGGTGGTGCCGACAAGATGGTCGCTGGCCAGGTCGCGGTAGCGCTCGACGCCGCTGTTGCGAACATCGCCATCGATCGTTGAGAGGAATTCGATTGTCCCCGACCAGTCCTCGGCCCAGACGGTGGTCTCCAGCGCGCACGCATGCGGGAGGTGCATCGCGGCGATGCGACGCTGGACGACCCTGCTGGTACGCCCCGCGGGATCCCGGAAGCGGAACTCTCGAGTGAGTTCGGCCTGACGCAGATCCAGGCACTGCCGGTAGGTCAGGACGTCGGCGCGGTCGATGTCGAACCAGTCGCCGCCGTCGATCCGGAACTTCAGCGACAGCCAGTTCGGCAGGTTCACCAGGCTCTCGTTCTCGATCGTGACGCCCTTGATCTCGTCGGTGAGACGGTTGTAGAGCCCTGCCGCATAGGTTCCCGGATAGTGGCACCGCGCGGCATCGGCCTCCGGGGCGCAACCACGGGTGGCGCGATAACCGTTTCCGACCGTGCACAGCGCCTCCCGCAGCTGTTCCTGTTCGGGCAGGTAACCGCCGAAGGTGAACGACCAAGGGCTGGAATGAGTCTGACGGTCCACGTCACACTGGTCGACCAGCCGCTCGATGAACTCACCGACGTGGGTCGGATCGGGTAGGGAGTACCGCGCGGCAGTCGAGCGGTCGCCATCCTCTTCGTGGCATACCACGATGCCGATGCCGTCGTGGAGGACGGCGTCGAACGCGTCTTCATCGGTGAGATCGTCGCCGATGTAGATCGGAAGCAACGGCTCCGGACCGACGATACGATCGGCGATCCACTCCAGGGTTTTCCCCTTGTCCCAGTCCAGGTTCGGGCGAAGTTCGACGAGCATGCGACCGCCGGTGACTTTGAGGCCGTGCCGGCTGCCGGCCCGATGAACAGCGGCCGCGACGGTAGCGCCGGCATCCGGTGCCGCGTTGCGATAGTGCACGGCGACGGCGAATCGCTTGTGCTCCACAACAACTCCGGTGAGATCGGCGAGCTCGGCGGCCAGTTCTCCCGCGGCATCGGCCAGGGCGGGCACAGCCGACGCGGCGATCTCGTTCTGGTGGTGTGCACCGTCGGGAGCGATCACCTCGAACCCGTGGCTGCCCGCGTACCACAGGCCGGGGATGTTGATGCGCGACCGGACATCGGCAAGGTCTCGGCCGGATAGCACCGCAACCGGGCACAGAGTGGCCAGCGTCTGCAGCGCCTTGTCCACCCCGGGCACCAGGATCGCGGCCGCCGGATCGCCGACGATCTCGGAGACCGTGCCGTCGAAGTCGAAGAACAGCGCCGGCCGGCGCGCCGAGACCACCCCGGCCACCTGGCTGAAGGACCGTAGCGCATCGGGCAGCGCGGACATCCGCCGGTCGATGGCGCGTACGGTGACATCGGCGAGGTCACCGATCACGACGTCGGCGCCGCACCGCAACAAGTCCTTGGCGGCGTTTCCGGACCGATCCACGCCGATCACCAGTCCGAATCCGCCGGCGCGTCCGGCCGCCGCCCCGGTTTCGGCGTCGTCGACGACGACGCACCGGCCGGGCCGTGCACCGAGACGGTTCGCGGTCTCCAGCAGCGTCGCGGGGTCGGGCTTGCCGGGCAGGCCCAGTTCCTCGGCCAGCACCCCGTCGACCCGCACGGCGAAATAGTCGCCGATGCCGGCCGATTCCAGGACGGTGCCGCAGTTGCGGCTGGCCGAATACACCGCTGTGCCCACCCCGAGCTCATCGAGCCGACGAACCAGCGCCACGGTGGACTCGAAGGCGTGCACTCCGTGGGCGATCCTGGTCAGGTACAACTCCTGCTTGCGGTTTCCCAGCCCGCAGACGGTGTCGTCGCCCACGTCGGACGGTGAGCCCCACGGCAACGACACCCCCCGGGCTGCCAGGAAGTCGCGCACACCGTCGTAGCGGGGCTTGCCGTCGACGAAGTGCCGATAGTCGGCACCGGTGAAGCCGTAGTCGGCGAACAACTCCGCCCACGCCGCCTCGTGCAGCGACGCGGTGTCGGCGACAACACCGTCAAGGTCGAAGAGCACGGCGTCGTGGTAGCGCGGGTCGATCGCGACGGGCAAGCTGATGGCCGTTCCGCCCCTGTCGATGTTGCCGGCCGGTCCACCGAACGGGCGTTCGCTCGCCATGGCACCGACGCTGCCACATCCGCTTGCCCACGATCAGGGTCTTGTGGCCATCACGGAGGGGACCAACGCCCCATGATCACCAGGATTGATGGGCCTAGCGTGGTGGGTGGCGACACTGCTGCGGCACCGGCACCGGCGATGGGTCGCGCGACGAGTCGGAAGGAGCATCAGATGTCAACTTCTGCAACGAAATACGAAATCCTGGTAGCGGTCGATGGATCCGCGGCCTCGAAGGTGGCCGTCGACTGGGCCGCGCGCGACGCCGCGCGGCGCGGATTGTCGGTCACGCTGGTACATGTCCTCATTCCCCCCGCGGTGATGACCTTCCCCGAAGTGCCGATACCGTCGGGTTACCTGCAATGGCAGGAGGATTCGGGTCGCGAAATCCTCGACAGCGCATCGAAGCTCGTCGAGGACGCCACCGGGGACCACCCGGTCGAGGTCACGACCGAGATGGTCTCCGGTCCCGCGGTGTCGACGCTGGTGAATCTGTCCAAGGACGCACAGCTGATCGTGGTCGGCTGCCGTGGGCGCGGTGCGCTCGCGCGGAGTCTGCTCGGTTCGGTCAGCACCGGGCTGGTTCATCATGCGCATTGCCCGGTGGCGATCATCCACGACGAGGATCCGCTCACGTCGCAACCCTCGGAAGCGCCGGTGATCGTGGGAGTCGACGGATCACCGGCATCGGAGCGGGCGCTGGGGATCGCGTTCGAGCAGGCCTCGTACCGAGGGGTCGATCTCGTCGCGGTGCATGCCTGGAGCGATACCGGCGTCTTCGAATTTCCGGGCATCGATTGGTCGAGCATGCAATCCATCGGCGAGGAGACGCTCGCCGAACGGCTGGCGGGATGGCAGGAGCGCTACCCCGACGTGCCCGTGCGCCGCGTGGTCGTCGCCGATCGGCCGGCTCATCAGCTCGTCGAGCAGTCGGAGTCGGGCCAGCTCGTGGTCGTCGGAAGCCATGGCCGCGGCGGATTCGCCGGGATGATGCTCGGCTCGGTCAGCACCGCGGTCGTGCACGGTGCGCGGATGCCGGTGATTGTGGCGCGCTGAGGCGCGATCAGGGCAGCGGTGCCGTCCACCGCAAAGCGGTCCCACCATCGGGCGCGTTGCCCACGGTGAAATCCCCGCCGACCTCGTAGGCGCGGCGGCGCAGGTTGATCAACCCGCTGGGAGTCACATCGTCGGGCATCCCGCACCCGTCGTCGACCACGTCGATCGCCAGCTCATCCTCGACCCGGACGGTGACGGTCACGGTGTCGGCGTTCGCGTGGCGCACCGCATTGCTGATCCCCTCGCGGACCACCGCTTCGGCATGGTCGGACAGCGGTGCCTCGATCACCGACAGCGGCCCGACGTACTGGACCGTGATGCGCACGTCCGAATCGGCGAACGCGCCGACCGCGTCGTCGAGGCGCTGGCGCAGCCGGGTGGATCCCGCCGACCCGCCGTGCAGGTCGAAGATCGCCGTCCGGATTTCCTGGATGACGCCCTGCAATTCGTCGACCGTGGTGACCAGTCGTTGCTGCACCTCGGGCACCTTGGCCCGTGGAATCGTGCCCTGCAGCGTCAACCCGACAGCGAACAACCGCTGGATCACGTGGTCGTGCAGATCGCGGGCGATCCGGTCACGATCGGAGAGCACGTCGAGCTCCCGCAGATGACGCTGCGTGCTGGCCAGCTGCCAGGCCAGCGTGGCCTGATCGGCGAAACCCGCCATCATGTCCAGCTTCTGGTCGCTGTAGCTCTGCCTGCCGCGGCGGCGGAGGATCACCACCACGCCCACGACGGTCTCGGTGGTGCGCAGCGGCAGGACCATCGCGGGCCCCGCCCCGGGCATGGCCGCCAGGTCGTCGCCGATGTTGTCGAAGCGCCTCGGCGTGCGAGTCGCGAAAGCCTCGCCGATGACACTGCCGGCCACTGTGATCGGTTCCATCGACTGCGCGTGGCCGATCACCCCGGCGGTCTCCACGACGAGCAGCTCGCTGACGCGATCGGTGGGCAGTTCGGTGTCGGTCGGCACCGCGACGAGGACCGCGTCGGCGGCTGTGAGCTTGAGTGCCTGATCGGCGATGAGCCGGAACACCTGTGCCGGGTCCGCGCCTCGCAGTAGCTCGGTGCCGATATCGCGGGTGGCCTCGATCCATGACTGCCGGGTCCGGGACTGCTCATAGAGCCGGGCGTTGTCGATGGCGATGCCCGCCGCGGCGGCCAGCGCTTCGACCAGAACCTCGTCGTCCTCGCTGAATGGTTGCCCATTGACCTTTTCGGTGAGGTACAGGTTGCCGTACACCTCGTCGCGGATGCGCACCGGGACACCCAGGAACGTACGCATCGGCGGATGATTCGGCGGGAACCCGACCGAGGCGGGGTGCTGAAGAATGTTGTCCAGCCGGATCGGCTTGGGCTCGTCGATCAGATGGCCGAGCACGCCGCGGCCCGACGGCAACGGCCCGATGCGTTCCCGGGTCTCCTCGTCGATGCCTTCGTAGATGAACTCGACCAGCTCGTCGTCGTCGCCGCGCACGCCCAGGGCGCCGTAGCGGGCGTCCACGAGGTCGATGGCGGTGTCGACGATGGTCTTCAGCGTGACATCCAGCTCGAGGCCCGACGTCACGACCAACATGGCCTCGACCAGCCCGTCGAGCCGATCCCGGCCCTTGACGATCTGTTCGACCCGGTCCTGGACTTCCACCAGCAGCTCACGCAGCCGCAGCTGCCCGAGTGTGTCGCGCAGCGGCGGCGCCGGTGTGCGATTCCCCCCCGACCCGACGTTGTCATCGGTCACAAAGCACCATGCTGCCACCAGATCGGTGGCGGTGCTTAGTCTTCGGTGTGCTGGTTGTGGTCCAGCTTGGAGATGAAGACCGCGGCCTGCGTGCGGCGCTCCATGCCGAGTTTTGCCAGCAATCGTGAAACGTAGTTTTTCACCGTCTTCTCGGCCAGAAACATCCGCGCGGCGATTTGCTTGTTGGTCAGCCCTTCGCCGAGCAGACCCAGCAGTACCCGCTCCTGTTCGGTGAGACCCGAAAGCGGGTCGGCCCGCTCGGCGGCACCGCGCAGCTTGGCCATCAGTGCCGCGGCCGCCCGATTGTCGAGCAGGGAACGGCCCGCACCGACATCCTTGATCGCCTGGGCCAACTCCATACCCTTGATGTCCTTGACGACGTAACCGCTTGCGCCGGCGAGGATGGCATCCAGCATCGCCTCGTCCGAGGTGAACGACGTCAGCATCAGGCACCGCAGGTCAGGCATCTTGGAGAGCAGGTCGCGGCACAATTCGATGCCGTTGCCGTCGGGCAGGCGGACGTCGAGCACCGCGACGTCGGGCGCCAGCGCGGGGATCTGCGACAGCGCCTGGGTGACAGACCCCGCCTCACCGATCACCTCGAGCTCGGGATCGGTGGACAACAAATCGATCAGTCCACGGCGAACGACTTCGTGGTCGTCGACGAGAAAGACCTTGACCATCTGCCAACAGTAACGGGCATCAGCGGCAAAGGGTCACAACAAGCGCTGACGGTCGACCACCAAAACCGAGCAGTCGGTGTTGTGCATCGCCGCTGACCCGGTCGGGCCGAACAGTTCCTCGATGCCGCCCGCGTTGCGCGCACCCACCACGACCAGCTGGATCTCCTCGCCGTGCTTGGCCAGATAGTTCAGCACGCTGCCGTGGATCGCGACCGGCCGCGCATCGAGATCGGGGTATTGATGCTTCCAGTGCGACAGCCGGCGATCGAGCTGGGCGCGCACCATCCGGTTACCGTCGGACACCGCATGCGAGTCGTGCACATCGGTGAAGCGCGACTGCCACGAACTGAGCACCCGCAGCGGGGCGTTGCGCAATCGGGCCTCCTGCACCCCGAATTGGAGTACTGCCGCGCTGTCGGGTGATTCGTCGAGTTCGACGACGACCCATCCGGGGCCCGGGTCGGCGGTTCGCTCCGAGCCGCGCACGATCGCGATCGGGCAGTGTGCGGCGGTGACCAGCGCCGTGGCCGTCGACCCGATGCGGTCGTGGTCGAAGTGCTTGAGCCCCACCGCTCCGACGCAGATCATCGCCGCCGTGCGGGATGCTTCCACCAGTGTGGCGACCGGGCGGCCGGGCAGGATGTCGATCTCGACCTTGACCGGCCGTTGGGTGGCTTCGACCGCGTCGGCCGCATACCGCACCGCCAGTTCGGCACTGGCCTGCTGGCTCGCGGCCTCCTGCGAGGCGACCGGATCGGGCCCGAGCGGGTCGATCGAGTACAGCAGTCGCAGCGGGATATCGCGGCTGACGGCCTCGTCGATGGCCCACACTGCGGCTCGCACGGCGCCCCTCGACCCGTCGATGCCGACGACGATCGACGGCGGTGTGAACGATTCGGGCATGGGTAGCTCCCCGGGGACGGCAGCTTTCTATTGTGACGACGTTATCGCTGCCGCACTGCGTCTATCAGGGAAGAAAGTCCCTAACTGGGGCGACTCAGGTCGCCTGGATTGTCGGTCAGGTCGAATAAGCGTTCAGCGTCCTCGCGGGTGCACGGCGCGGTACCCGGGGTCAGCAGCATCGCGGCACCGGTGGCGATTCCCAGCCGCACCGCCTTGGTCAGCGGCCAGCCGCGGGTCAGGCCGACCGCGACGCCGGCCACCATCGCGTCGCCGGCTCCGACGCCGCTGCCCGAGGGCACTTGCACCGGCGGGAACCGGTTCCCGCCCTGCGCGGTGGCCAGCAGCGCGCCCTGCGACCCGAGCGAGACCAGCACGTTGTCGGCGCAGCCGCGGTCGATCAGTTCGTGGGCCGCGGCCAACTGCTCGCTTTCGGTGGCCAGCTCACGCCCTACGCATTCGCGTAGCTCACGCAGGCTGGGCTTGAGCAGGCACACCCCCGAGTTGACGTGCCGCAGGCCGCCACCGGACGTGTCCAGCAGGAAGATCGCGCCGAGATCGGCGCACAGATTGGCCACCTGCTGGTAGAAGTCCGGCGGGACGCCGGGGGGCAGGCTGCCGCTGGCCACCACGATGGCTGCCGAGGCAGCCGCGATGCGCAACTGAAGCAGGCACTCGGTCTGCTCGGCGAGGGTGAGTTCCGGCCCGGGCAGCACGAACCGGTACTGCTTACCGGTGGAGCGCTCGTCGACGGTGAAACTCTCCCGCGTCGAGCCGCCGATCTTGATCCGGTGCACGGTGAGTCCCTCGGCGACGAGCAGGTTGTGCACCATTTCACCGGCCGGCCCGCCGGCGGGGAACACCGCGGTGGTAGCCGCTCCGAGCACCTCGGCCACGTGCGCGACGTTGATTCCGCCGCCACCCGGGTCGTAACGCGCTGCGGCGCAACGCAACTTGTCGGTCGAATGCACCACCTCGGTGCTCGTGGTGATGTCCAGGGCGGGATTCATCGTGAGAGTGACGATCCGATGCCCCGCGACGGCGAGTTCGTTCATCGGTTACAAACCGCTCGGGTAGGTTTCGGGGTTCTCCCCGGCAATCCACACGCTGTTCGGCTCCAGGGGCTCCAGGGCGCGGGTCTTGTCGATGTGGATCATCGCGTCGAACTGATCGGATGGGCGCACGTGGAAATAGTGGCTCTGCCGTTCGGTTCTGGGGAGGTAGATCACGCCGATCGCCCGCCCGAGCCGGACCACCTCCAGCGCCCTCGCGGCGGGTGAGCTGTCGTGCATGGGCACCAGGAACGCCGCCTTGCCCGTCTCGTGCAGCAGTTCCTCGATGCTTCCCGGCAGCGCCGGGCGCACGACCTTGCGCTCAGCGATGCCGCCCCAGTCGCTGGCCGCGGTCACGGTTCCCTCGAATGTCGAGAAGCCGATCAGCCGGCACTGCTCGCCGTACTGCTCGCGGGCCAGTTGGCCGATGGTCAGCTGCCCGTCGGCGGAGACTTCGGTAGCGCGAGCATCGCCGACGTGAGAGTTGTGCGCCCACACCACGATTCGCGCAGGTTCTGCACCGGCGTGCCTGTCAAGATGGGCGAGCAGCGCGCCCAGGGTCTGCGCCATGTGTTCGTCGCGCATGTTCCACGAGGTGACCCGGCCGCCGAACATGCCGCGGTAATACGCCTCGGCATCGCGCACCGTCGTCGCGTTCTGCTGGGCGTAGAACAGCTCGTCCTCGGCGAGCCGGCCGTCGCTGGCCAGGTATGCCAGTGCATCGCGCTGCATCTCGACCAGTTGTTCGACGGCCTGGCGTTCACACGACGCGCCGGCGCCGAAGGCCGCGGCATAACCGTAGGCCTGGCCATCCTCA
Organism: Mycolicibacterium vinylchloridicum; assembly: GCF_013404075.1. Lineage (GTDB taxonomy): Bacteria > Actinomycetota > Actinomycetes > Mycobacteriales > Mycobacteriaceae > Mycobacterium > Mycobacterium vinylchloridicum. The sequence continues at coordinate 60,058 of NZ_JACBJQ010000025.1, forward strand.
CCGGTGGAGTGGTCGAAACACGCGTAGCGGTGCCTGGCGCGCGCCGCGGCCTTCGGGTCGACGGTGTCGAGGTAGGCGACGACCTCCTGCATCGAGCGATGCAGACTGTAGAGGTCCAGCCCGTAGAACCCGGTCTGCCTGCGGCCGTCGGCCGCACACCGCCCGTTGTGCCAACGCAGCCACCCGACGAAATCGCGAACCACGGTGTTGCGCCACATCCAGGCCGGGAACCGCTCGAAACCGCGCAGCGCCTCTTCTGGCGTCGAGTCGTCGCTCAACCACCGCACATAGCGATTGACTCGGTAGGCGTCGGGCCAATCAGCCTCTGCAGCAACGGCATTGAAGCCCTTGTGCTCGATCAGCCACTTGGTGATCTCGGCGCGGGCCTCGTAGAACTCGTGGGTGCCGTGCGAGCTCTCGCCGATCAGCACCACGCGCGCATCACCGATCAGCTCGTCCAGCACCTCGCCCGGCGGCATCCCGCCGGGGGAGTCGATCGCCGCGGCGGCGACGGCGTCGGCGGCGCGCTCCACGGCCGGCGGCACGGGGCGGCCCGCGGTGGGTCGTGCCAGCAGTTCGCGCACCTCGTCGTCGGTGACCTGGGTGAAATCCCAGAAAGATTCACCCACCGCCAGGAACGGCGTCGGCATCGAGGCACACACGACGTCGTCGACCAGCCCGGCGAACTCCCGGCAGGTGGATTCCGGTGCGGCGGGCACCGCGATCACGATCTCGGCGGGTTCTGATTCGCGCAGCGCCTGGACGGCCGCGTGCATGCTGGACCCGGTCGCCAGACCGTCGTCGACGATGATCACCGTCTTGCCGGTGACCTGTACCGGCGGCCGACCCTCCCGATAGGCCGCCTCGCGCCGGACCAGTTCGCGTGCCTCGCGTTCAGCGATCTCCCGCAGCTGTTGCGGGGTGACGCGCAAACCGCGCAGCACGTCGTCGTTGACGACTACCCGTCCGCCGCTGGCCAGCGCGCCGACGGCGAACTCCTCGTGGCCCGGCGCGCCGAGCTTACGGACGATGAAGGCGTCCAGCGGAGCACCCAACGAACTGGCCACTTCATAGGCGACCGGAATTCCACCGCGGGCCAGGCCCAGCACCACGACGTCGGGCCGCCCCCGGTACGCCTGCAGCAGGCCGGCGAGTACCTGACCCGCCTCCCGCCTGTCCTTGAACACCCGGCGCGGTTGTTGCCGGCGAACCCCGGTGGACCTGGTCATCGTCTACCTCCGTTGAAATGCCGCCAACGGCGGCCGCCAGACGGCCGCACCGTCGATCTCCGACATCGACGTGGCGAAGAGCTGGTTGGCCAGATTCGACAGCGCCCGCGCGACGGCCACTTCGTCGCGGAGTTCGACTGCATGCGCGTCGCCGGCGTCCATGCGGGCGATGCCCATCCCTACCAGTGTTGTGCTCCGCCAGGGCAAATGGGCGGTGGCGCGGGTGCGGTCGGCGTCCTCATCGACGGCGATCATCACGGTCGAATGCTTGGTCTCGTCGTGTTCCATTTCAGTCCCCCTCGTTCACTTCGATCCGACCACCCGGCTCGGCGCGTCGGTAGGGACCGAAGTCCTGTGGCGGTGGGCAGAAGGCCCTACGGTTCGCCGCGGTTGTCGGCAAGACTGGAGGCATGTGGAAGAGCGTGGTCACAACGGCGCTCGCCGGGGCCGGACTGTATGGGGCCCGGCGTTTCTACCGCAATTGGGGCACCACCAAGGCGGAGTGTGAAACACCGCTTCCCGGCGACGAACTGGTCGCGCGCCCGGCGGTCCAGACCACCGAGGGCGTGTGGATCGACGCGCCCCCTGATGCGGTGTGGCCGTGGTTGGTCCAGATGGGCCAGGATCGCGGCGGTCTGTACAGCTATGAGGCCCTGGAGAACCTCGTCGGGCTCAAGATCCGCAACGCCGATCGCATTCATGACGAATGGCAGCGGCTTGCCGTCGGCGACGTCGTCCGACTGGTGCCCCGCGGCTGGATGGGTTTGCGCGACGGGCTGGCGCTGCCGGTGGCGCAGATCATCGAGGGTCAGTCGATCGTGCTGCGGATCGATCCGGCCAGCATGCCGTGGGACGGCGTGTGGTCGTTTCACGTCATGCCACGTTGGGAGGACCGCTGCCGGCTTCTGGTGCGCAGCCGTTCGGGCCTGCGCAGGCCCGGTGAGGTGCTCGGCTCCGAACTGTCCGGGCCGGTCGTGTCGCTGATGACCCGCGGGATGATGCTCGGCATCAAGCGTCGTGCGGAGGCCGCACGCTAGGTCAGTCGCGGAATTCCAGCACGTCCGACAGTGGACGCCGCGGTGTGGCCGGCGGCAACTGGGCGATCGACGGGGCCAGTCCGATGCGGATCAGCAGTTGCGGATCGTCGTCGGCTCCGGTCAGGGCGCGCACGACATCGCGACTGGCTTCCAGTTCGGTCATGTGCGTCAGCGTGCAGGTGGCCAGGCCGGCCAGGGTTGCTTCCAGCAGCACCGTCGAGAGCGCCTGGCCGCAGCCCAGCGCGTCGCGGCGGGAGTCTCCGTAGGTCGACAGCACGACGATCTTGGACTGGTCATGGTCGACCTCGGGCCGCCGGTCGGGAAGCTCACCCGCCGGAAAAGCGCGGGCAACGTCGACACGGTCGCGCTCGGCCACCGACACCAAATTGCTGTACGGCACCCCATCGGATACCTCGTAGGGTGCTGTCCACCAGTGCAATTCGGCATGGTAGGAGGAGTCGTAGCGGCGCAACGACTCGGTCAGCCGGGACGCCTCGGCCAGCTGTGGCCGCACCGTGTCGGGCAGCACGTGCAGTGCGGCCTGTTCACCGTCGATCACGTCGGCCAGCACCTGTTCGAACGCGGTCCAGTTGGGTGGGGGAGCGAACGGCAGCCGGTCGGTATGCCGGGTCAGGATGGCGTCGGCGCGGGCACGCTCCGCATCGGTGACGAACTCCAGCGGGCTGAAGTCGACGGTGGCCAGATGTTCGGGCGCATTGGGGTTGGGAAACCGGGCGATGTTCGCCTGCCACCCGGCGGCCGCGACGGCGACCTTCAGATGGTCGAGCACTGCGCCGCAGCTGATGATCGCCTCCCGGCCCGACAGGTCGGTGGCATGCGGTACCCGGTGGGCTTCGAGAAACAGTTTCAGCGAGGACCCTTCGGCCACCCAGTGCCACGGCTGGCTGTTGTGCACCGACGGCGCACGGCAGGCCAGTTCCACCGCGTTCGCCATCACCTGGGGGTCGGGTGCCGATTTGGCCATGGGCTATCACCCGCTTTCTGTCCTGGGATAAAGCCTAGGAGTGAGAGGTCGCGGCGACAGGGGCCGGAAGTCACTTCAGTTGTGGCCGGAGGACCGCTGTGGCCACGGTGGCTGCGGGGCGAGGATCGGACTCATGGGATCCCAGCCACAGATCGCTGAAACCCACACCGGAATGGTGTTCTTGGTGGGCGATCGGGCATACAAGATCAAGAAGCCCGTCGTCACCGATTTCCTCGACTTCTCCACCCGCGAACGCCGTGAGCAGGCCTGCGCCCACGAGCTCGCCCTCAACAGCCGGCTGGCACCCGACAGTTATCTGGGCGTCGGCCACTTCAGCGCACCTGGCGGTGATTCCGAGCCGGTCATCGTCATGGTCCGCCATCCCGACGAGCTGCGGTTGTCGACGATGGTGCGTGGCGGCGAGCCGGTGGCCGATCACCTGTCCGCGGTGGCGCTGGTGCTCTGCCGCTTCCACGCGTCGGCCTCCCGCGGCCGTGAGGTTGATGCGCAGGGCCGGGTGGACGCGATCACCGCGCGCTGGCAGGAGAATCTCGCCGAGCTGCAGCGCTATGCCGGCGGCGGGGTCCCGGGTCTGGACCCGGGCCTTGTGGGGGAAATCGACCGGTTGGCAAACGATTTCATCGCCGGACGCGCGGTGCTGTTCGCCAGGCGAATCGGTGCGCGCAAGATGGTCGACGGTCATGCCGATCTGCTGGCCGACGACATCTTCTGTCTCGAGGAGGGTCCGGCGCTGCTGGACTGCTTGGAATTCGATGACCATCTCCGCTACGTCGATATCATCGACGATGCCGCGTTCTTGGCCATGGACCTGGAATTCCTCGGCCGTCCCGACCTTGCCGCGTTGTTCCTGAGCAGATATGCCGAGTTGGCCGATGACGACGCGCCGGTCTCGTTGCGGGACTTCTACATCGCCTACCGTGCGGTCGTGCGCGCGAAGGTCGACTGCGTGCGTCACAGCCAGGGGCGTGACGGCGCCGCCGCGGATGCCCGGCGTCATCTCGAGATCGCCCGCGATCACCTGCGCGCTGGTGCAGTCCGCCTGATCCTGGTCGGCGGCGGGCCGGGAACGGGTAAGACGACGCTGGCCCGTTCGCTTGCCGAAGAGATTGGCGCACAGGTGATCTCCACCGACGACGTCCGTGCCGAGATGGTCCGGCTCGGTGAAATCACCGGCGAGCCGGGGACGCTCGACGGAGGTCTGTACACGCCGGAGAACATCGACGCGGTGTACAGCGGTGTGCTGCGCCGGGCTCACCTGGCGCTGTGCGAAGGTCGCAGCGTCGTCCTCGACGGCACGTGGCAGGATCCGCGCCATCGCGAACAAGCTCGGCAATTGGCCGCCGACAACGTGGCGGTGCCGCTCGAGTTCGCCTGCGCCGCACCGCTGGATGCTGCCGTCGCCCGGGTACGCGGACGCACCGAAACCGCATCCCAGGTGACCCCGGAGATCACCACTGCCCTGGCCGACCGAGACGAGGGCGTGTGGGCAGGCGCGCATCGCCTCGACACCACCCGGCCGCACGCCGTTTCTGTGGCCGAAGCCCGGGATGTCTGCATCCTGGGTATCTGACCCACCACTGTTCGAGGAGACCTGACATGCCGAGCCATTACGTCGAGGACATCGCCGCGCTGAGAATGAGCGACGCAGAGGAGGCCGGCGGCAAGGGCGCCAACATGGGTGAGATGGTGTCCGCGGGACTGCCGGTACCCCCGGGCTTCGTGTTGCTCCGCGACTGCTATCTGGCATCGATACAGGCCGCCGGTGTGGCCGACGAGCTCAACGCCGCACACCGCGAGGCCATGACGTTCGTCGGTGACACCGACCGGCTGACCGAGGTGTGCCGGCAGATGCAGACTCTGGTGCAGAAGGCGGGGATGGCCGACGATGTCCGCGAGAGCGTGCTGGCCGCCTATCGCCGGCTGGGCTCGGACACCATTGTGGCGGTGCGCTCCTCGGCCACCGGGGAAGACGGCGCCGACGCATCGTTCGCGGGTATGAACGCCACCTTCACCAACATCAGCGGTGAGGACGAACTGCTCGACGCTGTCCAGAACTGCTGGGCCTCGCTGTTCGCTCCCCGGGTTGTCGCCTATCGCGCCAGCCGCGGATTCACTACGGACCCGGCGATGGCGGTCGTCGTGCAGACCATGATCGCCTCGGAGCGGGCCGGAGTGGCGTTCACCGCCGACCCGACCACCGACGCCGAGGACCGGGTGGTCATCGAGGGAGCCTTCGGCCAGGGTGAAGTCGTGGTGTCCGGCTCGGTGGAACCCGACACCTACGTGGTGTCGAAGGAGAGCGGTGAAATTCTCTCGCGGCGAATCGGATACAAGTCGTTCAAGATCATCCGCGGTGCCGACGGCAGCGACCAAACCGTCGACTTGTCCGAGACGGACCGGCAGGCGCAGGTGCTCTCCGATGACGAGGTGCGCGCGATCGCCGACATCGCTGTCAGAAGTGAGCGGCACAGCGGCTGCCCGCAGGACACCGAGTGGGCGATCGCCGGTGGCAAGACCTGGATCGTGCAGACCCGTCCGATCACCACGCTGCACCGGGCGGGCAAACCCGCGCCGGAGACTCATGACGTCGTCGCCCAAGGCCTGCCCGCGGTGCCCGGCGAGGCATCCGGCGTCGTACGTGTGCTGACCGATGTCGCCGACGGTGCACGCCTGCAGGACGGCGAGGTGCTGGTGGCTCAGATGACCAATCCGGACTGGCTGCCGACCATGCGCCGGGCCTGCGCGCTGGTGACCGACACCGGCGGGATGACATGTCACGCCGCCATCGTCGCCCGCGAGCTGGGCGTGCCCTGCATCGTGGGCGCCCGCACCGCTACGGCCGATCTGAAAGACGGCATGGTAGTCACCGTCGACGGCACCCACGGCCGGGTGCTCACCGGCCGCACAACCGGTGGAGCCCAGAGCGCGCCGGTCGCCGCGCCGATGGTTGCCGTCGCCCAGTCTTCGGAAGTGACCGCCACCAAGATCTACGTCAACCTCGCGATGCCGGACAGCGCCGAACGTGTTGCGGCCCAAGACGTCGACGGCGTCGGGTTGCTGCGGGCGGAGTTCATCCTCACCGACGCCCTGCGCAACCGGCATCCGCGCGACCTGATCGCCAGGGGCGAGCAGGAAAGCCTGGTCGATGCGCTGGCCGCCGCGGTCGGGCGGATCGCGGCGGCCTTCGCGCCCCGGCCGGTCGTCTACCGGGCAACCGACTTCCGCACCAACGAGTTCCGCGGCCTGCAGGGCGGCGAGGCCTTCGAGCCCGTCGAGCACAACCCGATGATCGGCTATCGGGGTTGCTACCGCTACGTCAAGGAGCCCGACGTCTTCGCGCTGGAGTTGCGCGCGCTGGCCCGGGTGCGTGATGAAAACCCCAACCTGCACTTGATGATTCCGTTCGTGCGGACGAAATGGGAACTCGAGGAGTGCCTGTCGCTGGTGGATGCCAGCCCACTGGGCCGCCAGCGTGGTCTGCATCGCTGGGTGATGGCCGAGGTGCCCTCGGTGGTGCACTGGCTGCCCGAGTACGTGGGCATGGGCATCGACGGGGTGTCGATCGGCAGTAACGATCTGACCCAGCTGATGCTCGGCGTGGACCGTGACTCGGATCTGTGCGCCGAGTTGTTCGACGAGTCCGACGCCGCGGTGCTGGACGCGATCGGCCGCATCATTTCCACGGCGCGCCGGTTGGGGATAACGTCGTCGCTGTGTGGTCAGGCGCCATCAACCAAACCTGCCTTCGCCGAACATCTTGTGCGGATGGGCATCACCTCGATCTCGGTGAACCCCGACGCGGCCGATCGTGCGCGGCGCACGGTCGCGGCCGCCGAGCGCCGTCTGCTCCTGGAATCGGCGCTGGCCGGTGACGGCAACCGTTCCCGATGATCGCGCACAGGCGCCCGGTACCGCGGCGCTGACCGCCGCAGAGGCTGCGGCCGCACCGCTGGCCGAGGTGCTCGACCGGCTGCAGACCTCGGCGCAGGGGTTGTCCGGTTCCGAGGCGGCGGTCCGCCAGGCGCGCTGGGGTCCCAATTCACTTCGAACCCACCGGGTCAGCGCGTGGGCGGTACTCCGCAGGCAACTGAACAACGCCGTGCTCGCCCTGCTGGCGGCGACGGCGGTGCTGTCGTTCTTCCTCGGCGATTCCACCCAGGCGGTGATCATCGGGGTGATCCTGGTCGTCAGCATCGGGCTGGGCTTCCTCAACGAATACCGTGCCGAACGTGCCACCGCCGCGCTGCACTCGAGTGTGCGGCACAACGCGGTCGTGCGCCGCGACGGGCACTTTGTCAAGCTCGACGTCAACGAACTGGTGCCAGGTGACATCATCCGACTGACTCTTGGTGAGTTGGTTCCCGCCGACGTGCGGCTGGTCACCGTCAACGGGCTCGAGTGCAACGAAAGCATCCTGACCGGCGAGTCCACCGCCACCGAGAAATCCACGGCGCCAACAGATCCTGATGCGTCGCTGGCGGAATGCGTGGACCTGGCCTTCATGGGAACCGTCGTCAGCGCCGGCGATGCGACGGCCGTGGTGTACGCCACCGGCTTGGACGCGCAGTTCGGCAAGATTGCGGCCGGACTGGGGGAGCGGCAGCCCGAAACCGACTTCCAGGCCGGGCTGCGACGGTTCTCGTATCTGCTTCTTCAGGTGGCGATCACGTTGACCGTGATGATTCTGGTCACCAACTTGCTGCTGCGTCGTCCGGTGATCGATTCGGTGTTGTTCGCGCTCGCCATCGCGGTCGGCATCACCCCGCAGCTGCTGCCCGCCGTTGTCAGCACCAGCCTGGCCACCGGGTCGCGGCGGCTGGCCCGGCTCAAGGTTCTGGTCAAGCGACTGGTGTGCATCGAAGACCTCGGGGACATCGACATCCTGATCACCGACAAGACCGGCACCCTGACCGAAGGGCGCATCACCCTCGTCGAAGCAGTCGACCCGTCCGGGGTGACCTCGGAGGCCGTGTTGCGCAAGGGATTGCTGGCCACCGATGTCGATCCGGAGTGCGGTGGGACCAGTGCCAATGAGCTCGATGCCGCCTTGTGGGACTGTGACGCGGGCCGCCAGGTGGTCACCAAGGGCGCCCACCGCATCGGCGAGCTGCCGTTCGATCACACCCGCCGGGCCACCTCTGCGCTCGTCGACGACGCCGGTGGCCGGGTGCTGATCGTCAAGGGCGCGCCCGAACAGGTGCTCACCTGTTGCGCGGTGGTGCCCGGCGGCGTCGAGCCTTTGCTGGACAGGCTGTTCGGTCAGGGGCGGCGGGTGGTCGCGGTGGCCAGCCGACCGGCCCCCGGATTGTCGGCCATCACCGCCGCCGACGAGACCGGACTGATGCTGGACGGCTTTCTGGTGTTCGCCGACCCGCCCAAACCGGCGGCGCGTGACTCGCTGGCCCGGCTGGCCGAACTGGGCATCGAGGTGAAAGTCGCGACCGGGGACAACGCGCAGGTGGCCGAAAAGGTCTGCGCCGAACTGGGTTTACCGTCCAAAGGCGTGATCACCGGGAGTGAACTGGCCGAGCTGGACGATGCCGGATTCGAGGCTGCCGCCCAGAACGCGAGCGTGTTCGCCCGCATCTCACCTGAACAGAAGGCGCGGCTGATCACCGTACTGCGCCGCACCGGGCGGTCGGTGGGCTTCCTCGGCGACGGTGTCAACGATGCGCTGGCCCTGCACTCCGCTGATGTGGGAATCTCCGTCGACACGGCCACCGATGTCGCCAAGGACGCCGCAGATGTGGTGCTGCTGGAGAAGGACCTCGGTGTGCTGGCCACCGGTGTGGCCGAAGGCCGGCGGATCTTCGCCAACACCGTCAAGTATGTGCTGATGGGCACGTCGAGCAACTTCGGCAACATGTTCTCGGCGGCGGCGGCATCGGCGGTGCTGACGTTCCTGCCGATGCTGCCCGGCCAGATCCTGCTCAACAACCTGCTGTACGACTCTTCACAGCTGGCGATCCCGACCGACCGGGTCGACGAGGAGCAATTGCATGCGCCATCGCACTGGAACATCGCATTCATCCGGCGATTCATGCTGACGTTCGGGCCGATCAGCTCGCTGTTCGACTTTGTGACGTTCGGGTTGATGCTCGGTGTATTGCATGCCGGGCCAACCGAATTCCGTACCGGCTGGTTCGTCGAGTCGCTGGCCACTCAAACCCTCATCATCTTCGCGATCCGCACCCGCAGGGTACCGTTCCTGCGCAGCCGGCCCGGCGGTGTGCTGACGGTGGCGACCTTCGCGGTCATCGCCATCGGATTCGCGTTGACCATTTCTCCGCTCGCCCGCCCGCTGGGGTTCACCCCGCTGCCGTGGCAGTTCTACGGCGCGTTGGTCCTGCTGACCGTGGCATACCTGGTGCTGGTGGAGATCACCAAAATGGTGTTCTACGCCGAACCGATGCATCTGACCGGGCCGCTGCGGACCCGGGGTATCGAACACCGAATTGGACGGCGCGCAGCACGTTTCAGTCACAGCGGCCGGCTACGGCAGCGCTGAGGTGGTCAGCCGCTGGACAGCAACAGCAGATCGCCCTTGCGCCGGGAGCGGCCGCCGGCCTTGGCCAGCCGGTGCAGGCGCTGCACCCCCCGCTCGATACCGGTGGTGAGCTCGTGCACGTCCGGAGCGGCGTCGAAGTCGACCAGCAGCCCGAACGTCAGCTCGTCGGCATAGCTGAAGACGGCGATGCCGGTGCGAAAGCCGGCGGCGATCGGCGGGATGGGCAGCAATCGAAGGACCTTGTGTCCCATCATCGTCACCGGCTGGCGGGGTCCGGGCACATTGGTCACGACGGTGACCACCGATCGCTGTGGGAGCCTCGACAACAGCCGGACGGTCCACGCGGTCACGGGGAACGGAATGAGGTTCGATGCCCACAGCATCATGCTGCCGGCCTGTCGCTGCCCGCTGGACTTGGCCGCCGTCAGCCGCTCGTGTACCGCCCGCAACCGCTGCAACGGGTCGGCGACGTCGACGGGCAGCAGCGGCAGCATCAGTGACACCCGGTTGTCGGGAACATCCATGGCGTCCGGGGCGCGCACCGACACCGGGACCAGCGTGCGCAGCGAGTCCGGGCGCGGTTTCAGGCCGCGGCGCAACAGTGCGGCCCGGTAGCTGTCGGTGACCGCGGCCAGCGCGACATCGTTGACCGTCGTCCCCAAGGTGTGGGCGGTCTCTTCGACATCGCGCAGCTTCACCACCGCCGAGCCGTAGCGGCGCAGGTCGCCCACGGGGCCATTGAGTGCGGATGGGGCGGCGGGGTGCAGTAGGCCGGCGGTGAGCTCGGCGGCTCCACCCGCCACGCGCAGCGCCACCTTGCCGGCCCCGGCCGAGAATCGCAGCGAATCACCGATCCAATCAAGGGGATTCAGGCTGGGTAGTCGGAACCCGGCACGGGCACGCGGGTGCTTCGCGGCCCCGATGGCAGTCGCGAAACTGGCGACGTCGGTATCGTCGCAGAGCCCACTGAGCAGGTTGCTTGCCGAGATCCCGTCGGCCAGTGCGTGGTGCACCTTGATCAGCAGTGCCCAGCGATCCTCGGTCAACCCCTCGATGACCCAGCATTCCCACAGCGGGCGCCCCCGATCCAGTCTGCGCTCCATGATCGTGGCGACCTCGGCGTACAGTGCCGCGTCGTCACCGGGGTTCGGAAGTGCGCTGCGGCGCACGTGATGCGTCAGGTCGAACGCCGGATCGTCGGCCCATTCCGGTGCCGTCAGATCAAGCGGGTGGGTGCGCAACACCTGAGTGGCGCGCGGATTGGCCAGCAGGCGGGTGCCGATGGTGTCCAGCAGCGCACTGAATTCCGGTGGGGGCCCGGCCAACACCGCTACGCCACCGATGGCGAGACTGACATGGGGGTTGGTGTCCTCGAGCTGCAGGAATCCGGCGTCCAATGTTGTGAGCTGCCCAGCCATCGCCGACCCTTCCGTAACCTTGCAGTTCAGTGTGCCCAGCTCGGCGACGGCCGCAGCAGGGCCGGAAGTCACCGGATATCGGGCCTCAGCGGCGCGGTGGGGCAAGGATCTTCATCGCCATGCGCATCGCCGGTTCGGGAACGCGGTCGCGCATGGCCAACGCCGCGCTGGCAACCCGGCCGCGGGCAGGGGTGCCGCGGCCGAACCAACGGTTGAGCGGCCCGCCAGACGGTTCGAGCTCGACGTGCATGGGCGGCCCGCCGTCGGCGGCGCCGAGAGCCGAGGAGATCACGACGCGCTGGATCTCACTGGTGCCCTCGAAAATCGTGTAAAGCTTGGCGTCGCGGTACCACTTCTCCACGGGATGATCAGTGATGTACCCCCAGCCGCCCATGGTCTGGATGGCGCGCTCGGTGGTCTTCACCGCGATCTCGCTGGCGGCCAGCTTGGCCATCGAACCTTCGCCCCGCTCGAACGGCACGCTGTTGGCGGCCATCCACGATGCGCGCCACGTGAGCAACCGGGCGGCGTCGATACCGGTCGCCAGGTCGGCCAGGGGGAAGGCGATACCCTGATTGTCGATGATCGGGGCGCCGAACGCTTCCCGCCGATTCGCGTAGGTCGTCATGTATTCCAAAGCAGCACGGGCGATTCCGAGAGCCTGGGCCGCCACCATCGGACGGGTCTGTTCGAACGTGCCCAGCGTCGCCGAACCCGAACGCCGACCGCCCGTGGCCATTGCTTCACGAGTCTTGGCGAGCTTGTGCTCGAGCTTGTCGGGCCCGCCGAGCAGATTCTCGCCGGGAATGCGCACGCCCGCGAACTTCAGCTCAGCCGTGTGGGAGGCACGGCAGCCGAGCTTGTCGAGCTTGCGGACCAGCTCCAAACCCGGTGTGCCGCCGGGCACCACGAACAGCGCCTGGCCCCGGTGACCCAGCTCCTCGTCGACGACGGCGTTGACGACGTGGACGTTGGCGATACCGCCGTTGCCGATCCACATCTTGTGCCCGTCGATGACCCAGTCGTCGCCGTCGCGGCGGGCGCGGGTGCGCAGATTGCGGACGTCGCTGCCGCCCTCAGGTTCGGAGATCGCCAACGCGGCCAGCTTCAGATCGCCGGGCGTGCCGAAACATTCGGGTGCCCATGTCAGCATCTGCTCCGGGGTGGCGGCCTGACCGATCGCCGAGAGCGCCAACGCCGGCATCACCACCGCCAGACCGATTCCGGCGCAACCCCAGAACAGTTCCTCCATGAACATCGGCAGCGACAGGCCGGTCGGGTCGCCGATCAGATCCCGGTAGAACAGTGGACTGTAGAAGCCACGGACCGCCGCCTCTTCGAGAACGGGCCACGGGAAGTCCTGGCGTCGGTCGTACTCGCCGGCCACCGGGCGGATGCAGTGTTCGGCGAATTCGTGTGTGCGGCGAGCCAGGTCGTGCTGTGCGGTCGTCGGCGTGAGGTCCAGACCCATCGTGCGTCCCTTCGACGCCTGGGTGATACCTCCGGTATGCCGTGATCAAACGTCGTGCGAACGGGCTGAGAAAGTTGGAGCCCGGGCTGCCGCGGAGTCGGGTTGCACGGCAGCTCGGGGCTGACTGGGATATCGATGCTCGTTCGGCGCGCGTTACCGCCTGGTCGCCGGGTGCAGTTCGCCGTCGCTGAAGAACTCGAGTAGGTAGCGGCTCTCCTCGATATCGCCGATCGTGCGCCGGGCCTTCTTCCGGGTGATCAGGATGCCGAGCGCGGCCAGTGCCCACACCAGGTACTGCACACACCACGCCAGTCGGAACGAGTCGAACGAGTAGCCGCCGGTCGCGCCGATGATCATGCCCATCGCCTGCATCACCAGCAGCGAGGCCAGGAAGCCGCCCATGTTCACCGCGCCCTGGGCGGTACCCAGCGTGGACCGCGGGTTGAACGTGCGGGCGAAGTCGAAGCCGACCATGGATCCCGGCCCGCCGACGGAGATCACCGCGATCAGAACCACCAGCAGCCAATGCGGCGCGGGCGAGGGCAGTGCGAGTACAACGGTCCACACCAGCGCATTGCTGCCGATGATGCCCAGCACCAAACGTGAGCGCCGGTGCGGGTGACGCCCGGTGACGATCCCGATCACCACTCCCGACACGATCGCCGCGACCACCGAGATGGTCAGGAGGGTGCCCGCGGCGCCACGCGAAAGATGTTGCGCCACCGTCAAATAAGGGACACCCCACATCAGTGCGAAAACGGTCACGGAGAACTGTGTGCCCATGTGGGTGAAGAAACCCAGCCGGGTGCCCGGCCGCATCCACACGGTCTTCACGCTGGCCAGCGTCTCGCGCACACCGGTCGGCGGGTCGTGGACGGTGACCCCGCTCGGGGTGTTCTTCACCAGCAGCAGCGTCAGCACCAGCGACAGCACGCCCAGCGCCGAGACGGCCGTGTAGGCGGGCGTCCATCCCAACCCGACCAGCAACGACAGGAACGGGACCGCGGACAGCACCTGACCGAGTTGCCCGCAGATGCCGGTCAGCTGGGTCACCAGCGGGATCTGGCGGGGCTTGAACCAGTGCGGAACCAGCCTCAGCACCGAGATGAACGTGAACGCGTCACCGAGGCCGACCACCGCACGGGCGGCGATCGCGGTGGGCAGCGAGACGGTGAAGGCGAGGGTCAGTTGCCCGGCGACCATCAGGGTGCCGCCGGCCAGGATCATCACCTTGGAGCCGTAGCGGTCCAGCAGCATGCCTGCGGGTATCTGGGCGGCGGCGTAGACGATGACCTGCAGCACGACGAACGTCGACAGCACACCCGGACTGGCCGAGAAGCGGTGGGCGGCGTCCAGGCCGGAGACGCCCAGGGTGGTCCGGTCCAGGACGGCGACGATGTAGGCCAACAATCCGGTCGACCACACCACCCAGGCCCGCACTGTCGATCACCCTTTCACCGATTCGCCTCACCAATCATCTCCCGGCGACGCAAATTGATTCCCGAGCCGGGTCAGACCCTGGTCGACGCCGGATCACCACCAAAGCGCTGTGCCAGCCACACCGGGATGACCGCGAGCAGGGTCAGTGCCGCGGCCACGACGTTGATGACCGGCGCTTGATTCGGCCGGAACAGGTTGCCGAAGATCCAGATCGGCAGCGTCTGCACCGTCGGTCCCGCGGTGAACGTGGTGACGACGATCTCGTCGAAGCTCAGCGCGAACGCCAGGATCGCACCGGCCAGCAGTGCGCCGCGCATCATCGGGAACGTCACGTACCGGAACGTCTGCCAGCCCGACGCGCCCAAGTCGGCCGACGCGTCCTCCAGCCCGGTGCCCAGCCGGCGCAGTCGCGCCTGGGTGTTGTTGAACACGATCACGATGCAGAACGTCGCGTGCCCGACGATGACCGTCGCCAGCCCCAACGTCATGCCCAGTGCCGAGGTGAACGTCGCATTCAGCGCGATACCGGTCACGATGCCCGGCAGCGTGATCGGCAACACCACCAGAAAGCTGATGGTCTGCCGCCCGAAGAAGCGGTAGCGCTGCACTGCGAACGCGGCCATGGTGCCCAGCACCAGTGCGAGCGCCGTCGCGCACAGACCCACCACCACCGAGTTGCCCAGCGAGTGCCACATGCCCTCGCTGGCCCAGGCGTCCGACCACCACCGCAACGTGAATCCGCTGGGCGGGAACGCGAAGGTCTTCGAGGAGTTGAAAGCGTTGACGACGACGAGCAGCAGCGGTGCATACAGGAACACCAGCACCAGGACCGTCCAGCCCCGGACCACCCGACGCATTCCGTTCGACAGCATCAGACGTTCTCCAACGCCCCGGTGCGCCGCATCGCCAACAGATAGAGCACGATCGCGGCCAACGGAATCAGTGACAGCGCCGCCGCCAGCGGCTGATTGTTGGCGGTCACCAGCTGCCCATAGATGATGTTGCCCAGCATCTGGGTCTTACCGCCGACGATCGTGACCGCGATGTAGTCACCCATCGACAGTGAGAAGGTGAAGATCGAACCGGCGGCGATCCCGGGAAACACCAACGGCGCCACAATGGTTCGCAGTGTGGTGAGATCCGAGGCGCACAGGTCGGCGCTGGCATCGATCAACGGGTCGGGCACCCGTTCGAAGGCGGCGAACACCGGGATCACCATGTAGGGCAGCCACAGGTAGGACAGCGTGAGCACCGTGGCGACCAGGCCGTAGCCCGGGGTGTAGCCCGCCACCCAGTTCAGCGGCCCCTCCGGGGAGAGCAGCATCCGCCAGGCGTAAGCCTTCACCAGATAGCTTGCCCACAGCGGCGTCGTCACCGCCACCACGAGGGCCAGCCGTACCCGCGGTGAGGCGACCTTGGCCATGTACAGCCCCAGCGGGACCGCGAGCACGATGCAGATCACCGTGACGCTCAACGCAATTCCTACCGTGCGCAGCGTCGCCGTGCGGAACACCGCTTCGGTGAGCACCCGCACGAAGTTGTCACTGGTGTAGGACCGCACCACCGCACCGGTGAAGGTGTCGGTGCTCCAGAAGGCCGAAAGTAGCAGTACACCAAGCGAACCCAGGTAGGCGACTACCAGCCAGGCCAGTGGCGGAACGAGCAGGAAGGCCAGCCGGATCCGCCGGCTCACCCCTTGGCTCAGCCCTTGATCTGCTGCCACTTGTCGACCCACTCGCTGTAGGCCGTGCAATTGTCGCCGCTGCCGTCCACGCACTGCTTCTGCGGAGTCGTCCAGTAACTGATCTTCTCGGCGTAGGCCGAATCGGTGGCGTGGTAGGTGTCGCAGAACGTCTTGTCCGCGGTGAACTCACAGGCCTTGGTCTGCGCCGGTGCCTCACCGAAGTATTCGGCAACCTGGGCGTTGATCTCCGGCGAGGTGATCCAGTCCATCCACTGGTACATGCAGTTGGGATTCTTGGCCTTCGACGACACCATCCAGGTGTCCGACCAACCCGTCGAACCCTCCTTGGGCAGCACGGTCGCGATCTTCACCTTGTTGTCGGACGTGATCATGTTGGCGATCACCTGCCAGGTGGTGCCGATCACCGAGGTCCCGGACTCGAAGGCCTGCACCGCTTTGGTGTAGTCCGACCAGTATTCGCCGATGTTGCCGTGCTGGGCCTTGAGCAGATCGACCGAGGCATTGAGCTGGTCCTCGGTCAGCGAGTACGGATTCTTGATTCCCAGTTCGGGTTTCGTCTTCGACAGGTACAGCGCGGCGTCGGCGATGTAGATGGGGGAGTCGTACGCGGTGACCTTGCCCTTGTACTCCGGTGCGCCGGGGAACACCGCGCCCCAGGTGTCGGGGGCACCCTTGACGACGTCGGTGTTGTACATCAGCAGGTTCGCGCCCCAGCCGTGCGGGATGCCGTACATCTGGCCGTTCACCGAGTTCCACTGCTTGTCTTTGAGGAACGCCGAGATGGTCTCGTAGTTGGGCACGAGTTTGGTGTTGACCGGGGCGACGTCGCCGGCGTAGATCAGCCGCAGGGTCGCGTCGCCGGAGGCTGACACACCGTCGTACTGGCCGGTGCGCATCAGTTGCACCATTTCGTCGGAGGTGTTGCCGATCTTGACGTTGACCTTGCAGCCGGTCTTCTGCTCGAACGGATGCACCCAGTCGACCTTGGGATCATTGGAGCCGTCCTCGGCGTAGCCGGGCCAGGCGATCAGGTTCAGCTGGCCCTCGCCCTTGCCGAGGGCCGACATCGGCTCCATTTTCGGTGGCGCCGTGGAACTTCCGCCACCGCCGGAGTTGTCGGAGCTCGAACAGGCGGCGACCAGTGCAGCGCACGCGACCAGCGCAACGCCGAGGCGACGGGTGGTGGTTCTCATGGTGAGCTCCTTTTCTATGCGGACAGGGATCGGACGGCAGTCGGTGGCCAAGCCAGGACGACAGTGGCGCCGTGGGCGATGTCGGTGGAGGTCTCCGCGGACAGCAGCGTCGCGGTCAGCGGGACCCCAGAGGCGTCGGCGGCCACCCGGGTGATCGGACCCGCGTACACCACCTCGGCGACTTCTGCTGTGACACTGCGCATTCCGTCGGGGACGGCCTCGCCCGGCGCCAGCAGCAGGATCCGCTCGGGTCGGATCGCGAACGTTCCGTCTCGCCCGACAAGGGCTTCGGCTCTGGCGCCGTCGACGACGTTGGAGGTTCCGACGAAATCCGCGACGAACCGGTTGGCCGGGTTCTCGTAGACCTCACGCGCCGCGCCGACCTGCTCGATGCGGCCGTTGTTGAACACTGCGAGCCGGTCGCACAGCGTGAGCGCCTCGTCCTGGTCGTGGGTCACGATCACGAAAGTGATGCCGACTTCGCGCTGAATTGCCTTGAGCTCCACCTGCATCTGCTCGCGCAGCTTGAGATCCAAAGCGCCCAGCGGCTCGTCGAGCAGCAGCACCTTGGGCCGGCCCACCAGTGCACGGGCCAGCGCGACGCGCTGCTGCTGACCGCCTGACAACTGGGCGGGTTTGCGGGCGGCGTGCCCGGCCAGCCGCACCATGTCGAGGGCGGCCCCGGTGCGTTGCCTGCGTTCGGCCTTGCCAACGCCTTTGACCTTCAGCCCGTATTCGACGTTCTGGGCGACTGTCATGTGCGGGAACAGTGCGTAGTCCTGGAAGACGGTGTTGGTGTCCCGCTTGGCCGGGGGCAAAGCGGTGACGTCGGCGCCGCCGAGGTGAACCGTGCCCGCCGTCGGCTGCTCGAAGCCCGCGATCATGCGCAGCACGGTGGTCTTGCCCGAACCCGACGGGCCCAGGATCGCGAACAGTTCGCCGTCGGCGACGGTCAGGTCCGCGCCTTCGACGGCGGTCACGTCGCCGAACACCTTTCGGACCCCGCGCAACTCGATCTGTGGTGACCGAGAAGTACCGGGCGGCATGGGTGGATCCTACGGATCACGTTGTCAAACCGCAGCGCCATAGCGGACTTCGCGGGTTGTGGCACGTCCTCGCCACTCGATTCGCGATCAGCTGTCATTGACGAAAAGGTGATGCAGATGTGACCGGTGACGTTGATGAGGATGTTGAGGCAATTGTCGTATTCTGAGGCGCGTGTTGGTGTCGCGCCGCGACGTGCTGAAATTGGCCGCCGTCACCCCCGCCGCGCTGGGCCTGGGGACGGCGCCCGCCGCGACCGCAGCCCCGGCCACCGCGACGACCACCCCGCTCGGCGTGCTGTTGGACTACGCCGCAGGCGTCATCAGCGCCGCTGACATCAAGGCCTGCGGCGCTCTCGGCGCAATCCGCTACGTCTCGGATCGACGGCCCGGCGGAGAGTGGATGCTGGGCAAGCCGATTCAACTGACCGAGGCCCGGGATCTCTATCAGGCCGGCTTGAAGATCGTGTCCAACTACCAGTTCGGCAAGCAGGACACCGCCGACTGGCTCGGCGGGCATCAGGCCGGGCTGACGCACGCCAAGCGCGGCTGGGCGCTGCACACCGCCGCCGGCGGCCCGGTCGCTGCCCCGATCTATGTGTCGATCGACGACGACCCGACCCTCGATCAGTACAAGACGCAGGTCGCGCCCTATCTGAGGGCGTGGGAAGCGGTGATCGGGCACCAGCGGGTGGGCGTGTACGGAAACTCGAAGACCATCGACTGGGCGCTGCAGGACGGCATCGGGTCGTGGTTCTGGCAGCACAACTGGGGTTCGCCGAAGGGCTACACGCACCCCGCCGCGCACCTGCACCAGGTCGAGATCGACAAGCGCAAGGTCGGCGGCGTCGGGGTGGACCTGAACCACATCCTGAAGCCGCAATTCGGCCAGTGGGACTGACTCAAAGGGCAAAACTTACTGGCTGGTAAGGAATTGCCAGCAAACTTCCCAACGCCATTCTGGTGAACAAATGTGGACTGAAAAACCGAGCAAGTGCTTGGCCGGACGTCGTCACGCACCGCCGCTGACGAAAGATTCGTAAGTAACGATTCGATAACAATCGTGCTTTGATCTGCGCTATTGCACCTACTCGACCGTAACCACCTCCATGCAGGACGTTTGTCCCGGATGGTCTGGGCGGCCGTTTGGCGCTGTGTTACCGGTTGTGCTGTTACCCGTGCGTAGAACTCGCCAGTAACCAATATCGGACGGAAAATGGTGCTGGTTCTTATGCCACTCTTAGTACAGCCGGGATGTTCGCCCGCCCCGAGACGAGGGGATCGCGCGGATGCCGTGATTCGACGGGGAATCGCCGACGACACCTCCGCAAGGCAGCGCAGGTCTGACACGCCGACACATACGAAGCCGATACGCGACGACGCGACGATGAGCACGACAGGGAGATACACAAGGTGACGATCCACGAGCACGACAGGCTGTCCACGGGCGACGGATCATGGCGCGGCGGCGCCAAGCAGGCTTCTACTCATGCCCTCGTCGACCGGCTCAACGCCGGCGAGCCCTACGCCGTCGCCTTCGGCGGCCAGGGCAGTGCCTGGCTGGAGACCCTCGAGGAGCTGGTCACCTCGGCCGGCATCGAATCCGAGCTCGCAACCCTCGCCGGTGAGGCTGAGCTGCTGCTGGAGCCGGTCGCCGATGAACTGGTGGTGGTCCGTCCGATCGGCTTCGAGCCGCTGCGCTGGGTGCGCGCGCTGGCCGCCGACGAGACCGTGCCGTCGGCCAAGCAGCTGACCTCGGCAGCGGTGTCGGTTCCCGGCGTGCTGCTGACCCAGATCGCCGCTACCCGGGCGCTGGCCCGCCAGGGCATGGATCTGGCCGCGGCGCCGCCGGTGGCGGTCACAGGCCACTCCCAGGGCGTGCTGGCCGTCGAGGCGCTGCGCGCCGCCGGCGCCAAGGACGTCCAGCTGCTGGCCCTGGCCCAGCTGATCGGCGCCGCGGGCACCTTGGTGGCCCGTCGCCGCGGCATTTCGGTCCTCGGTGACCGTCCGCCGATGGTCTCGGTGACCAACGCCGAGCCCGAGCGCATCTACGAGCTGCTTCAAGAGTTTGCTCAGGATGTCCGTACGGTGCTGCCTCCGGTGCTGTCGATCCGCAACGGCCGGCGCTCGGTTGTCATCACCGGGACCCCCGAGCAGCTGTCCCGTTTCGAGCTGTATTGCGAGCAGATCGCCGAGGCCGAAGCGGCCGACCGGAAGAACAAACTGCGCGGCGGCGCCGTGTTCAATCCGATCTTCGACCCGGTCCAGGTCGAGGTCGGCTTCCACACGCCGCGCCTCTCCGACGGCATCGACATCGTGGGCCGGTGGGCGGCCGCCGTCGGCCTTGACGTCGAGCTCGCGCGCGCCCTGACCGACTCGATCCTCGTCCAGCAGGTGGACTGGGTCGAAGAGGTCACCGCGTTGAACGAGGCCGGCGCTCGCTGGATTCTCGACCTCGGCCCCGGCGACATCCTGACCCGACTCACCGCGCCGGTGATCCGCGGGCTGGGCATCGGCATCGTGCCGGCCGCCACCCGCGGCGGACAGCGCAATCTGTTCACCGTCGGCGCCGTGCCCGAGGTGGCCAAGCCGTGGTCGAGCTACGCGCCGTCCGCGATCCGCCTGCCCGACGGCTCGGTGAAGCTGTCGACGAAGTTCACCCGGCTCACCGGCCGGTCGCCGATCCTGCTGGCCGGCATGACGCCGACAACCGTCGACGCCAAGATCGTGGCGGCGGCGGCCAACGCCGGCCACTGGGCCGAGCTGGCCGGTGGCGGCCAGGTCACCGAGGCCATCTTCGACAAGCGCGTAGAAGAATTAGTCGAGCTCCTGCAACCGGGCCGCACGATCCAGTTCAACTCGCTGTTCCTTGATCCCTACCTGTGGAAGCTGCAGCTGGGCGGCAAGCGTCTGGTGCAGAAGGCGCGCCAGTCCGGTGCACCGATCGACGGCGTCGTGGTCAGTGCCGGCATCCCCGAGCTGGAAGAGGCCGTCGACCTGATCGACGAGCTGAACGACGTCGGCATCGCCCACGTCGTGTTCAAGCCGGGCACCGTCGAGCAGATCCGCTCGGTCATCCGGATCGCCGCCGAGGTGCCCACCAAGCCGGTCATCGTCCACATCGAAGGCGGTCGCGCCGGTGGCCACCACTCCTGGGAAGACCTCGACGATCTGCTGCTGACCACCTACTCGGAACTGCGCGGCCGGGCCAACATCACGGTCTGCGTCGGCGGTGGCATCGGCACGCCCGAACGCGCCGCCGAGTACCTGTCCGGCCGGTGGTCGGCGGTCTACGGCTACCCACTGATGCCGGTGGACGGCATCCTCGTCGGCACCGCCGCGATGGCCTGTCTGGAGGCGACCACATCGCCCGCGGTCAAGCAGCTGCTGGTCGACACGGTGGGCACCGACACCTGGGTCGGTGCCGGAAAAGCCGTCAATGGCATGGCTTCCGGGCGTAGCCAGCTCGGCGCCGACATCCACGAGATCGACAACGCGGCCTCCCGCTGCGGCCGGTTGCTCGACGAGGTCGCCGGTGACGCCGAGGCCGTCGCGGCGCGCCGCGAGGAGATCATCGCCGCGATGGCGGTCACCGCCAAGCCGTACTTCGGCGACGTCGCCGAGATGAGCTACCTGCAGTGGTTGCAGCGCTACATCGAGCTCGCGATCGGCGACGACGACTCCACCGCCGACACCAAGTCCGCTGACTCGCCGTGGCTCGACATCACCTGGCGCGACCGCTTCGCCGAGATGCTGCAGCGCGCCGAGGCCCGCCTCAACGCGAAAGATGCCGGCCCGATCGAGACACTGTTCGACGCGTCGTCGGCCGATGGTGAGTGGCTGCTGGAGAACCCGGACCAGGCCGTCGCGGCCCTGCTGTCCCGCTACCCCGATGCCGAATCGGTGCTGCTGCATCCGGCTGACGTCCCGTTCTTCATCCAGCTGTGCAAGACGCTGGGCAAGCCGGTCAACTTCGTCCCGGTCATCGACAAGGACGTGCGCCGTTGGTGGCGCAGCGACTCCCTGTGGCAGGCCCACGATGCCCGCTACAGCGCCGACCAGGTCTGCGTCATCCCCGGCACGCAGGCCGTGGAGGGCATCACCCGGGTCGACGAGCCGGTGGGCGAATTGCTCGACCGCTTCGAGAAGGCCGCCGTCGACGAGCTGCTGGCCTCGGGCGCACAGCCTGAGCCGGTTGCCGCGCGATTGCGGGTGCGCACTGATGTGACCGGACCGCTGGCCATCGTGCTGGATTCGCCCGACGTGCTGTGGGCCGGCCGCACCGCGACCAACCCGGTGCATCGCATCGCCGCTCCCGCGGAGTGGCTGGTGCACGACAACCGTTCCGCGACAAACCATTCCACCGGGGCGCGGCTGGAGGTCACCGCGCCGGACCGGGTGGTGCTGAGCGTGCCGCTGTCGGGTACCTGGATCGATATCGCCTATACGCTGCCGGCCGCGGTGATCGACGGTGGCACCCCCGTGGTGCGGACCGAAGATGCCGCCGCCGCGATGCGTGCCGTGCTGGCCATCGCCGCCGGGGTCGACGGCCCCGACGCGCTGCCGCCGGTGGCGGGCGGTTCCACCACTGTCACTGTCGGGTGGGATCCCGAGCGGGTGGCCGACCATACCGGTGTGACGGCGACGTTCGGTTCGCCCCTGGCGCCGACGCTGACAACGGTTCCCGACGCGTTGGTCGGCCGTTGCTGGCCTGCGGTGTTCGCCGCGATCGGCGGCGCTGTCACCGATTCCGGTTTCCCGGTGGTGGAGGGCCTGCTGAGCCTGGTACACCTGGACCACGCGGCCCAGCTGCTCAAGCCGCTGCCCAAGGAACCGACCCAATTGACCGTCACCGCAACGGCTTCGGTGGCAACCGACACCGAGGTCGGCCGTGTCGTGCCGGTCACGGTCAACGTGACCGACGCCAGGGGAATGATCCTGGCGGTCCTCGAGGAGCGCTTTGCGATCCTGGGCCGCAACGGTGCCGAGGAACTCGCCGACCCGGTGCGCGCCGGGGGAGCGGTGTCGTTGAACGCCACCGACACCCCGCGCCGCCGTCGCCGCGACGTCACCATCGGCGCACCGGTCGACATGCGACCGTTCGCCGTGGTGTCCGGTGACCACAACCCGATTCACACCGATCGTGCCGCCGCACTGCTGGCGGGTCTGGATTCGCCGATCGTGCATGGCATGTGGCTGTCGGCCGCCGCCCAGCACGTGGTCACCGCGACCGACGGCAAGCCGGTCCCGCCGGCCAAGCTGATCGGCTGGACCGCCCGCTTCCTGGGCATGGTCAAGCCGGGCGACGAGATCGACTTCCGCGTCGACCGGGTCGGAATCGACTTGGGTGCAGAGGTTTTGGAGGTCACCGCCAAGGTCGGCACCGATCTGGTGATGAGCGCCACCGCGCGGCTGGCGGCACCGAAGACGGTGTACGCCTTTCCCGGTCAGGGCATCCAGCACAAGGGCATGGGCATGGAGGTGCGGGCTCGCTCCAAGGCCGCCCGCAAGGTGTGGGACACCGCCGACAAGTTCACCCGCGACACCCTTGGCTTCTCGGTGTTGCATGTGGTGCGCGACAACCCGACCAGCCTGATCGCCTCCGGCGTGCACTACCAGCACCCCGAAGGCGTGCTCTACCTGACGCAGTTCACTCAGGTCGCCATGGCAACCGTCGCGGCGGCTCAGGTCGCCGAGATGCGGGAGCAGGGCGCGTTCGTCGAGGGCGCGATCGCCTGCGGTCACTCCGTCGGCGAGTACACCGCGCTGGCGTGTGTCTCGGGCGTGTACAAGCTGGAGGCGCTGCTGGAGGTGGTGTTCCACCGCGGCAGCAAGATGCACGACATCGTCCCGCGTGACGAGATGGGCCGGTCCAACTACCGGCTGGCCGCGATCCGGCCGTCGCAGATCGACCTACCCGACGCCGACGTCAAGGGCTTCGTCGCCGAAATCGCGGAGCGCACAAACGAATTCCTGCAGATCGTGAACTTCAACCTGCGCGGCTCGCAGTACGCGATCGCCGGCACGGTGCGCGGTCTGGAGGCGCTGGAGGAAGAGGTCGAGCGGCGCCGCGAGATCAGTGGGGGCAAGCGGTCGTTCATCCTGGTCCCGGGCATCGACGTGCCGTTCCACTCCGACGTCCTGCGTGTCGGCGTCGACGACTTCCGCCGGGCACTGGAGCGCGTCATGCCCGAGGATGCCGATCCGGCCCTGATCGTCGGACGCTACATCCCGAACCTGGTCCCGCGGCCGTTCACCCTGGACCGCGATTTCATCCAGGAGATCCGCGATCTGGTGCCCGCCGAGCCCCTCGACGAGGTGCTGGCCGACTACGACACCTGGCGTAACGAGAAGCCGCATGCGTTGTGCCGCAAGGTGGTTATCGAGCTGCTGGCCTGGCAGTTCGCCAGCCCGGTGCGCTGGATCGAGACGCAGGACCTGCTGTTCATCGAGGAGGCCGCGGGCGGACTGGGTGTCGAGCGCTTCGTCGAGATCGGCGTGAAGTCGGCGCCGACGGTGGCCGGGCTGGCGAGCAACACCCTGAAGTTGCCCGAGTATGCCCACAGCACAGTCGAAGTGCTCAACTCCGAGCGCGATGCCGCGGTGCTGTTCGCCAGCGACGAGGATCCGGCCACCGACGACGATGTCGACGAAGCCCCTGCCGCCGAGGCGCCTGCCGAAGCCGCAGCGGCGGAGGCCGCGTCGGCCGCGCCGGCTCCGGCGGCCGCGCCTGCCGGCGCTCCGCGTCCCGACGACATCGGATTCGATGCGGGCGACGCCACTTTGGCGCTGATCGCGTTGAGCGCCAAGATGCGTATCGATCAGATCGAGCCGCTGGATTCGATCGAGTCGATCACCGACGGTGCGTCCTCGCGGCGTAACCAGCTGCTGGTCGATCTCGGCTCCGAGCTGAACCTGGGCGCCATCGACGGTGCCGCCGAGGCGGACCTGGCATCGCTGAAGGGCCAGGTCTCGAAACTGGCCCGGACCTACAAGCCGTTCGGACCGGTGCTCTCCGACTCGATCAACGATCAGCTGCGCACGGTGCTCGGCCCGTCGGGCAAGCGTCCGGCCGCGATCGCCGAGCGGGTCAAGAAGACCTGGGAGCTGGGCGACGGTTGGGCCAAGCACGTCACCGCCGAACTGGCGCTGGGCACCCGCGAGGGAAGCAGCGTGCGCGGTGGTGCGCTCGGCGGCCTGCATGACGGTGCACTGACCGACGCCGCATCTGTGGACAAGGCCATCGATGCCGCGGTCGCTGCGGTTGCTGCCCGCAAGGGGATTGCGGTGTCGCTGCCGTCGGCCGGCGGTGGCGGTGGCGGCGTGGTCGACTCGGCCGCGCTGACCGAGTTCGCCGAGAAGGTCACCGGCCGCGACGGTGTGCTGGCCTCGGCCGCACGCATGGTGCTCGGGCAGCTGGGTCTGGACAACCCGGTGTCGGCCGCGCCGTCGGCCACCGACGCGGAGCTCATCGACCTGGTGACGGCCGAGCTGGGTTCGGATTGGCCACGGCTGGTCGCGCCCGCGTTCGACGCCAAGAAGGCGGTCGTGCTCGACGACCGCTGGGCCAGCGCCCGTGAGGACCTGGTCAAGCTCTGGCTGGCCGACGAAGGCGATATCGACGCCGACTGGATGCGCCTCGGTGAACGTTTCGAAGGTGCCGGCAATGTTGTTGCCACTCAGGCCAGTTGGTGGCAGGGCAAGGCCCTGGCGGCCGGCCGCAACATCCACGCCTCGCTGTTCGGCCGGATCGCCGCTGGTGCCGAGAATCCGAACAAGGGTCACTACAGCGACGAGGTCGCGGTGGTCACCGGTGCGTCCAAGGGCTCGATTGCCGCTTCGGTGGTGGCCGCCCTGCTCGACGGTGGCGCCACGGTGGTGGCGACGACCTCCAAGCTGGACGACGATCGGTTGGCCTTCTACAAGGCGCTCTACCGCGACAACGCCCGGTACGGTGCGTCGTTGTGGGTGGTTCCGGCCAACATGGCGTCCTACGCCGACATCGACGCGCTGGTGTCGTGGGTCGGTAGCGAACAGACCGAAAGCCTCGGGCCGCAATCGATTCACCTCAAGGATGCGCTGACCCCGACGCTGCTGTTCCCGTTCGCCGCACCGCGGGTGGCCGGTGACCTGTCGGAGGCCGGCTCGCGCTCGGAGATGGAGATGAAGGTCCTGCTGTGGGCCGTCGAGCGGCTGGTTGCCGGGCTTTCTTCCATCGGCGCCGAGCGCGACATCGCCTCGCGTCTGCACGTGGTCCTGCCGGGCTCACCCAACCGCGGCATGTTCGGCGGTGACGGCGCATACGGCGAGTCGAAGTCTGCGCTGGACGCGGTGGTCAACCGCTGGAACGCGGAAACCTCGTGGGCGCAGCGGGTCAGCTTCGCGCACGCGCTGATCGGCTGGACCAAGGGCACCGGGCTGATGGGTCACAACGACGCCATCGTCGGTGCGGT
Source organism: Mycolicibacterium vinylchloridicum (assembly GCF_013404075.1). GTDB lineage: Bacteria > Actinomycetota > Actinomycetes > Mycobacteriales > Mycobacteriaceae > Mycobacterium > Mycobacterium vinylchloridicum. Next base: position 86,561 of record NZ_JACBJQ010000025.1, read on the forward strand.
CGAGGAGGCCGGCGTCACCACCTACAGCACCGAAGAGATGGCAGCCATGCTGCTGGACCTGTGCACCGTGGAGGCCAAGGTCGCGTCCGCGCACTCCCCGCTGAAGGTCGACCTGACCGGTGGGCTCGGCGACGTGCAACTCGACATGGCCGAGCTGGCCGCCAAGGCACGCGAGGAGATGACCGCTGAACCGGATGCGGCTGCGTCCGGTGAGGCGGCGGGCACCATTGCCGCCCTGCCGTCGCCGCCGCGCGGCTACGTCGCGAACACGCCGCCGGCGTGGGCCGATCTCGACGTCGACCCGGCCGACCTGGTGGTCATCGTCGGCGGCGCCGAACTGGGCCCGTACGGGTCGTCGCGCACCCGCTTCGAGATGGAGGTCGACAACGAACTGTCGGCCGCCGGTGTCCTCGAATTGGCCTGGACCACAGGCCTGATCAAGTGGGAGGACGACCCCAAGCCGGGCTGGTACGACACCGCAAGCGGTGAGCTGGTCGACGAAGCCGATCTGGTCGAGCGCTACCACGACGCGGTCGTGGAGCGTTGCGGCATCCGTGAATTCGTCGACGACGGGGCCATCGATCCCGACCACGCGTCACCACTGATGGTCAGTGTCTTCCTGGACAAGGACTTCCGGTTCGTCGTGTCCTCGGAGGCCGACGCCCGCGCGTTCGCGGAGTACGACCCCGAGCACACCGTGATTCGGCCGGTGCTGGACTCGTCGGACTGGGAGGTGATCCGCAAGGCGGGCACCGAGGTTCGCGTGCCGCGTAAGACCAAGCTGTCGCGGAAGGTCGGGGCGCAGATCCCGACCGGCTTCGACCCGACGGTCTGGGGCATCAGTCCCGATATGGCCAGCTCGATCGACCGGGTGGCGCTGTGGAACATCGTCGCGACCGTCGACGCGTTCCTGTCCTCGGGGTTCACCCCGACCGAACTGATGCGCTGGGTGCACCCGAGCCTGGTGGCCTCCACGCAGGGCACCGGCATGGGCGGTATGACGTCGATGCAGACGATGTACCACGGCAACCTGATGGGCAAGGCCAAGCCGAACGACATCCTGCAGGAGGTTCTGCCGAACGTCGTTGCCGCGCATGTCATCCAGTCCTACGTCGGCAGCTACGGCTCGATGATCCATCCGGTGGGCGCGTGCGCCACTGCGGCGGTGTCGGTCGAGGAGGGCATGGACAAGATCCGCCTCGGCAAGGCCGAACTGGTGGTCACCGGCGGCTTCGACGACATGACACTGGAGGCCGTCATCGGCTTCGGTGACATGGCGGCGACCGCCGAGACCGCGACGATGCGGGCCAAGGGCATCAGCGACTCGAAGTTCTCCCGCGCCAACGACCGTCGCCGGCTGGGCTTCCTGGAGGCACAGGGTGGCGGCACCATCCTGCTGGCTCGTGGTGACCTGGCGCTGAAGATGGGTCTGCCGGTGCTGGCGGTGGTGGGCTACGCGCAGAGCTTCGGCGACGGCGTGCACACCTCGATCCCCGCTCCGGGACTCGGCGCGCTGGGCGCCGGTCGCGGCGGCAAGGATTCGCAGCTGGCCCGCTCGCTGGCCAAGCTGGGGGTCGGCGCCGACGACATCGCGGTGATCTCCAAGCACGACACCTCTACGCTGGCCAACGATCCCAACGAGACCGAGCTGCACGAGCGGCTGGCCGATTCGATGGGTCGCGCCCCCGGCGCACCGCTGTTCGTCGTCAGCCAGAAGAGCCTGACGGGCCACGCCAAGGGCGGCGCGGCGGTCTTCCAGATGATGGGGCTCTGCCAGATCCTGCGCGACGGCGTCATCCCGCCGAACCGCAGCCTGGATTGCGTCGACGACGAGCTGGCCACCTCCGGGCACTTCGTGTGGCCGCGGGAGACGCTGCGCCTTGGTGACAAGTTCCCGCTCAAGGCGGGTCTGGTCACCAGCCTCGGCTTCGGTCACGTGTCGGGTCTGATCGCGCTGGTGCACCCGCAGGCCTTCCTCGCCTCGCTGAGTGCGCAGGAGCGGGCGGACTACACCAAGCGGGCCAACGACCGGGTGCTGGCGGGGCAGCGGCGATTGGCTTCGGCCATCGCCGGTGGACGGCCGCTGTACGAAAAGCCGGCCGATCGCCGGTTCGACCACGATGTGCCCGAGAAGCGTCAGGAAGCGGCGATGCTGCTCAACCCTGCCTCACGGCTGGGTGAGGACGACATCTACGCGTGATGAGCGGCGAGAAACAGTCAACGGACCCGGTGATAGGGTCTCCGGCGTGGCGATAGTGGGTGTGGGGATCGATGTGGTCTCCATTCCCGACTTCGCCGAGCAGGTGGACCAGCCGGGCACGGTATTCGCCGAGACGTTCACCCCGGGTGAGCGCCGCGACGCCGCCGACAAGAGCTCGGTGGCGGCGCGGCACTTGGCCGCACGGTGGGCCGCCAAGGAAGCCGTCATCAAGGCCTGGTCGGGCTCGCGCTTCGCGCAGCGTCCGGTTCTGCCGGAGGGCATCCACCGTGACATCGAGGTGATCACCGACATGTGGGGCCGGCCGAAGGTCCGCCTCACCGGTGACATCGCCAAGCATCTGGCCGAGGTGACCATTCACGTGTCGCTGACGCATGAGGGCGACACCGCCGCCGCGGTCGCCATCCTCGAGACTCTCTAACCGCGAGCTTCAGCCGGCCTGGTGGGCGATCTGGATCAGGTTGCCGCACGTGTCGTCGAAGACGGCAGTGGTCACCGGCCCCATGTCGACGGGCTCCTGAGTGAAGCGCACCCCGAGCCCGCGCAGCCGGTCGAACTCGGCGTGAACGTCGTCGACGGCGAACGAGGTGAAGGGGATTCCGTCGGCGACGAGTGCCTCCTTGAACGGTTTGGCCGCGGGGTGGCCGTCCGGTTCGAGGACGAGTTCGGTGCCGTCCGGATTCTCCGGGGAGACCACGGTGATCCAGCGATGCTCGCCCATCGGGATGTCGTGCTTGGTCGTGAAACCCAGGACGTCGGTGTAGAACTGGAGCGCGGCGTCCTGATCGTTGACGAGCACGCTAGTCAGGTTGATGCGCACGGTCAGCCCTCAGCTTTCTTCAGCCACCGCTCGACGATCGGCTCGAGCGGTGCGGTGTTGATGTAGTGGAATTTGTATCGGCCCTCGCGCCGGGTTTCGACCAAGCCGGCGGCCACGAGGAGGTCGAGGTGTTGCGAGATCGCTTGTCGCGATGAGCCAAGTCCGTGTTTCGTCGCCAGTCGGGCACAGATTTCGAAGAGGGTCTGACCATCTCGGTCGGTCAGCTCATCGAGGATCGTCCGGCGAGTGGGGTCTGCCAAGGCCTTGAAGACGTCACCCACTTCTGCACAATAGGCAAGCAAATGCTTGCATGTCAAGGTTGGCGCCCTGCTCGGTAGGGTCGTCGGCATGAGCGATCTCATTGCGCGCGTACAGGCAGTGCTTCCCTCGGTGCGCGCCGATCTCGAAGACCTGGTGCGGATCCCATCGGTGTGGGCCGACCCGGCCCGTCGCGACGAGGTGCACCGCAGCGCCCGTGCCGTCGCGGATCTGCTGAGCAGGGCCGGTTTCGAACAGGTCGAGATCGTGGCGGAGGGCGGTGCGCCTGCGGTGATCGCGCATCACCCCGCCCCGCCCGGTGCGCCGACGGTGCTGCTGTACGCCCACCACGATGTCCAGCCCGAAGGTGAACCGTCGCAATGGAATTCGGACCCCTTCGAGCCCACTGAGCGAGACGGTCGGCTGTACGGCCGCGGCAGCGCGGACGACAAGGCCGGTATCGCCACGCATGTGGCGGCGTTTCGGGCGCACGGCGGTAAGCCGCCGGTCGGGGTGACGGTGTTCGTGGAGGGGGAGGAGGAGTCCGGTTCGCCGTCGCTGGGCCGGCTGCTGGCCGCCCACAAGGACAAGCTGGCCGCCGACGTCATCGTGATCGCCGACTCGGACAACTGGACCACTGAGATCCCCGCGCTGACAGTGTCGCTGCGCGGGCTGGCCGACTGTGTGGTCGAGGTCGCGACCCTGGATCACGGTCTGCACTCGGGGCTGTGGGGTGGTGTGGTGCCCGACGCTCTCAGCGTCCTGGTGCGATTGCTGGCCAGCCTGCACGACGACGACGGCAACGTTGCGGTGCAGGGACTGTACGAGACGACGGCGGCCGACGTGGACCGCGGGCCACAGTGGGTACGGGCCGAGTCGGGATTGCTCGACGGGGTGCACGAAATCGGTTCTGGCCCTGTGGCCCAACGGATGTGGGCCAAGCCCGCGATCACTGTCATCGGCATCGACACCACACCGATCGCCAAAGCCTCGAACACGCTCATCCCGCGCGCCAGCGCCAAGGTCAGCATGCGGGTGGCCCCGGGCGGCGACGCCGCAGCGCATCTGCACGCGCTGCGTCGTCACCTCGAACAGCACGCCCCCTGGGGTGCGCACGTCAAGATCATCCCGGGCGATATCGGTCAGCCCTATGCGATCGACGCCAGCGGGCCGGTTTACGAGGCGGCCCGGGCGGCGTTCCGGCAGGCCTGGGGAACCGACGTCGTGGACATGGGGATGGGCGGCTCGATCCCATTCATCGCCGAGTTCGCCGCCGCGTTCCCCGAGGCCACCATCCTGGTCACCGGGGTGGAGGATCCGAGCACTCAGGCGCACAGCGTCAACGAGAGCCTGCACCTCGGCGTGCTGGAGCGCGCTGCCACCACCGAGGCGTTGCTGCTCGCAAAGCTGGGTGACATCGGCTAGACGGTATGGGTGACCCTCGGTTTTGAGTTGGGGGTTGCGGGCCGGGGCCCCACTCACCCATGTTCGTGGGTTACCGAGTAGGGAGTCGCCTGCCCGGTCTATCCGACAGTGGTGGGAGGCCCC
>NZ_JACBJQ010000225.1 GCF_013404075.1 Mycolicibacterium vinylchloridicum
CTACGCGACTTCACCCTCGACCCCACCAGGGACTACCAACCCACCGGAGCGCCCAAAGGCCCCAAACGGAAAAAGCTGTGAACCTAATGCAGGTTCACAGCTATTCCGATGTCCTGAGACATCACAATGGTAGCGGGGACAGGATTCGAACCTGCGACCTCTGGGTTATGAGCTGTCGTCTCAATAGTTTGCTAGGCCCGTTAAGTCTCATTTATGCAGGTTAATGGCTATTGACATTCCGGGCCGTTCCAGGGCGGCTCATCCATTTCGACCCGTTTCAGAGGGTTTTGTTCCCAAATTTGTTCCCAAATCGGAAGTCTTTGCGTTTGCGTGTTAGCTGGCGAGGGCTGACAGAGTCGGTCGGCGCCGGCAAACACGACCTGAGTTAGGACATTACCGGTTGGTAACTTGGCGCGCGTGGGTTTGACCTGCGGGTTCTCTGGGTGGGGTTCGGTGCTGGGGGTACTAGGCGAGTAGTTTTGGGCCGTGGCGTACGTGCGGAAG
>NZ_JACBJQ010000026.1 GCF_013404075.1 Mycolicibacterium vinylchloridicum
TTCACGCATTGACCAACCAGCTCCTCATCTTGACCACCAGCAAACCGGGAGACAGCGTCAACACACGCGCACTCATACGCGAGGCAGTCAAACCTCCTACGCGCGCATCTTGACATGAGGCAACAGGCCCAGCCTGTGGATGAAGTCGGGACTGTGGACAAACTCACGCCCTGCGCCGGATAGCCGGCACCCCGATACTTGAGGGATGGCTGAAGTCCCCGAATCCCTGGAACCGATCGGCGCGGTCACCCGGACGAAGGTGGGACGGGAGGCCACCGAGCCGATGCGCGAGGATATCCGGCTGCTCGGGACGATCCTCGGCGACACCGTACGCGAACAGAACGGCGAGGAGGTGTTCGACCTCGTCGAACGTGCCCGCGTCGAATCGTTCCGGGTCCGCAGATCCGAGATCGACCGGTCCGAACTCGCCCAGCTTTTCGACGGCATCGACATCCACCGGGCGATTCCGGTGATCCGCGCCTTCAGCCATTTCGCACTGCTGGCCAATGTCGCCGAGGACATCCATCGCGAGCGTCGCCGGGCCATCCACGTCGCGGCGGGGGAGCCGCCGCAGAACAGCACTCTCGCTGCCACCTACGAGAAACTGGACGCCGCGCGCCTGAACGCCGGCACCGTGGCCGACGCGCTCCGCGGGGCGCTGGTGTCGCCGGTGATCACCGCACATCCGACCGAGACTCGTCGCCGCACCGTGTTCGATACCCAGCACCGAATCACCCAGCTGATGCGGGTTCGGCTGCACGGGCAGGACGAAACCGAGGACGGCCGGCCGGTCGAGACCGAGTTGCGCAGGCAGATCCTGACACTGTGGCAGACCGCGCTGATCCGGCTGTCCCGGTTGAAGATTCAGGACGAGATCGAAGTCGGCCTGCGGTATTACCCGGCGGCGTTCTTCGAGGTGATCCCGAAGGTGAACGCCGAGGTGCGTGACGCGCTGCGGACCCGCTGGCCCGATACCGAGCTGCTGGCCGAGCCGATCCTGCGCCCTGGCTCGTGGATCGGCGGGGACCGCGACGGGAACCCCAACGTCACCGCCGATGTGGTGCGGCTGGCCACCGGCAGCGCCGCCTACACCGCGCTGGGGCACTACTTCGCCGAACTGACGTGTCTCGAGCAGGAACTGTCGATGTCGGCGCGGCTGGTGAGAACCACCGAAGATCTGGACGCGCTCGCCGGTGCCTGCAACGAGCCGGCCCGGCTGGACGAGCCCTACCGACGGGCGCTGCGCGTCGTGCATGCCAGGCTGACCGCCACCGGTCAGGCCATTCTGGACCGCACGCCGCCGCACACGCTGGATCTCGGGATGGACCCGTACCACACGCCTGCGGAGGTGCGGGCCGACCTCGACGTCATCGACGCCTCGCTGCGGGCCAACGGTAGCGCGTTGCTGGCCGACGATCGGCTGGCCAGGCTGCGAGAGGCGGTGGATGTCTTCGGGTTTCACCTGTCCGGCCTGGACATGCGGCAGAACTCCGAGGTGCACGAGGAGGTCGTTGCCGAGCTGTTGTCCTGGGCCGGGGTGCATCCCGACTATGGGTCGCTTTCTGAACCGGAACGCGTCGAGGTGCTGGCGGCGGAGCTGGCCACCCGACGCCCGCTGGTTCGCGACGACTCCGAGCTTTCGGAGTTGGCCCGCAAGGAACTCGACATCGTGTTCGCCGCCGCCCGCGCGGTCGCGGTGTTCGGCCCGGCGGCGGTGCCGAACTACATCATCTCGATGTGTCAGTCGGTATCGGACATGCTGGAGGCCGCGATACTTCTGAAAGAAGCTGGGCTGCTTGATGTTTCGGGTGACCATCCGTATGCGCCGGTCGGGATTGTGCCGCTCTTCGAGACGATAGACGACTTGCAGCGCGGGTCGGCCATCCTGGAATCGGTGCTCGACCTTCCGCTGTACCGCGCGATGGTGCACGCCCGCGGGGAGAGCCAGGAGGTGATGCTCGGCTACTCGGACTCCAACAAGGACGGTGGGTATCTCGCCGCGAACTGGGCGCTGTACCGGGCCGAACTGGATCTGGTGGAGTCGGCCCGCAAGACCGGTATCCGGTTGCGGCTGTTCCATGGCCGCGGCGGAACCGTCGGGCGCGGTGGTGGTCCGAGCTACGACGCGATTCTGGCGCAGCCGCCGGGAGCGGTGAATGGATCGCTGCGCCTGACCGAGCAGGGCGAGATCATCGCGGCCAAATACGCCGAACCCCGCATTGCGCATCGGAACCTGGAGACACTGCTGGCCGCCACGCTGGAGTCGACGCTGCTCGATATCGAAGGGTTAGGAGGGCTCGCCCAAAGCGCCTATCAGGTGCTGGACGACCTCGCCGCGCGTGCCCAGCGCGCGTACGCCGAATTGGTCCACGACACACCGGGTTTCGTCGAATACTTCAAGGCGTCGACGCCGGTGAGCGAAATCGGCTCACTCAATATCGGCAGCCGTCCGACGTCGCGTAAACCGACAACGTCGATTGCGGATCTGCGGGCCATCCCTTGGGTGTTGGCCTGGAGCCAGTCGCGTGTCATGCTGCCGGGCTGGTACGGAACCGGCACCGCGTTCGAGGAGTGGATCGCCGACGGTGACGGGCGCCTCGAGGTGCTACAGGACCTCTATGTGAAGTGGCCGTTCTTCGCGACGGTCCTGTCGAACATGGCGCAGGTGCTGGCCAAGTCCGATATGGGTCTGGCCGCACGGTATTCCGAGCTGGTCGGTGACGAGGAACTGCGACAGCGGGTGTTCGGCAAGATCGTCGCCGAACACGACCGCACGATCCGCATGCACAAGCTGATCACCGGACAGGAGGATCTGCTGGCCGATAACCCGGCGCTGGCCCGCTCGGTGTTCAACCGTTTCCCGTACCTGGAACCGCTCAACCACCTTCAAGTGGAGCTGTTGCGACGCTACCGATCCGGGGACGACGACGAGTTGGTGCAGCGCGGCATCCTGCTGACGATGAGCGGGCTGGCCTCAGCGTTACGCAATAGCGGCTAGCCGGGGACAACGGTGAATCGTGACCGTGACGACACTGGCCGGCCCCGCAATGCCAGGGCCCGCGACACGCTCGGGCGGCCGTTGCCGCCCGGCGCCGAGGGCGTGCCCCGCATTCCCGACGACCTCGAGCTGCCGCCGGCTGAAACCCTGGACTATGCACAGGATCTGCTGAACCGCGGTCTGGCCTTCAACGCCCACGAGGTCTTCGAGGCGGCGTGGAAGAACGGCCCGCACGAGGAGCGGGCACTGTGGCAGGGGCTGGCCCAGTTCGCGGTCGGTATCACGCACGTACAACGCGGCAACTACAAGGGCGGGGCTGCGCTGCTGCGGCGCGCATCGGCCTTGCTCGCCGACGTCACCACCGTGCCCTACGGCGTCGACACCGCGGGCCTGATCGAGGCGGCGGTGACGCTCGCGGACGATGTCGGCGCGGGCACGGTGGTCGACCCGGCGAGATTGAAATTCCGGCTCACCCGATAGGGAACCACCGAGCACCCGCCGACGTCGAAACCGTTATGACGCAACCAGAATGCTCGCTGGAGAACACCGCTGAACTGATCGGCCCGTTGCCGCTGGTCGCCCCACCGGTGCTGGCCGACTGGTCGGTCGCCGATCCCGACGACGGCTGGTGGTGAGGGTCAGCCGGCTCCCGCCGCCGCTGCTCCGAGGGCGACCGGCAGGTGCTTGAACCCGCGGAGCAAAGTGCTTCCGTTGAGCGTTGGTGTGCCGGCCAGGGCCAGCGCGGGAAATCGCCGAAACAGCGCTTCCAGGCCGATGTTCAATTCCAGGCGCGCGAGCGACGCGCCCAAACAGACGTGGATTCCTGAGCTGAAGCTCAGGTGTTCGCGGGTGTTGGGCCGGGCGCTGTCGAACTCGTCCGGCCGCTCGAAGAGGGCCGGATCACGGTTGGCTCCAGCGATCAGGACGAACAGCGCCTCACCTTCTGCGACGGTGCTGCCGTCGATCTGCACGGCCTCGGTCGCCACCCGCACCCCGATCTGAGCCACCGAGTCATAGCGCAGCGTCTCTTCGACGGCGTTGGGCCAGCCTTCGGGCTGGGCCCGCAGACGGGCGAGCTGGTCGGGGTGGGCGAGCAGCGCGACCACCGCATTGCCGAATGCATGGGTGGTGGTGATGAATCCGGCACCGAGAATCAAGCCGGTGAACATCCTGACCTCGTCGACGGTCAGGTCATCGTCTTGGAGCACGGCGGACAGAATGCTGTTGTCGGCACCGCTACGCCGGAGCCGCTCGATGTGGGCGGCGATATAGATTTCGAATTCGCGCAATGCGGTGGCGGCGGTCCGGAAGTCGTCCCATGCGGGCACTGTGGTGGTCAGCAGTTTGGCGGCCGGGTCGGCGAACGCATGGAGCAGCGGTATCTCCTCCCGGGGAACTGCCAGCATCTCGGCGATGACTTCGATCGGGATTCGGGCGGCATACGCGGTGATCAGATCGCATTGCGTCTGCCCGTCGAGGTCGTCGAGCGCGGTATTGGTGATGTCCACGATGCGCTGGTGCAATCCGTCGATCGCGCGCGGCGTGAAAGCTCGCGAGACCAGACGGCGCAGCCGCGCATGTTCGGGCGGATCCACCACCAGAAGCGACGGTGGCTCCACCGGGTTCATCATGTCGGGGTCGGTTCGTGCGACCAGCCACCGAATGATACGAAACGGAGACCGGTCGGCGGGCTTGATGGTTCGGAACCTGTCGTCGCGCAACACATCTCGGACAATCTGCGCGTCGGCGGTCACCCACGTGTTACTGAATCCCGCGGATATCCGGCCCCGCCCGCGGATCTGCTCGGCGAGGCGGTAGGCGTCCTCCGGCCGGCTGCTGTCGACGAGAAGCCGGGCAAACGGATCACCGCGACGGGCGAGCCGCTTGAGCACCCCGCGCGCAAGTCCGTATCCCAACAGCCAATGGGTCCGGGCCTTGATCTGCAGGTCCATCGCCAGCCGCTATCGGCCCGCGCGTCGCACTGCGTTGATCGCCCCGCGAACCGCGGATTCGGTGGCGGCCAGCGGTGCTATCACCGCTTCGCCGACGCCGACGATGCGTTCGATGCGGTCGACGATCCCTTCCATCCGCTCGACGACAGCGTTGAGCCGCGGTGCGAGTTCGTCGATGCGGGTCAGCGTGGAGTTGAACACACCCAGGGTCTCCTCGAAGTACTCGAGGGTGCCGTTCATCCCGCTCATCGTCTTGTTGAGGTCGGTGAGGGCCCCACTCATCTGAGTCAGGATGGTGTCGAGCTGATCCACGGTGACATCGGCGTTGAGCGCGGCCTGCGCCAAGGTCTTGATCCGGTCGCGACCAGTGCGGGGTGGTGGCGGGGTGTCAACCATCAGCTCAGTCTTGCAGCTTGCTCGCTGCCTCGGTGTCCAGAAGCCAAACCGTGGCCTGGCGGCCCACCGCGCCCGCGGCGGGAACGTCGTCCGCGCTTGCGCCGCCGATCGCCTCGGCGACGGCGTCGGCTTTGGCCGCACCGGACACGACCAGCCACACTTCGCGTGAGCGGGTCACAGCGGGCAGCGTCAGCGTGATCCTCCGGGGAGGCGGCTTGGGGGAGTCCTCGACGGCGACCACCAGCCGCGTGGTCTCCGCGACGGCCGGGGTGTGCGGGAACAGTGAGTTGATGTGGCCCTCGCCGCCCATCCCGAGCAGGTGCACGTCGAACGCCGGCGGCAGCACCTCCTCGTAGGCCCGTGCTGCCGCGTCGATATCGTCGCCGAACTCACCGTCGCTGGCGGCCATCGGGTGCACGTTGGCCGCCGGGATGTCGATGTGATCGAGCAGCGCCTCGCGGGCCTGCTTGTCGTTGCGCTCCGCGTCGTCGGCGGGCACGAACCGATCGTCCCCCCAGAAGATGTGCACCTTGGACCAGTCGATCGCCGCACCGTGTGCACCGACGTGCTTGAGCAGTCCGATACCCGTTCCGCCGCCGGTCAATACGATGAATGCCTGCCCTCGCGCCGCGATCGCGGACGTGATCGCCTCGACGAGCCGGTCGCCGACCGCGCTCACCAGTGCTTCGGTATCGGGGTAGGTCTCGATGATCCTGGTCATACGTACTGCACCTTGTCGATACCCGCCAGCGCCTCGTGATAGATCTCGTCGGCATCGAGGCGGCGGAGATCCTCGGCCAGGCACTCCTTGGTCTCCCGGCGCGGCAGCGGAAGCAGCGCCTCGGGCTTGTCAGTGCGGGTCAGGGTGGCGGTGATGCCCTCCTGCGGACGACTCAACGTCACGGTCTCCGACGGCCGTACCAGTTCGACCTTGAGATCGCCGACGGCCCGCTTCACGGTGCCATCGATGCGGCTGGCCAGCCAGCCCGCCAAGATATCCAGGGCCGGTTCGGTTTTCAGCCCAGACACCAACACCGATGTGATCGGTTCGTACGGGGCCTGATCCACCGCCGAGGCCAACAGCGCGCGCCAATAGGTGATCCGGCTCCAGGCGAGGTCGGTGTCACCGCCGGTGTATCCCTGAAGCCGGCTCTTGATCGACGCCAGTGGGTCTTCCGCCGCCGTCGCATCGGTGATCCGTCGAATAGCCAAGCGGCCCAAGGGATCCTCGGCGGGAATCGCCGGAGCGGTACCCGGCCACCACGCCACCACCGGGGTGTCGGGCAACAGGAACGGCAACACCACACTGTTGGCATGGTTGGACAGTGGCCCGGAGATTCGCAGGACCACCACCTCGCCGGCCCCGGCGTCGCCGCCCACCCGAAGCTGGCCGTCAAGGCGAGCGTCGGTGGCGAGCCGGTCTTGGGGCACCACGACGATGATGCGACAGGGATGTTCCCGGCTCGCCGCCACCGCGGCCTCGATGGAGTCCTCGACCAGATCCTCGGTGTCAGGTGCGATCACCAGCGTCAGCACCCGGCCCAGGGTGATCGCCCCGCCCTCCTCGCGCAGCGAGGTGATCCTCTTGTTGAGCGCGTTGGTGGTGGTGTCAGGCAGGTCGACAATCATTCTAGGGACGCCTCCATTCACGGCCGGAACGCGCCAGCATCTCGAACGCCGAGTCAGGCCCCCACGTGCCCGACTCGTAGGGATCGGGCTTGCCATGCGCTGCCCAGTAATCCAGCACCGGATCCAGGATCTCCCAAGACAATTCGACCTCGGCATTGACCGGGAACAGCGAAGGTTCGCCGAGCAGCACGTCGAGGATGAGGCGCTCGTAGGCTTCGGGCGAGTCCTCGGCGAAGGCCGAGCCGTAGGAGAAGTCCATGTTCACGTCGCGGACTTCCATCGCGCTGCCCGGCACCTTCGACCCGAACCGCAGCGTGATGCCCTCGTCGGGCTGGACCCGGATCACCAGGGCGTTCTTACCCAGCTCCTCGGTCATCGTCGCGTCGAACGGCAGATGCGGCGCCCGCTTGAACACCAGCGCCACCTCGGTGACCCTGCGGCCCAACCGCTTTCCGGTCCGTAGGTAGAACGGCACACCGGCCCACCGGCGGGTATCGACCTCCAGCGTGATCGCGGCGAACGTCTCGGTGGTGGAGTCCTTGGAGAACCCCTCCTCGTCGAGCAGTCCGACGACCTTCTCGCCGCCCTGCCAGCCCGAGGTGTACTGCCCGCGCGACGACGTCAGATCCAGCGGCTTCGCCAGCGACGTCGCCGACAGCACCTTGATCTTCTCGGCCGTGACCTCGTGCGGATGGAAGCTGACCGGTTCCTCCATCGCGGTCAGCGCCAGCAGCTGGATCAGGTGGTTCTGGATCACATCACGCGCCGCGCCGATGCCGTCGTAGTAGCCGCCGCGCCCACCGAGCCCGATGTCCTCGGCCATCGTGATCTGCACGCTGTCGACGTAGTGATTATTCCAGATCGGCTCGAACAGCTCATTGGCGAAGCGCAGCGCGAGGATGTTCTGCACGGTCTCCTTGCCGAGGTAGTGGTCGATGCGAAAGACCGACTCCTCCGGGAAGACGCTGTTGACCACCTTGTTGAGGTCGATGGCGCTCGGCAGATCGTGGCCGAACGGCTTCTCGATGACCACCCGGCTCCAGCGACCTTCGTGCTGACGGGCCAGTCCGGACTTCTTCAGCTGCTCGCACACCACCGGGAAGGCGTTGGGCGGAATCGACAGGTAGAAGGCGTGATTGCCGCCGGTGCCCCGTTCCACATCAAGCTTCTCGAGCGTCTCGGCCAGCCGGTGGAACGAGGCCTCGTCGTCGAATGAGCCTTGGACGAAGCGGAACCCCTCGGCCAGCCGGTCCCACACCTCCTGGCGAAACGGCGTACGAGCGTGCTGGCACACCGCGTCGTGGACGATGGCGCCGAAATCCTCGTCCTTCCAATCCCGTCGGGCGAAACCGACGAGGGAGAACGACGGCGGCAACAGACCGCGATTGGCCAGGTCGTAAATCGCCGGCATCAGCTTTTTCCGGGCGAGGTCGCCCGTCACGCCGAAGATCACCACGCCGCACGGCCCGGCGATCCTCGGCATCCGCTTGTCCCGCTTGTCGCGCAACGGGTTGTGCCACGTGTCGGGGGCGGGCGCCAGCACCCCGGGAACGGGACGGTCGGTCATTTGGCTGCGGCGTCGAGCTGTTCCTGGGTGGCGTCGAGGAGTTCCTGCCACGACTTCTCGAACTTGTCCACGCCCTCGTCCTCCAGGACCAGGAACACGTCGGTCAGATCGATGCCGACGGCCTCGAGCTTGTCGAACACCTCCTGGGCGGCGGCTGCCGTGCCGGTGATCGTGTCGCCGGTGACCACGCCGTGATCGGCCACCGCGTCAATCGTCTTTTCCGGCATGGTGTTCACCGTGTTCGGGGCGACCAGCTCGGTGACGTAGAGGGTGTCGGAGTAGTCCGGGTTCTTGACGCCGGTGGACGCCCACAGCGGCCGCTGCACTCGCGCGCCTGCGCCGGCCAGCGCGTCGAAACGCTCACCGCCGACGAACACCTCTTCGTAGGCGGCGTAGGCCAGCCGGGCGTTGGCGACGCCGGCCTGCCCGCGCAGCGCGAGCGCCTCGCCGGACCCGATCGCCTCGAGTCGCTTGTCGATCTCGGTGTCCACCCGGGACACGAAAAACGAAGCGACCGAGTGGATCTTGGACAGATCATGACCGGCTTGCTGGGCTGCCTCCAGCCCGGCGAGGTAGGCGTCCATCACCGCGCGGTGGCGCTCCACCGAGAAGATCAGCGTCACGTTGACCGAAATACCTTCGGCCAGAACCGCGGTGATCGCGGGCAGGCCGGCCTTGGTGGCGGGGATCTTGATCAGCAGGTTCGGCCGGTCGACGATCTTCCACAGTTCGATGGCCTGCAGGACGGTCTTGTCGGTCTCGTGGGCCAGCCGCGGGTCGACCTCGATCGAGACGCGTCCGTCGATACCGTCGGAGGACTCCCACTGCGGACGGAGCACGTCGCAGGCCGCCCGGACGTCGTCGGTGGTGACGGTGCGGATGGTGGCGTCGACGTCGGCGCCGCGCTCGGCGAGCTCGGAAACCTGTGCGTCGTAAGCGTCTCCGTGGGAGAGCGCGGCCTGGAAGATCGACGGGTTGGTGGTCACGCCGACCACGCTGCGGGTGTCGATCAGCTCCTGCAGGTTGCCGGTCTTCAGCCGGGTCCGGGACAGGTCATCGAGCCAGACGGACACGCCGGCGGCGGACAGCGCCGCGAGGTTGGGATTCTGCGCCATGACGGTTGCCTCTCGTTTGATTATGGGTGATCAGTTGTCGATTGCCCGTTCCGCGGCGGCCGCAACGTTTTCGGCGGTGAACCCGAATTCGCGGAACAGGGTCTTGTCGTCGGCGGACTCGCCGTAGTGCTCGATCGAGACGATCTCGCCGGTGTCGCCGACGATCTTGTACCAACTCTGCGCCACCCCGGCCTCCACGGCAACGCGGGCCGACACGTCCGGCGGCAGCACGCTGTCGCGGTATTCCTGCGGCTGCGACTCGAACCATTCGACACACGGCATCGAGACCACGTAGGCCCTGATGTCCTTGTCCGCCAACAGCTTCTGGGCTTCGACGGCCAGCTGCAGTTCGGAGCCGGTACCGATGATGATGACGTCGGCGTCGTCAGCCGGGTTGCCGCCGCCGAGCACGTAGCCGCCCCTGGCAACGCCTTCGGAGCTGGTGCCCTCCAGCACCGGGATGCCCTGCCGGGTCAGGATGAAACCGACCGGGCCGCTGGTGTTTCCGCGCGCAATGATGCTGCGCCAGGCGTAGGCGGTCTCGTTCGGATCGCCCGGACGCACGACTGACAGCCTGGGGATCGCGCGCAGCGCGGCCAGATGCTCGATGGGCTGATGTGTCGGCCCGTCCTCGCCGAGGCCGATCGAGTCGTGGGTCCAGATGTAGATGGGGTCGATGTCCATCAGCGACGCCAGTCGCACCGCCGGGCGCATGTAGTCCGAGAACTGCAGGAAGGTGCCGCCGAAGGCGCGGGTCGGACCGTGCAGCACGATGCCGGACAGGATCGAGCCCATCGCGTGCTCGCGGATACCGAAGTGCAGCACCCGGCCGTACCAGTCGGCGGTGTAGTCCTCTGTCGAGATCGACGGCGGACCAAAGGATTTCACACCGTTGATGGTGGTGTTGTTGCTGCCGGCCAGGTCGGCCGAGCCGCCCCACAGCTCGGGCAGTTTGGGGGCGACGTCGTTGAGCACCTTGCCGAACGCGGCCCGGGTGGCCAGCGGCTTGGAACCGGGCTCCCAGTAGGTGATATCGGCGTCCCAGCCATCCGGCAGCTCCTGGGCGAGCAGCCGGTCCAGCAGCGCCTTGCGCTCGGGTTCGCGCTGCGCCCAGGCGTCGAACTCGCCCTGCCACTTCTCGTGCGCCTCGCGGCCGCGGTCGACGAGCTTGCGGGTGTGCTCGATGACCTCGTCGCTGACGTCGAACTTCTTGTCGGGATCGAAGCCGAGGACCTTCTTGGTGGCGGCCACCTCGTCGTCACCCAGCGCCGAGCCGTGCACGCCGCCGGTGTTCATCTTCGTCGGCGCCGGGTAGCCGATGATCGTGCGCACCGCGATGAACGACGGCTTGTCGGTGACCTTCTTGGCTTCCTCGATCGCCTTCTGGATCCCGACGACGTTCTCGCCGCCCTCGACGACCTGCACGTGCCAGCCGTAGGCCTCGTAGCGGGCGGGGGTGTCCTCGGTGAACGCGATGTTGGTGTTGTGCTCGATCGAGATCTCGTTGTTGTCCCAGAACACGATCAGGTTGCCCAGCTGCTGAGTGCCTGCGATCGACGACGCCTCGCTGGTGACGCCCTCCTCCATGTCGCCGTCGGAGGCGATGACGTAGATGTAGTGGTCGAACGGGCTGGTGCCCGCGGGGGCATCGGGGTCGAACAGGCCGCGCTCGTAGCGCGCCGCCATCGCCATGCCGACGGCGGAGGCCAGGCCCTGACCCAGCGGGCCGGTGGTGATCTCCACACCCTTGGTGTGCCGGAACTCCGGGTGGCCCGGGGTCTTCGAGCCCCAGGTGCGCAGCGACTCGATGTCGGAGAGCTCCAAGCCGAACCCGCCCAGGTACAGCTGCAGGTACAGGGTCAGGCTGCTGTGCCCGCAGGACAGGACGAACCGGTCGCGGCCGAGCCAATGGGTGTCGCTCGGGTCGTGCCGCATCACCCGCTGGAACAGCGTGTAGGCCAGGGGCGCCAGGCTCATCGCGGTACCGGGGTGCCCGTTGCCGACCTTCTGCACCGCGTCGGCGGCCAGGACTCGCGCGGTGTCGACGGCCCGCGAATCGACCTCCGTCCAGTCCTCGGGGTGGTGCGGCTGGGTCAGCGCGGCGATCTCTTCGACAGTTGTCACTAACTCGCTCCTGGCGTCGTCAAAGGGGCAGGCAAGTTGGGGTGGTCCTCTTCACCCTAGTGCCGGTTGGTCCCTTGCTGCATAGTGCTGCTACCAGCGTTACCCGCGGGTGAAGCTCTACACCTGGAACTGTGTCATCACGATGTAATCGCCGTGAATCGACCCTTCAGTTCTGTTTGTCGATCGGCGCCGTCTACCATCCTCTGTAGTAGATCGTCGGCATTGCCGTTTTGTCAGGAGTCGGTTGCGTGAGAGTTCGCGAAGTGCACCTCGTTGACGGGGTGCCGATCCGATTCCGCGACAGGGCACTGGGCTACCTGGCACTGACCAAGCCGCGCGTCATCGAGTTACTGCTCGTCACCACCATCCCGGCCATGCTGCTGGCCGGTCGCGGCACCGTCGACCTCCCGCTGATCTTCAACACCCTGTTCGGCGGACTGCTGGCCGCCGCGGGTGCCAACACGCTGAACTGTGTGGCTGACGCCGACATCGACAAGGTGATGAAGCGCACGGCCCGCCGGCCGCTGGCCCGGGCCACCGTGCCGCGCAGCCACGCCCTGGTGTTCGGGCTGGCGCTGTCGGTGGGCTCGTTCTTCTGGCTGTGGTGGACGACGAACATGCTGTCGGCGCACCTGGCCGGTGCCACCATCGCCTTCTACGTGCTCGTCTACACGCTGCTGCTCAAGCGCCGCACCTCGCAGAACGTGGTGTGGGGCGGGGCGGCCGGGTGCATGCCGGTGATGATCGGCTGGTCGGCGGTCACCGACACGATCGGCTGGCAGGCGCTGGTGATGTTCGCGATCATCTTCTTCTGGACGCCGCCGCACACCTGGGCGCTGGCCATGAAGTACAAGGACGACTACGCGGCCGCCGGTGTGCCGATGCTGCCCGTGGTCGCCACCGAGCTCCAGGTCACCAAGCAGATCCTGATCTACACCTGGCTGACTGTGCTGGCCACTCTGGCGCTGGTCCCGGCCGCCGGCTGGCTGTACGCCGCGGTGGCGGCGCTGGCCGGAGCCTGGTTCCTGGTGATGGCGCATCGCCTGCACGCCGGCGTCCGCCGCGGCAACCCCGTCAAGCCGCTGCGGCTGTTCCTGCACTCGAACAACTACCTGGCGGTGGTGTTCGTCGCGCTGGCCGTCGATTCGGTGCTCGCACTGCCCTTGTTCTAGGGCAGCAGCACGATCGAGCCGGTCGTCTTGCGGCCCTGTAGATCGCGGTGCGCCTGGGCGGCCTCGGCCAGCGGATAGTGCCCACCGACGGTGATCGTGATCGAACCGTCTGAGATCGCATCGAGGAGTTCACCCGCCCGCCAAGCGAATTCATCCGGGGTGCGGGTGAAGTGCGCGAGGTTGGGCCGGGTCAGGAACACCGATCCCGCGGCGTTGAGTCGTTGCGGGTCGACCGGCGGGACGGGCCCGCTGGAGGCGCCGAACAGGGCCAGCGTGCCGCGAATCGCCAGGCTGGCCAGGCTGGCGTCGAACGTGGTCTTACCGACACCGTCGTACACCGCGGCCACCCCGTGACCGTTGGTGAGCTCGCGGATCGTGGTGGCGAATTCGGCTGGATCATCCGGGTAGTCGAGCACCTCGATCGCACCCGCCTGCCGTGACAGCTCCGCCTTCTCCGGCCCGGACGCCGTGGTGATCACCCGAGCGCCCAGGCTCGTCGCCCACTGGGTCAGGATCAGACCGACACCGCCCGCCCCGGCGTGTACCAGCAGAAAGTCCCGGGCAGCCACCGGATACACCGACTTGATCAGGTAGTGAGCCGTCATGCCCTTGAGCAGTGCCGAGGCGACCGCATCCGAGGCGACGTTCTCGGGCACGTACGCGACGAAATCGGCTGGCGCCGTGCAGAAGTCGGCATAGGCGCCGGCCGCTTGCGCGGTCACCACCCGGTCGCCGGGCTTGATCGCGGCGACGTCGTTGCCGACGGCGACGACCATCCCGCACACCTCGGTGCCCAGCACGAAGGGCACCTCCCGCGGATAGAGGCCCGAGCGGAAGTAGGTGTCGATGTAGTTGACGCCGATCGCGTCCGCCTCGATCAACACCTCGGCGGGGCCGGGTTCGGGCTTCGGCTTCTCGACGTAGTTCAGGACCTCGGGGCCGCCCGTCTCGGCGACTTCGATTGCGTGCATGTCACTATCATCCCCGCTGTGACCCCACCTCCGAAGCTGGCACGTCCCGACGTCTTCCATCCGAGCATCGTGCTGGCCGGGTGCCCACAGCTGGTCGAAGGTGACGGCGACGACGACGGCCTGGTCGGGGCGCTGCGCCGCCGCGGGCTGCACGCCCGGTGGCTGTCCTGGGACGACCCGCAGACGGAAGCCGCCGACCTGGTGATACTGCGCGCGGCATGGGATTACGCCGAACGGCGCGACGAATTCCTGGCCTGGACCACCCGGGTGCGCAACCTGCTGAACGACCCGAAGGTGGTCGCGTGGAACAGCGACAAGCACTACCTGCAGGACCTCGCCGACGCGGGTGTGCCCAGCCTGCCGTCGTACTTCTTCTCACCCGGCGAGAAGGTGAAACTGCCCAAGGGCGAGCTCGTCGTCAAGCCCGCGATCGGCGCAGGCTCGATCGACACCGGACGGTTTGTGGACCATGCCGCCGCCCGCGCCCACGTCGCGGCGCTGCAGGACTCCGGGCGGACCGCCCTGGTGCAGCCCTACGACGCCCGCGTCGAAGCGGGGGAGACCGCCCTGGTGTTCCTCGGCGGCCGGCAGTCACATGCCTTCACCAAGGGGCCGATGCTGCCGCCGGAAGGCCAGGAGGCGCTGCTGGACGACTCGGGCACCTATGTCGCGGAGCAGCTGACTCCGGCCGACCCGGACTTCACGATGTGGGATGTCGGCGTGGCCGCGCTGGCGGCTGCGTGCGGCCGCCTGGGCATTGATACGTCCGAATTGCTCTATGCCAGAGTGGATCTCATTGGCGGCGCGGACGATCCGGTGCTGCTGGAGCTGGAGCTGGTCGAGCCGGGCCTGGGTTGGCGGCAGCTCGACGAGACGACCCGCGACCTGCAGCAGCGGACGTTCGCGCTGGAGGTCGAGTCAGCTCTCGAGCGTCTTGGGCTCGGTCCGCTGTCGCATCGACGCCCATAGCGCGGCGGTGGCCGCGGTGGACGCCGCCGCACCCGCGAC
The DNA here is from genome assembly GCF_013404075.1 of Mycolicibacterium vinylchloridicum. Lineage (GTDB taxonomy): Bacteria > Actinomycetota > Actinomycetes > Mycobacteriales > Mycobacteriaceae > Mycobacterium > Mycobacterium vinylchloridicum. Next base: position 14,933 of record NZ_JACBJQ010000026.1, read on the forward strand.
ATGCAACGCCACCAGTGCGGCAGGCACCCCGGTGAAGAACTGCACTGCACCGATCAGCCCCTGGGCCACCACCAGGCCGACCAGCACCGCCAGCCGCCGCATGATGAACCGCGGGGCGTACACCGCCTGCAGCCCCGCCGCCAGCCCGACCAACAGCGCGAGGTAGGCGATCAGCAGCGTCGAGTGCATGTGGACGAGCGTGAGGATCTCGACCTCGAGCCGCGGCACCGTGCGCTGCGGACTCTTGTCGCCGGCATGCGGACCCGCACCGGTGACCAGCGTGCCGGTGATCAGTATCGCGGTCAGCGTGACCGCGCCGAGCAGGGTCAGGTGCCGCAGCGGTTTGGGCACCAGGACGGTCGGCAGGCCGTCGTCGGGCTCGCCGATCTTGACGTAGAGCAGGGTGGCCAGCCACACCATCGCCATCGACACCAGCAGGTGAATCGCGACGGTCCACCACGCCAGCCCGGTCAGCACGGTGATGCCGCCGAGCACCGCCTGCAGCACCGTCGAGGCCGGCATCAGCCAGGCGTAGACGAGCACCTCGCGGCGGCGCCGGGCGCGCGTCACGGCCAGCACGGCCAGGATCGCGGTGATGACGACCAGGAAGGTGATCATCCGGTTGCCGAACTCGACGGCCTGGTGGATGCCGGGCACTTCGGCGTGCGGGACGGGAACGAAACTGCCGGGGAAGCATTGCGGCCAGGTCGGGCACCCCAGCCCGGATGCCGTCACCCGGACGATCGCGCCGGTGACGGCGATGCCGCCCTGGGTTCCGATGACCGCCGCGGCGATGATGCGCTGGGCGCGCAAGCTTGGCAGTGGAAGCAGGTCCACCAGCCGCAGGAAAATCCGTCCGACGGGCACGGCCCGATCGTAGAGGACGACTAACTACGCCCTGTAGTAGGGCCTGGCGCGACGAAGGGAACCAGAACCTCGTCGACGAGACGCGCGACGAGGTCGTCGTCGATGGGGTCCCCGGTGATCAGCAGCCGATGCCACAACACGCTCTGGCCCAACTCGCGGGCGATGTCCACCGGAACGTCGGCGCGGACGTCACCGCGGGCGATTCCGCGGGCCAGCAGTGCCGCCATCTCGTCCTTGCGCCAGCCGATGACCCCGTCCCGGAATGCACCGGTCAGCTCGTCGTCGTGCGCCATCGCGGCGACGATCGCACGCATCGCGGCCGCACCCCGGCCGGTGAACAGCGCCGCCCAGCCACGCAGGATGGCGAGCATGTCGGTGCGGTAGCTGCCGGTGTCGTCGTGCGGGATGGCCGTCGTCGCCGTCTGCAGCAAGGTGGCCCGCAACAGCGCGGAGCGGTCCGGCCAGCGCCGGTAGAGCACCGGCTTGCTGGTGCCCGCGGCGGCCGCTACGGACTCCATTGTCACCGCGTTCGCGCCGCCGGTGATCAGCAGTTCCCACACCGCGGCGTGGATCGCCGCCTCGAGCTCGGTGCCGCGCCGGCGTCCCATCGCACCTCCATAAGAAACGCTTGCGTATCTAATTTGGAAAGCATACATTCCTGACATGGCCACGTTGACACCCGCCGCACGCCCGGTCGTCTATCCGCTGCGGACCGTCGACACCGCGACGGTTCGATACGCCCACGCGCCTCATCACCGGCGCCGGGTCACGATCGTGCACCGCCCACTGGCCGGCGTCACCCCGGCGATGCTGCTGGACTGGTTCACGCAGCTGGGCGGGACGATGAGCTACGGCGGCGTCGTCATCGACCGCTACCTGGCGTGGCATCCACTCGATCACATCCGCTGGGAACTGGCCCGGCCGGCACCGGGCGGCGGAGCCGCGGAGGGTGCCCGCTTCCGTATCGTCGAGCGGTTCGGCGGGCGCCCGGAGTATCACGTCGACGTCGTCGACCGGGTCGAGAAGCTCGACGACACCGGCATCCGCCTGGTGCAGCGCCTCGCCGGCGCGGTGATCTTCCAACTCGAGCACACCTGGTCGCCGGGCCCGGAAGGCGCGCACTACGTCAGCGTGATGGACGTGGGTGCGCGCAGTCCGCTACTGGCGCCGGTGAACCGGGTGCTGGGCCGCCGCTTCGGAGACGACATGCTGAAGGCGTGGGTCCGGCACAACATCGAGGAAGTCGGCCAGCTCGAGCACCTGTTGCCCCAACTCAGGTGAAACGGAACCAGCGCAGCGCGCCGAGCGCCGACACCGCACCCCACACCGCCAGCACCGCGACGCCGAACCAGTCCACCGACAGCGACATCGCCTGAGTCAGCGTCTCGGTCAGCGCCCCCGACGGGGTCAGCCGGGCCACCCAGGCGACGCCGCGCGGGATCGCGTCGGTCTCCAGGGTCAGCGCGCCGAGGCCGGCGAAGATGAACCACAGCAGGTTGGCCACGGCCAGCACGATCTCGGCGCGCAGCGTTCCGCCCAGCAGTAGGCCCATTGCCGCGAATCCCGCAGTCCCCAAAGCGATCACGGCCGCACCCAACAGCAATCCGGCCGGATGCGGTCGCCAGCCCAAGGCCAGGCCGATGCTCCCGAGCAGCAGCGCCTGCAGGAACACCACCGTCACCACGGCAAGCGATTTGCCTGCGATGATGCCCCATACTGGAAGTGCGGTGGCGCCAAGGCGTTTCAGTGCTCCGTAGCGGCGGTCGAACGCCACAGCGATGGCCTGGCCGGTGAACGCGGTGGAGATCACCGCCAGCGCCATGATCGCCGGGACGAACACCGCAACGCGCTGCGGACCGAACGAGCCCAGCGGCAAGAGGGTGAGCCCGATCAGCAGGGTGATCGGGATGAACATCGTCAGCAGCAGCTGTTCGCCGTTGCGCAGCAACAGTTTCAGCTCGAGGCCATACTGGGCGGCCAGCATCCGCTGCACTGTGCTGGGCCGCGGATCGGGGGTGAACGTGCCGGGCGGGAAGAGCTCAGTGCTCATGACCGCAACTCCTTACCGGTCAGCTCCAGGAACACGTCCTCGAGGCTGCGCTGCTCCACCCGAACGTCGGTGGCCAGCACGTTGAGCCGCGCACACCAGGCCGTCACCGTCGCCAAAACCTGCGGATCGACGGTGCCCTCGACCAGATACTCGCCAGGCGAATGCTCTTTTGCCACATAGCCTTCCGGTAACGCGGCGATCAGCAGCGACAGGTCCAGCCGGCGCGGCGCGGTGAACCGCAGCTGGCCTTCCGCGCCGTTCTGCATCAACTCCGCGGGCGTCCCGGCGGCGACGGCCGAGCCGTGGTCGATGATCACGATGCGGTCGGCGAGCTCCTCGGCCTCGTTGAGCTGATGTGTGGTCAGCACCACGGTCACGCCGTCGCGGCGCAGCGCCTCGATGAGTTCCCACACCACCAGGCGCGCGTGTGCGTCCATCCCCGCGGTCGGCTCGTCGAGGAAGACCAATTCGGGACGACCGACCAGAGCGCACGCCAGCGCGAGGCGCTGCTGCTGGCCGCCGGAGAGCCGGCGATAGGTGGTGCGGGCGGCGTCGGTGAGCCCGAGGGTGTCCAGCAGCCAGGCCGGATCCAGCGGATTGGCGGCATACGAGGCGACCAGCTTGAGCATCTCGCCGGCGCGGGCGGCCGGATATCCGCCGCCGCCCTGCAACATGACGCCGATCCGCTCGCGCACCCGGGCGTTGTCGGCCACCGGGTCCAGGCCGAGGACCTCGATCGTGCCCTCGTCCGGCCGGACGAACCCCTCGCACATCTCGACCGTCGTCGTCTTGCCCGCCCCGTTGGGGCCGAGCAGCGCCAGTACCTCGGCGGCGTGCACCTCGAGGTCGAGGCTCGACACGGCCGTCGTCGTGCCGTAGCGCTTGGACACCCCGCGCAGTCGCACGGGGATTTCGTGGCCGGAACTCACGGGGACTCAGCGTAAGCGCCGGGCGCCGGACGTGGCGCCGGTGGCTCTTCTAGTGGGTCGGGCTCCTGGCCGCTGAATGTCTCGCTGGTGCCGGGCACCGTGCGCCACGGCAGGTGATTGAACGTCACAGCGATCAGCAGCAGCACGATGACCAGGCTGGCCAGGGTCGCGTCGAGGATCTGGAACAGCGCGAAGCGGTCACCGTTGGCGGTGGGCCCGAAGATGCCGACGACGAGGCTGGTCGCGATCGTGGCGATGCGGAAGCCCGGCCGGGTGGCCCAGGCGGCCAGCGGGATGATCGCCCACAGCAGGTACCACGGCTGGACGACGGGGAACAGCAGGACGGTCGCGCCCAGCGCGACGCCGAGCCCGCCGACCGGGTGCAGCCGGCCCCGGAACACCGCGAGAAGCAGCCAGGTGACCGTGATCATGATGATCAGCACGCCGATCGCGCGGGTCAGCGACAGCACGGCCGTGGTGTGATCGCCCAGCCCGAGCAAAATGCCGACCTGGCCGGTACCCAGCGCCAGCAGGGTCGGCGGCGACATCCAGCTGCGCACCACGTTGGCGGTGCCGAGGGTGAAGACCCAGCCGAAGCCCAGCCCGCTGGCCCAGCCGATGATCGCCATCACCACCAGCGACAGGGCCGTCATCAACACAGTGGCCTGTATGAACGCCGTGAACGTCGCGCCCCAGCGGTAGGCCAGTGCCATGCCGACGAAACCCAGCGCCAGCAGGCCCGGCAGCTTCACCTGCGAGGACAACGTGATCAGCACCGCACCCGTGATCAGCATGGTCAGCGGCATCCAGGCCGCCCACTGGGCTCGCCCGCGCAGCCAGTGCAGTGGGCGCGGAATCAGCGACCCGGCGGAGTCCACCCCGCGCAGGGCGAACTCCGTGCCGGTCAGCATCAGGCCCAGCATCAGCGCCTCGTTGTGGATGCCGGCGACCAGGTGCATCAGCAGCAGGGGATTGGCGGCACCCAGCCACAGGGCGGTGACTTCGGCGACGCCACAGCGCCGGGCCAGCCGCGGGACGGCCCACACGATCATGCCGACGCCCAGCAGCACGACCACCCGGTGACTGAGGACGGCAGCGACGATGTTCTCGCCGGTCAGTGCCGAGATTCCGCGGCCGACCCAGAGAAATAACGGCCCGTAGGGCGCCGGGGTATCGCGCCACAGCGTCGGCACCGACATCGTGAACACGTGATCCAGCCCGAGGCCGGGGGCCGGGCCGACCTGGTACGGGTTCAGGCCGTTACGGGCGATCTGGCTCTGCGCCAGATAGGAGTAGACATCCCGGCTGTACATCGGCGGTGCGATCAGCAGCGGCACCACCCACAACAGCAGAGTGTGATCAAGTTGACTCCGCGACATCCGGCGCCTGCCCAAGGTGAACCGGCCCAGCATCAGCCAGGCCAGCGCCATCATCACGGCGCCGGTCGTCGTCATGGTCAGTGACACGGTCTGGATGCGCGACGGCAGGTTCAACAGCCGCACCCCGAAGGTGGGGTCCTGCACGACCGGACGTGCACCCGCACCCAGTGCACCTATCGCCATCAGCACTGTTCCGGTCGCACCGAACATTCTGGTGCGGTACATCGCGCGGAGTTCGGCGGCATTCAGCGGCGAGCCGACCGTGCGTTCATCGCCGTGCAAGCGGGCGATTGACGAACTCAACGAATGTTGGCGGGCTGCCACCACAGCACTCTAACTGCCGGGGCTTTCGACCTCCTGGCTGCTAAGGGTGCCCTTGCTAGACCTGTTCGGGGAATTGCGTAACACTGGTGTTGTGAAAATCCCCCACGACGGTCAGACCCGGGGTGCCATTGTGCAGCTCCTGGTCGAGTCGGGGTCTATCACCGCCGCCGAGATCGGTCGCCGGCTGGAAATCTCCGCTGTGGGCGTGCGCCGGCACCTCGACGCTCTCATCGAGGCGGGGGATGCCGAAGCCAACGCCGCCGCGGCGTGGCAGCAGGCCGGCCGCGGCAGGCCCGCCAAACGCTACCGGCTCACCTCGGCGGGGCGCGCCAAGCTCGAGCACACCTACGACGACCTGGCGTCGGCCGCGATCCGCCAGCTTCGTGAGATCGGCGGCGAGGAAGCGGTCGAGACGTTCGCCCGGCGCCGCATCGACGCGATCCTGGCGGGAGTAAAGGCCGGTCCCGACGACGTTGAATCGACTGCTGAGCGGGTGGCCGATGCGTTCACAAGGGCCGGTTATGCGGCGACGACGACGCGGGTGCGCGGCCCGCTGCAGGGCATCGAGATCTGCCAGCACCACTGCCCGGTTTCGCATGTCGCCGAGGAGTTTCCGGAGCTCTGCGAGGCCGAGCAGCAGGCGATGTCGGAGGTCCTCGGCACCCACGTTCAGCGCCTGGCGACGATCGCCAACGGCGACTGCGCCTGCACCACCCACGTGCCGCTCACCCCGGCACACCGCTAGAGGAAGAACCACTTCGGTGCTCAGCCTGTACCGAAGCCGCCACGATCGATTGAGGAGCGTCGCCATGACACTCACCCCGGAAGCCACGCCGGCACAGCCGCTGACCCAGGAGCAGACCATTGCCTCCCTGGGCAATTACGGCTACGGCTGGTCGGACTCCGACGTTGCGGGTGCCAGTGCCCAGCGGGGCCTGTCCGAGGCGGTGGTGCGCGACATCTCGGCCAAGAAGAGCGAACCGCAGTGGATGCTCGACATGCGCCTGCGGGCGCTGCGCACATTCGAGAAGAAGCCGATGCCGAACTGGGGGTCGAATCTCGAAGGCATCTTTTTCGACAACATCAAGTACTTCGTGCGCTCGAGCGAGAAGCAGGCCGCGACATGGGACGACCTGCCCGCCGATATCAAGAACACCTACGACCGGCTGGGTATCCCGGAGGCCGAGAAGCAGCGCCTGGTCTCGGGTGTGGCTGCGCAGTACGAGTCCGAGGTGGTCTACCACTCCATCCGCGAGGACCTGGAAGCGCAGGGCGTCATCTTCCTGGACACCGACTCCGGTCTGCGGGAACACCCGGAGCTGTTCAAGCAGTACTTCGGCACGGTGATCCCGGCCGGTGACAACAAGTTCTCCGCGCTGAACACCGCGGTGTGGTCGGGCGGTTCGTTCATCTACGTGCCCAAGGGTGTCCACGTCGACATCCCGCTGCAGGCCTACTTCCGGATCAACACCGAGAACATGGGCCAATTCGAGCGCACGCTGATCATCGTCGACGAGGACGCCTACGTGCACTACGTCGAGGGCTGTACCGCGCCGATCTACAAGAGCGACTCACTGCACTCGGCGGTGGTGGAGATCATCGTGAAGCCCGGTGGCCGTTGCCGATACACGACCATCCAGAACTGGTCGAACAATGTCTACAACCTGGTGACCAAGCGCGCGCGGGCCGAGGCCGGCGCCACCATGGAATGGGTCGACGGCAACATCGGCTCGAAGGTGACGATGAAGTACCCGGCGGTCTGGATGACCGGTGAGCACGCCAAGGGTGAGGTGCTCTCGGTGGCGTTCGCCGGCGAGGGGCAGCACCAGGACACCGGAGCCAAGATGCTGCACCTGGCCCCGAACACGTCGAGCAACATCGTGTCGAAGTCGGTGGCCCGCGGCGGTGGGCGGGCGTCCTACCGCGGCCTGGTTCAGGTCAACAAGGGTGCGCACGGATCGCGTTCGAGCGTGAAATGCGATGCGCTGCTTGTCGATACGATCAGCCGCAGCGACACCTACCCCTACGTCGACATCCGCGAGGACGATGTCACGATGGGTCATGAGGCCACCGTGTCCAAGGTCAGTGCCGATCAGCTGTTCTATCTGATGAGCCGCGGCATGACCGAGGACGAGGCGATGGCGATGGTGGTGCGCGGCTTCGTCGAGCCGATCGCCAAGGAACTGCCGATGGAATACGCCCTGGAGCTCAACCGGCTGATCGAGCTGCAGATGGAAGGTGCGGTCGGCTGATGTCGAACTTGACCAAGGCGGTGGAGGGTTCGCGCCTCACTGCCATCAACAAGGGCGAACAATTCAGCTCGTTCGACGTCGACGCCTTCGAGGTGCCGGGCGGCCGCGACGAGGTCTGGCGGTTCACTCCGCTCAAGCGCCTGCGCGGCCTGCACGACGGGTCGGCACCGGCCACCGGCACGGCGCAGATCAGTGTCAGCGAACAGCCCGGCGTGACGGTGGAGACCGTCCGTCGCGGTGACGAGCGCCTCGGCCAGGGTGGTGTTCCGTCCGATCGGGTTGCCGCACAGGCATTCTCGTCGTTCAATTCCGCCACCGTGGTCACGGTAGCGCGTGACACCGAGGTGGCTGAGCCCATCGAGATCACTGTCGAGGGCCCCGGTGAGGGCGCAGTGGCCTACGGGCACCTGCAGATCCGGGTGCAGGAGCATGTCCGTGCGATCGTCGTCGTCGACCTCCGCGGCAGCGGAACCTACGCCGACAACGTCGAGATCATCGTCGGTGACGGCGCGGGACTCGGCGTGATCTGGATTGCCGACTGGGCCGACGACATGGTGCACGTCAGCGCGCATCATGCGCTGGTGGGTCGCGACGCCGTGCTCGGGCACGTCAACGTGACGCTCGGCGGCGATGTCGTGCGCACCACCGCGACCGTGCGGTATGCCGGCCCCGGTGGCGAGGCGCAGCTGCTCGGCACCTACTTCGCCGACGACGGCCAGCACTTCGAATCTCGGCTGTTGGTCGACCATGCTCACCCGAACTGCAAGTCGGATGTGCTGTACAAGGGTGCGCTGCAGGGCGATCCGACGTCGGCCAAGCCCGATGCTCACACCGTCTGGGTCGGCGACGTGCTGATCCGTGCGGCGGCCACCGGCACCGACACCTACGAGGCCAACCGCAACCTCGTGCTGACCGACGGCGCCCGCGCCGATTCCGTGCCCAACCTGGAGATCGAGACCGGCGAGATCGTCGGTGCCGGACATGCCAGTGCCACCGGGCGTTTCGACGACGAGCAGCTGTTCTATCTGCAGGCCCGCGGCATCCCGGAAGAGCAGGCCCGCCGGCTGATGGTGCGCGGCTTCTTCGGCGAGATCATCGCCAAGATCGCCGTCCCCGCCGTCCGCGACCGCCTCACCGAAGCCATCGAACGAGAACTAGCAATCACGGAATCGAGAACCACACAGCCATGAGCAAATTGGAAATCAAGGACCTTCACGTCAGCGTCGCCAATGAGGACGGCACCGAGAAGGAGATCCTCAAGGGCGTGAACCTGACCGTGAATTCGGGGGAGACCCACGCGGTCATGGGCCCCAACGGGTCCGGCAAGTCCACGCTGTCCTACTCGATCGCCGGGCACCCCAAGTACAACGTCACCTCGGGGTCGATCACCCTCGACGGTGCGGACGTGCTGGCGATGACCGTCGACGAGCGTGCCCGGGCCGGGCTGTTCCTCGCGATGCAGTACCCGGTCGAGGTACCCGGCGTCTCGATGTCGAATTTCCTGCGCACGGCGGCGACCGCAGTTCGCGGCGAGGCGCCCAAGCTGCGGCACTGGGTCAAAGAGGTCAAGGCCGCGATGGCCGACCTGGAGATCGACCCGCAGTTCGCCGAACGCAGTGTCAACGAAGGCTTTTCGGGTGGCGAGAAGAAGCGCCACGAGATCCTGCAACTGGGCCTGCTGAAGCCGAAGATCGCCATCCTCGACGAGACCGATTCGGGTCTGGACGTCGACGCGCTGCGCGTGGTTTCCGAGGGCGTGAACCAGTTTGCCGAGGCCGAGCATGCCGGAGTCCTGCTCATCACGCACTACACCCGCATCCTGCGCTACATCCACCCCGGGTTCGTGCACGTCTTCGTCGACGGCCGGATCGTCGAATCCGGTGGTCCCGAGCTGGCCGACGAGCTCGAGGAGAACGGCTACGTGCGCTTCACCCAGGCGGCGGCAGGAGCCTGACATGACCGCCTCGGTGGACTTGGACGTCGTGGGCGTCCGCGCCGATTTCCCGATCCTCAATCGGGTGATGCGGGGCGGACAGCAACTGGCCTACCTGGATTCCGGGGCGACATCGCAGAAGCCGCTGCAGGTTCTCGACGCCGAACGCGAGTTTCTGCTCCACCATTACGGCGCGGTACATCGCGGTGCGCACCAGCTGATGGAGGAGTCGACCGACGCCTTCGAACAGGGGCGCGCCGATATCGCCGCGTTCGTCGGGGTCGACGCCGACGAGCTGGTGTTCACGAAGAACGCCACCGAGTCACTCAACCTCGTCTCGTATGTGCTGGGGGACAAGCGGTTCGAGAACGCGGTCGGTCCCGGCGACGTCATCGTCACCACCGAGCTGGAACACCACGCCAATCTCATTCCCTGGCAGGAACTGGCCCGGCGCACCGGGGCGACCCTGCGCTGGTACGGGCTCACCGACGACGGACACGTCGATCTCGATTCCCTGCAACTGGACGGGCGAGTGAAAGTCGTTGCCTTCACTCATCATTCGAATGTCACCGGAACCGCCCCGTCGGTGGCTGAGATGGTCGGGCGAGCCAAGGCAGTGGGTGCGCTGACCGTGCTGGACGCGTGCCAGTCGGTCCCGCACCAGCCGGTCGACTTCCATGCTCTCGGCGTGGACTTCGCTGCGTTCTCCGGGCACAAGATGCTGGGCCCCACCGGGATCGGTGCGCTCTACGGTCGCCGCGAGCTGCTGGCCGCGCTGCCCCCGTTCCTGACCGGCGGGTCGATGATCGAGACGGTGACGATGGATAGCGCCACCTACATGGCGGCACCGCAGCGGTTCGAGGCGGGCACCCAGATGATCTCTCAGGTGGTCGGGTTGGCCGCCGCCGCACGCTATCTCAGCGCGCTGGGGATGACGGCCGTCGAGGCGCACGAGAACGAATTGGTGGCTGCGACGCTGGACGGGTTGGCTGCGATCCCGCAGGTGCGCATCATCGGGCCGACGGATCCGGCAGTGCGCAGGTCCCCGGTCGCGTTCGTGGTCGACGGTGTGCACGCCCACGACGTCGGGCAGGTGCTCGATGACGACGGGGTGGCCGTGCGGGTCGGGCACCACTGCGCCGCGCCGCTACACCGCCGGTTCGGGGTGGCCGCAACAGTGCGAGCATCGTTCGCGGTCTACAACACCGTCGACGAGGTCGACCGGCTGGTCGCGGGCGTCAAGCGGGCGGTGGAGTTCTTCTCGTGACGGCGGGCAGGAGCGCAGCGACCGGGGGCAATGGATGAAGCTCGAGCAGATGTACCAGGAAGTGATCCTGGACCACTACAAGCACCCGCACCACCGCGGGCTGCGTGAGCCGTTCGGTGCCGAGGTGCACCACGTCAACCCGACCTGCGGCGACGAGGTGACGTTGCGGGTGGCACTGTCCGAGGACGGCGAGCACGTCGACGACATCTCCTACGACGGCCAGGGATGCTCGATCAGCCAGGCCGCCACCTCGGTGCTCACCGATCAGGTGATCGGGCTGACGGTCGGCGACGCGCTGAAGACGGTCGCGGCGTTCAGCGAGATGGTGTCGTCGCGGGGGACCGTCGAAGGTGACGAAGACGTGCTGGGCGACGGTGTCGCGTTTGCCGGCGTGGCGAAATATCCGGCGCGGGTGAAATGCGCGCTGCTGGGCTGGCTGGCTTTCAAAGATGCTGTGGCGCAGGCGTCGCAGCGAAAGGACTTGGAGGAGAAGCGATGAGCGATCCGCAGGGCACGAGCGAACCCGTCTCGGAGGAATTCCTGGCCGATATCGAGGAAGCCATGCGCGACGTGGTGGATCCCGAACTCGGCATCAACGTCGTCGACCTCGGCCTGGTCTACGGCCTGAATGTCGAGAAGGCCGACACCGGCATGGTGGCGATGATCGACATGACGCTGACGTCGGCGGCGTGCCCGCTGACCGACGTGATCGAAGACCAGACGATGACCGCACTCGTCGGCGCCGGGCTGGTCAAGGAAGCCAAGATCAACTGGGTGTGGAATCCGCCGTGGGGGCCGGACAAGATCACGGACGACGGCCGCGAACAACTGCGGGCGCTGGGCTTCACTGTCTAATGTGAGCGGATGCGCTCCACCGTTTTTAGCGTGAGCTGATGCTCACGGTCCCGGCCTTCGTCTGGCGCGGCAACGCGTTCTGGAGGGCGGTGGCGGTCGGCCTCGGCGCCGGAGTCTTCCTCGGCTTACTGGCATGGCTGGACTCGGGGCTGTGGTTCGCCGGCGCTTTGGCGGCGGCCATCATCGCGGTGGTCTACGGCATCTGGCTGGGCCGGCGGATGGTCCGGTACTGGCCGGGTGCCTCGGCGCTGACCGGCGAACAGCGCGAACGGGTCGTCGGAGTCACCCACTGGGGTGGGCGGATCGGCGATCCCGTGCTGGCGCAATCGGTGGTCGACTTCGCCGACGGCATGCACCGGGCCGAGGAGAAGGGCCGCCCGTTCCGCTGGGTCATTCCGCTGGTCCTCGTCGTCGGCATCGGGACCGCGGTGTGGGACTCGGTCTTCGGCTCGACCCGAGACATGATCTCGTCGCTGGTGTACCTCGCGCTGTTGGGGGTCGAACTGTTCTGGTGGCCGGGCCGGCGAGACCGCTTACTGGACAATGCCGATCGCGCCAAAGAACGGGCTTTGGCACTCATCGAAAGTGTCGAAGGAAAGTCGCAATGACCTCACCGGCCACCGTCGTGGCGACTCGCCGCCAGCTGCACGCCGTCGCCGAGAACTTCATCGCCGGGCCGCAGTACCGGGCGACGGGGACCATCCGGCTGGCGGTCCGCCCGGACGGCTTCAGCGCGACCACGCTGGCGATCGCGGTACACGGGACCACGCTGACGTGGCCGGGCGGCAGCGCTGCGTTGACGGGTCCGGTGCGCGGGCTCGTGCGTGCCAGCGGTCTCGACGTGAGCCCGCCCGTCGGGGCGTACGAGTCGGTGACCGCCCTGGACCCGGACACCGTCCTCGACCTGGACGCCGGCGCCGTCGACGCCATCTATCGATGTCTGTACGCCGGCGGCTTCGCCATCAATGCTGTTCTCCCGGAAGGGCATCCGGTGCTGTGGCCGGAACACTTCGACGTCGCGGCCAGTGCCGACGAGGTTAACTATGGCGTTTCGGCCGGCGATGACTTCCACGAATTGCCGTACGCCTACGTCGGGCCGTGGGATTTCGCACGCTCACCGCGCACCGGGCCGCTGTGGAACGCGCCGTTCGGGGCCGTGCACGATCTGGATCTCAGTGCCGATCTCGACATCCTCGCCGGCGACATCACCGAGTTCTTCCGGCACGGAATCAACGTGCTGCACGGCGGTGTTGCAACCGGTCATGGATGATGTTCGGCTGCAAGAGCTGTTCGCACCGCTGACGGTCGGATCGCTGACCGTGCGCAACCGGTTCGCGATGGCACCGATGACCCGGGCCGCGTCACCGGGCGGGATTCCGGGACCCGACGTCGCCGCTTATTACGCCCGCCGCGCCGCGGGTGGCACCGGGCTGGTCATCACCGAGGGCATTCGCATCCCGCACTCGGCCGCCGGCTGGCCGGATCGCATCCCGAACCTCGACGGCGCCGAGGTTCTCGCCGGGTGGCGCGCGGTCACCGCTGCCGTGCACGCCGAAGGCGGCACCATCGCCGCGCAGCTCTGGCATCAGGGTGCCGCGCGCGGCGTGCACGACGGTGACCACCCTGATCAGGAACCGGTCAGCCCGTCGGGAATCGACCTCGCGGGCAACCCGATCGGGCGCGCGCTGCGCACCGACGAGCTGCCCGTGCTCGCGAAGGCCTACGCGCTGGCGGCCGCCAATGCCCGCGCCGCCGGCTTCGATGCCGTCGAGATCCACGGTGCCCACGGTTACCTGCTGGACCAATTCCTCTGGGAGCACACCAATCACCGCACCGACGGGTATGGCGGCTCGCTGGCGGCGAGGACCCGATTCCCGGCCGAGGTGGTCGCGGCGGTACGCGCGGCGGTCGGCCCCGCTTTCCCGATCATCTTCCGGTTCTCGCAGTGGAAGATGAACCGATACGACGCGCAGGTGGCAGGCAGCCCACAGGAGCTCGAACAACTGCTGGCCCCGCTGGTCGAGGCCGGGGTGGATGTACTGCACCCGTCGACCCGGCGGCACTATCTGCCCGCTTTCGCAGACGAGGACCCGCAACTGAGCCTGGCGGGCTGGACCAAGAAACTGACCGGCTTGCCCGTCGTCGCCGTCGGATCGGTCGGCCTGGAAACCGAGTTCAACCCGGGTGCCGGGAGCGGACCGATCCCGCCGTCGCCCATCGACCGGCTGCTCGACCAGTTCGACGCCGGTGAGTTCGACATCGTCGCCGTCGGCCGCGCCCTGCTCGCCGATCCCGCCTGGGTGAACCGGGTGCGCGACGGCAAGCTCGACGGGTTCGGCGGTTTCGACGCGGCCAGTGCGCTGGGCAGTTTGTATTGAGACCGACAGGGAACACACAGCGAAAATCGGACGTTAGGACTGACGTGGCTACCCAAGACCTGACCGCACAGAACTTCAACGACACCATCACCGGCAACGACATCGTGCTGGTCGACTTCTGGGCGTCGTGGTGCGGGCCGTGTCGCGCGTTCGCCCCCACGTTCACGGCCTCCTCGGAGAAGCACCCGGATGTCTTCTACGGCAAGGTCGACACCGAGGCCGAGCAAGAGCTCGCGGCCGCCGCCGAGATCCGGTCCATCCCTACGCTGATGGCGTTCAAGAAGGGCAAGCTGATCTTCAACCAGGCCGGTGCGCTTCCGCCCGCCGCGCTGGAGGACCTCATCTCGCAGGTCAAGGAGTTCGACGTCGACGCGGCCATCGCGTCTCAGTCTCAATCCGAGTAATCCCGCAGCGGGTTACCGTGCAACGGTGATTCGTGACTCTGGTTTCGTCCTCGTCGAAAAACCGCAGCCCAACGTCGCTCTGGTGACCCTGAACCGGCCCGAGCGGATGAACTCCATGGCGTTCGACGTCATGTTGCCGTTGCGGGAAGTCCTGACCGAACTCAAGTACGACAACTCCGTACGCGCGGTCGTGCTGACCGGTGCCGGGCGCGGCTTCTCCTCGGGTGCCGACCACAAGTCCGCCGGTTCGGTTCCGCACGTCGCCGGACTGACCCGGCCGTCGTTCGGGCTGCGGTCGATGGCGGTGCTCGACGATGTGATCCTCGCCATGCGCAAGCTGCACCAGCCGATCATCGCCGCGGTCAACGGGGCGGCGATCGGCGGCGGGCTCTGCCTGGCGCTGGCCGCCGACATCCGGGTCGCCGCCAGCGGCGCCTACTTCCGGGCCGCCGGGATCAACAACGGGCTGACCGCCAGTGAGCTGGGACTGAGCTACCTGTTGCCGCGTGCGATCGGCTCGTCGCGGGCGTTCGAGATCATGCTGACCGGTCGCGACGTCGACGCCGAGGAGGCCGAGCGGATCGGGCTGGTGTCCCGTCAGGTGCCCGGGGACGAGTTGTTGCCGGCCTGCTTCGAGATCGCCGGCCGCATCGCGGCGTTCTCCCGGCCTGGCACGGAATTGACCAAGCGGACGCTATGGAGTGGACTAGACGCCGGTAGCCTGGAAGGGCATATGCAGGCCGAGGGCCTCGGGCAGCTCTACGTGCGCCTGCTCACCGCCAACTTCGAAGAGGCGGTTGCTGCGCGCGCCGAGAACCGCGACCCGGTCTTCACCGACGACAAGTAGGAGTAGTGCGCGCGTGATCACCGCAACGGACCTCGAGGTCCGCGCCGGCGCGCGCACGCTTCTCCTCGCCGAGGGTCCGGCGCTGCGGGTGCAGCCCGGCGATCGCATCGGTCTGGTCGGACGCAACGGCGCCGGCAAGACAACGACGATGCGGATCCTGGCGGGGGAGGGTGAACCCTACGCGGGCACCGTCGTGCGCTCCGGTGACGTCGGCTATCTCCCGCAGGATCCCCGTGAGGGGGATCTCGATGTGCTGGCACGCGACCGGGTGCTGTCGGCCCGCGGCTTGGACACCCTGCTGTCCGATCTGGAGAAGCAGCAGGCGCTGATGGCCGAGGTCGTCGACGACGCCGCCCGCGACAAGGCGATTCGCCGCTACGGCCAGCTCGAGGAGCGCTTCGCCGCCCTCGGCGGATACGCGGCTGAAAGCGAAGCCGGCCGCATCTGTGCGAGCCTCGGTCTGCCGGACCGGGTGCTGACCCAGCCGCTGCGCACCCTGTCCGGCGGACAGCGCAGGCGCGTCGAGCTGTCCCGGATTCTCTTCGCCGCCAGTGATACCGGCGCGGGTTCGGCCACCACCCTGTTACTCGACGAACCCACCAACCACCTCGACGCCGACTCGATCGGCTGGCTACGGGGCTTCCTGCAGAACCACAGCGGCGGACTCGTGGTGATCAGCCACGACGTCGACCTGCTCGCCGACGTCGTGAACCGGGTGTGGTTCCTCGACGCCGTGCGCGGTGAGGCCGATGTCTACAACATGGGTTGGCAGAAGTACCTCGACGCCCGCGCCACCGACGAGCAGCGCCGCCGCCGGGAGCGCGCCAACGCCGAGAAGAAGGCCGGTGCCTTGCGCGCGCAGGCCGCCAAGATGGGCGCCAAGGCCACCAAAGCCGTTGCCGCACAGAACATGTTGCGCCGCGCTGAACGGATGATGGCCGAATTGGATGCCGAGCGGGTGGCCGACAAGGTAGCCCGGATCAAGTTCCCGACGCCGGCGCCGTGCGGCAAGACACCGCTGGTGGTCAAGGGGTTGACCAAGAACTACGGTTCGCTGGAAGTGTTCACCGGGGTCGACCTGGCGATCGATCGCGGTTCACGGGTCGTGGTTCTGGGCCTCAACGGCGCGGGCAAGACGACCCTGTTGCGGCTGATCGCAGGCACCGAGACTCCTGACGCCGGCGGACTGGAACCCGGGCACGGGCTCAAGATCGGTTATTTCGCACAGGAACACGACACTCTCGACAACAACGCGACGGTGTGGGAGAACATCCGCCACGCCGCACCCGACACCGGCGAGCAGGATCTGCGCGGCCTGCTCGGCGCGTTCATGTTCACCGGCCCCCAGCTCGAACAGCCGGCCGGCACCCTGTCCGGTGGTGAGAAAACCCGGCTGGCCCTGGCGGGGCTGGTGGCATCGACGGCCAACGTGCTGCTGCTCGACGAGCCGACCAACAACCTCGATCCCGCGTCGCGCGAACAGGTTCTGGACGCGCTGCGCAGTTACCAGGGTGCGGTGGTGCTGGTGACCCACGACCCGGGCGCGGCCGAAGCGCTCGATCCGCAGCGCGTCGTGCTGCTTCCCGATGGCACCGAGGACTTCTGGTCCGACGAGTATCGGGACCTCATCGAGCTCGCCTGACAACTGGCATAAACGATTTCGGTCAAACCGGCCAAACAGCGCAGATGCGCTCCTACTCTGTGGGCTATCGGCGCCGATCGACCGGGGAGGGTGATCATGAGGAAGCCCAGCGAAGCTCATGACCAGTTGTTGAACAATCTGCGGAACGCCTACGAGGGCGGCGCGAGTATTCGCACCCTGGTGGCGTCGACGGGCCGTTCGTACGGTTCGATCCACGCGCTGTTGCGCGAGTCGGGCACCACGATGCGCAGCCGCGGTGGGCCCAACCATGTGACCCGGCGCTAGCTGTCGGGCCCTTCCGCGCGCACTGATACCTCCACCAGATCCAGCACCGCCGAGAGGCGCTGGGGGTCTTCGCCCGCGGCCAGTCGCGCCACCAACCCGTCGAGAACCAGATCCAGGTAGCACTGCAGCACGTCGCTGGGCACATCGTCGCGCAGCCGGCCCGCCTGTTTTTGCCGTCGCAGCCGGTCACTGGTCGCCGCCGACAGTTCGGCCGAGCGCTCCACCCAACCCTGCTGGAAGACCGGGTCGTTGCGCAGCTTGCGGGCGATCTCCAAACGTGTGGCCAGCCAATCGAATTGATCGGGCGCGGCCAGCATGTCCCGCATCACTTGGACGAGGCCCTGGCTCGAGGCGACCTCGGCCATCCGCTCGGCGTCCTCGCGGGCGAGGGCGAAGAACAGGGTGTCCTTGTCACGGAAGTGGTGGAAGATCGCACCACGCGACAGACCGATGGTGTGCTCCAGGCGGCGCACGGTTGCCTTGTCGTAGCCGTACTCGGCAAAGCAGCGCCGTGCGCCGTCGAGGATCTGGCGACGGCGGGCCGCCAGATGATCCTCGCTGACCCTGGGCACGTCGGAGCTAGCCGGCCGCGAGCATATGGCGGAGCACGTACTGCAGGATGCCGCCGTTGCGGTAGTAGTCGGCCTCACCGGGGGTGTCGATGCGCACCACGGCGTCGAATTGAACCGTCGACCCGTCTTCTTTGGTGGCTGTGACACTGACCGTCTTCGGCGTCTTGCCGTTGTTGAGCTCCTCGATCCCGGTGATGTCGAAGACCTCGGTGCCGTCCAGCTTGAGGCTGGCCGCCGACTCACCGGCCGGGAACTGCAGCGGGATCACGCCCATGCCGATCAGGTTGGACCGATGGATGCGCTCGAAGGACTCGGTGATGACCGCGCGCACGCCCAGCAGGCTGGTGCCCTTGGCCGCCCAGTCGCGCGATGAGCCCGACCCATATTCCTTGCCGCCCAACACCACCAGCGGAATGCCCACCTTCTGGTAGTTCTGCGAGGCGTCGTAGATGAAGGCCTGCGGCCCGCCGTCCTGGGTGAAATCACGGGTGTAGCCGCCGGACACGTCGTCAAGCAACTGGTTGCGCAATCGAATGTTCGCGAACGTGCCACGGATCATCACCTCATGGTTGCCGCGGCGCGACCCCAGCGAGTTGAAGTCCTTGGGCTCGACGCCGTTGGCCTCCAGATACTGTGCGGCGGGGGTGCCCTTCTTGATGGCGCCGGCCGGGCTGATGTGGTCGGTGGTGACCGAATCACCAAGCAGCGCAAGGACCCTGGCCCCGGTGATATCGCTGACGGGCTGGGGCTCGGCGGGCATACCGTCGAAGTACGGCGCCTTGCGCACATAGGTCGACGCGTCGTCCCACGCGAAGGTGTTGCCCTCGGGGGTCGGCAGCGAGCGCCAGCGGTCGTCGCCCTTGAACACGTCGGCGTAGCTCGCGGTGAACATGTCCCGGTTGATCGACGACGCGATGGTCTCCTCGATCTCCGCCGTCGTCGGCCAGATGTCGGCGAGGAACACGTCATTGCCGTCGGTGTCCTGCCCGAGCGGGTCAGACGCGAAATCGAAGTCCATCGTGCCCGCGATGCCGTAGGCGATCACCAGCGGCGGCGATGCCAGGTAGTTCATCTTGACGTCGGGGGAGATGCGGCCTTCGAAGTTGCGGTTGCCGGAGAGCACCGCGGTCACCGACAGATCGTTGTCGTTGATGGCGGCCGAGATCTCGTCGGGCAGCGGGCCGGTGTTGCCGATGCATGTGGTGCAGCCGTAGCCACCGAGGTAGTAGCCGAGCTTCTCCAGGTACGGCCACAGGCCGGCCTTGTTGTAGTAGTCGGTGACGACCTGCGAGCCGGGTGCCATGTTGGTCTTGACCCACGGCTTGGAGGTCAGGCCCTTCTCGACGGCCTTCTTGGCCAGCAGTGCGGCACCGAGCATGACCGACGGGTTCGAGGTGTTCGTGCACGATGTGATGCCCGCGACCACGACCGCGCCGTGGTCGAGCACGAACTCGCCGCGATCCGCCGACTTGACCGTGACCGGCTTGGACGGCCGGCCCTCGGATCCGTTGGCCGCCGACGGACGCGCATCGACCGCACCGTCGTCGGCGAAGGACAGCGACACCGGGTCGCTGGCGGGGAAGGACTCTTCCACCGCCTCATCGAGTTTGGTCTCCGGAGCCGGGTGGTTCTCCTCGACGTAGTTGTGGATGTCCTTGCGGAACGCGTTCTTGGCGTCGGAGAGCTCGATCCGGTCCTGTGGCCGCTTGGGCCCGGAGATCGACGGCACCACCGTGGACAGGTCGAGTTCGAGGTACTCGGAGAACTTCGGCTCGCGCTCGGGGTCGTGCCACATGCCCTGCGCCTTGGCGTAGGCCTCCACCAGGGCCAGCTGCTCGTCGGTGCGCCCGGTCAGCCGCAGGTATTTGATCGTCTCGTCGTCGATCGGGAAAATCGCTGCGGTGGAACCGAATTCGGGGCTCATGTTGCCGAGCGTCGCGCGGTTGGCCAGCGGCACCTCGGCCACACCCTTGCCGTAGAACTCGACGAACTTGCCGACCACGCCGTGCTTTCGCAGCATGTCGGTGACGGTCAGCACCACGTCGGTGGCGGTCACGCCGGGCTTGATCTCGCCGGTCAGTTTGAAGCCGACGACGCGGGGGATGAGCATCGAGACCGGCTGGCCGAGCATGGCGGCCTCGGCCTCGATACCGCCGACGCCCCAGCCCAGCACGCCAAGGCCGTTCTCCATCGTGGTGTGGCTGTCGGTGCCCACGCAGGTGTCGGGGTACGCGACGCCATTGCGCACCATCACGACGCGGGCCAGGTACTCGATGTTGACCTGGTGCACGATGCCGGTGCCGGGCGGGACGACCTTGAAGTCGTCGAACGCGCCCTGGCCCCAGCGCAGGAACTGGTAGCGCTCGCCGTTGCGTTCGTACTCGAGTTCGACGTTCCGCTCGAACGCGTCGGCGGTGCCGAACACGTCGAGGATCACCGAGTGGTCGATGACCATCTCGGCGGGCGAGAGCGGGTTGACCTTGTCCGGGTCGCCGCCCAGCGCCGCGACGGCCTCACGCATGGTGGCCAGGTCGACGATGCAGGGCACGCCGGTGAAGTCCTGCATCAGCACGCGCGCGGGCGTGAACTGGATCTCGATGCTCGGCTCGGCCGAAGGGTCCCAGTTCGCGATCGCCTCGATGTGGTCTTTGGTGATGTTGGCGCCGTCCTCGGTGCGCAACAGGTTCTCGGCGAGCACCTTGAGGCTGTAGGGAAGTTTCTCGGTCCCGGGCACCGCGTCGAGGCGGTAGATCTGGTAGCTGTTGTCGCCGACCTCGAGGGTGTCGCGCGCTCCAAACGAATTAAGTGAATCGCTCACATCAACTCCCGGCGTAGTCATCGATGCCGACGGGCTGTGTCGGCATCCGTCTCGAATACTAACAGTACGCTTGTCCTGCTAAGCGGTCGGATCGTTTCCGTTCGCGGCCAACGGTCCTGGGTCCCAGTCTTGTCTTCCTCGGCGCGTGGTGCCACCCCGGGGCAGAGCCAAGGGGTACGGTTTGCGATCGTGACGAATCTGCACCCGCCGACCTTCATTCCGGTGGAGGTGTGCAGCACCGCGGGCCTGGCCCCGTCGACTCCGGTCGAGCAGTGCCTGGCGGCGGTCAAGGCCGACGTGGCCTCCGACGGCGTCGCTGCTCCGGCCGCCGATGTCGCGGGTCTGCAGAAGATAGTGGCCTCGGCTCAGGAGCGCGGCATCGACCTCAAGGTCGTCGTGATGGAGACCAGCCCGCCGATCGACACCCCGCTTCGCGATATCGCCACCGAGATCGGGGCCGCCAATCCCGGTGCCACGGTGCTGGTGCTGAGCCCGGGGTGGGCCGGTACCTACAGCACCACCTATGACCGCGTGACCCTCGAGGCGGGCCAGGACGTGGCCAAGACGGCCCCCAATCCGGTCGTCGGCACGCAGGCTTTTGTCGATCAGTTACAAACGCCAGACTTTCCCTGGACGGGATTAACGATCACGCTCGTGATCGGGGTGGCTGCAGCGGCTGTTTTGACCCGAGTTCTGCAACTTCGGGGACGCCGCTCGCAAAATACCGATACCGCTGCTGATCAGGTCAAATAGCCTTATCTGGCAAATCGATAAGATTACTTTTCGGCAACATCCCGTAAATGACAAACATGTAATTCCTGCCGGAAGTTTCCTCTGCGACAAATGTGACGTACGGTGCAACTGTCGCCATTGTTATTGATGTGACTCATGTGACATCTGTTACTGGCGTGACTGCACGTGGAGCAGAGGAGACCAGGGTCGAATGAGACGTTCCCATCGCGGCTCTCTCGTCCGCCCATTGGCACTCAGCGTCGTCATGACGCTGACCATGCCGGGGCTGGCCCAGGCCGAGCCAGGGCCGGGCCCCAACACGATCGCCGGACTGATCGCCGACGTTGCCGACGCCAACCAGCGTCTGCAGGACATCGGCGCCAAGGTTCAGGCCGAGCAGGAAAGCGTCAACAAGGCGATCGTCGACGTCCAGTCCGCTCGCGATGCGGCGGCCGCCGCCCAAGAACAGGTCGACGTCAGCGCGGCGGCGGTCAAGGACTCCACCGCCGCAATCGCCGAGGCGCAGAAGCGATTCGACGAACTTGCCGTCGCCGCCTATATGAACGGACCGTCGTCGTCGCTGTTGATGGCGACGACGCCCGAGGACATCATCTCCACCGCGTCGGCCACCCAGGCGCTGACGCTGAGCTCGCAACAGGTGATCACCGACCTGCAGCGGGCCCGCACCGAGCAGGTCAACAAGGAGTCCGCGGCGCGGCTGGCCAAGGAGAAGGCCGACCAGGCCGTCGCCGACGCCGAAGCCAGTCAGCAGGCCGCCGTCTCGGCGTTGACCCAGGCGCAGAAGACGTTCGGTGACCAGCAGGCCGAGATCGACCGGCTGGCGGCCGAGCGGAAGACGGCTCAGGAGAAACTCGACGCCGCCCGACCCCTAGTTCAGCGGTCGGCGCCGGCGAATTCGCCTGCCGCCGTGCCGCAGTCGGCGGCGACCGGCCCGGCGACCCCGGGGGATCGCTGGGACCCGGCCGCCCCGGGCTCGCCCAAGGCGCCGGGGGCGGGCACGGTCCCGCCGTACGGCAGCGCCTCGGAATGGGACACCACCTTGCCGATGGTGCCCAGTGCCTTCGTCTCCGGCGATCCGATCCAGATCATCAACGCGGTGCTGCAGATCTCGTCGTCCTCGCTGAACGCGACCAAGCAGATGGGCAAGAGCTTCCTGCAGAAGCTCGGCATCCTGAAGCCCGACGACACCGGAATCACCAACGGCGCGATCCCCTATGTGTACGGCGCGCAGGCCTCCGAGTACGTCATCAAACGCGCCATGTCCCAGATGGGCGTGCCGTACTCCTGGGGTGGCGGCACCGCCAACGGCCCCAGCAACGGCATCGACAGTGGCGCCGGCACAGTCGGATTCGACTGCTCCGGACTGATCCTTTATGCGTTCGCCGGTGTCGGCATCAAGCTGCCGCACTACTCGGGTTCGCAGTACAACATGGGCCGCAAGATCCCCTCGTCGCAGATGCGTCGCGGTGACGTGATCTTCTACGGCCCCGGCGGCAGCCAGCACGTGACGCTCTACCTGGGCCAGGGCCAGATGCTCGAGGCTCCCTACACCGGCTCTTCCGTGAAGATCTCACCGGTGCGCACCAGCGGCATGACACCGTTCGTCATCCGCTACATCGAATACTGACGGAGTTGTACCCATGTCTCGCAACACTTCTCGACGGCTCTTCGTCGGGACGATCCTGACGGCACTGACACTTGGGCTTGGCGTTGCCGGCCCGGCGAATGCCGATCCGGGCGAGTGGGATCCGACGCTGCCCAAGATCCTGAGCGCGGGCGCCCCCGGTGACCCGGTGGCTGTAGCCAACGCCTCGCTACAGGTTGCCCAGCAGTCGGCGCAGGCAACCATGGATCTGGGCCGCAGGTTCCTGGCCGGACTGGGCTTCGGCGGTTCGCCATCGGCGATCCCCGGTGGCCGGGTCAGGGGACCACAGGCCATCGAATACGTCATCGCCCGCGGCGCCTCGCAACGCGGCGTGCCGTACTCCTGGGGTGGCGGCGCGATCAACGGGCCGAGCGCCGGCGTGGAGGAAGACGCCGGCAAGGTCGGCTACGACTGCTCGGGCTTCACCCGCTACGCCTTCGCGGGGGTCGGTGTGCAGATTCCCAAGTACTCGGGCGACCAGTACAACGCCGGCCGGCACATCCCGCCCTCGCAGGCCAAGCGCGGCGATCTGATCTTCTATGGGCCCGGCGGGACCCAGCACGTCACGATCTATCTCGGCAACGGCCAGATGCTCGAGGCGTCGTCGGCGGCTGGTCAGGTGACCGTCAGCCCGGTGCGCACCGCGGGTATGACGCCGTATCTGACGCGCATCATCGAGACCTAAAGGCGCCGGATCTCGACGCGCCAGCGAACGGGGCACGTCGACGGATCCCAGAACGCCTGGAATAGTTGTGGCAGGGCACGGCGTGCCTGCCAAAACCAACAGCTCGTGGAGGAAGTCGATGACGTCACCAGGTGGGTCGCCCGCAGGCCCCGCAGCCCAGTCCTTTTCGGCTGGCGGTAACGGTCTGGCCGGCGAGGTCCACACCCTGGAGCGGGCGATCTTCGAGGTCAAGCGCATCATCGTGGGTCAGGATCAGCTCGTCGAGCGCATCCTGGTCGGGCTGCTGGCCAAGGGGCACGTGCTACTCGAAGGTGTCCCCGGCGTCGCCAAGACGCTCGCGGTCGAGACCTTCGCCAAGGTGGTCGGCGGTACCTTCGCTCGCATCCAGTTCACCCCCGACCTGGTGCCCACCGACATCATCGGTACCCGCATCTACCGGCAGGGCCGCGAGGAGTTCGACATCGAGCTCGGACCGGTCGTGGTGAACTTCCTGCTGGCCGACGAGATCAACCGCGCCCCGGCAAAGGTGCAGTCGGCATTGCTCGAAGTCATGGCCGAGCGCAAGATCTCCATCGGCGGCAAGACCTATGAGCTGCCCAAGCCGTTCCTGGTGATGGCAACCCAGAACCCGATCGAGAACGAGGGCGTCTACCCGCTGCCGGAAGCCCAGCGCGACCGCTTCCTGTTCAAGATCAACGTCGACTACCCCTCGCCCGAGGAAGAGCGCGAGATCATCTACCGGATGGGTGTCACCCCGCCGGAGCCCAAACAGATCCTCGAAACCGGCGACCTGCTTCGGCTGCAGAACGTGGCCGCCAACAACTTCGTCCACCACGCGTTGGTCGACTACGTGGTCCGGGTCGTCACCGCGACCCGCCGGCCCGAGCAGTTCGGGCTCGGCGACGTCAAGGCGTGGGTGGCGTTCGGCGCCTCGCCGCGTGCGTCGCTGGGCATCATCGCCGCCGCCCGCGCCCTGGCGCTGGTGCGCGGCCGCGACTACGTGATCCCGCAGGACGTCATCGACGTAATCCCCGACGTGCTGCGCCACCGCCTGGTGCTGACCTACGACGCGCTCGCCGATGACATCAAGGCCGAGACGGTGATCAGCCGGATCCTGCAGACCGTCGCGCTGCCTCAGGTCAATGCCGTTCCCCAACAAGGGCATTCGGTGCCGCCGGTGGTTCCCGCCGGGGCGGGTGCCAACGGTCGGTGAGTGACTCGCAGACCATCCACCCGCCGTCTTTTCAGCGCGGTGAGATCGGTGACGCCAAGCTCTCGGCGGCGCTGCGCACCCTCGAGCTGACGGTCCGGCGCAAGCTCGACGGAGTCCTGCACGGTGACCACCTCGGCCTGATCCCCGGCCCGGGTTCCGAACCGGGGGAGTCGCGGCTCTACCAGCCCGGTGACGACGTGCGCCGGATGGACTGGTCGGTGACCGCCCGTACCACCCACCCGCATGTGCGGCAGATGATCGCCGACCGCGAACTGGAGACCTGGCTGGTGGTCGACATGTCGGCGAGCCTGGACTTCGGCACCACCGGGTGTGAGAAGCGCGACCTGGCCGTCGCCGCGTCCGCGGCGATCACCTATCTCAACAGCGGCGGCGGCAACCGGATCGGCGCGATCATCGCCAACGGCGACACGATCACCCGGGTGCCGGCCCTGTCCGGCCGGATGCATGAGCAGACGCTGCTGCGGACCATTGCCACCATGCCGAAGGCGCCCGCAGGCGTGCGCGGTGACCTGGCCGCCGCCATCGACGCGTTGCGCCGGCCCGAACGGCGCCGCGGCATGGCGGTGGTGATCAGCGACTTCCTCGGCCCGATCAACTGGATGCGGCCGCTGCGTGCGATCGCTGCCCGCCACGAAGTGCTGGGCATCGAGGTGCTCGACCCGCGCGACGTCGAACTGCCGCCGGTCGGCGACGTGATCCTGCAGGACACCGAGTCCGGCGCCACCCGGGAGTTCACCATCGACGAGCAGCTCCGCGACGACTTCGCCCGCGCCGCGGCGGTGCACCGCGACGAGGTGGCGCGCACCCTGCGTCGCTGCGGCGCTCCGCTGATGACCCTGCGGACCGACCGTGACTGGATCGCCGACATCGTGCGGTTCGTCGCGTCCCGTCGCCGCGGCGCACTGGCGGGTAGCCAATGACATTGCCGTTGCTCGGGCCGATGACACTGTCCGGCTTCGAACACCCGTGGTTCTTCCTTTTCCTGCTCGTCATCGCCGGTCTGGTCGGGCTCTACGTCATCGTTCAGTACGCCCGGCAGAAGCGGGTCCTGCGGTTCGCCAACATGGAGCTGCTGGAAAGCGTTGCGCCCAAACGGCCTACGCGCTGGCGGCACCTCTCGGCCATCCTGTTGATCGCCTCGCTGATCCTTCTGACCATCGCGATGGCCGGCCCGACTCACGACGTGCGTATTCCGCGCAATCGCGCCGTGGTGATGCTGACCATCGACGTCTCGCAGTCGATGCGCGCCACCGACGTCGAGCCCAGCCGGCTGGCGGCCGCACAGGAGGCTGCCAAGCAGTTCGCCGACCAGCTGACCCCCGGCATCAACCTGGGTCTGATCGCCTATGCGGGCACCGCCACCGTCCTGGTGTCGCCGACCACCAACCGCGAGGCCACCAAGCAGGCGATCGACAAGCTGCAACTGGCGGACCGCACCGCCACCGGCGAGGCCATCTTCACCTCGCTGCAGGCCATCGCGACCGTGGGCGCCGTCATCGGCGGCGGTGACACCCCGCCGCCGGCCCGCATCGTGCTGATGTCCGACGGCAAGGAAACCGTGCCCTCGAACCCGGACAACCCGAAGGGCGCGTTCACCGCCGCCCGCACCGCCAAGGATCAGGGCGTGCCGATCTCCACGGTGTCGTTCGGCACCCCGTACGGCTACGTCGAGATCAATGACCAGCGCCAGCCGGTTCCGGTCGACGACGAGATGCTCAAGAAGATCGCGGATCTCTCCGGCGGCAATGCCTACACCGCATCGAGTCTGCAGCAGCTCAAGGAGGTCTTCACCTCACTGCAGGACCAGATCGGCTACGAGACCATCAAGGGCGAGGCCAGCACCGGCTGGCTGCGGCTGGGCGCGCTGGTGCTCGCTCTCGCCGCGCTCGCCGCACTGCTGGTCAACCGGCGCCTGCCGGGTTGATGCCCCTCGTGTCGATTTCGGTGCCACCGACGACAGACAGTAAGTTGACCGACATGACCGATACCGATACCGCTGAATCGGCCGGCGTCGCCGCGGCCGGAAAACCCGAGTTCGTCTCCCGTTCGGTGCTGGTCACCGGTGGAAACCGGGGTATCGGCCTGGCGATCGCGCGCCGACTGGCCGCCGACGGTCACAAGGTCGCCGTCACTCACCGCGGGTCCGGTGCACCCGAGGGATTGTTCGGTGTCGTGTGTGATGTCACCGACAGCGCAGCCGTCGACCGGGCCTTCACCGAGGTCGAGGAGCATCAGGGTCCGGTCGAGGTGCTGGTG
The DNA here is from genome assembly GCF_013404075.1 of Mycolicibacterium vinylchloridicum. Classification (GTDB taxonomy): domain Bacteria; phylum Actinomycetota; class Actinomycetes; order Mycobacteriales; family Mycobacteriaceae; genus Mycobacterium; species Mycobacterium vinylchloridicum. Next base: position 42,308 of record NZ_JACBJQ010000026.1, read on the forward strand.
TCCAACGCCGGCATCTCCCAGGACGCGTTCATGATCCGGATGACGGAGGAGCGTTTCGAGGCGGTCATCAACGCCAACCTGACCGGGGCGTTCCGGGTGGCACAGCGGGCGTCGCGCAGCATGCAGCGCAAGCGGTTCGGCCGGATCATCTTCATCGGCTCGGTCTCGGGCATGTGGGGCATCGGCAACCAGTCCAACTACGCGGCCGCCAAGGCCGGCCTGATCGGGATGGCCCGTTCGATCTCTCGGGAGATGTCCAAGGCCGGCGTCACCGCCAACGTCGTCGCGCCCGGCTATATCGACACCGAGATGACCCGCGCGCTCGACGAGCGGATCCAAGAGGGCGCACTGGAATTCATCCCGGCCAAGCGGGTCGGGACGGCCGAGGAGGTCGCGGGGGCGGTCAGTTTCCTGGCGTCGGAGGATGCCGGCTACATCGCCGGCGCGGTGATCCCGGTCGACGGCGGCATGGGTATGGGGCACTAGGAAAGGGACATTCACTGTGACACTTCTTCAAGGCAAGCGGATTCTCGTCACGGGGATCATCACCGACTCGTCGATCGCGTTCTACATCGCCAAGGTCGCCCAGGAAGCCGGTGCCGAGCTGGTGCTCACCGGCTTCGACCGGATGAAGCTGATCCGCCGGATCGCCGACCGGCTGCCCAACCCGGCGCCGCTGATCGAGCTCGACGTGCAGAACGAAGAGCACCTGTCGACGCTGGCCGACCGCGTCACCGCCGAGATCGGTGAGGGCAACAAGCTCGACGGCGTGGTGCACTCCATCGGCTTCATGCCGCAGACCGGCATGGGCATAAACCCGTTCTTCGACGCGCCCTACGAGGACGTTTCCAAGGGCATTCACATCTCTGCGTACTCCTACGCCTCGCTGGCCAAAGCCGTGCTGCCGGTGATGAACCCCGGCGGCGGCATCGTCGGCATGGACTTCGACCCCACCCGGGCGATGCCGGCCTACAACTGGATGACGGTCGCCAAGAGTGCGCTGGAATCGGTCAACCGATTCGTCGCCCGCGAAGCCGGCAAGGTCGGTGTGCGGTCGAATCTCGTTGCAGCAGGACCGATCCGGACCCTGGCGATGAGTGCGATCGTCGGCGGCGCGCTGGGTGAAGAAGCCGGCGCACAGATGAAGCTGCTCGAAGAGGGCTGGGATCAGCGTGCGCCGCTGGGCTGGAACATGAAGGATCCGACGCCGGTTGCCAAGACGGTGTGCGCCCTGCTGTCGGACTGGCTGCCGGCCACCACCGGAACCATCATCTTCGCCGACGGCGGCGCCAGCACCCAGCTGCTCTAGAGTGCCCCCGTTTGACGCGCTGTTGCTGCTCTCGTTCGGTGGCCCGGAGGGCCCCGAACAGGTGATGCCGTTCCTGGAGAACGTCACTCGGGGCCGGGGGATACCGCCCGAGCGGCTGGCCGCCGTCGCCGAGCACTACCTGCATTTCGGCGGGGTATCTCCGATCAACGGCATCAACCGCGCCCTGATCGACGAGATACGCGCCGAACTCGCCGAGCGTGGCGACGAACTGCCGGTGTACTTCGGCAACCGCAACTGGCATCCCTTCGTCGAAGACACCGTTGCGGCAATGACGTCCGACGGCGTGCGGCGTGCGGCGGTGTTCACCACCTCGGCGTGGGGCGGCTATTCGGGCTGCGCCCAGTATCAGGAGGACATCGTCCGCGCCCGCGCCGCCGTGGGCGCCGGGGCCCCGGATCTGGTGAAGCTGCGGCAGTTCTTCGACCATCCGCTGCTGGTGGAGATGTTCACCGATGCCATCGCCGAGGCTGTCGCGACACTGCCGCAATCTCTGCGCGCCGATGCCCGATTGGTGTTCACCGCCCATTCGATCCCGCTGCGCGCCGCGAACCGGTGCGGGCCGGATCTGTATGCCCGCCAAGTCCGTTACGCTGCCGGGCTGGTGGCCACCGCGGCCGGTTACGCCGACTATGACGTGGTGTGGCAGTCCCGCTCGGGACCGCCACAGGTGCCGTGGCTGGAACCCGATGTCGCCGATCATCTCTCGGTGCTGGGCGCATCCGGCGTCAAGGCGGTTGTGGTGTGCCCGGTCGGATTCGTCGCCGACCACATCGAGGTGGTGTGGGACCTGGACAACGAACTTGCCCAGCAGGCCGGTGAACTCGGGATCGCGCTGGCCAGGGCTTCGACTCCCAATGCGCAACGTCGCTTCGCTCAGCTGGTACTCGATCTCGTCGACGAGGTACGCGACGGTCGCGAGCCGGTGAGAGTGGTTGGCGCCGAGCCGGTTCCGGGCTACGGTGCCAGCGTCGACGGCCGGTTCTGCACACCCGGCTGTGAGCCGGAACTCAGTGCCAGGCCGAGTGCAGGATCGCGGTGACCGCGGCGATGCGCGCCGAGCGCACGATCGATGCCAGCGGCCGCAGTGCGTCGTTGGCGATCTGAGCTTCCGACGCGCTCTGGGTGCCGATCGGCATCAGTCCCGAGCTGACCGAGATGATCGCGTCGACGTGTGCGGCGTTCTCCAATACGCGAAGTGCGCGCGCCGGAGCATGATCGGGGGCGCGGTGGTGTCTGCCGGATTCCAGCACCTGCTCGACGAGCCCGCGCGGGTCGTCGACACCCCCCGCGGCGCCGAGCTGCAGAGCGCCAAGGGCATCGGCGGCCGACCGCACGGCCGATCGCAGGTTGTACTCCGCCTCGCCGAGGTCGAGGTGGTCGACCACCGGGATGGCGGGCAAGGAGTACACCGTCCAGGACAGCGCGCACAGCTCGGGCATCCGGTCGCCGTCCGGCAACTCGTCATCGGTGTCGTCGTACTCGAAATCGGGGACCAGGCCGATGGTGTCGCCGGCTGGGCTGGTCACGATGATCGCCTCGCCGGACGCCAGTGCGTCGCGCTGGAACTGGGTGCCGGCCGCCAACCCCCGGACGTCGCCGGGAACAGGAAGGACGACGCTGATCGCGGGGGGCCGGGCGTCCATCGAGCGGCCTGCGACGGTCCGCAACGTCTGCAGCAACGACACCGCACCGGCGTCGTCGACGTCCGGCCAGGGCAGTCCGGTATGGCCGGCCGCGACCGAATCGTAGGCGGTCACCGAATGCGTTGGTGCCCAAGCTGATAACGCGTCGAGGACGTCGTCGGGCGCAGCCTGGCCCGCGAGCCAGGCGTTGGCCCACACGGATAGCGAAACACTCGGGCACCACATGATGCTCGCAGTGTAGTGGGTGGACCTTGAACCGGCTTTCTGCCAACCTGTCGTGCCCGGCCGCGATATCCTGACCTCATGCCCGCGGCACTGATCTGGCTCGTGTTTGCCCTAGGTCTTGCCGGTGCCGAGGCCCTCACGGGCGACATGTTCCTGCTGATGCTGGCCGGCGGCGCGCTGGCCGCCGGTGGTTCGAGCTGGCTCCTGGACTGGCCGGTGTGGGCCGACGGCGCGGTGTTCCTGGTGGTTTCGGTGCTGCTTCTGCTGCTGGTCCGCCCCGCGCTGCGCCGGAAACTCACCGCGGGCAAGGGGCTGCCAGAACCGGTCAAGGCGCTGGAAGGCAAGAGCGCGCTGGTGCTCGACCGGGTGGCGCAGCATGAAGGCCAGGTGAAACTGGACGGTGAAGTCTGGACGGCCCGCCCCTACAACGACAACGATGTCTACGAGCCGGGCGACCACGTCACCGTCATGCACATCGACGGTGCCACCGCGGTCGTCTGGAAGAACGGGTAAGGAGAACCCTTCATGGACGGTGCCATAGCCGGTCTGGTCTTGCTCGCGGTGCTGGTGATCTTCGCCATCATCGTCGTCGCCAAGTCCATCGCGCTGATCCCGCAGGCCGAGGCCGCCGTGATCGAGCGGCTCGGACGCTATAGCAAGACCGTGTCGGGTCAGCTCACGCTGCTGGTTCCGTTCGTGGACAAGGTCCGCGCGCGGGTGGACCTGCGCGAGCGGGTGGTGTCGTTCCCGCCGCAACCGGTGATCACCGAGGACAACCTGACCGTCAACATCGACACGGTGGTGTACTTCCAGGTCACCAACCCGCAGGCGGCGGTCTACCAGATCAGCAACTACATCGTCGGTGTGGAGCAGCTGACCACCACCACGCTGCGCAACGTCGTCGGCGGCATGACCCTCGAGCAGACGCTGACCAGCCGCGACCAGATCAACGGGCAGCTGCGCGGCGTTCTCGACGAGGCCACCGGGCGCTGGGGTCTGCGGGTTGCCCGCGTGGAGCTGCGCAGCATCGACCCGCCGCCGTCCATTCAGGATTCGATGGAGAAGCAGATGCGCGCCGACCGCGAGAAGCGCGCCATGATCCTCACCGCAGAGGGCAGCCGGGAGGCCTCGATCAAGCAGGCCGAAGGCCAGAAACAGGCCCAGATCCTGGCCGCCGAGGGCGCCAAACAGGCCGCGATCCTGGCCGCCGAGGCTGACCGGCAGTCCCGGATACTGCGCGCTCAGGGCGAGCGGGCCGCGTCCTACCTGCAGGCGCAGGGCCAGGCCAAGGCCATCGAGAAGACGTTCGCCGCCATCAAGGCGGGCCGGCCGACCCCGGAGATGCTGGCCTACCAATACCTGCAGACGCTGCCTCAGATGGCCAAGGGCGAGGCCAACAAGGTGTGGCTGGTGCCCAGCGACTTCGGTTCGGCGCTGCAGGGATTCACCAAGATGCTCGGCGCGCCCGGCGAGGACGGGGTGTTCCGCTACACGCCGTCCCCGGTCGAGCCCGACCTGCCCAGGGCCGAGGACGACTCCGACGAGGTCGCCGATTGGTTCGACACCAAGACCGACCCCGCGATCGCGCAGGCGGTGGCCAAGGCCGAGGCCGAGGCGCGCAATACGGTGCCCGCGGTAGGCGCGGCCCCGGTGCCCTCGTATCCGCCGCTGTCCGAGCAGCAGGCTCCACCGGCCGACCCGCAGTACGCTCCGCGGCACGGCAACGAGCAGTAGTGACCTATCCGCTCTTGGTCGCGACGCCGTCGCCGGCTCGGCGGTGAGTCCGCACCTCGTGGGCCAGCCCGGCGATGCCGACTGCCGCGGTACACGCCGACACCAGCACCAGTAGCGGGCTGATATTGCCGGTCAGCGCATCTCCGAGGAACACCACGGCGGTGGTGCCGGGAATCAGCCCGGCCAGCGTCGCCCACAGGTACGGCAGCACCCGCACCGCCGAGGCCCCCACGGCGTAGTTGAGCACCGAGAACGGGACGGCGGGGATCATCCGCAGCGAGAACACCGCGGGCCAGCCGCGGGCGCTCAAGCGCGCGTCCACCGACGCAAGAGCGGGATGGCTCACCAGCTTGCTGAGCTGCCAGCCCAGCGCCCGCACCAACAGCAACGCGATGAGCGCGCTCACGGTGCTGGCGACCACGGCGATCACCACACCCAGGCCGGGGCCGAACAACAGCCCCGCCGCCAGGGTGAAGGCGGTGCGCGGAAACGGGAAAACGGTGACGAGGATGTGCGCGCCGAGGAAGGCCAGGGGGAACCACGCCCCGAGCGATGTCGCCCAGTCCCGCAGCTGCACGGCCGTCGGCAGCGGCACCAGCAGCACGATTGCGACGAGAATCACACCGGCGACAGCGGTTCCGACGATGCGTGTCCGGGATACCTGGCGTGCCGTGGCGACCACCGCTGAGCTGACGCTGCGCAGCGTGTTGCGGGTCTTCGACGTCACGTTTACCAAGATTACGGGCCTGCCTACTCGGCGGCGTGACGCGTGAGTCCATCATTTAGCCTGATGGTCTGATGGCGTTCCCGGGGAGGGGCTGCCACGAGCTGCGACAACAGGAGTTGCCGGTGTCGGTAGTAGAGGTGGAGGAGGCCCGCGCCCGCTGGCGCACCGCGGTGGCCGGCGTGCTGGCCAAGAGCAGCCGGAAAGATCCGGCGGATCTGCCCGCGCAACCCGAGTCGCTGCTGGACTCGCCCACCTACGAGGGCTTTCCGATCCGGCCGCTCTACACCACGCTCGATGCCCGGCCCGAACCGCCGCTGCCCGGCACCTGGCCGTTTGTCCGTGGTGCCGACGCACGTCGCGACGTCGTTGCCGGCTGGAAGGTCGCCGAGATCTTCGGCGCCGGCGGCTCCGTTGCCGATGGCAATGCCGCGGTGCTCGCCGCCCTCGGCGACGGGGTGAGCGCGCTGGTGCTGCGCGTCGGCGACACCGGCGTTGACCCTGCCGATCTGGACCGGCTGTTGGAAGGCGTCTATCTGGAGCTCGCGCCGGTGGTCCTCGACGCGGGGGCGCAGTTCGTCCCCGCCGCGGACGCGGTGCTCGCCCTGGTGGCGGGTGCCGACGATGCCCAGCGCGCGGGACTGTCGATCGATCTGGGCGCCGATCCGTTCACTGCGCCGCTGAGCGGCTTTGACGCTCCCTCCGTCGAGGACGTGACCCGGGTCGCCGGGAATCTGGCCGGCTCAGCAGGGGTGCGCGCCATCACCGTCGACGGTCCGGCATTCCACAACCGCGGCGCCAACGCGGCGTGGGAACTCGCCGGTGCGCTGGGTGCCGCCGTCGAGTACGTGCGGGCGCTGGTGGACGCGGGCATCGACGTCGCCGATGCGCTGCGCCAGATCAGCTTCCGCCTGGTGGCCGACGACGACCAGTTCATGACGATCGCCAAATTCCGGGTGGCCCGCCAACTCTGGGCCCGGGTCGCCGACGTACTCGGCCAGCCCGATAGCGGGGCGGCGATCGTGCACGCGGTCACGTCACTGCCGATGATGACCCAGCGCGATCCGTGGGTGAACATGCTGCGCACTACACTGGCCGCATTCGGCGCCGGCGTGGGGGGAGCGGACACGGTGGCGGTGCTGCCGTTCGACGTGGCGATCCCGAGCGGATTCCCCGGCATCAGTGCCGGTTTCGCCCGGCGAATCGCGCGAAACACCCAGTTGTTGCTGCTCGAAGAGTCGCACATCGGCCGGGTGCTCGATCCCGCCGGCGGCTCTTGGTATGTCGAGGACCTCACCGAAAAGCTTGCCACGCAAGCCTGGTCGCATTTTCAGGACGTCGAGTCCCGGGGCGGCTTCGTGGCGGCCCGCGACCACATCGCCGAGCAGATCGAAGCGGTGCGGGCGCGCCGGGCCGACGACATCGCCCACCGCCGCACGGCGATCACGGGTGTGAACGAGTTCCCGAACCTGTCCGAAGCGCCGCTTCCGCACTTCGATTCGTCGGACACCGTGCGGCGCTACGCAGCCGGTTTCGAGGCGCTGCGCGACCGGTCCGACGCCTACCTCGAGCGCACCGGTTCACGCCCCTCGGTCCTGCTGCTGCCGCTGGGGCCGCTGGCCGAGAACAACATCCGGGCCACGTTCGCGGCCAACCTGCTGGCCTCCGGCGGCATCGAAGCGGTCAACCCCGGCACCGTCGACGCCGCCGGGACGGCCAAGGCCGTTGCCGACGCGAACGCGACGGTCGCGGTGATCTGCGGCACCGATGCCCGCTACGGCACCGATGCCTCCGATGTGGTGGCCGCGGCACGCGCGGCCGGACTCGATCAGATATTGCTCGCCGGCCCGGAGAAAGCCGTCGACGGCGCCGCTTCCAGACCCGACGGCTACTTGACCGCGAAAATCGATGCGGTCGAAGCGCTTTCGTCCCTGCTCACCCGATTGGGGGCCTGACATGACTGCCAGCACGAGCACGGTACCCAGCTTCGCCGACGTCCCGCTGCACGGCGACCGGTCGGTGCCGGCACCCACCGAGGCCGCCGTCGCCGACCACGTCGCCGCCGCCGCCTCGGCGCACGGCTACACCGCCGAGCAGCTCGAGTGGCAGACCCCCGAAGGGATCGCCGTCAAGCCGGTCTATGTCGGCGCCGACCGCGACGCCATCGCCGCCGCGGGGTATCCGCTGGACAGCTTCCCGGGTGAGCCGCCGTTCATCCGCGGGCCGTACCCGACCATGTACGTCAACCAACCGTGGACCATCCGGCAGTACGCCGGGTTCTCCACCGCCGCCGAATCCAACGCGTTCTACCGGCGCAACCTGGCGGCCGGCCAGAAGGGCCTGTCGGTGGCCTTCGACCTGGCCACCCACCGCGGCTACGACTCCGACCACCCGCGCGTCGCCGGTGACGTCGGAATGGCTGGTGTGGCAATCGATTCCATCTTGGACATGCGTCAGCTGTTCGACGGGATCGACCTGGGCACGGTCAGTGTGTCGATGACCATGAATGGCGCAGTGCTGCCGATTCTGGCGCTCTACGTCGTCGCGGCCGAGGAGCAGGGGGTGCCCCCGGAGAAGCTGGCCGGGACCATCCAGAACGACATCCTCAAAGAGTTCATGGTCCGCAACACCTACATCTACCCGCCGAAGCCGTCGATGCGGATCATCTCCGACATCTTCGCCTACACCAGCGCCAAGATGCCGAAGTTCAACTCGATCTCGATCTCCGGCTACCACATTCAGGAAGCCGGGGCCACAGCCGATCTCGAGCTCGCCTACACACTGGCCGACGGTGTGGAGTACCTCAAGGCCGGCCGCGACGCCGGCCTCGACGTCGACACGTTCGCGCCGCGCCTGTCGTTCTTCTGGGGCATCGGGATGAACTTCTTCATGGAGGTGGCCAAGCTGCGTGCGGGCCGTCTGCTGTGGAGTGAGCTGGTCGCCGAGTTCGGCGCCAAGAATCCAAAATCGCTGTCGCTGCGTACCCATTCGCAGACCTCGGGTTGGTCGCTGACCGCCCAGGACGTGTTCAACAACGTCGCACGGACCTGCGTCGAGGCGATGGCCGCCACGCAGGGCCACACCCAGTCGCTGCACACCAATGCACTCGACGAGGCGCTGGCACTGCCCACCGATTTCTCCGCGCGCATCGCGCGCAACACCCAGCTGCTGTTGCAGCAGGAGTCGGGCACGACGCGGCCGATCGACCCGTGGGGCGGCTCGTACTACGTGGAGTGGTTGACCCATCAGCTGGCGCAGAAGGCCCGCGCGCACATCGCCGAGGTCGCCGAGCACGGCGGCATGGCTCAGGCCATCGGTGAAGGGATCCCGAAGCTGCGCATCGAGGAAGCGGCGGCGCGCACCCAGGCGCGCATCGATTCCGGTGCCCAGCCGTTGATCGGGGTGAACAAGTACCAGGTCACCGAGGACCAGGAGATCGAGGTCCTCAAGGTCGAGAACAGCCGTGTGCGCGCCGAGCAGCTGGCCAAGCTCGCTCAGCTGCGCGCCGACCGCGATGAGGCGGCCACCCAGGCGGCGCTGGCGGAATTGTCCAGGGCCGCAGATGCTTCCGGCTCGGCGGGTGAAGACGGCTTGGGTAACAACCTGCTGGCGCTGGCCATCAACGCCGCCCGCGCCATGGCCACCCTCGGCGAGATCTCCGATGCGCTGGAGAAGGTGTACGGCCGGCATCAGGCCGAGATCCGAACCATCGCGGGTGTCTATCGGGATGAGGTCGGAAAGGCCCAGAATGTGAGTGCCGCAACCGAATTGGTGGAGAAGTTCGCCGAGTCCGATGGTCGCCGGCCGCGCATCCTGGTGGCCAAGATGGGTCAGGACGGCCATGACCGCGGCCAGAAGGTCATCGCGACGGCCTTCGCCGACATCGGCTTCGACGTCGACGTGGGTTCGTTGTTCTCCACCCCGGAGGAGGTTGCGCAACAGGCCGCCGACAACGACGTCCACGTCGTGGGTGTGTCGTCCTTGGCGGCCGGGCACCTGACGCTGGTGCCGGCACTGCGTGACGCACTGGCCGCGGTGGGGCGTCCCGACATCATGATCGTGGTCGGTGGGGTGATCCCGCCCGGTGACTTCGACGAGCTCTACGCCGCAGGGGCCACCGCGATCTTCCCGCCCGGCACGGTGATCGCCGATGCCGCAGTGGATCTGCTGCACAAGCTCGCCGAGCGGCTCGGCTACGACCTCACCTGATGTCAGCCGACGTCGAGGTTCTGGCCGAGGCGATCCGCGCCGGTGATCGTGCGGCTCTGTCGCGCGCGATCACCCTGGTCGAGTCGACGCGCGCCGATCATCGCGATCAGGCCCAGCGCCTGCTGCTGGAGTTGATGCCCGACGCGGGGAAGGCCGTGCATATCGGTATCACCGGGGTGCCCGGGGTGGGGAAGTCGACCACGATCGAGGCGCTCGGCATGTACCTCATCGAGCAGGGCCACCGGGTCGCGGTGCTGGCCGTCGACCCGTCGTCGACCCGCACCGGCGGCTCGATCCTGGGCGACAAGACCCGGATGGCGAAGCTTGCCGTGCATCCGTGCGCCTACATCCGCCCGTCGCCGACGTCGGGAACCCTTGGCGGCGTGGCAAAGGCGACCAGGGAGACGATCGTGCTCGCCGAGGCCGCCGGGTTCGACGTGATCCTGGTGGAAACCGTCGGCGTCGGGCAGTCCGAAGTCACGGTGTCCAACATGGTGGACACCTTCGTTTTCCTCACCCTCGCCCGCACCGGAGATCAGCTTCAGGGCATCAAGAAAGGGGTGCTGGAGCTCGCCGACATCGTGGTGGTCAACAAGGCCGATGGTGCCCATCTCACCGAAGCCAAGGCGTGCGCACGGGAGCTGTCAGCGGCGATCAGACTGATCTATCCGCGTGAAACTCTCTGGCGTCCACCAGTTTTGACGATGAGTGCGATAGAGGGCACCGGACTGGCCGAGCTGTGGGACACAGTGCTACGGCATCGTGACGTGTTGACCAAGGCCGGCGAGTTCGAGGCTCGCCGTCGCACACAACAAGTCGAGTGGACGTGGTCGATGGTGCGCGACGCCGTATTGGACCGCGTGCTGAGCCACCCGGGCGTCCGCGCCCAGCGCGCGGAGATCGAACGTCAGGTTCGCGACGGTGAGCTGACCCCCGCGCTGGCCGCTCAGCGAATCCTGCAGGTGGCCGAACAGTCAACCTGACGGCCCGCGTGTCAAGTTAACGTTTTGGCAACAATTAGCTGCAGATGTGCTTAGACCCGTTAAATTCCCATTTGTGACTCAGGCGATGCGCGAGCGCGACACTCTGCCCCAAGGGCTGCAGGGTGCCGCCGACCCGAACTTCGCCTGCGCGCTGCGAAGCTTCGCGGCGATGTTCCCGCATCCGCGCTTCGGCGGCGGTGCGCTGGCGGTCTACCTCGATGGCAAGCCCGTGGTCGACGTCTGGGCCGGCTGGTCGGACCGCAGGGGACGCCAGCGCTGGTCCGCGGACACCGGTGCCATGGTGTTCTCGGCGACCAAGGGTGTGGCCTCCACGGTGATCCACCGACTCGTGGACCGCGGCCTGATCGACTACGACGCGCCGGTGGCCGAGTATTGGCCGGAGTTCGGCGCCAATGGCAAGGCGGCGATCACCGTCCGCGACGTGATGCACCACCGCGCGGGTCTTGCGCATCTGCGCGGCGTGCGCACGCGCGACCTGCTCGATCACCTGGTCATGGAGGAGCGGCTCGCGGCCGCACCGGTCGGCCGGTACTTCGGTAAGCCCGCGTATCACGCGCTCACCTACGGCTGGCTGCTGTCCGGCCTGGCCCGTTCGGTCACCGGGCTGGGGATGCGAGAGCTGATCCGTACCGAGGTCGCCGAGCCGCTGAACACCGACGGGATCCACCTGGGCCGGCCGCCGGCTGGTGCGCCGACGCGGGCCGCCAGCATCATCGGGCCCCAGCGCAACATCCCGAATCCGATCTTCAACACCATCGCGCCCCGCATCGCGGCGTTCGAGGTGTCCGCGATCTTCGGCTCCATGTACTTCCCCGGCATGCGGTCGACGGTCCAGGGCGCCATGCCGCTGCTGGACAGCGAGCTGCCGTCGGCCAATGGTGTGGCCACCGCACGCGGTCTGGCCCGTATGTACGGCGCGATCGCCAATGGTGGCGAAATCGACGGCCGGCGTTACCTGTCCGCGGAGCTGGTCGCCGGGCTCACTGGTCGGCGCGATCTGACCCGGGACCGCAACCTGGTCATGCCGCTCGGCTTCCACCTCGGCTATCACTCGTTGCCGATCCCGGGCCTGTTGCCGGGCTTCGGGCATGTGGGGCTGGGTGGTTCGCTGGGCTGGGCGATTCCGGAGGCGGGATTGTCGTTCAGTTTCATCCATAACCGGTTGCTGACCCCCTTCGTGGTTGCGGATCAAGCCGGATTCGTCGCCACCGCGGCATTGATCCGGCGGGGCGCCGCGGCGGCCCGCAAGCACGGTTTCGAGCCCGTGACCGAGTTCGGTGCCCCGTTCGGGCCGCTGCCGGCCGGGGTCGTCGCGGGATAGCTGGCTCACCCCGCCGCTGGGCGTGTTGCCTGTTCGCGGTGCCCCGGGCAGCCACGGCTGACCTCGCCATATGCGATGACGACGACCTCCAGCAAACTTTCACAGCGGGTTCACAAGGCGTCGCTAAAGGGGTGATAAATGTCACCGGGTGTCGTCTGAACCATCCCGAAGTTCACCGCCGATGGAAAGTTCGCCAAATATCGACGAATAGCCGGTCATTTATCCTGTCGCGTTTGCTGACCCACGGTGAGAAATATGGGGGAACCGGTAATCGATATGTCCGTATCATCCGGAATGTGGTCTGGATCACGTTTACCGCGCTTCGGATACAGAAATCTCAGCCTACTCTCAGGTTAGTAGCCATCTCCTGTGGGAGGAGACAATAGTAGCTGTTCACAGGGTTATCCGATGCTGAGGTGTGATAGCGGAAACTCTCAGGATGGCATCGTAATGCGGGTGTGAATGGTGTGCGTGCGAGGCTCTATTTGACACTATTCAATGACTGGGGCTGTGCAATTTTTGACAGTGAGCCGAGGTAATTGGGTGGGTTCATTACCGTTATTTGCTATGACCGCATTGATACCAATTTGTGTCGGAATTGCGATAGTAAACACCCTGCAACTTCCTCCTCGTCGCCGCGAACGGGTCATCAGATGCCGTCCGGACGGCTCCCGCGGCGGTCCTGTCTTGATAAAGACGCTGGTAGAGACGTTTTTATCGCTACATCTCAGGAGTGTAACGACGATCGCAGCGGGAACCGCCACCGGATCCGCAGCTATCGGTCACGCGGTTGACCGGGGACGACGTTAGGGCCAAAGGTCACATTGCCCAATCCCTAATCGAAAACATCAAACATTTCTCGCGGTCTTAACGAAAAACGGCTAAGCTACCCAGCACATTGGCAACTTCGACTTCGTAGCTACCTCTGCATGGTCGGGACGGGTTGCCTTGCCCAGGTCAAGAAGTGAGGTGTGAGCGGACGTGCGTCAGACATCTGTCACCCCCATCGCCGTCGTCGGCATGGCTTGCCGACTGCCCGGTGGTATCGACTCGCCCCACAAGTTGTGGGAGGCGTTGCTCGAGGGCGCTGATCTGGTCACTGAGATTCCCGCCGACCGCTGGGACGCCGACGACCTCTACGACCCCGAGCCCGGCGTACCCGGCCGGTCGGTGTCGAAATGGGGTGCCTTCATCGACGACGTCACCGGGTTCGACCCCGATTTCTTCGGGATCAACGAGCGCGAGGCCACCGCGATGGACCCGCAGCACCGGGTGCTGTTGGAGACCTGCTGGGAAGCCACCGAACAGGCCGGCTTCACGCCGTCCTCGCTGTCCGGAACATCGACCGGTGTGTTCATCGGCATGTCGCATGACGACTATGCGATGGTCACCAGCGACGCCGGCGCGTTCGATCAGGCCTACGCCTTCACCGGGGCGCCGTTCAGCATGGCGTCGGGTCGCATCTCGCACGCCCTCGGTTTGACCGGCCCGGCGGTCACGATGGACACCGCCTGCTCGTCGAGCATGGTCGCGGTGCACCAGGCCTGCCGCAGCCTGCATGACGGCGAAAGCGACATGGCGCTGGCGGGCGGCGTGATGTTGATGCTCGACAAACGCCTCTACGCCTCGTCCTCGGGGCAGGGCATGCTGTCGCCGACCGGACGCTGCCACGCCTTCGACGTCGCCGCCGACGGCTTCGTCCGCGCCGAGGGCTGCGGGATCGTCGTTCTCAAGCGCCTCGACGACGCCCAGCGCGACGGCGACCGGGTCCTGGCCGTCATCAAGAGCACCGCGTCCAACCAGGACGGCCGCACCGAGAACATCCTGACCCCGTCCCGCGACGCGCAGGTTTCGGTGTTCCAGTCCGCACTTGCCGCCGCCGGCGTCGACCCCGACACCGTCGGCATGGTCGAGGCGCACGGCACCGGCACTCCGGTCGGCGACACGATCGAGTTCAACAGCGTCTCGACCGTCTACGGCCACGCCGGCCCGACCGCCCTCACCTCGGTCAAGAGCAACTTCGGCCACGCCGAGTCGGCGGCGGGTGTCCTGGGCCTGATGAAGGCCGTCCTCGCGGTGCACCACGGAGTCATTCCCCAGAACCTGCACTTCAACCGGCTGTCCGATAAGAACGCCAAGGTCAAGACCGGGATGTTCGTCCCGACCGAGAACATCCCGTGGCCCAAGCAGGACGGCCCGCGCCGCGCGGGCGTCTCGTCCTACGGCATGTCGGGCACCAACGTGCACGCGATCCTGGAGCAGGCCCCCGACGCCCCGGTGGTCGTCGACGCCGGCCAGGCCGAGCGCGCCGCCAAGGAGCTGTTGCTCTTCCCGGTGTGCTCCACCTCCGTCGAAGAACTCCGCAACACCGCGGCGAACCTGGCCGAGTGGGTCGCGGGCGCCGGTGACGACCTGTCGCTGTCGGATTTGGGCTACACCCTGAGCCGCCGGCGTGGGCACCGCCCGTTGCGTACCGCGGTCATCGCCGAGGACCGCGCCTCGCTGATCGAGCAACTGCGCGCGGTCGCCGAGGGCGACGAGCCGTACCAGCCCGCCGTCGGTCACGACGATCGCGGACCGGTCTGGATCTTCTCCGGGCAGGGATCGCAGTGGGCTTCGATGGGCACCGAGCTGCTGGCCACCGAGCCGGTGTTCGCCGCCACGGTCGCCGAGATCGAGCCACTGATCGCCGCCGAATCCGACTTCTCGGTCACCGAGGCGATGACCGCCGCGGAGACCGTCGAGGGTATCCACCGGGTCCAGCCGACCATCTTCGCCGTCCAGGTCGCGATGGCCGCCACGATGCGGTCCTACGGGGTCGCGCCCGGCGCAGTGATCGGCCACTCGCTCGGTGAGGTCGCCGCGGCCGTCGTTTCCGGTGCGCTGTCGCTGGAGGACGGTGTCAAGGTCATCTGCCGACGCTCGCTGCTGTGCCTGCGGCTGGCCGGCGGGGGAGCGATGGCGTCGGTCGAGATGCCCGCCCAGCAGGTCCGCGAAGAGCTCGAGCAGCAGGGCATCGAGGACGTGGTCGTCGCCGTCGTCGCGTCGCCCAAGTCGACCGTGATCGGCGGCGCCACCGACACCGTCCGCAAGATCGTCGCCGGCTGGGAGGCCCGCGAGATCATGGCCCGCGAGGTGAACGTCGACGTGGCGTCGCACTCACCGCAGGTCGATCCGATCCTCGACGAGCTCGCTGAGATGCTGTCCGACATCACGCCGATGGCACCCGAGGTGCCGTACTACTCGGCGACGTCGTTCGATCCGCGTGAGCAGCCGTACTGCGATGCCGACTACTGGGTGGACAACCTGCGCCACACGGTCCGGTTCTCGGCAGCCGTGCAGACCGCACTGGAGGACGGCTTCCGGGTGTTCGGCGAGCTGGCCCCGCACCCGCTGCTGATCCGCGCCATCGATCAGACCGCCGGCACGCTGGACATCAGCGTCGCTGCCCTGGCCGGCATGCGCCGCGCCCAGGAAGTCCCCAACGGCCTCGGCGATTTCCTCGGCGCCCTGTACTCGGCCGGCGCGCAGGTGGACTTCTCGGTTCTGTACCCGGTCGGCCGGCTGGTCGACGCCCCACTGCCCACCTGGACGCACCGCAGCCTGATCCTGATCGCCGACGGTGTCGACCAGGCCCGCGGCGCTCACCTGGTGGCGGCCCACCCGCTGTTGGGCTCGCACGTCCGGCTGCTCGAAGAGCCCGAGCGGCACGCCTGGGCCGCCGAGGTCGGTACCGCCGCGCACCCGTGGCTGATCGATCACCAGATCAACAACGTCGCGGCGCTGCCCGGCGCGGCGTATTGCGAAATGGCGCTGGCCGCTGCGCGCACCGTCTTCGGTGACGACGCCGAGGTCCGCGACGTCACGTTCGACGCGATGCTGCTACTCAAGGACGAGACCCCGGTCAGCGCCGTGGCCTCCGCCGGAGCATCGGGCGCCCTGGACTTCGTCGTCGAGACCGACACCGACGGTGAGCGGGAACGCCGCGCCGGCGCGGTCCTGTGCGCCGCCGCCGACGACGACCGGCCCCGCGCGTACGACATGGACGCGCTGCGTGACGCGCATCCCGACCGCGCCGACGGCGAGGGCGTCCGGAAGTGGTTCGACGGCCGCGGTGTTCAGTTCGGCCCGGCGTTCACCGCACTGGTCGCCGTCAACGCCGCCGGCGAGAACGCCGACACCGTGTTGGCCGAGATCGGCCTGCCGTCCTCGATCCGCAACCAGCAGACCTCGTACGGCGTGCACCCGGCACTGCTGGACGCCTGCTTCCAGTCGGTCGCGGCCCATCCGGGTGTGCAGGCCTCCGGCACCGGCGGCCTGCTGTTGCCGCTGGGTGTGGACCGCCTGCGCGTACACGGCGCGACCCGCAACGCCCGCTACTGCCTGACCCGGATCACCTCACTCGACGGCTCTTCGGTCCAGGCCGACATCGACCTGGTCGACGACTACGGCACCGTTCTGTTCACCGTCGAGGGTCTGCGGATGGGCACCGGGATGTCCGAGGACCACGAGGGCGACCGTGTGCTCAACGAGCGGCTGCTCGGTATCGAGTGGCGCCAGCATCAGGTCGCCGAGATCACCCATGCGGTTGCCGCGACCTGGCTGGTGGTCAGCACCTCGGACGCCGCCGACCTGCTGGCCTCGGCACTCACCGACGCACTCAAGCTCAACGACGCCGACGTCACCACGATGTCGTGGCCCCAGCAGGCCGACCACGCCGGCAACGCCGAGCGCCTGAAGTCCTACTTCGCCGAGGGCGGGTTCGCCAACGTCGTCGTGGTGTCCCCGGCCCGCGCCGCCGGCTGCCCCGAAGAGCAGCTGCCGCACCGCGGCGGTGAGCACGTACGCCACCTCGTCCGCATCGCCCGCGAGCTGGCCGACACCGCCGGCGAGGCCCCGCGCCTCTACGTCATCACCCGCAACGCCCAGACCGTTCTGGCCGATGACCGGCCGAACCTGGAGCAGGCCGGCCTTCGCGGTCTGCTGCGGGTGGTCGGTGCCGAGTACCCGCAGCTGCGGCCCAGCCAGATCGACGTCGACGACAACGTCGACGCCAAGCTGCTGGCCCGCGTCTTGCTGAGCGGCTCCGAAGAAGACGAGACCGCCTTCCGCGGCGGCGCGTGGTACACCGCCCACCTCTACCCGAGCCCGCTGCGGCCGGACGAGCGCTACACCACGGTCGTCGACCATTCCCGCGATGGCATGCGCCTGGAGATCCGTACCCCGGGTGATATGCAGACGCTGGAACTGGCCGCGTTCGACCGCATCCCGCCGGGACCGGGCCAGATCGAGGTCGCGGTCACCGCGTCCAGCCTCAACTTCGCCGACGTCCTGCTGGCGTTCGGCCGCTACCCGAGTTTCGAGGGGCTGCACCCGCAGCTCGGCATCGACTTCGCCGGCGTGGTCACCGCGGTCGGACCGCAGGTCACCTCGCACCGGGTGGGCGACCACGTGGGCGGCATGTCGCCAAACGGCTGCTGGGGCACGTTCGTGACGTGCGACGCCGACGTGGCAGTGACGCTGCCCTCGGGTCTGCGTGACGACCAGGCCGCGGCGGTGTCCACCGCTTCGGCGACGGCCTGGCACAGCCTGCACGACCTGGCCAAGATCTCCTCCGGTGACAAGGTGCTGATCCACTCCGCCACCGGCGGTGTGGGCCAGGCCGCGATCGCGATCGCGCGTGCCGCCGGCGCCGAGATCTACGCCACCGCCGGTACCGAGGAGCGCCGCGACGTCCTGCGCGGCATGGGCATCACCCACGTCTACGACTCCCGCAGCGCCGCCTTCGCCGAACAGATCCGCAAGGACACCGACGGCTACGGCGTGGACATCGTGCTGAACTCGCTGACCGGCGCCTCCCAGAAGGCCGGCGTCGACCTGCTGGCCTTCGGCGGTCGGTTCGTCGAGATCGGTAAGAAGGACATCTACGGCGACACCCGCCTCGGGCTGTTCCCGTTCCGGCGCAACCTCTCCTTCTACGGTGTCGACCTGGCCCTGATGGCCACCACGCACCCCGAGCAGATCCGCGAACTGCTGACCACCGTCTACCGGCTGACCGCCGACGGCGTACTGCCGCAGCCGGAGACCACGCACTACCCGCTGGCCGACGCCGCCACCGCCATCCGCGTGATGGGTGCGGCCGAGCACACCGGCAAGCTGCTGCTGTCGGTGCCGAAGGTGGGCCACAGCAGTGTCGTCGTACCGCCGGAACAGGCCAAGGTCTTCCGCCGGGACGGCTCGTACATCATCACCGGTGGTCTCGGCGGGCTGGGCTTGTTCCTCGCGTCGAAGATGGCCGCGGCCGGCTGCGGCCGGATCGTGCTGAACTCGCGGTCGGAGCCCAAGGCCGAGGCGCTGGCCGAGATCGCCCGCATGCGGGCCGCCGGCACCGAGGTCGAGGTTGTCAGCGGCGACATCGCGCTGTCGGAGACCGTCGACCGCCTGGTCACGGTGGCCACCGCCACCGGCCTGGCCGTGCGCGGTGTCCTGCACGCCGCCGCCGTCGTCGAGGACGCCATCCTGACCAACATCAGCGACGAACTGATCGACCGGGACTGGGCTCCGAAGGTCTACGGCGCCTGGCACCTGCACCGGGCCACCACGGCACAGCCGCTGGACTGGTTCTGCTCGTTCTCCTCGGCGGCCGCCCTGATGGGCTCGCCGGGCCAGGGTGCCTACGCTGCGGCCAACAGCTGGCTGGACGGGTTCACCCACTGGCGCCGGTCCCAGGGACTGCCGGCCACCGCGATCGCGTGGGCGGCGTGGGACGAGATCGGCGCGGGCAAGCACCTCGCCGCCACCGGCGACACCGCGATGATCAGCCCGGACGAGGGTGCGCATGCCTTCGAGGCGCTGCTGCGCCACGATCGCGCCTACAGCGGCTATGCACCGATCATCGGGACGCCGTGGCTGACCGATCTGGCACAGCGCAGCCCGTTCGCCGAGGCGTTCCAAGCCAGTGGCGACCGGCCTGCCGACACCAGCAGCTTCCGGGCCGAACTACACGAACTGCCGCGCGACGAGTGGCCCACCCGGGTTCGTCGCCTGGTATCCGAGCAGCTCAGCCTGATCCTGCGCCGTTCCATCGACCCAGACCGACCGATTTCGGAGTACGGTTTGGACTCGTTGGGCAACCTCGAGCTGAGAACCCGTATCGAAACTGAAACGGGAATACGGGTTCGATCGATGGATATAACGACTGTCCGGTCGCTGGCCGAAGGCCTGTGCGAAACGCTTGCCGGCGTCATCACGTCAGCACGCTGATTAATAGGGTCGATAGGGGAATCTGACAGTGGTTGCACTCACCGCAATCCATGACTGGGTTGACGCGCCGGGCACGGTCGTGTCGTGGAGCCCTTCGCCGGCATGCCGGAAGAAGGTCCAGGATGCACCGGTCAGTGAGGTGCCTGCGAGCTACCAGCAGGCCCAGCACATCCGCAGCTACCGCAACCACACGGCCAACGGGCTGGAAATGGCTCGGCTGCTGATCCCGGCCTGGAACATGCCGGGCAAGTGCGACGTCCGGGCGATGACCTTCGTCATCAACGCTTACCTGCGCCGGCACGACACCTACCACAGCTGGTTCGAGTTCTCCGCCAATGAGAACGGAGCCGACCAGGTCGTCCGTCACACCGTCGAGAACCCCAACGACATCCAGTTCGTCGCCACCAAGCACGGCGAGATGAACTCGGCGCAGTGGAAGAAGCACGTGCTCGACACCCCCAGCCCGCTGGAGTGGGACTGCTTCCGGTTCGGCGTGATCCAGCGTGCCGATCACTTCACGTTCTATGTCAGTGTCGACCACCTGCACGCCGACGCGATGCTGATGATGGCGCTCTTCGTGGAAATGCACATGAACTACGAGGCGCTGGCCGGCGGTGGCGCCCCGCTGCGTCTGCCGGAGGCCGGCAGTTACCACGACTACTGCGTGCGCCAGCACGAGTACACCGAGCAGCTGACCATGGAATCGCCGGACGTTCGCGGCTGGCTGGACTTCCTGGAGAACAACGGTGGCACGATGCCGACGTTCCCGTTGCCCTTGGGTGATCCGTCGGTGCACTGCAGCGGTGACCTGCTGACCGTCCAGCTGATGGACGACCACGAGTCGGACCGCTTCGAGTCGGCATGCACCGCGGCGGGTGTCCGCTTCATCGGTGGCGTGTTCGCCGCCGCGGCGATCGCCCACCGCCAGCTGACCGGCGACGACGACTATTACGTCATCACCCCGACGACCACGCGCAGCACCCCGGCCGAGTTCATGACCACCGGGTGGTTCACCGGCGTCGTTCCGCTGTCGGTGCCCGTCGCCGCCCGCAACTTCGCCGAGGTGGCCCGCGCCGCCCAGGAGTCGTTCGACTCGGGGATGCCGCTGGCCAACGTGCCGATCGAGCGGGTCTACGAGCTGGCGGCCACCGAAGAAACGCCGCGCATCCGTCCCGCCGGACCAGGCGTGCCGATGCTGTCCTATCTCGACGTGGGCCTGCCGCCGCTGAACCCGGTCATCATGTCGCAGTGGTATGCGCAGAACGGGCACATCTACACCGACCTCGGCGCAGCCAATCAGGTCGGAATGTGGGTGAACCGGCGGACCGGCGGCACGATCATCACCGTCGCCTACCCGGACAACCCGATCGCGCGTGAATCGGTTGCCGAGTTCGTCGAACTGATGAAGTGCATCTATCTTCGGGTGGCCGACGGCCGCTCCGAGCTGGTGTCCTCTTCGCGCTTGCCTGTCGCAACGGTCTGATGCCGTTGGGCGATAGCCCTGGGTAGCGTAGGTTTCGACGAGTTCGGTCTCTTGACAATTCGGAAGGTGACATATGTCGGTTGAAGCACGGCCTCGTCGGAGGTTCTTTCGCCGGCGTAACACCGAGACCGCGCACTCGGACAACCTGCTCAGCTACACCGACCAAACGCTGTTTATCGCAACCCGGGCCACCGATCAAGAGGCGATCATCCAGGCGACGTGGATCTACGAGCATCCAGTCGACTACGAGGCACTTCACCGCTTCTACGACAATTTCGGCTATGGCTTGGCCGGACGCCTGATCGAGCGGTCGCCGCTGCCGTTCGGTCGCCATCGCTGGGTATCGTCACTCGGGGCCCCCCTGGATATCGAGATTGCCGAGCCGAGGCCGCGCTCGGAACTCAGTGACTGGTGTGACGAGCGTTCTCAGCTGCCCGTCGACGCCGAGTGGGGCCCAGGCTGGCGCATCGGAATCCTGCCCATGACAGATGGTTCGACGGCGATCAGTATGTGCGGATCGCATTGCCTGGGCGACGGTATCGCAGCGGCGATGCGAGCGTTCGAAGCGATCAACGGAATAACCCCGGACCTGGGCTACCCGCCGCCGCGGTCGAGGACGCGATCGCAGGCGATTGTCGAGGACCTTCGGCAGGCGGCCAGAGATTTTCCTGCGACATTCAAGGCCTTGGTCGCGCTGATCTCGTTGCTCTATAAGCGCAGGGCGGAACTCCGTGGGCCGAAATCCTCACCGCTCAAAGAGATCCCGGCATTCGAGCTCAAGCGCAACGTCCTGTTGCCCGCGGTCTCGCTGTCGGTCGACCTCACGGAGTGGGACGCACGGGCCGAAGCGCTGAAGGGCAATGGGCATTCACTGATTGCCGGCTTCGCAGCCAAGATCGCCGAGCACATCGGACGGGTGAACGCCCAGGATGGCACCGTCACGTTGATGACCCCGATCAGTGACCGGGCGCTGGTGGACACGGACAATCGTGCCAACGCGGTCGCGATCGCCAACGTGAAGTTCGATCCGAAAGATGTGTGCACCGATCTGACCGCCGCGCGCGACGCCATGCGTACCGGTGTGAAGAACGCCCGCGCGGAAACCGACGAGGTTGCCGCAATTCTCCCGCTGGTGCCGCTGCTGCCCAAACGCATCGTGGGCGCGATAGCGGGCGCGGCCCTCGGATTCAGCGGCGATCTGCCGGTGTCGTGCTCCAACGTTGGTGATTTGCCGGCGGAACTGCTGGGGATCGACGGAACTCAAGCTGAGTACTTGTTCTTCCGGGGCACCGACCGTCGGGTGACCCGCGAGGCCCTTGAACGCCGCTCCGGGCTGTTGACGATCCTGGCGGCACGTATGGGTGGCCACAATCTCATCACCGTCGTCGGCTACCAGCCCGGTTGGGACAACACCACGCAAAAGCTCCGTGAGGTTGTGGAGCAGACGCTGAAGGAGTTCGACCTCCCCGGCACGATCGTGTGACTGGGTAACGGCGCGTGACCGACCAAAAAAAGAGTCCGCCGTCGGACAACACGCTGGCATTTCTCGACCAGATCACGTTCGAGTTGTTGCGCGCCACCGGACGTCGCCAACTCATGCAGGCCGTGTGGGTCTACGACCATCCCGTCGATCTGGCTGCGCTGCAACGTTTTCACGAGAACCTCGGCTACGGGTTCTTCGCGCGTCAGATCCAACAGTCTCCGCTTCCGTTCGGTCGTCCTCGATGGGTGCGGCGCGTCGGACCGCCAGCTGGTATCGACATGTGGCACGAGCCGTGGCCCCGGGCCGACTACCTGGCGTGGGCTGACGAGCATGCCGCGATGCCAATCGATCCGGAATTTGGCCCGAGCTGGCGGCTGGGCGTGGTGCCGCTCTCCGATGGTTCGACGGCGGTGAGCATGGTGATCTCGCACTGTGTGGCCGACGGCGGTGGCGGCATCCTGGCGGTCGTCGAAGCCGCCACCGGCACGAGGCGCGACCTCGGGCTGCCCAATCCGCCCGACACGCGTCTGGAAACACTCAAACGCGACATAGTCCAGAGCCTGAAGGATGCCCCCACCGCGGCGCGGATCTTTCGATCGGCGATCGTCGAGCGGATCAAATCTCGATCTGCGGCTGGCGATCCGACGTCGATGCCCGACGTGGATGGCAGCGAAAGTCGTTGCGTTGCAATCCCTTGCGTGGTGTTGTTCATCGAAACCCAGCAATGGGATGCGTGTGCGGAGAGGCTGGGTGGAAACAGCTATTCGCTCTTGGCGGGGTTTGTCGCGAAGCTGAGCCAAGGACTGGGTCGCTCCCGCGCCTCGGATGGCGCGGTCACACTCGTCATCGCATTCAATGACCGAAAGAGCCTCGACGACAGCCGCGCGATCGCGATGTCCTTTGCGAATGCCGCCCTCGACCCCGCTGTTGTCGCCAAGGATCTGACTCCCGCGCGGGAGGTGATCAGACACGCTCGCCAAGCAGCGTCCGGCCCCAATCGGGCTCTTGACATGGCGCCGTTGATCCCGTGGCTGCCGAGAAACGCGGTCAAGGGCATCGTCAATTCGTTGTTTGCGTACTCCGAAGACGTTCCGGTGTCGTGCTCCAACATGGGAGAGTTGCCTCCGGCAGCGGGCCAGATCGACGGCACCGACGCTGAGTATCTGTTGATGAGGGGTGCAGATCAGAACGTCACCGAGCGCGAGATGCAACGGTCGAATGGGCAACTCGTCATCGTGTCAGGCCGGCTCAACGGCAAGATCTCCATCTCGGTCGAGGCGTATCAGCCCGGGGCCGAGAATTCCAAGCAACGGCTGCGGGAGATCGCCGAGCAGACGCTGACCGAGTTCGGGCTCACCGGCGAGATCGTCTGACCGGGCTCACAGGCCGTGCAGGCCGACCCCGATCAGGATGATGCCCACGATCGCCACGAACGCGCCGGCGTGCTTGCGGGTGCGGGTGCGGATCCATTCGTTGAAGCGCTGCACCCAGATTCGTGTCTTACCGGGTGCCACCATGAAGCTCAGCAGCGGGATGACCGCGGCCCAACTTGCCAGCAGCAGGAACGTCACCAGCGCCGTGGCCTGCTCGATCGGCGGGGTCTTGGACGCGATGATCAGTGCCAGCAGGGCCATGTAGTCGACGCTCGGCATCGCCAGTGCGGCCCCGATGGAGCCCGAGAACCAGGACGACTCGCCCTTGGCGAACCCACGGACCTTGGTGGACAGCCGCGCGAACCGGCCCGGCGGCGGGGGATCGGCCACCACGACCGCGCTCTCACCGGTGCCGCGGGGGTGGACCTCGACCATCTCTTTGCGGGCGAACTGGCGCAACGGAATGTTCGACGCCAGCAGCGCCCCCAGCAGGACGGCGACGACACCGATGCCGATCTGAATGAGCGCCGGGTTGAAGTTGGCCTTGCCCAGGAAGGTGTGGTGGAAAACGAACAGCACCGCGAAGCCGACGCTGAGGCTCATCGCCAGGCCCGTGCAGAGGAAGACCAGCAGGTGCCGCGCCGGACGCGGCCGGGTCAGCAGGAGGGCGATCAATCCGATGCGTGCGGGCTCGATACTCACCGCGAGGCCGAGTAGCACCACGGTTGTCCACACGAGGCGAAATTCTACCAAGCCGGGCTGCCGCGGGCAGCGTTGGCGTCACCCGTGGCGGCGGTTGCGGGCGGTCTGTTCGAGAAGGTCCGCTGCCGTCGCGACACTGGTCGCCGCCGGACTGATTCGCCCGGCGAGCAAACGGGAGCGTTCGGCTGTTTGCGGAGACAGCACGGCGCGTAGATCTTCGAGCAGCGAATACCGCGTGGAAGCTGAGAAGCGCCGTGACGTGCCGATCCCCAGCCGTTCTATTTGTTTGCCCCAGAGCGGCTGCTCGGCCGCGACCCACAACACCAGGGTGGGGACTCCGGCGCGGATGCCGGCCGCGGTCGTCCCGGCCCCGCCGTGATGCACCACGGCCCGACAGGCCGGAAAGACGGCGGCGTGGTTGACCGAGGCGACGACTTTCACATGCTCAGCGGTCGCGGTGTCGTCGAAGTCCGAGAACCCGGCACAGATCAGCGCACGCTCGCCGAGCTCACCGCAGACGTCGCTGATCATCCGGACCGCTTCGGCGGGGGAGTCGATCGGCATGCTGCCGAAGCCGAAGTAGATCGGCGGCGGTCCCGCGGCGATCCAGGACTGGACTTCGCCGTCGACCGCGGTGGGCAGCTGCAGCGTCATGGACCCGATGAGTGGCCGCCGGTTGCCCCATTCGTCGGCCAACCCGGGAAAGAAGACCTTGTCGTAGGCCTGAAGCTCCAACGTCCCGGCGGCCACGATGCGGGCGACCGGCCGGGTGCTCGCCGGCGGTAGGCCCAGGGCGCGACGCTGCTCGGTCTCCGCAGGCTTCAGCAGCCGCCAGTGCAGCCATTCGCCCATCGAATACGCCGCGTTGACCAGGGGCGAGGGCAGCCGCACCGGCAGGACCTGGGTGTTGGCCCGCACCGGGAAGTAGTGCACCTCGGCCAGCGGCAGGCCTCGATATTCGGCGACATTGGCGGCGATCTCCTGGTAAGCGGTGCCGGTCACGATCAGGTCGGCGCCGTCGGCCAAACCCAGCAGCGCCTCACTCATGTCGGTCCAGCCCCGGGTGGCCGCCGCCCTGGCCTTGCGCAACGCCGTCAACGGGTTGCCAAGGCGCACCCAATCCGCCGGGGCGGCCGCGGTGAGAGCGTCCGGTCGTTCGAAGACGTCGCCCTGCAATTGCTGCTGCGAATCGGGCCCGTAGGGGATCGTGGTCCGCAGGCCCGCGGATTCGACGAATCCGACGAGGTTGGGCGGTACGGCCATGTGAACGTCGTGCCCGCGCCGTTGGAGTTCCAGACCTACTGCCGCACAGGGTTCGACGTCACCGCGCGTCCCGTGGATGCTCACCGCGAATTTCATCGATCCCCATTATCGGGACCCGCCCGTACGGGTGAACCACTTGGTCTTGATCCGCCACGAATGCGCCGATGTCAGGGCGAAGCCCGCACCGCAGAAGCAGGCGAAGAACCAGACCAGCTTGCCGCCCTCCAGTTCTGCCAGGGGCGGTACGTAGGCGGTGATGATGCGGATCGTGCAGGCGATGATGCCGCTGGCCGAGGCCATCAGATAGATGTTCGCGATGCGCCGCGACCGCGGGTCCTGACGAAGCACGAGCAGCGCCCGCGAACCGTAGCCGAGCAGGTAGATCAGGGTCCCGCAGAGCAGCAGCCAGTAGGCGGACAGCCAGAAATCGCATGCGACGGTGAAGAAGTCGGAGCGGTAGACCTTGGCGCCGTTACCCATTGAGAATGCGGCCAGCAGGAGCGGTATGCACAATGTCGCGGGGCGCTCGACATACTGCTTGAAGGCGGTCTGCATGGCGTTGTCGTCCTGCAGCCGGCCCAGCGCGTTGTAGACGATCGCGGAGGCGGCTACGACATATAAGTCGTGACCGATGTAGTCCTCGAGATTCCATATCCCGGTCAGTGAGTGCAGCCACTGACCGATGGTTTCGGAGGCCAGCGGTGACATCAGCAGCACGGCGCCGGCCTGCAGGGCGATGTTGAGGGTGGCGGCGACTTCCCACCGGCAGCCCCACGTCACCCGCCGAATCCACAGGCTCCACGCCATGCACACCAGCGTGACCGTGATTACTACACCCAGACCCATGCCGTTGTCGCCTTACGCCCCCGAATTACTTCAGCAAATACTACAGCGGCGGAGCGTCGAGTCGGGGTTTCATTTCTGAGAGTTTTACCGGAATGTGCGTCGCAGTTATGGTATTAATTGTCGCCACCGTAAATGGCGAAGAATCCACATATTGCTGGAGCTCTTCGCGGCTCATGAGCCCGAACCGGACCTGCAGGTCGGGATAGCTCAGGCCGAAGCGCGTCGACACCAACCGCAGCTCCTCGGCATTGGGGTAGTCCCGCTCCTTGACCCGCCGATAATACGTGCTGCTAGACGTGCCGAGCGCATCGTAGATGTCCTTCGCTTCGATGTCTCCGTCGAGGAGGTAATCGAGCAGGGTCTTGAGCTGACGTCCATTTTCATCAGTCCTGGGCACGGGATCAGAATAACCCGGAACTCCCGGTAATGGGTACCGGCGACTGCATTCAGGAAATTGTTGAATTTATTGACATAGTCGTCACGATTGTGGGATTGCTCTCCCATTTATGGGACACGACCGCTACGGTGGGGGGCATGGTTGCTCCTGTGACCTACCCGTCTAGCAATGTGCGGGTAGTTGACGATGAGATTCCCGGCCGGCCTCGACCAGAAGATCTGGTCCGTATGTCGGCGCCGCTGTCCCACGAACTGACTGCTGAACTCGACGGTGCTGTCGAGTACGCCGGGGTCGGTATCGAGGAAGTCCTCTTGGCCGCATTGGGCCGGGCGATCGCTCGGACGATCGGTGTGGGCTTCGTGACGGTCAGCGGTCTGACCACGGTGCAGCCGATCCGGCTGTGCTGTGCCGAAGAACGAGGCATGCCCGCCAACGCGTTGTTGGCCGAGGTTCGCGAGGCGCTGACGCCGGCCAGGCAGCTCAGCAATTCGCCGGCCGACGTGGTCTTCTCGTTCCTCGGTCTGCCGCCCGATCCGTCGCTCGGACCGCTGCAGCTCACCGACGGCCCGGCCCTCGGTGTGCTGGCCTACCGGGCCAAGGGCCAGCTGGAGATGGACTGGTGGTTCGACGGCCGGCGGCTCGATCGCTCCACGGTCGAAGAACTGACGACCCAGTTCGGGCTCGGTCTGATCGGTCTGACGTCCGAGGCCGTCCCGGCCTGAGGCTAGAATCCTCCCATCGGCACCGATCCGGACATCACCGGGGAGCCTTCGGAAGAACAGCCCCAGCCGGGGCCCAGTAGAACCGAACGGGCAGGCCCGTCACAGCCTGTGAAGAGCGACGCACGTCTTCGTGCGTAAGCGGGGTGGTACCGCGGCGCTCGCGCACCGGCGCGTCGTCGTCCCCGTGTCCAGGAAGCTGGCACAGGAGACGAGTGCGCACGTGACCGAGAATGGCTATCCGAAGACCGCGGGTGGCTCACCCAATTTTCCCGCCCTCGAACGCGAGGTGCTGGACTATTGGGCGGCCGACGACACCTTCCGCGCCAGCATCGCGCGCCGCGATGACGCCGACGAGTACGTCTTCTACGACGGCCCGCCGTTCGCCAACGGCCTGCCGCACTATGGACACCTGCTGACCGGGTACGTCAAAGACATCGTGCCGCGCTATCGCACGATGCGCGGGTTCAAGGTGGAGCGCCGGTTCGGCTGGGACACCCACGGTCTGCCCGCCGAGCTCGAGGTGCAGCGCCAGCTGAGTATCACCGACAAGGCCCAGATCGAAGAGATGGGCATCGGGGCCTTCAACGATGCGTGCCGCGCGTCGGTGCTGAAGTACACCGGCGAATGGCGTGAATATGTGACCCGCCAGGCTCGCTGGGTCGACTTCGACAACGACTACAAGACGCTCGACCTGCCGTTCATGGAGTCGGTCATCTGGGCGTTCAAACAGTTGTGGGACAAAGGCCTTGCCTATCAAGGCGTCCGGGTGCTGCCGTACTGCTGGAACGACGAGACCCCACTGTCCAGTCACGAGCTGCGCATGGACGACGACGTGTATCAGAGCCGCCAGGACCCGGCCATCACGGTCGGGTTCCGGGTCGATGAGCCGGGATCCGAGCTGGACGGTGCGTATCTGCTGATCTGGACGACGACACCGTGGACGCTGCCGTCGAATCAGGCGGTGGCGGTCAACCCCGAGGTCACCTATGTGGTGGTGCGGGTCGATGACCGCCGTCTTGTGCTGGCACAGGCTCGCCTGGCTGCCTACGCGCGCGAGCTGGGGGAGGACCCCGAGGTTCTGGCCACGATGTCCGGTGAGCAGCTGCTCGGCGTGCACTACTTGCCGCCGTTCCCGTATTTCATGGACTCTGCCAATGCTTTTCAGGTGTTGCGCGGCGACTTCGTCACCACCGAGGACGGCACCGGCGTTGTGCACATGGCGCCGGCATACGGTGAGGACGACAAGGCCACCACCGACACCGTCGGCATCATTCCGGTCACTCCGGTGGACTCCAAGGGCCGTTTCGACCTGACCGTGCCGGACTATCAGGGCCAGCATGTGTTCGACGCCAATCCACAGATCATCCGCGATCTGAAGAACGGAACCGGGCCTGCGGCGGCCAACACCCCGGTGCTGATCCGCCACGAAACCTACGAGCACTCCTACCCGCACTGCTGGCGGTGCCGCAATCCGCTGATCTACCGGGCGGTGTCGTCGTGGTTCGTCAAGGTCACCGAATTCCGCGACCGGATGGTCGAACTCAACCAGCAGATCACCTGGTATCCCGAGCACGTCAAGGACGGCCAGTTCGGCAAGTGGCTCTCGGGCGCCAGGGACTGGTCGATCTCGCGAAACCGCTACTGGGGCACGCCCATTCCGGTGTGGGTCTCCGACGATCCGGCCTATCCGCGGATCGACGTCTACGGCAGCCTCGACGAGCTCGAACGTGACTTCGGCGTGCGCCCGGACAACCTGCACCGCCCCTACATCGACGAGCTGACCCGGCCCAATCCCGATGATCCGTCCGGCAATTCGACGATGCGCCGCATCGAGGACGTCTTCGACGTGTGGTTCGACTCCGGGTCCATGCCATACGCCCAGGTGCACTACCCGTTCGAGAACGAGGACTGGTTCCTGGGCGGTCGCGCGGGAGAGGTGGAAGCCCACTTCCCCGGCGACTTCATCGTCGAATACATCGGCCAGACCCGCGGGTGGTTCTACACGCTGCACGTGCTGTCCAGTGCGTTGTTCGACAGGCCGGCATTCAAAACGTGTGTGTCACACGGGATCGTGCTCGGCAACGACGGTGCCAAGATGAGCAAGTCGCTGCGCAACTATCCGGATGTCAACGAGGTGTTCGATCGTGACGGCTCGGATGCCATGCGGTGGTTCCTGATGGCCTCGCCGATCCTGCGTGGCGGCAACCTGGTGGTCACCGAGCAGGGTATCCGCGAAGGCGTTCGCCAGGTGCTGCTGCCGCTGTGGAACGCCTACAGCTTCCTGGCCCTCTACGCGCCGAAAGTCGGCACCTGGCGTACGGATTCGACGCATGTGCTGGATCGTTACATCCTGGCCAAGCTCGCCGAGTTACGGGACGGGCTGACCGAGGCGATGGACGTGTGCGATATCTCGGGCGCCTGCGAGCAGCTGCGCCAGTTCACCGAGGCGCTGACGAACTGGTATGTGCGCCGGTCGCGTTCGCGGTTCTGGGAAGAGGACCGCGATGCCATCGACACCCTGCACACCGTGCTAGAGGTGACCACCCGGCTGGCGGCTCCGCTGCTGCCGATGGCCACTGAGGTGATCTGGCGCGGTTTGACCGGCGAGCGTTCGGTACATCTGACCGACTGGCCCGAAGCGGGTGTCGTCCCTGCAAATCCGGCGCTGGTGGCGGCCATGGACCAGGTGCGCGACGTGTGTTCCACGGCGTCCTCACTGCGCAAGGCCAACAAACTTCGGGTGCGCCTGCCCTTGCCGAAACTCACTGTGGCGGTAGATGACCCGTCAGCCCTGGCGCCTTTCAGCGATCTGATCGCCGACGAATTGAATGTCAAGGCCGTCGAGCTCACCGACGACGTCCCCGCCTACGGCCGCTTCGAACTCGCGGTCAACGCCCGAGCTGCGGGACCGCGCATCGGCAAGGACGTGCAGGCCGCGATCAAGGCTGTCAAGGCCGGTGACTATGCGCTGAACGCCGACGGCACGCTCACCGCGGGACCCGCGGTCCTCCTCCCCGAGGAGTTCACGTCCAAACTGGTTGCCGCCGATCCGCAGTGGACGGCCGCGCTGCCCGACGGTGCCGGCCTGGTCGTGTTGGACGGCAACCTCACCCCGGAACTGGAAGCCGAGGGCTGGGCCAAGGACCGCATCCGCGAGCTGCAGGATCTGCGCAAGTCGAGTGGACTGGACGTCAGCGACCGGATCACGGTGGTCATGTCGGTACCTGCCGAGCGGGCCGAATGGGCAAGGACCCATACCGATCTCATCGCCGGCGAAATCCTGGCGACCAGCTTCGACTTCGCCGACCCGGTCGACGGCGTGGAGATCGGCGACGGCGTGCGGGTGGCGATCGCCAAGGTGTGACCTGTCAAACCAGCGTGGTGGACTTCGCGCCGAAGACGTGCTCCAGCTGGGTGTAGATGCTGCCCAGCGCGAGCAGACCGCCAAAGAACGCCCAGATCATGCCCACCCCGATGGCGAAGGGCACTGCCTGAAGAGCGCTGACGAATCGCCCGATCGGAGTGAGAGCGAGGGCCTCCACATCGACGCCCCACGGGGCTCGGACGGTGCTGACAGCAGCCGTACCGGTCGTGGTGTCCAAGGTCGCCCGGATTCCGGCGGAGGTACTGACCACGATGTGCTTGCCGTCAGCGCTGAGCTGACCGACGGCGATCGGGCCACCCGTCATGCGGGTCGTGACCCCAACCTGGTTGCCGGTCGTGGTGTCGATGACCACGAGATGAGTGCTGCTGCCGTGTGAGGACGTTGCGTCGACCTTGGTGACGATCGTGGCATGGGCGCCGTCGTCTGTCACGGTAGGAACGCCGATTTCGTGGCCCGGCACTGTGACACCCGAGCCGGTTTGGGCGCCCGTGGTGATATCGATCAGCATCAGGTGAAGGGCGTCGGGGATCAACAGGACGAAAAGGGCGTGGGTGCCGTCCGTGGCTGTCGACGGCCACGGCCAGAGGACTTGGCCGGCAATGGTGAGCGGGGCACCGGCCAGCTGGCCGGTGGCGGAGTCGACGGACGCGAAATGCGTTGCGGCGCCCTCTGTCGTGGTGATCAGGATGTGGGTCTTCTCGGCGTCGACGAAGGTGTAGCCCAGCACGCCGTCGAGGCTGAGGGTGGTGCCGGCTTGTTCGCCGGTGGTGGTGTCGAGGACAGCGATCTCGGTGGTGGCGCCGCCGGTCGTCACATACACCGCATGGATGCCGTCGGCGTTGAGCAACGGAGCTCCGGTCCAGCCATTGAGATCGAGGGTGGTGCCGGTGGGTTCGCCCGTGGTCGCGTCGACCACCACGATGTGAGTCTTGGCGCCGTCAGAGCTGGACGCCACGACGTGGACGCCGTCGGCAGCGAGCATTGTTGCCCGTGCCGCTCCCTCGAGAGTGACTGTCGCACCGGCTTGTTCGCCGCCGGCGGCATCGATCACCGCGATCTTGGTTTCGCCGCCGCCGGTCGCGGTGAGAACGACGTGCATACCGTCTGCGGTCACGATGGGTTCGCCCGCGAGCGAGCCGTCGATGGTGACCGTGTGGCCGGTCTGCGTGCCGGCGGTGGTGTTCAACACCGCTGCGCGCAGGGATGGCGAAGCGGACCCCGAAGTCTGCGTCAGGACAAGCAGATTGGTGTCGTCAATGCGCAGCGGTGTGGTGTTCCACGGAGAGCCGCCCTCGAGGCTGAACGGCGTGCCGACGATGGAACCCGTCGCGTCATCGACGACCGCGAATCGGGTGGCGCCGCCGGTGCTCGCGTCGTAGCGGAAGGTGCTGACCAGTGTGTGGCCACCGCCGAGCAGCTGTATGGCGGCATGGCCGTCGATACTCAGCGTCGTTCCGGTTTGTATGCCGGTCCTGGTGTCGAGCACCGCGAACTGGGTGCGGTACCCCGACGATGTGGTGTCTTGGCTCGTCGCGATCACGGCATGGTCGCCGGTGGCATCCACCAACGGCCCCCGGGAGGATCGGCCGTCGAGAACGAGGGTTGTGCCGGTCTGCGTTCCGGTGGCCCCATCGATCAGCGACACGTGGGTGGAATCACCGGTGAGGGTGTAGATCTCGGTGGCGATCAATACGTGCTTTCCGTCACCGACCTCGACCTGGCTTGACGGTCGCCCCACGAGGGCCAGGGTGGTCCCCAGCTGGATGCCGGTGGCCGTGTCGATCACCGCCACCTCGGTGGCATATGGCTGGCCTGGGTCATAGACCTCAGTGGTGACCATGACGCGTTTGGCGCTGTCGGTGATGAACGACGCCGACTTGGTGCCGCGAAGCGTGACAGTCGAACCCAGTTGGGCGCCGGTGGAGTTGTCCTGCACCGACAACCGGGTGGTGTAGCTGATCGACCCGTTGCTGGTGGTCTCGACGAGAAGGTTGTGGCCGTTGCCGACGTCGATCGTCTCGGTGGTGAAAGGAGTCGCTGAACTGGCAGCGGCAGGAGTCTTGCGCTTGCCTGCCGGCGCGATCTTGATCGAAGTCTTCGGGCGCTGTGGCGCCCGCGCCGATTTCGCCGTTCCGGACGACGCACTGTGCACGGACGGGGACCCGGTATCGGCCGACGCCGTCGGCGTGCCCAGCCAGATGGCCGTCCCGACACCCAACGCCACCGCCAACCCGCCGACATAGCCGACGAGATGTCCGCTGTTCATGCCGTTGATCGTGGGCCGGGCAGGGCGCGACGGCCTCCGTACCCGGCTACTGAACAGTCGGCCCATACGATCGACCCGTGGAGCGCTGGGTCCTGCATTTCGACATGGATGCGTTCTTCGCATCGGTCGAACAGCTGACCCGTCCCACCCTGCGCGGCAGGCCGGTCCTGGTCGGCGGGCTGGGCGGGCGCGGCGTGGTCGCCGGGGCCAGCTACGAGGCCCGGGTGTTCGGCGCCCGCTCGGCGATGCCGATGCACCAGGCCCGGCGCATGGTCGGGGCCGCCGCGGTCGTGCTCCCGCCCCGCGGAGTGGTGTACGGCGTGGCCAGCCGCCGCGTCCTGGACACCGTGCGCGCCATGGTGCCGGTCCTGGAACAACTGTCCTTCGACGAGGCGTTCGGCGAACCGGCCGAACTGGTCGGGGCCAGCGCCGAGGAGGTCGAGGAATTCGCGGTGCGGCTGCGACGACGTGTCAAGGAGGAGACCGGTCTGGTGGCCTCGGTCGGGGCCGGGTCGGGCAAGCAGATCGCCAAGATCGCCTCGGATCTGGCCAAACCCGACGGGCTGCGGGTGGTCCGCCGCGACGAGGAGCGCATCCTGCTGGACGGGCTGCCGGTCCGCCGGTTATGGGGCATCGGCCCGGTGGCCGAGGACAAGCTGCACCGGCTCGGCATCGACACCGTCGGGCAGCTGGCCGCCCTGTCCGACGCCGAGGCCGCCAGCATCCTCGGCGCGACCGTCGGGCCCGCGCTGCACCGGCTGGCCCGCGGTATCGACGACCGGCCGGTGGCCGAACGGGCCGAGGCCAAGCAGATCAGCGCCGAGTCGACGTTCCCGGCCGACCTGACCACCCTGGAAGCGCTGCGGGACGCGATCGGCCCGATCGCCGAGCATGCCCACCGGCGCCTCGAGCGTGACGGCCGCGGCGCCCGCACCGTCACGGTCAAGCTCAAACGGTCCGATATGACGACGCTGACCCGGTCAGCCACGCTCCCGTATGCGACCGGAGACGCCGGGACGCTGAGCGCCACGGCCCGCCGGCTGCTGCTGGACCCGCGCGAGGTGGGCCCCATTCGCCTTCTCGGCGTTGGCTTTTCGGGACTGTCCGATGTCCGGCAGGAGTCGCTGTTCCCCGATCTCGAACAGCTGGAGGCGGAGGTCGCCGACGCGTTGGACACCCACCCGCCGGTACCCGGGCCCGCACCTGATGGCGGTGGCTGGCGCATCGGTGACGACGTCAGCCACCCCGGCCTGGGCCACGGTTGGGTGCAGGGCGCCGGTCACGGTGTGGTCAGCGTGCGGTTCGAGACCCGCGGCAGCGGGCCCGGCGTGATGCGGACCTTTCCGATCGACAACCCCGAGCTGACCAAGGCCAATCCGGTCGACAGCCTGGACTGGAACGAATACCTGGCCCGCTCAGCGCAGGCGGCCGATGACGTCGATCACGGGTAGCCCCAGACTCAGCGCCACCATCAGCAGCACCCGAGCCTGACTGCTGCGCAGTGCGGGCACCATCACCGCGCCGGCTTCGACCAGGTCATGGCCCGGCCCGTACAGCGCGGCGGTGCGACCGAGGGGCACCCGGGTGGTCACCACGACCGCCACCCCGCGGGCGCACGCGCGACGCACCGCCCCGACCACTGCGGCACCGGCGTTACCCGCCCCCATCGCCTCGATGACCAGGCCGCGAGCCCCGGCTGCGGCGAACGCGTCGATCGCCGCCCCGTCGGCGCCCGGATACGCCGCCACGATGTCCACCCGCGCAACGTCAGCGACGGCGCCCACATACGCCCGCTGTTTGGTACCGGTCACCGAGAACACCCCGGCGCTCACCGCGCCCACCGGCGGGCGACCGCCAAAGAGGCCCGGACCGCCCACCTTGGTGCTGCCCAGCGGTGCCCGCACCGTCCCGGCGAAGCAGATCAGCACGCCCAGCTCCTTGGCGAGCGGGCTGGCCGCCACGGTCAGCGCATCGCGCAGATTGCCCGGGCCGTCCGCATCGGGAGCGTCGGCGGGCAGTGCCGCCCCGGTCACGACCACCGGCGCCGTACCGCCGTAGGTGAGTTCCAGCCACAGCGCGGTCTCTTCGAGGGTGTCGGTGCCATGCGTGACGACGACGCCGTCGGCGTCTCGGGCCGCCTCGGTGACGGCGGCGCCGATCCGCAGCCACTCGGCGGGGGTCAGCTGCGAGCTGTCCACGGTGAACAGGTCGATCACCTGTGCGTCCAGGCCCGACGCCAGCTCCGCGCCGCGGTGCACGGGCCGCAGCACGCCGGCGCTGTCGGCACTGGTGGAGATGGTTCCGCCGGTGGTGACGACGACAAGGCGCGGCATGGGAAACAGACTAGGGAATGATGGGGGAGTGACCGACGAATCCACGCCCGCTACCGAGTCGCCGCGGCGGCGGCTGCGGCTGTTGCTGTCGGTCGCCGGCGTTGTGCTGGCGCTCGACGTCATCACCAAGGTGCTGGCGGTGCGCTGGCTGACCCCGGGACAACCGGTGTCGATCATCGGTGACACCGTCACCTGGACGCTGGTGCGGAACTCCGGTGCGGCGTTCTCGATGGCCACCGGCTACACGTGGGTGCTGACGCTGGTCGCCACCGGCGTGGTGGTGGGCATCTTCTGGATGGGCCGACGGCTGGTGTCGCCGTGGTGGGCGCTGGGGCTGGGGATGATCCTCGGCGGCGCGCTGGGCAACCTGGTCGACCGGTTCTTCCGTTCACCCGGCCCGCTGCGCGGCCACGTCGTCGACTTTCTGTCCATCGGCTGGTGGCCGGTGTTCAACGTGGCCGACCCCGCGGTGGTCGGCGGTGCGATCCTGCTGGTCGCTCTCTCGCTGTTCGGGTACGACTTCGACAGCACCGGACGGCGGAAGACTGAACCGGCCGAGACAGCCTGATGGCGGAACGGTCGATGCCGGTCCCCGAAGGTCTGGCCGGCTTGCGTGTCGACGCCGGCCTGGCCCGGCTGTTGGGACTGTCCCGCACTGCCGTGGCCGCCATCGCCGAGGACGGCGGTGTGGAACTCGACGGCGTGCGGGCCGGCAAGTCCGACCGCCTCGAAGCCGGCGCCTGGCTGCACGTGCAGATCCCCGAGGAAGCCCCGCCGCCGGAGAACACGCCCGTCGATATCGAGGGCATGACGATCCTGTACTCCGATGCCGACATCGTCGCCGTGGACAAACCGCCGGGCGTGGCCGCGCACGCGACGGTCGGCTGGCACGGTCCCACCGTGCTCGGCGGGCTGGCCGCGGCCGGATTCCGGATCAGCACCTCCGGGATCCACGAGCGCCAGGGCATCGTGCACCGTCTCGACGTCGGCACCTCCGGGGTGATGGTGGTCGCCCTGTCCGAGCGGGCCTACACCGTGCTCAAGCGGGCCTTCAAGGCGCGCACCGTGGACAAGCGCTATCACGCTGTGGTGCAAGGTCATCCGGATCCGTCCAGCGGCACCATCGACGCGCCGATCGGGCGACATCGCGGCCATGACTGGAAATTCGCCGTCACCGAGACCGGGCGGCACAGCGTCACCCACTACGACACGCTCGAAATGTTCAGGGCGGCAAGCCTTCTCGATATTCATCTGGAAACCGGTCGCACTCACCAGATTCGGGTGCATTTCGCCGCGTTGCATCATCCGTGCGCGGGTGATCTGACCTACGGTGCCGACCCGGTGCTGGCCAAGCGGCTCGGCCTGGACCGGCAGTGGCTGCACGCCCGATCGCTGGCGTTCGCACACCCGGCCGACGGCAGGCATTTCGAGGTCACCAGCCCGTATCCGGCCGATCTGCAGCACGCCCTGGACTCGCTGCGCCACGACTCGTGACGGCCGGACGCCGGGACACCAAGTCCGGCGGGCTGCTCTACGGCATCGGCGCGTACGGCTCCTGGGGGCTGTTCCCGGCGTTCTTCCCGCTGCTGAGACCCGCAGGCGCACTGGAGGTTCTGGCTCACCGCATCATCTGGACGACGGTGTTGATGACCGGTGTCGTGGTCGCCATGCGCAAGCTGCCCGAACTCAAGGCGATCACCACGCGCACCTGGCTGCTGCTGCTGTGCGCCTCGGCGCTGGTGTCGGCCAACTGGGTGATTTTCATCTACGCCGTCAACAACGGCCACGTGGTCGACGGTGCACTCGGTTACTTCATCAACCCTCTGGTCAGCGTGCTGCTCGGGGTGGTGATCTTCTCCGAGCGGCTCAATCGGGCTCAGCTGGTGGCCGTGGTGATCGCGCTGGCGGCGGTGATCCTGCTGGCCGTCGAGGTCGGCGGCCCACCGTTCATCGCGCTCGGTCTGGCCCTGACGTTCGGCCTGTACGGCGTGGTCAAGAAGGTGGTGCCCACCGATCCGCGGGTCAGCGTCGGCGTGGAGGCCGCACTCGCTGCGCCGTTCGCCATCGCCTACGTCGTCGTGCTGCAGGTCTCCGGGCACGGCGAGTTCACCAACAACGGCCCGGGTCACATCGTGTTGATGATGCTGTCCGGCCCGATCACCGCGATCCCGCTGCTGTTCTTCGCCGCCGCCGCGCAACGCCTGCCGCTGGTGACCCTCGGGCTGCTGATGTACCTGAATCCGGCCATGCAGATGACCTGGGGAGTGCTGGTGGCGCACGAGCCGATGCCGCCGGCCCGCTGGGTCGGCTTCGCGCTGATCTGGCTGGCGCTGCTGGTGTTCAGCGGGGACGCGCTGCGCCGGGCCCGTCAGCCGGCGGCGACACCGAGCTGACGGCGCAGCGCGCTGTACTCGGCGTCGAGTTGGGTGCGCAGCCGGTCCACGGCGGCACGCTTGGTGGCCCGGATGGCGGTGGCGTCGGCAAGTGAGTTCAGCACCCGGTCGACGACGGCGGCGCCGGTCACCCGGTCGGTACGGATCAGCGATCCCTCGTCGTCGATGGACAGCGCGAAGTCGCGGCACTTCGGTTGGTACTCAAGGGAAACCACCGGGGTGTCGGCGAGGGCGGCCAGTATCCCGGCGTGCAGCCGGCAGACGATGGCCGCCGAGCAGCGGCCGAACTCCCGTGCCGCCGTCACTGCGTCGGCCGGTACCAGGATGTCTGCCTGCACGCCCGCGAACGCCATCTCCACCCACTTGCGGTCGCTGGGGTTCATCAGGATGCCGACAAACCGGTGGCCGCGGCCGGCCAGTTCGCGCACCGCGATGCCGACCTGTTCGGCGACGCCGGCCGGATCGTGTCCCCACAGATCGTCGCCGTAGCCGAGGTTCAGCCCGATCAGGCCGTCGGTGACCGGCACCTCGGGGCGCGGCAGGATCAGCGCCGGATCCCCGGTCACCTGCGCCGTCAACCCGATGTCGGCGAGCAGTTCGACACTTCGCGGGCCACGCACCGACACCGAGTCGAAACCGGCCAGGATCGGCTTCCACTTGGTCAGCTCGCTGCGGCCCGAGCCGCTGCCACGACCGCCATACCCGGGGTCCTGGACGCCGACGCCGATCGCGTACTTGCCGATGTTCTTGGTCACCGCGAGGCCCAGCCGCGCCAGCAGGCGGAAGTAGCGCACGCCGACCAGGGTCCCGCCACCCATCACCAGCGTGCTGGGCCGACGCGCCCGCTCCAGCGCCGCGGACGGCGGGAACACGAACTCATGGGCCAGCCGCGGGACGTCGTTGAACACGACGCCGGGGAGCTGCGATTTCACCGCGTCGTAGATCGCGTCGTCGCCGAGATTGTCCTTCTCGTGGAAGCCCAGATAGGCGACCGTCGCGTCTTGGCTCACGTGGACCGACCCTATACTCATCGGATGCCGGACACCGCGGTCAACACCGGCGGTCGGCGTGGCTTCTTCATCACGTTCACGGTGCTGCTGGCGGTGTGGGCGGCGGTGCTGCTGACGATCGCGCTGACCGTGATCCCCGACGGCTACTGGTATTCCTACTTCGCCATCGATTACACCGTGGGTTTCATCCGGCGCGGACTGGCCGGCGAGATCCTGGGCCTGTTCGGCTCGGCGCACTACTTCGGTGGGCTGGCCGTGCTGCGCTGGGTGCCGACGGTGTTCTTCGTTCTGGGTCTCGCGGCGGTGGCGTGGTCGGTCGCGCTGAGGTCCGGGCGCTCGCAACGACGGCGGCTGCTGGCCCTGCTGATTCCCGTCCTGCCGTTCGGGTTCGCGTTCGGCCTGTTCTCGGCGCGCACCGACCTGCTGGGCGGCGCCGCACTCGCCGTCTTCGCGGTGGTGCTGACCCGCGTCACCACCACCCGCGCGACCCTGATCGCCAGCGCCGTCTACGGTGCGACGCTGGCCGTGCTGACGCTGATCCACGAGGCGACGCCGTTCCTCTTCGGCCTCGGTGTGCTGGCGGCACTGACCGTGCTGGCGGACCGGCTGTGCGCCAGAGGGTTTCGGGCCAGTGTCGTGCTGTCGCTCGGGCCCGCGGTAGTGGTTGCGATGGCCCTGGCCGCATTCGGCCGGCGGAAGGTGTCGCCCCAGCTGTGCGAGCTGGTGCAGCACGGGCCGATGAACCATCCGCTGGCCGGCAAGCCCACCATCGGCCAGCTGCTGAGCGGCTTCCACTACTACGTCGACTACCACGACTGGTTCTGCCGGGCGTTCCTGCCGCTGTTCGACATGACTTTCTCCGAAGGCGTGCGCTTCGTCGGCAGCATCGGCGTTGTGGCGCTGGCCGGCTCGACGATCTACGGGATCGCGACGCTGATCATCAGTATGTTGTCCATCGGCCACGTCTCGGGTGTCCCGGTAGGGCGGTTCACGGCGGTGCTGCGTTCTCGTCCCCTGGCGATGCTCATCGGCGTGGTGATGATCCTGCCGGTGTTCGCCACCGGCGTGGACTGGGTCCGCTGGTGGGTCGTCATCGCGTTCGATCTGGGCATCGTATTTTTGCTGTACACCCGCGATCAGCCCGAAATCGACGAGCCACCCACCCGGCGCACCCTGGTCGTGTTCGCCGTCGGCGCCATCCTGTTGGCGGTGATCCCGATCGGCATCATTCCCGGCTTCGGCGCACCGGTTCCGATGTAGGCCAACGAGACACAGATCGAGGAGCGCATGACCGACAATCTCCGCCGCCGGCGAATCACGATCGCGATAGTGGCCGGACTGGCGTCGGTCGCGATCATCGTACCGGTGCTCGGTGTACTGCTGACCCCGGGGATTCTGTTCAATCGGCAAGACCCGATGGCGGCGCTGACGACCACGACGACCACCCCGCCGCCGCTGACCATCAAGCCGCTCCAACTGCGGTCGGTGAACGGGATGTACGTCATCCAGCCCGGTGACTGCGACCCGAAACCGCCGGTCCCACCGGATCAGCCGCTGCGCATCTGCGACCTCGCCAAGACCGCGGTGTTCGATCTGGGGCCCCAGGTGCTGACGCTTCAGCTCACGGATGTGGACTCGTTCCTGAACCCGCTGACCGCCAAGCAGATCGTGCAGATCAGCATGACTCCCGAGTCGACGACGGCGTTCGCCGACTACACCGGCTCCCACATCGACCAGCAGGTCGCGTTCGTCCGGTCCGGTGTGGTCGTGTGGGCGCCGAAGATCACCGAGAAGATCGACGGCGACACGCTGCAGCTCTCCGGTGAGGTGACGGAGGAGCAGGCGCGGGAGATGGCCCGGATGCTCAAAGACGAGGCCTAGATGTACTCCGCGAGGATCGCCGTGCCGATGCCGACGACGACCACGGCCATGAACGCGGTGGCGCCGGGGACCAGATAGCGCGACAGCGGTGTCTGGCCGGCTGTCACGGTGTCGCGCACCCGCTGATAGCGCTGCCGGACCAGCAGCAGGGCGGCCAGCGCGGCCACCGTCGTCAGCAGGACGCCGGGCCACGGCGGGAACCGTTCGACGATGCTCCAGCGCACCACGAGCGCACCGACGGCCAGCACGCCGATGACCGTGCGCTGCCACGCGAGCGCCGTCCGCTCGGCGACCCCCGTTGCGTCGAGAAGGTCTCGATCAGGGTTGTCCATCTGCTCAGAATTCGGCGAGGTACACCAGGACCGCCGCGGCCACGATGATGATCCCGATACCGGAGACGATGATCCGGGGCATCGGGTCGGTCGGCAGGGACCGCTTCTCCCGCAGTGCCCGCTCGGTGCGGTCCCAGCGCATGTACCCCCCGATCGTGACGGTCAAAGACAACGCCAGCAGCAAGGCCGTGATCACGATCCGCAACGGCCGGGGGCCGAAATCGTGGACCAGGCTGGCCAGCGCCACCGCGCCGGCCAGCAGCGCCAACCCGGTGCGCAGCCACGCCAGGAACGTCCGCTCGTTGGCCAGGGTGAAGCGGTAGTCGGGGTCGGTGCCCACGCTGCGCAGCGGGGGTTTGGGCGCGAACATAGGGATCACCCTAGACACGTGCCGCGACACGCCGAAGGCTGTCGGTCCGCGGCCCTAGACTGACGGGCCTATGGGTAAGAACGACTCCTTCGTACACCTGCACAACCACACCGAGTACTCGATGCTCGACGGTGCCGCGAAGATCACCCCCATGCTGGCCGAGGCGCAACGCCTCGAGATGCCGGCCATCGGCATGACCGACCACGGAAACATGTTCGGGGCCAGCGAGTTCTACAACGCGGCCACCAAGGTCGGCATCAAGCCGATCATCGGTGTCGAGGCCTACATTGCGCCCGGTTCGCGATTCGACACCCGCCGCATCCTGTGGGGTGATCCGGGCCAGAAGAGCGACGACGTGTCGGGTAGCGGCTCGTACACGCACATGACGATGATGGCCGAGAACGCGACCGGCCTGCGCAACCTGTTCAAGCTGTCCTCGCGGGCCTCATTCGAGGGGCAGCTGGGTAAGTGGTCGCGGATGGACGCCGAGATCATCGCCGAGCATGCCGAGGGCATCATCGCCACCACCGGCTGCCCGTCGGGCGAGGTGCAGACCCGGCTGCGGCTGGGCCAGGAGAAGGAGGCGCTGGAGTCGGCCGCCAAATGGCGGGAGATCTTCGGCCCGGACAACTACTTCCTGGAACTGATGGACCACGGGCTGTCGATCGAGCGTCGGGTCCGTGAGGGCCTGTTGGAGGTCGGCCGCAAGCTCGGCATCCCCGCGCTGGCCACCAATGACTGCCACTACGTCACCCGGGACGCGTCGCACAATCACGAAGCGCTGCTGTGCATCCAGACCGGCAAGACGCTCTCGGACCCCAACCGGTTCAAGTTCGACGGCGACGGCTACTACCTGAAGTCGGCTGCCGAGATGCGGGCGCTGTGGGACGCCGAGGTCCCCGAGGCGTGCGACTCGACGCTGCTGATCGCCGAACGGGTGCAGTCCTACGCCGACGTGTGGACCCCGACCGACCGGATGCCGATCTTCCCGGTGCCCGACGGCCACGACCAGGGCAGCTGGCTGCGCCACGAGGTCGAAGCCGGTCTGCGGCGGCGCTTTCCGGACGGCGTGCCGCCGGAGTACACCGAGCGGGCCAGCTACGAGATCGACGTCATCTGCGGCAAGGGCTTCCCGTCGTACTTCCTGATCGTGGCCGACCTGATCAACTACGCGCGCTCCATCGACATCCGGGTGGGGCCCGGCCGCGGATCGGCCGCCGGTTCGCTGGTGGCCTACGCGCTGGGGATCACCAATATCGACCCGATCCCGCACGGTCTGCTGTTCGAGCGGTTCCTCAACCCGGAACGCCCGTCGGCACCCGATATCGATATCGACTTCGACGACCGCCGCCGCGGTGAGATGGTGCGCTACGCCGCCGAGAAGTGGGGCAGTGACCGGGTCGCCCAGGTCATCACCTTCGGCACCATCAAAACCAAAGCAGCACTGAAGGATTCGGCTCGCGTCCACTACGGCCAGCCCGGCTTCGCGATCGCCGACCGGATCACCAAGGCGCTGCCGCCGCCGATCATGGCCAAGGACATCCCGCTGTCGGGTATCACCGACCCGAACCACGAGCGGTACAAGGAGGCCGCCGAGGTTCGCGGCCTGATCGACACCGATCCCGACGTGCGCACCATCTACGAGACCGCGCGCGGGCTGGAGGGCCTGGTCCGTAACGCCGGCGTGCACGCGTGCGCGGTGATCATGAGCTCCGAGCCGCTGATCGAGGCCATTCCGCTGTGGAAGCGGCCGCAGGACGGAGCGATCATCACCGGCTGGGACTACCCGTCGTGCGAGGCCATCGGCCTGCTGAAGATGGACTTCCTCGGCCTGCGGAACCTGACGATCATCGGCGACTGTATCGAGAACATCAAAGCCAACCGCGGCATCGACCTGGACCTCGACACGCTGCCGTTCGATGATCCCAAGGCCTACGAACTCCTGGGCCGCGGCGACACCCTGGGCGTGTTCCAGCTCGACGGCGGGCCGATGCGCGATCTGCTGCGGCGCATGCAGCCGACCGAGTTCAACGACATCGTCGCCGTGCTGGCCCTGTACCGGCCCGGTCCGATGGGCATGAACGCGCACAACGACTACGCCGACCGCAAGAACAACCGGCAAGCCATCAAGCCGATCCACCCCGAGCTGGAGGAACCGCTCAAGGAGATCCTGGCCGAAACCTACGGCCTGATCGTCTACCAAGAGCAGATCATGTTCATCGCGCAGAAGGTTGCCTCCTACTCGATGGGTAAGGCCGATGC
The DNA here is from genome assembly GCF_013404075.1 of Mycolicibacterium vinylchloridicum. Lineage (GTDB taxonomy): Bacteria > Actinomycetota > Actinomycetes > Mycobacteriales > Mycobacteriaceae > Mycobacterium > Mycobacterium vinylchloridicum. The sequence goes on from NZ_JACBJQ010000026.1 coordinate 86,262, forward strand.
GCTGCGAAAAGCCATGGGCAAGAAGAAGCTCGAGGTTCTGGAAGCCGAGTATCAGGGCTTCAAGGAGGGGATGACCGCCAACGGCTTCTCCGAGAAGGCGGTCAAGGCGCTGTGGGACACCATTCTTCCGTTCGCCGGTTACGCGTTCAACAAATCGCATGCCGCCGGCTACGGGCTGGTGTCGTACTGGACCGCCTACCTGAAGGCCAACTACCCGGCCGAGTACATGGCCGGGCTGCTCACCTCGGTCGGTGACGACAAGGACAAGGCCGCGGTCTATCTCGCCGACTGCCGCCGGCTGGGCATCACGGTGCTGCCGCCCGACGTCAACGAGTCGGTGCAGAACTTCGCCTCGGTGGACGACGACATCCGGTTCGGGCTCGGCGCCATCCGTAACGTCGGCGCCAACGTGGTCAGCTCGCTGATCGCCACCCGCACCGAGAAGGGCAAGTTCACCGACTTCTCCGACTACCTGAACAAGATCGACATCGCGGCCTGCAACAAGAAGGTCACCGAATCCTTGGTCAAGGCAGGTGCTTTCGATTCGCTGAAGCATCCCCGCAAGGGGCTGTTCCTGATCCACACCGACGCCGTCGACTCGGTGCTGGGCACCAAGAAGGCCGAGGCGATCGGTCAGTTCGACCTGTTCGGCGGCGGTGACGGAGGTGACGCCGACGGCGCCGACGCAGCGTTCACCATCCGCGTGCCGGACGAGGAGTGGGACGACAAGCACAAGCTCGCGCTCGAGCGGGAGATGCTGGGGCTGTACGTCTCCGGGCATCCGCTCAACGGGGTGGCCCACCTGCTGACCGCGCAGGTCGATACCCAGATTCCGGCGATCCTCGCCGGTGACGTCGCCAATGACACCCAGGTTCGCGTCGGCGGAATCCTGGCCGGTGTCAACCGTCGCGTCAACAAGAACGGAATGCCCTGGGCCTCAGCGCAGTTGGAGGACCTGAGCGGCGGCATCGAGGTGATGTTCTTCCCGCAGACCTACACGCTGTTCGGTGCCGAGATCGCCGATGACGCCGTGGTCCTGGTCGGCGGCAAGGTCCGCATCCAGGACGACCGGATCTCGTTGATCGCCAACGAGCTTGTGGTGCCGGACTTTTCGAATGCACAGGTGGACCGGCCGGTGGCGGTGAGTCTACCCACCCGGCAGTGCACGATCGACAAGGTCACCGCGCTCAAGCAGGTGCTGGCCCGGCATCCCGGCACCTCGCAGGTACACCTGAGGCTGATCAGCGGTGATCGCATCACCACGCTGGAACTCGATCAGTCGCTGCGGGTCACACCGTCCTCGGCGCTGATGGGTGACTTGAAGGCGCTGCTGGGCCCCGGTTGCCTCGGCGGTTAGATCCACCCCTCAGAGGTGATGTTGGCTGAAGAACTGCCAGATCGTGGTGGTCGCGTCTAAAGCCGTCGATGGCGGCGGAAGTCCGGCAACCTTTTCCACCACCGGATTCGCAATCCCGCCGGGCCACTGATGGCCGGCACCTGCGACGGTGATGAGTTCCACGGTCTTGCCGGCCGGGCAGTCTGCTCGCTGTGTGGTCACATCGCCACTGGTTGACGAGACGGGCGGTGCGCAGCCGTCGATCGTGCGCCAGGTGGCGTTCACCGACTCCGCCGAGGGGCCGTCGACTCTCGGTAAACCCGCTGCAGTGAGAGCTTTACCCGGGCCACCCCCATAGGGAACTCGGTCGTCGGCGGCGCCGTGGATCTGCAGAACCGAGGTCGGTGCAGCGCCGGAGCAGCTGGTGAGCAGGGTGCCCGCCACGGGCGCGACCGCGGCGAAAAGCGCGCTCTGGCAAGCCAATCGCAGCGCCATCATGGCCCCGTTCGACATGCCGGTGACGAACACCCGGGTGGTGTCGATAGGGATCTGTTGCTCGATCACGCCCACCATCGCGCTGAGAAACGCGACGTCGTCGACGCCGGTCCGCGCCGGCCGGCCACAACACGATCCGGCATTCCACGCTCTGTCCAGTCCATCGGGGTAGGCGACGACAAAGCGTCCGGTGTCTGCCTGGGCATCCCAGCGGTATGCGCGTTCGGCTTGTGCCCCGTCGCCGTAGCCACCGTGCAGCATCACGACCAAGGGTGCGGGTTCGGAAATGCCGTCGGGTCGGTAGATGTGAAACGTGCGGGTCAATCCACCGACCGACAGCGACTGCGTGGACTGCCCGGGGGTGCCCGTCGCTCGGCTGCCGCCGACACAACCCCCTATAACCAGAATGACGGCGCTGATCGTCACGATCGCCAACGCCCGGGCGGCTCGAGTCGGCATAGAGCCCATCCTCACCCCGGAGATCATAATTGACAAGTTACTTGTCAAAATGCTCGTCGGTGGCACACTCGTACCCCGTGACGACGCGATCCGTTTCCGACTCGGGCTGGCGCCCCACCGTGCCGGCCCTCGTCCACATGCTGGCCGCCAGCGGCGGGCCGGGGCTGCGGGCCGCCTTCGCCGCGGCCGGTCTCGATGGCTTGCGACCGGCGCAGGCGGTGGCCCTCGTGCCGCTGGCCGCTGGTGCGCTCCATGCGTCCGACCTGGCTGATCGGCTCCGCGTCAGCCGGCAGGCGGTAGCGCAGGCCATCAGGGCTCTGGAATCCCACGGCTACATCGTGCGATCTCCCGACGACACCGATGCGCGTGCGCTGTTGATCGCGCTGACGCCGCGGGGACGCCACGCCTTGCGGGTCATGCGCGGGAACGCCCTTGCTGTCGAACAACATTGGGAGGCGGTACTGGGGCGGCAGCGGCTCGACGATCTCCGCGAGACAGTGCAGTCATTACTCGACGCCCAGGGTTAACGTTGGAGCCATGAATGAGTCCCGGCACATCAGCGCATGGATCAACCGCTCGGCGGTCGACGTGTATCGCTACGCGGCCGACCCGGCGCATCTGCCCGAGTGGGCGGCCGGCCTGGCGCGCAGCGAGCTGACCAGGGTCGGCGACACCTGGGTGGCGACGTCACCGATGGGGGAGATCGCCATCGAGTTCACCCCGGCCAACGATCTGGGGGTGCTCGATCACGTCGTCACCCTGCCGTCCGGCGAGCCGGTCTTCAATCCGCTGCGGGTGGTGGCGGCCGGCGACCAGTGGTGCGAGGTGGTGTTCACGCTGCGGCGCAGGCCGGACATGTCCGATGACGAGTACGCGGCCGACGGCGCCGCGGTGGCCGCTGACCTGGCCACCCTGAAACGGATTTTGGAGCGCTAGCTGTACTGACCTGAGAGGTTAGGTACGCGGCTGGCGGGTGGTTGGCCGCCGAGTGCGGTGTGGCCGCGGTGGCAATTGTAGGTGTGCAGCCAGGTGGTGAACGCTGCGCAGCGTTCGGCATCGCTGCG
>NZ_JACBJQ010000027.1 GCF_013404075.1 Mycolicibacterium vinylchloridicum
ATACCCCGAGCCCGGAGGCCGGGCCGCCCACCCCGCCGAATCCGAGACCGGGCAGGATGCCCGGTCCCGGTGCCCCCCAGCCCACGCCGGGATCGGCATTGGCCACCCCGGCCAACGGCACCGCGACAGCGGCCGCAGCGCTTGCCAGGATCAGCGCTCGCACAGCGATTCGTCGATCACTCATGGTGAATCTTCCTTCCGTATCAGTGGATTTCGTGCAGCCGCCAGTGTCGTCCGGGTGGTGTTCGGTCAGGGTGAGGGTCGTCCTCACGCTCACCAAACAGCCTTGCCGACAGGATGTTCCATGCGTCCGGCACGTGCCGAACTCACAAATCGATCGAAAGGAAGGCCGAACTATGGCTACCCGACTCACCATCCCGGCGCCGGTGCGCCGCCATACCCTCGTCGGCCTCGCCGTCGTCGGCGCCGCCGCGGCGCTCACGCTGGCGCCGGCCACGCCCGCAGTGGCGGCAGCCGACTGCACGGCAAGCGGCCTGGCCCGCACCGTATCGGCGGTGGCGGCAAGCACGGCGGACTATCTCGACGCCCATCCCGACGTCAATGACGCGTTCACCAAACTCAAGGGGGAGCCTCGCCCGCAGATGCGCGCCGACGCACAGCAGTACCTCAACGCCAACCCCGCCGTCCGCGCTGACCTGCAACAACTGCGCGCGCCGCTCAACGAGTTCGCCCAGCGCTGCGGGATGTCACTGCCGGCCGGGCCGCTCGGGGGCTGACCGGGACGGGCACTGCGCCATGCCTCCTCACGGCGGCCAAACACCAGATCGGCGACGATGATCGAGTGCAGTCATCCAAGACACCGCAACTGCTGGGTTGGCCGCTGCGGGGCAGGACTATCAGGACCAGATTGACCGTGCTCTACGGCGGGGCATTCTTCGTCGCGGGCGCACTCCTGGTGGCCGTGATGTATGTCTACGTGAGGCAGTCACTGGACAACAGCCCGGGAGTCAACGCCCTCGAGACCGCTCAGACATTTCTGGGGCAGCGCGGGATGGAAGCGCATCCACTGCTTCAAGACCTCGTCGTCGGCCTGAGCAAGCAAGCAGAAGAGCAGCGGCGCGAGACGCTGCGCGCCGTGCTTGTCTGGTCACTGGCCTGTCTGGCCGTTGTCGGCTTGGCGGCGTTCGCATTCGGCTGGGCGCTGGCCGGGCGGGCGCTGCAGCCCCTGCAGGAGATCACCGCGACCGCGCGGCGGGTCGTCGACCGCAATCTTCATGAGCGCATCTCGCTGAGCGGTCCATCCGACGAGATCAAGGAGCTTGCCGACACGTTCGACGCGATGCTGGAGCGACTGGACCGTGCGTTTGACAGTCGATATCGGTTTGTGGCCAACGCTTCTCACGAGCTGCGTACGCCACTGGCGATCAATCGAACGGTCATCGAAGTGGCGCTGGAGGATCCCGACCTGGTGGAACCGACGCGTCATCTCGCCGAGACGTTGTTGGGGGTCAACAAGCGGCACGAACGGCTGATCGACGGTCTGCTCGTGCTGGCCAGCAGCGACCAGCGCATCGATCGGATGGTTCAGGTGGAGTTGGCCGAAGCGGCCAATCGAGCGATTGCCGATGTGCGTCAGCAGGCGGCCCAGGCCGGCGTTCAGATCACCTCGACGATCAATTCCGCTGGGGTGCCGGGAGATCCGGCTCTGCTGCAGCGTCTGATCGACAATCTTGTCGACAACGCAGTCCGGTACAACATCCCCTCGGGCGGGTGGGTGCACATCAGCGTGGCGGCTGATTCCCGCGCAGCCTGGATACGGGTGGAAAATGCCGGGCCGGTGATCTCGCCGGCCGACGTGGACCTCATGTTCGAGCCGTTCCGCCGGCTTGCCAACGAGGATCAACAGGCGGATCCTGTCGTCTTCAGCGGCGCCGGCCTCGGGTTGTCGATCGTGCGTGCGGTGGCCCACGCGCACGGCGGCCGGGTCCAGGCGACTCCGGGCCCTCGCGGTGGGCTGACCGTCGAAGTGGTGTTGCCCCGCCACCACTGAGTATTGCGGTGCCAATCATGTTGTCTCCCAAACACCGAACCAACATCGCAATTGATCAACTGGTCCCCGTGGCGCTGGTGGTAGGCGCCGACAACTCGTGCAAAACGAAAGGGAACAGCGATGAATTTCATGGACCAGACCCAGCGTTCGTCCTTCGCGGCGCTTGCCGCAATGAGCGCGGTGGCCGCGATCTCGGTGACCGCGTTCGCCGCCGGACCGTCGGGCTCGACCCTGGCGGCGAGGCTGGCCGCGTTGCCGGTCGGGGTGTCTTCGGCCATCCACGATGTCCTGGTCGAGGCGCACACCGCGATACACGCCGATCGCGGTGAGATCGCCGCTGACCGGAACACGATTCGTGCGACCCGTCACGACGCGGCGCACGCCATCGGAGCCAGCGTCCTGACCGGCGACATCGGCGAGGGCCAGATCGTGGCGATCGTCGATGGGGCCCGCAGCGCCGTTCAGGATGAGCGGGAGGCGGTCGGCGAATCTCGTGGCGACATCCGCCAGACCCGGCAGGCCGCGGCGGCCGATATTCGCACCATCATCGCGGGCAACCATGACGGAAGCACGGTGCAGGATGTGAAGGCGATCCTCGACACCGCCAAGATGGACAACGCGACGACGCGTTCGGCGATCGTCGCCGATGCTCAGGAGAACAAGTCGATCCGGCACACCACCACCAGCGATGCGGTGGCAATCCGGCAGAGCGTGCGGGCCGGCGAGATCAGCAAGCAGGAGGCCGCGCAAGAGATCCAGGCAGGGCGCAGCAGCGCGCATGCCGAAATCGCCGACAACCACGCCCAGATGGCCACCTCGCACAAGGACATCAAGGCGACCCGCCACCAGGCAGCCAAGGACGTCGCCACGACCGTGCACCAGGGCCGCACCGGGGAGTGAGCTGACCGCCGCTGGAGCCCCTCCCGCATCCCGCGGGGGAGGCTCCAGCGCCGGACCGCATAACGCCGAGCCTCATAACAAAGGGGTCAGTAAGACAACGGTAAGGAAACGCCCAGATCTCAAACGGTGATGTTGCCGTGTCGCAAATGTGACATTTGTGCACCAGTGTTACCGAAGTGAAATCGAGCGCCTCGGGCCTCGAACCAAAGGGCAGGAGTGGCAATGACTTCTATGACCGCGTATGAATCGTGGACTGCCGACTCGTGGACTGCCCCGACCATGCTCAGCCTGTGGACCGAGCCGGAACCCAAGCAAGCCAGGGTCGTTCGTCACGTGTCGCAATGGGTGAAGGCCGTCGACACCACCGTGATCGTGCTCTGCCCACCCGTCGTGTCGGTCTGCGCCATCTTCGCCGCGATGATGTGGCCAGGCCCCGTGCTGGCCGACACCATCGGCCATGCGGCGACATCGGTGCCGCTGAACGCTCAGCTGCAGGACGTCGCCCCGGCTCCCTAACCGCTTGTGCGGGTTGACCGGTCGTGCGCTAGTTTCCCGTCGGTTCGCTCGCCCCGGTGCGGAGCGCCGCACCGACCCAGCGGCCCAGGTAGCGGCGCAGCTCGGATCCGTGCCGCGGTGGCCGGCCAGGGTCGACCATGAACGACTGGACGATCCGCAGCAGATGCTCGCCCAGTTCGTCGAGATCGCTGTCGCTGAATCCGTGTGCGGCCCAATCGACATCGAAGCGGCGCAGCAGGGAGCCCGCGAACGTCAATGCGACATCCGAGGTCACCTCGGCGCTGAACGCGCCGGCCCGTTCCGGTCCGAGCAGCAGGCCCATGTGTTTGTCATGGGGCAACGCTTCCACCGCGGCAGCAATACCTTCGGTGACCGCCTCGGCCGGGTCGGTGATGCCCGACAAGTGCGCGGCCATCCGGTCGAGGAATCCGGCCGCAGACGCCATCGCCGCGGCCTGCAGCAGTGCGTCGGTACTGGGGAAGTAGCGATAGACGGTCTGGCGGGTGACGCCGAGGGTGCGGGCCACGTCGGCGATGCTCAGGTCGGCGCCGCGGGCGTCGATGGCCTGGTTGGCGGCGGCCAGAATCCGGGCGACGGCTTCTTCGTCGGTGGCAGGCGCCGAACCCGACCAGCCGTGGGTGCGCACGATCTACCCGCCCACTGCCGCGACGTAGGCCAGGCCGCCGAAGAACAGCACGACCAGGCACAGCACCAGCGTTCCGGCGGCGAAGGGCCAGCCGCGCTTGCGCCGGGCCAGCTGCACGATGGTGACGACGATCCCGGTCAGGCCCACCAGCGCCATGATCGCCAGGGCAGACAACACCGACGTCACGGCGCCGTCGACACTGCACGTCGCGGGCGGGCAGTGGTCCAGGAACGCCAGCGAGAACAGGCCCATGAACGCGCTGCCCGCGCCGACGATCACCGTCGACACCATCAGGATGATCGAGATCGTAAGGTCGGCCGCCGAGCGCGGCGGCTCGGCAGGCGGCGGATAGCCGGGGTAGGGCGCATAGCCCGGGTAACCCATGACCCGGGATGCTATCTCCGGCTCCTGCGTCAGTGGTATGCGACAGGCAGTTCTTTGACCCCGTTGATCCAGCCCGAACGCAGCCGCTCCGGCTCGCCGAGCTTGCTGATATCGGGGATCTGATTGGCGATCTCGTTGAAGATCAGTTTGATCTCCATGCGCGCGAGGTTGGCGCCGATGCAGAAGTGCGCGCCGTTGCCGCCGAACCCGAGGTGCGGGTTCGGGTCACGCAGGATGTTGAATCCGAACGGGTTGTCGAAGACTTCCTCGTCATAGTTGGCCGAGCTGTAGAACAGTCCGGCCCGCTGCCCCTGGCGGATCGTGACGCCGCCGATCTCCACGTCCCGGGTGGCGGTGCGCTGGAAGCAGTGCACCGGGGTGGCCCAGCGGACGATCTCGTCGGCCGTGGTCTCGGGCCGCTCCCGCTTGAAAAGCTCCCACTGCTCGGGGTTTTCGAAGAAGGCGTTCATCCCGTGGGTCATCGCATTGCGGGTGGTCTCGTTGCCGGCCACCGCGAGCAGGATCACGAAGAACGCGAACTCGACCTCGCTCAGCGACTCCCCATCGATGTCGGCCTGCACCAATTTGGTGATGATGTCGTCGGCCGGACACTGCCTACGCTGCTCGGCCATCGTGTACGCGTAGCCCATCAGCTCGGCGTTGGCGACGGTCGGGTCGTCGTCGAAGTCCGGGTCGTCGGTGTTCATGATGCTGTTGGTCCAGTGAAAGAGCTTCTGGCGATCCGCTTCCGGGACGCCCAACAGGTCGGCGATGGCCAGCAGCGGCAGCTGCATCGCGATGTCGGCGACGAACTCTCCGGTGTCCTTCTCGGCGGCCGCGGCCACGATGTCGCGGGCGGCGTCGGCCAGCTTCTCCTCCAGCTTGGCCACCGCCCGCGGGGTGAACAGTCGTGAGACCAGCTTGCGCAGCCGAGTGTGCTCGGGGGCATCGTGGTTGATCAGCAGTGCCTTGGTGATCTCCACCTGGTCTTTGGTCATATCGTCGGCGAAGCGCATCACGACGCCCTGGGCGTTCGTCGACCACAGGTCGCCGTCGCGGGAGATGTCGCGGATATCGCGGTGCTTGCTGATCACCCAGTAGCCGCCGTCGTCGAAGACCGACGGTGCCTCGTTCCACCACACCGGCGCGGTTTTGCGCAGCTGCGCCAACTGGGCGACGGGCATGCCTTCCTTGAGCAGGTCGGGGTCGGTGAAGTCGAAGCCGGAGGGCAGGAGCGAAGCGACCCGGGAATTGGGGTCAGCTCCGAACGGGCACACGCTCGCGGTGGTCATGGTCTACCTCGCTGTCCTGTGATGTAGCGCACGTTGGCTATGACCATACACCTCAATGCCGAGTGTATGCCCGCTAGGTTCGGTTGATGACCGAGCGACCGGACTTCGCCGAGCTGCAACGCCGGCGCGCGCTGACCGAGGACGCGGCGCGCCCCGACGCGGTGGAACGCCGGCACACCGCAGGCGGCCGAACGGCCAGGGAGAACATCGCCGACCTGGTCGACGTGGATTCCTTCGTGGAATATGGGCGGTTCACGGTCGCCGCCCAGCGCCGCCGCCGCGACCTCGACGACCTGATCGCGCGCACGCCGGCCGACGGTCTGATCGCCGGGACCGCGGCCGTCAACGGTCACCCGTGTGCGGTGCTGTCCTACGACTACACGGTGCTCGCCGGTACCCAGGGAGTGTTCGGGCACCGCAAGAAGGACCGGCTCTTCGAGCTCATCGAACGGATGCGACTGCCCACCATCTTCTTCGCCGAGGGCGGCGGTGGCAGGCCCGGTGACACCGACTTTCCCGCGGTGTCGCAGCTCGAGACGCGGGCGTTCAAGCTCTGGGCGGCGCTGTCGGGGATCGTGCCGCGGATTGCGATCGTCAAGGGCCGCTGCTTCGCAGGCAACGCGGTGATCGCCGGCTGCTCGGATCTCATCGTCGCCACCGCCGACTCCTCGATCGGGATGGGTGGCCCGGCGATGATCGCCGGGGGCGGGCTTGGTGACGTTGCTCCCGATTCTGTCGGCCCGATCTCGGTGCAGGCACCCAACGGCGTGGTCGACGTCGTCGTCGACGACGAAGCCGAGGCCGTCGCCGTCGCAAAGCGCCTCATCGGATACTTCCAGGGCAGCACGTCACCCGGCCCGGCAGCGGACCAAACCTCCTTGCGCACAGTCATTCCCGAGCGCGCCCGCCGCGCCTACCCGATCAAGCCGATCATCGAGACACTCGCCGACGACGACTCGGTTACCTTCCTGCGGGAGAAGTTCGCCCCGGAGATGGTCACCGCGCTGGCCCGCATCGAAGGGCGCCCGGTCGGCGTCATCGCCAACAACACGATGGTCATGGCCGGTGCGATCACCGCGGCGGCCGCTGACAAGGCGGCGCGCTTCCTGCAGCTGTGCGACACCTTCGGACTGCCCGTCGTCTCGCTCATCGACTGCCCCGGCTACATGGTCGGCCCGGCAGCCGAGGCGCAGGCACTGGTTCGGCGCGCGTCACGGATGCTGGTCGCCGGCGCGGCGATCCGGGTGCCGCTGGTGGCGGTGATCCTGCGCCGCGGCTATGGCCTGGGTGCGCAGGCGATGACCGGCGGCAGCCTGCACGAACCGCTGCTCACGGTGGCGTGGCCGGGTGCACACCTCGGCCCGATGGGCCTCGAGGGTGCGGTGCGGCTCGGCATGCGCAAGGAACTGGAGGCCATCGACGACGAGGCCGAGCGTGAACAGCGGGTCGCCGAAGCGACGGCGGCGATGGAGGGGAACGCCCAAGCGCTCAATTCGGCGATGATGTTCGAGATCGACGACGTCATCGATCCGGCGGAAACCCGTGGCCTGATCGCCGCGACGCTGACCGCCGCGGCGGCGCGCGGTGAACTCCCGCCGCTGAGGCGGTTCGTCGACACCTGGTGACCGCAGTGGGCGATAGGGTGTGAACCTGTGCGCGTCCTCGTGATCGGATCCGGTGCCCGCGAACATGCCCTGCTACTGGGCCTGCGCAAAGACGACTCCGTCGACTTCCTGGCCGTTGCGCCCGGCAATGCCGGCACATCGGCCGTCGCTGAACAGCACGACATCGACGTCACCTCGGCCGAGGCCGTCACCGCACTGGCCCGCAAGCTCGAGATCGACCTGGTGGTCATCGGGCCCGAGGTGCCATTGGTGCTCGGGGTCGCCGACGCGGTGCGCGCCGCAGGCATCGCCTGCTTCGGCCCGTCGAAGGAAGCCGCCCGAATCGAAGGTTCCAAGGCCTTCGCCAAGGATGTGATGGCCGCCGCCGGTGTGCGGACCGCGGGCAGTGAGACCGTCGACAATCCCGCCCACCTCGATGCCGCACTCGACCGCTTCGGCCCGGCAGCAGGTCAACCCGCCTGGGTGGTCAAGGACGACGGCCTGGCCGCGGGCAAGGGTGTGGTGGTCACCGCCGACCGCGACGCCGCCCGCGCACACGCCGCCGCACTGCTCGACTCGGGGCATCCGGTGTTGCTGGAGTCCTTCCTCGACGGACCCGAGGTGTCGCTGTTCTGTCTGGTCGACGGTGCGACCGTCGTCCCGCTGCTGCCCGCCCAGGACTTCAAGCGGGTCGGCAACAACGACGCCGGCCCCAATACAGGTGGGATGGGCGCATATTCACCACTGCCCTGGCTGCCCGCGGAAGCGACCGCCGCCATCGTCAGTGGAGTCGTGGAACCCGTTGCCGCCGAACTGGTTCGCCGCGGCTGCCCGTTCTCGGGCCTGCTGTACGCGGGGTTGGCGATGACCTCCAACGGTCCGGCGGTGGTCGAATTCAACTGCCGGTTCGGCGATCCCGAGACCCAAGCCGTGCTGGCGCTGCTGGAATCCCCGCTCGGCCAGGTGTTGCACGCCACGGCCACCGGGACGCTGGCCGACTTCGGCCCGCTGCACTGGCATGACGGGTACGCCATTGCCGTCGTGGTGGCCGCGGAGAACTATCCGGGCCGCCCGCGGGTCGGTGACGTCATCACCGGCTCGGAAGCCGACGGCGTGCTGCATGCCGGCACCGCGCGCCGAGACGACGGTGCCGTCGTCTCGTCCGGCGGGCGGGTGCTCTCAGTCGTCGGCTCCGGCGCCGACCTGGTTGCCGCGCGCGAAGCCGCCTACCGAACCCTGGACTCGATTCGGTTGCCCGGCAGCCACTTCCGCACCGATATCGCCCTAGCGGCGGCCGAGGGGCGGATCACGCTAGCTTGACGGGTAGCCGCTTCACGCCGTGAATGACGTTGCTGTGCAGGTATTCCGGCTCGCCGACTTCGACTTCCGGTAGCCGCGTGAGCAGCTGACCGAACAGCTGCCGCAGCTCGGTCCTGGCCAGATTGGCGCCGAGGCAGAAGTGCGGTCCACCGCCACCGAACCCGAAGTGCGGGTTGGGTGATCGGGTGATGTCGAACTCGCCGGGGCGGTCGAACACGGCCTCGTCGCGATTGGCCGAGCAGTAGAACAGGGCGACCTTCTCGCCGGCCTTGATCGTGGTGCCCGCGAGCTCGGTGTCGACTTTCGCGTGCCGGGCGAAGTTGAGGACGGGAGTGGCCCAGCGAATGAACTCCTCGGTGGCCGCGGGTATCCGGGCATCGAAATCCTCGAGAAGCCAGGCCTTCTGGGCCGGATTGTCGGCGAGTGCCTTGAACGCGTGCGAGGTGGTCTGCTTGGTCGTGTCGTTGCCCGCCGAGGCCAGCAGCACCATGAACGACCCGATCTGGATGTCGGTGAGCTGATGACCGTCGACCTCGGCGTTGACGATATTGGTCATCAGGTCGTCGTGCGGTTCGCGGCGGCGCAGCTGCGCGAGCTCGATACCGGAACTGGTCAGGATCCCGATCTGGGTCAGCGCATGCGTGGCGCGTTCCTCGAAGCTGGCGTAGTCGTCGTCGGTGCCGCTGAAGAGGCTTTCGGCCGCGTACGCCACCGCCTCTTGATCGGCGGGCGCGATGCCGATCATGTCCGAGACGGTCCGCATCGGCAGCTTGGACGAGCATTCGCTGACGAAGTCGATTTCCTCGCCGTCACGCAGTCTTTCGATCAGCCGGTCGACGATATCGGCGGCGTTGGCCTGAATCTGCGCCTCGATGCGGCGGACCTGCTTAGGAGTGAACGTCGCACTGATCAGCCGCCGATACAGTGTGTGCTCCGGCGGATCCATGGCCAGGAAGAAACTGGTGGCCTGCTGCACTTCGGCCGGGAGGGGGTCGACGCTCATGCCCAGCGCCGAGCTGAAGATCTCCGGATGCGCGCTGACGTACTTGATGTCGGCGTGCCGGGTGATCGCCCAGTACCCGGTCTCCGAGTGCGGGAAGACCGAGGACACCGGTGCATGCCAGGACAGCCCGTCGGCGGCGCGCAGCTGCGCGAACGTGCGATCGCGGGTGGTGAAATCGGCGGTCCAGAAGTCCGGTGCCGAGATGTCCAGCCGGTGGTACGGCCGCGGCGATATCGGGGGGCTCTCGACGGTCATGATCTCCTCGGTGACGCTTCCGCAAGGCTTATCGAATGGCTGACAGTAATAGCGACTGTAGACAATTCCAGAACGGGAGACAATCATGGCCGACGTGACACCGGATCGTGGTGCGGCGTTCAAGGCCGAGCGCGCCGACATGCTGGCCTTCTGCGCCGGGCTCGATCCCGCCGAGTGGCGGATGGACAGCCGCTGCGACGGATGGCGAATCCACGACGTCGTCGCGCACATGGGCACCGGCTGCAAGGCGATGTTCAGTCCCGCTGCCGCAAAGATGATGCGCACCAACGACATCGAAGCGGCCAACGATCTGTTGGTCGATACCCGCCGGGATCGCTCGTCCCCGGACGTCCTCGCCGAGTACCGCCGCTGGAGCGCGGTGGCCGCCGCCATCTTCCCGGTCATGGCGCGGCGACCGCTCGGCGGACTGCAGATGCAGCTGGCCGACCTGGGCAGGTTCCCGCTGCGGGTGCTCACCGGCGCAATGGTCTTCGACCACCACACCCACCTGCGTCACGACATGGCGCCGGCCCTTGGGCGGCCCGCGCCGGACACCGACGCCAACCGGATGACCGTCGTCGGAGAATGGATGATGGCGGTGCTTTCCAACCAGGTCCGCGCGGCGGCGCCCGCGTGGCTCGACCGTCCGGTGGGGATCACGCTGACCGGGCCCGGCGGCGGCACGTGGCGCGTGGTGCCCGAGGGTGCGGTCATGCCGGGTGTGACCGACGACTGCGCCGCACGGATCACCGGTGTTGCGCTGGAATTTCCGGAGTGGGGCACCCGGCGCGCGAGCTGGCGCGACCGCGACGTGCGGATTACCGGCGACGCCGACTACGCGACGGCGTTCCTGGACACCGTCAACGTGGTCTAAGCGACCAATAACGGTGCCATCCAGGCGATCTCGCCAGGCAGTTGTGAACTCCAGTAGCTGCCGTCGTGCCCGCCCGGTGAGAAGCCGCCGGCCGGCGGGTTGGGCAGCTGGGCGATGAATTGCTTCGTCGCCGAATAGAACGGGTCACTGTTGCCGCAGTCGATCCGGATCGGAATCGACGCCAGGGCGGGCAATCCGAAGACGCTGTTGGCCGCGAAGTCGTCGGGACCGTCGAACGCGCCTGGCGCGGCCGCGCCGGACGACAGCCACAGTGCCGGGCTGACCGCGGTGATCGCGGCGGTGCGGGCCGGACCGAGTCGGGCGCCCAGTAGCAGCGCCCCGTAGCCACCCATCGACCACCCGATGAAGGCGACCCGCGAGGTGTCCAGGCCCTGACCGCCGAGCATCGGGATCAGTTCGTCGAGAACCATGGCGCCGGAGTCTTCGCCGGACGCGCGCTTGTGCCAGTAGCTGCCGCCACCGTCGACGGCGACCACCGCGAACGGCGGCAGCCCGGCCGCCACCGCTTGCGCCAGGCCCTGTTCGACACCGCCGGCCATCACACCCGCCGCGTCCTGGCCCTTGCCGTGCAGCGCGATCACCGGCCTCAGCGGCGCCGTCTGCCCTGGCGGGCGGGCGATGGCCCAGTTGGTGTTGATGCCGCCGCGTGCGGCCGACACGAACGAGCCGGTGACCATCGTGGGAGCGGGGGCGCCCGCCGACGCCGGCTCCAGCGGGGCGGGCGGCAGCAGGGGCGCACCGACACCGGTCATCGTGACGTCCGGGCCAGCAAGCTGCGTGGCGGGTTCGAGGATGCGGCCGGCGGCGAAGGCGCCGGCGGCGCCCGCGACGGCTCCGGCGCCGAGTCGCAGAACAGCACGACGGCTCAGGTTCGCCATTCGGCACATCATGCCATCGCGGGCCGTTCAGCCTAGTGCCAGGTCAAAGCCAGGTTAATGATTCTTCGGAAAGAGCAATGCCGCTTCGGCGCTGCTGGCAGCATTGCTGAACGTGACGGCAGCGATGACCCCCAAGGGGGAACGACGACGGTATGCGCTGATCAGCGCTGCCGCCGAGCTGTTGCGGGAAGCCGGATTCGAGGCGGTGCGGCATCGGGCGGTGGCCCGTCGCGCGGGCCTGCCCCTGGCGTCGACCACCTATTACTTCTCCTCGCTGGACGACCTGGTGCACAAGGCCGTCGAGTACATCTGCGCGGTCGAGACCGCCCAGCTGCGGGCGCGGGTCGACGCCCTGCCGCGCCGGCGGCGCGGTGCCGAGGCGATCGCCGACGTGCTGGTGGATCTGCTGGTCGGCGATCCGGAGGGCGAGGCCAGCAGCGAAGAATTGATCTCCCGCTACGAGCGCTATATCGCCTGCGCCCGCCAGCCCGAATTGCGGGAGATCCAGCGCCGGCTACTGCAGCAGCGCTTCGACGCCGTGGGGGAGGCGATTGCGCGTTCGGGACGCACCATGCGGGTCGATCTGGTGACCGCGCTGGTCCACGCCGTCGATGGTGCCGTGGTCTCGGCGCTGGTCGGCGACGGCGACGGACCCCGCGAGCTGGCCAGGGCGACGCTGATGGACGTGATCGACGTGTTGGCGCCGATCGACGAACGCACCATGCGGGTCTGAGCGATTACGTTCGAAGACATGGATTTCTCCGGGCTCGCCCGGCCGGCCGCGGCACTGCTGGATGGCGTGATGGACCGGGCTTTCGTCGGCTACACCAAGATCGGCTCGGGCCTGCGCAAGCAGTGGTGGGCGGCCGACGCCGGACCGCAGGCGCTGTTGGGCAAGCGGGTGCTGATCACCGGGGCGACCGCGGGAATCGGCCTGGCGATGGCGCGGTCATTCGCCGGATTCGGTGCAGGAGTGCACCTGCTGGGCCGCAACCCGGAGAAGGTCGACCGCTGCGCGGCCATGATCCGCGACGAGGTCGCCGGCGCCCACGTGGTGGCCGAAGTGTGCGACGTCTCCGATCTGGACGCGGTGCGCCAGTGGACCGCCGACTTCGCCAACCGGGTGCCCGCGCTGAACGGATTGGTGCACAACGCGGGGCTGATGCCCAAGGAACGGATCCTCACTCGCGAGGGCCACGAAGTGCAGCTGGCCACCCACGTGCTCGGCCCGCATCTGATCACCGAGCGCCTGCTGCCGCTGCTGCGGGCGGCGGGCGGGGCATCGGTGGTGTTCGTGTCCTCCGGCGGCATGTACAGCTCGCCGCTCGTGGTCGACGATCTGGAGTACCGGCGCGGCTACAACGGGGTGCGGGCGTACGCGCGCACCAAGAAGATGCAAGTCGTGCTTGCCGATTCGTGGGCGCGGCGGCTGGCGGGCACCGAGATCCGGGTGGAGAGCATGCACCCCGGCTGGGTCGACACCCCCGGGGTGGCGCAGTACCTGCCGCGCTTTCGTGCTGTCACCCGGCCGTTGTTGCGCGATGTGGCCGACGGTGCCGACACCGCGGTGTGGCTGGTGGCCACCCGGCCGGAGTCCAAGGCGGGGCACTTCTGGCATGACCGCAGCCAACGGCCGACGACGTTCGGATGGCAGCGCCACGAGAACCCGATCAAGGTGCGCCGCTTCCTCGAGCAGGTCAGCCGGCTGACCGGGACGTCGGAATCCTGGTCGGGCCTGCGCGCCTAATCGGGATCGGGCTGCAACCGCCGCAGGCGGGTCTGCAGCAGCGACACCCGATGCTCATTGCCGGCCAGGCCGACGTAGCGGTCGGCGAACGCGGCCAGTAAGGCATCGTCCAAGCGCCGCACGGCACCCGCCGGGAAGCGGTAATCCATCTGTTCGTTGACGGCATCGGTGTCGAGGTTGGTCAACAGCTCCTCGAGGGCGTCGAGGGTCAGGATGCCGAGCTCACCGAGCAGCGCGGAGATCCATGCGTAGTGCTCGGTGCGGGACCACCCTGCTTCGGGGAAGCGGTGGCCCAGGTAGGTGGCCAATACCGGTGCGGAAATACCCGCGCCCGCGGCGGTCGGGGTGCGGTCGTCGGCCATCGACGCCCGCAGCCGCTCACGGATCTCGGTGAATTCCCGGTCGGCCAACTCGAGCAGCCCCGCCGCCAGCGTGAACCGGCGGTCGAGTTCCGGCGCGTCCCGTTCGGGAACAGTGCCCTTGTAGCGAATGTCGTGTTCGAACTCCGCCCACGCGTGCTGCAGAACGGTGCGCACCTGCACCGACGCCGGCTGCGGTTCACCCTCGATTGCGACCAGCAGGTGTCGGCTCGCGTATCCCCACCGGCCCTCACGCGCGGTGACCTGTCCCATGTCCAGGTCGGCAAGGACTTCCAGTTCCTCGGACAGCACGGTGCCCACCGCGGTCACGTCCTCGCGCAAGTAGGTGATGACCCGCACGCCGACCTGATCGGTGATCTCGGTCGACGGGTCGGTGTAGAGCCGCTGGCCGTGGATGCTGCGATCGGCCTTGGCCGCGAAGGACGCCACGCTCTTGGTGCGGGCGGTCACGCTGAGGTAGTTGATGCCGGCGTCGTCCAGGAGCCGTCTGATCAAGGCCAGGTAGTGCTCGGTGGTGGCGATCAGCGCGGGGCGCTGTTCGGCGTAGCGCGCGACGGCGTCGCCCACGACGCCGGGCGTCGGTTCGGGCGGTGCGGGTGTGAGGTCGCCCGGCAGCGTCGGCGTCACGATGTAGCCGCTGGCGAAGTCCCCGTAGATCGTCACCGAGGCGGGCCGTCGCGTCGCGTACAGCCCGACATAGGCGCACACCACCGCGTCGACCGGATCTTCGGCGCGCCGTAGATCGCTCTTGCGCTGCGCATTCTCGACGGCACTGCGCATTTCGATCCACGTGGGGTTGTCGCCGACCCGAAGGGGCACCGCGGCCTGAGCGAGCCGTTCGATCTCGTCCATCAGCCGCAGCAATTCGGTGCGCAGTTGGGCCAGGGTGCGGCCCTGCTTGTGCTTGTACTTCAGCGTGCGGCCGAGACGGAACAGCACCACTGTGGCCGGATGCGGGTAGACCTCGATGGCCCGCCGGGGTGCCCTCGATTGGGGGTCCATGTCCAGCCCGAGCGCGCCTGCGATGCGGGCGCCGCGCGGTGTGCCGGCGAATTCGGGCTTTCCCGTGTTGGACGGGTGCGCGCCGGCCTCGAACTTGGCGAAGTCGCGGTTCAGGTCCGTTTCGCAGCCCCGCTGGCCGCTCGGGTTGGTCACCACCAGCGGAGCGTCGATGGCGACCAGACAAGGTCCGTCGACGTAGGGCGCAAGCTGCGCGAGGATGCTCGAATCGTCTTGGGCGGTAGCGATATGAACGAGCCTGCCGTCGTCGTCGAGTACCGCGACTCCGGTGGGCTTGCGCTCACCCCAGGCCAGATCCAGGCCGACAAAGTGCATCCGTCTACCTTGCCGTACCTGGGCCGTAAGCTAATGCGTTGTGACAATCCCGAATGTCCTGGCCTCCCGGTACGCCAGCGCTGAGATGGTCGCGATCTGGTCTCCCGAGGCCAAGATCGTCGCCGAACGCAAGCTGTGGCTGGCGGTGCTGCGGTCGCAGAAAGAACTCGGCGGCCCCAATATTTCTGTACCCGACTCCGTTATCGAGGACTACGAACGGGTGCTCGAGAACGTCGACTTGGCCTCGATCGCCGCGCGTGAACGCGTCACCCGCCACGACGTGAAGGCCCGCATCGAGGAATTCAACGCACTGGCCGGGCACGAACACGTGCACAAGGGGATGACGAGTCGCGACCTCACCGAGAACGTCGAGCAGTTGCAGATCCGTCAGTCGCTGCAACTCGTGCACGCCCACGGCGTGGCCGTTGTCGCGCGGCTTGCCGAGAGCGCGGTCATGTACCGCGATCTGGTGATGGCCGGTCGCAGCCACAACGTCGCCGCCCAGGCCACCACGCTCGGCAAGCGGTTTGCTTCGGCGGCCGAGGAGACGTTGATTGCGTTGCGGCGCATCGAAGAGCTGATCGCGCGCTACCCGCTGCGCGGCATCAAGGGGCCGATGGGTACCGCCCAAGACATGCTCGACCTGTTCGACGGCGATGCCGACCGGCTGGCCGAACTGGAACGCCGGGTCGCCGAATTCCTGGGTTTCAACGCCGTTTTCACCAGTGTTGGGCAGGTGTACCCGCGATCGCTGGACCACGACGTGGTGTCGGCTCTGGTTCAGCTGGGTGCGGGCCCGTCGTCGTTCGCGCACACGGTGCGGCTGATGGCCGGTCATGAGCTGGTGACCGAAGGGTTCGCGCCGGGGCAGGTCGGCTCGTCGGCGATGCCGCACAAGATGAATACTCGCAGCTGCGAACGGGTGAACGGCCTGCAGGTGGTGCTGCGCGGGTACGGTTCGATGGCCGCGGAATTGGCTGGCGCGCAATGGAATGAGGGTGACGTCTTCTGCTCGGTGGTGCGCCGGGTGGCGTTGCCGGATGCGTTCTTCGCTGTGGACGGGCAGATCGAGACATTCCTGACCGTGCTCGACGAGTTCGGTGCCTACCCCGCCGTGATCCAGCGGGAGCTGGATCGCTACCTGCCGTTCCTGGCCACCACCAAGGTGCTGATCGCCGCGGTGCGGGCCGGGGTGGGCCGGGAGACCGCACACGAGGTCATCAAGGAACACGCGGTCGCTGTCGCGCTGGCGATGCGCGAAAAAGGCGCTGAGCCAGATCTTTTGGACCGGCTGGCCGCCGACGAGCGGCTGCCGCTGGACCGGGCCGCGTTGGATGCCGCGCTGGCCGACAAGCAGGCCTTCAGCGGTGCGGCCGCAAGCCAGGTCGACCAGGTGGTCGCCGAGGTCGACGAGCTGGTGAGCTCCTACCCCGACGCCGCCAAGTACGCCCCGGGGGCGATCCTGTAAGACGTCACATCACGGCGTGACCGGCATCGACCGGGAGTGCCACGCCGGTGATGTAGCGGGCTTTCGGACTCGCCAGCCACACAACGGCATTGGTGACGTCCTCCGCCTCGACGAAGGGGACCGGCAGCAGATTGGCCGACAATGCGGCGCCGTTGGGGTTCTCCTGGAATGTGCGCAGGGTGTGATCGTTGAGAATCATCGGGGTGCCGACTCCGCTGGGGTGCACGGTGTTGACCCGGATATTGTGCTGGGCATAGGCATTGGCCGCCGAGCGCATCAGCCCGACCACGCCGTGCTTGGCCGCGGCATAGGCGAACATCGCCGCGCTGCCGTCGCCGCCGCGGCCCACCAGCCCCTGTGCGGAACTGGTCAGGATGATCGAGCCGCCGCGCCCCTTGCGGATGATCGAAGGCACCGTCGCCACGATCGTGTGCCACACGCCGCCCAGGTTGGTGTCGACAATGTCGCGGTACACCTGCTCGTCGACCGGATCTTTGAGCCCGATGGCCACCACTCCGGCGTTGGCCACGACGATGTCGATATCGCCGAGTGCGTCCACACCGCTCTGGACGCCGGTTCGTAAGGCGTCGAGGTCGCGGACGTCGGCGACCACCGGCACGATTCGCCTGCCCTGGGCCTCGACCAGCCGGACGGTCTCGTCGAGATCCTCCTTGGTGCCCAGCGGATACGGGATCGAGTCGATGTCGGCGCAGCGGTCGATCGCGATGATATCGGCGCCCTCGGCGGCCAGTGCCACGGCGTGGCTCCTGCCCTGACCGCGGGCGGCGCCGGTGATTACTGCGACGGTGTCGATGAGCTCTGCCACGACGCGGACTCTAACCGATCCGGCCGCGACTGTGAGAAGCTTCCAGCAGCGATGGCGAAACCCAAAGGTGCAGCGTCGGCCAACTCCTCGTTCCTCGGTCGGCCGGTCGGCGCCAACAGTGAAGAGACGAGGCGGCGGATCCTCGAGGCGACCATGCGCTGTGTCGCGGAGGTCGGCTACTCGAAGACGACGATTCGCGAGATCGCGCGTCAGGCGAAGATGACCAGCGGCAGTCTCTACCATTACTTCCCGAACAAGGCCGAGCTCGTCAAAGCGACGTTCGACGAGGTCGCGACCATCGCCGTGCCACGCTTGGAGCAGGCCGCCGGACAGAACGCCGCCACCCTCGACAAACTGATGGCTGTGCTCGACGAGAGTGTCCAGGTGATGCGCGATTACCCGCTGGCGGTCGCCTTCGACAGAGCCATCCGCGCGGAGAGCCCGCAGCATCTGCACCTTGCCGAGACCAGCGACACCCGGTTCGTCGCACTGCGCAACCTGATCCGCGACATTCTCGAACGGGGCGTCCAGGACCAGGAACTGGGCCGCGATGTGGACGTGGAGAGCGCGGCCAACGCCGTGTACATGGTCTTCCGGGGCTTGAACGAATACGCCGCCAGCGCACCGCCACCCGGGGAATACCTGGCCACCGTGGCCGCGCTCAAACAGCTTCTGCGCGGCCAGCTCTTCACCTAGAGCCGGTAGAACATCCGCGCGTTCGTCTCGAGAACCGCCTCGGCGTGCTCGCCGCCGACCGCATCGGCGACGCGGTCGATGTCGCTGTCCTGGAACGGAATCGCTGCGCGGGTCGACGGCAGGTCGCTGCCGAAGATCAGCGCGGCGGGGTTCACGCCGACGATCGTGCGCATCAGGGCGTCGGGGTCGGTCACGCTGATCCGCCCGGCGAGGGCGTCTCCTTCGCCTCCGGCGAATCGGGTTGCCTTGACCACAGTTCCGGCTTCGACCAGGCGCAGCAGCGGTCCGGTGTCGTCCGACATCGCCAGGTGGTCGATGCTCACCTGCGGCAGGGCGGCCAGTGTGGCCTCCAGTTCGGGCAGGTCGGCGGCGTCGAGATAGAACTCGGAATGCCAGCCGGCGACCTCGTGCACACGTCGCGCCAGGGTGTCGACGTGCTCCGAAGTGGCCGACCCGCCGCGATACAGGTTGAAGCGTACTGCGCGGACACCGGCACGATCCAACGCCAGGATGTCGTCGTCGGCCGTGTCGACGGGAATCTGCGTGACTCCCACGAAGCCCGGACCCAGCTGTGCCAGAGCGTCTTTCAGATACTCTTGGTCGAATCCCTGAAATGAGCCGCTGACCACCGCGCCGCCCGTGACTTGCAGCGCGCCGACACGCTGTAGGTAGTCGGCGGTGGTGAACGAATCAGGCAGGTAACCGTTGTTGGGCACCAACGGAAATCGGGAATCGATGATGTGGAAGTGCGCGTCGAAGACGTTCATGTGGCGGCTTGGATGAAGTCGGCACAGCGTTCACCGACCATGATCGCCGGAGCGTTGGTGTTGGCCCGGGGAATGCACGGGAACACCGACGCGTCGGCAACCCGCAAGCCGTCGACGCCACGCACTTTCAGCTTCTCGTCCAGGACGCTGCCCGCATCGGTGCCCATCGCCGCCGAGCAGGCGGGGTGGCCGGTGGTTGCCACCGAACTGCGCACCCACGCCTCGATCTGAGCATCGGTGACCACGTCGGGACCGGGGTTCAGTTCGGTGGTGATGACCGAGCCGAATGGCTCGGCGGCGACGATCTCCCGAGTGCGACGCACCACCCGGACGAACGCTTGCACATCGTCAGGATGGGCCAGGGTGTTCAGCCGGATCTCCGGCGCATCACGGGGATCCGCGGACTGAGCCAGCACCGTGCCGCGGCTCTTCGGCGTCCAGTACGACTGCAGCACCGAGGACGCGCGGCGCAGTTCGCGCTCCATCGCGGCGAGGTTCACGTAGCTGGGGGAGTGGATCAACTGGAAGTCCGGTGCGGGCAGGTCCGGGTGCGACCGGATGTGCGCGAGGGCCTCCATCGCGTTGCTGGTCATCTTGCCGGTTCGGCGAAACACCCAGCGCAACAACCACTGCGGCTTCTGCGCATCGGAGAGTCCGACGAAGCCGGGATGAACGTCCCAGCTCATCGCCGTCGCGGGATGGTCGGTGAGATTGGTTCCCACCCTGGGGCTTTCGGCGATCGGTTCGATACCGATGGCACGCAGATGGTCGGCCGCGCCGATGCCGGACAGCTGTAACAGCTGAGGTGTCCCGTACGCGCCTGCCGAGAGGATCACCTCGCGGTTCGCACCGGCGATCACCCGCTGTCCCTTGCGTTCGTACTCCACGCCGATCACCCGGCCGCCGCGGATGACCACCCGGTGCACGAGGGCTCCGGTCAGCACGGTGAAGTTCGGGCGGCGGCGTGCCGGGCGAAGATACGCCCGTGCGGTGTTCCAGCGCTGGCCCTTCCACACCGTCACCGGCGCGATGGACGTCCCGTCGAGATCCGGTCCGCCGAGGTCCTCGTTCGCGGAGACACCCGCGGCCCTGGCCGCCGAAATCCACCGGGTGGAGGTGACATCGGGCTCGGCCAGCCGGGTCACGCGCACCGGTCCCGAGGTCCCGTGTGCCGGGCCGCCGAGATAGTGCGACTCGATGCGGCGGAACACCGGCTCGACATCGGACCAATTCCAGCCGGGCAGCTGCCAGCCGTCGTAGTCGAGCCGGGTGCCCCGCACCCACACCATCGCGTTCATCGAACTGGTGCCGCCCAGCACCCGGCCGCGGGGTTGTGGAATGACACGGTCGTCGCACGCTGGTTCGGGGACCGAACGGTAGTCCCAGTCGGTCGGGCCGCCCATCTGCGCGGCGAAGGCCAGCGGTGCCCGGACCGTCAACCGCCGATCGGACCCGCCGGCTTCCAGCAGCAGGACGCGCGATGTTCCGGCCGCCAGGCGGCCGGCCAGCGCACAGCCCGCCGAGCCGGCGTCGATCACGATGTAGTCGTAGTCGGGCACTAGCCTTCCGCGCTGATCGCGTGCTCGGGGCAGTCTCCCACGGCCTTGACGACGAGATCTCGGTACTGGTCCGGGATCTCGTCAAGCACCACTTCGGCATAGCCGTCCGGAGTCCAGGCGAAGACCTCCGCGCACGTCGACACGCAGTCGCCGTGCCCGGCGCAGCGGTCGGAATCGACAGCGGCCTTCATCGGTCCCCAATCGTCAGATCTCGACACCCTCGTAGCTGGCGAGCATATCGGGATCCGGCAGCGCCATTTGCAGATATACGTCGATGCGGGTGATCTTTCCCGCCGTGTCGAATTCGTACACCGACAGCGAATTGACCGAGTTGCTGAACTCGCCGATTCTGCTGCGCTCTTCGAGCTCCAGGAACACCACATTGCCGACCTCGGTGACCCGCTTGAACGAAGAGTCCCACTCCGATGACGTCGCCCAGTTGGTCAGGAAGCTGACGTACTCGGCCCAGTTCATCACCTCTTTGAAGTTGCCCACCCGGACAAAGTTCGCGGTGTCGATCAGGTCGGCCAGCGGTGACCAGCTCTCGGTGGTGAAGCCCGGTTGCTTGGCCTCGTCGACCAACCGCTTCATCAGCGCGCTGTAGTCGAGCACGGTCGCCGACAACGTCATCAGACGGTCAATCCCTCTTCGGCCAGCCGGCGCTCCAGTGCGTCGGTGTACTCGTGGGTGCCGTGGAATGGCCCGTGCACGCCGATCGCGACATCGAGGAAGTCGCTGTACTCGCCGTTGACGTGGGTCTCCCAGCGCATGACTTCGCCGTCGTCGTTGGTGTCGACGAAACTGTATGAGTAGAAGCCCATTACGGTGCCGTCGGCCTTGTTGGTGCCTTGCCAGCGGGTCTTCATCACGAAGCCGTTGTCTGCCGCCCAGTGCCGGAAGTCGACGGGCTTCCAGTCCGGGAATCGCAGCGAGTACACCTTGGCCTCCATCGTCGAGGCGCGGGCGGATTCTTCGGGGAACTCGCTGAGCTTGAAGGCTTCGTCACCGGTGAAGTAGGGCGAGGCGTACATGCAGTCGGGATGGAACTTCCAGACCTCCACGAACTTTTCGCCGTCCTGTACACCCTGGCGCAGATAGGCGTCTCCGTAGGCCTGAGCCATCCGGTTGTGCAGGGCAATGCGTTCTTCGAGGTTCACCTGGTTTCCTTTCCGGCCATCCAGCGATCCAGTGTGTCGTGGAATTTGGCGACGACGACTTCTTCGGTCACCAGCATCAGGTGATCCAGACCCTGGTTGCGCAGACCTGCCTGCTGGCGCTGCATCTGTTCGTAATCTTGTTGCAGCGCTTCGAAATACTTGTAACTACCGGGTGTGTCGACCTCGATCAGGTCTACCGTGAAGGCGTCGGCCATCTCCGGCGGCAGGTACATGTAGCTGGCCACGTGCCAGATGCACCGGTTGGGGTCGCCGTCGGGGTGCGGCATCGACAGGATCACGTGACACTCGCCGGCCCGGATGGTCATCATGAAGTTGGGGAACAGGAACCAGCCGTGGTTGTCGCTCATCTGGGCGTCGGTCAGGCCGCTGACGTCCAGGCCCATCTCGGTCAGGTGCGCGCGGGTGGCCTTCTGCAGCAGCGTGCGGGCCGTGACACCGTCGGGAAAGTCGACGGACCCGTCGGCTGCGGTGTACTGCTTGACGAGTTCTTGGAAGCGCGGGATCACCGCGACCGTCCCCGGGAAGGTCTCGGGCAGGGCGAGTGTCCCCTCCACCTGCTTCTCGGGCGTCGCCCCGACGACCTCGAACGGCGCCATCGCGATGCCGTGGTTCTCGAAGAACCTATAGCGCGTGGTCTCCGGCTGGATGTTGAGCACCGCCAGCAATTGCGGATGCACACCGTTGACGTGGTAGCCCTCGTTGAAGGCGTCCATCACCACTTTCCAGTTGCAGTCCAGCGCCTCTCGCACATTCATCACCGTCGACATCTGCTCGAGGTGGTACGGCGCGAGAGTCGCCATCGCCTCCTGGCCGAGCCAGTCCGCCAGCGGCGCTGCGCCGGGGTCGGGGTTGAGGAAGACGAACCCGCCGAAGGTGTCGACGGGCACCTCGATCAGGCTGTTCTCGCTTTTGTCCAGGGGGCCCGCCTGCGCTTCACGCAGCAGTCCCTTGAGCTTGCCGTCGAGGTCGTAGGACCACAGGTGGTACTGGCACAGGAATCCGCGCTTGGCGTTGCCGGTGCCCTGGCACAGGGCATTCCCGCGGTGCCGGCAGGCGTTGACGAATCCGCGCAGATTCTCGTCCTTGCCGCGCACGATGATGAAGGACTGGTCGTAGATCGTGTGGACTTTCCAGTCGCCCACCTTCGGCAGCTCGTCGGTGCGGCCGGCGACCTGCCAGGTCTTCATCCAGATCGCTGCCCGCTCGCGCTCGGCGTACTCGCGACTGCGGTAGCGATCCGTCGAGATCCGCACGTTGAAGCGGCCCGCCAGATCGTCGAGGCCGGGGGCGTGGTCAACCCACTCTCCGGGTAGGGCGGTTGACGTCATCGGTGATCCTTCCGCGGAAGCATTAATCAATCATTTGATTAATTATTCGCGCTGTCAAGGTCTGGCGCGGTTTCGTGCGCAGTGCGCTCGTCAGCGCGCCGAAGACCGCCACGCGCGCGGCATCGCGACACCCGCCGAACGCAGTTCGAGAGCGGCCAACCCGCGAATCGCATACGGGTCCTCGCGCCGCCACGCCCCGACCGGGTCGAAGCTGACCTCGGTGAGCCTGCGCAGGGGCCGGTTGGCCAGCGCCCGCAGTGCCAGCAGCTGTTCACCCGCGGGAGTTCCGGCCAGCATGATCACCGTCCACTTCCGGCGGAAGAACCGGATGCGCAGGAACAGCCACGGCATCCCGATCGCGAGAATCGGCGGCGCGGCCACCGCGATACCCAGCAGCACCGCCAGCCATGAGGCTGTGGTGTCCAGGTTGTGGCCAGCGCCGGCGAGGTCGAGCGCGTACTCGCTGGCCGCTCGCAGCGGCTTGGCGACGGTATCCCCGATCAGCGGGACCCCGTCCGCGCTGTCGCCGGCCGAATGCAGGTTGTCGGAGATCCCGGTGGCACCGTCTTTGACCTGGCGGCCCACCTCGGCGATCGTCGCGACCGCGGCATGCACCGCCAGTCCGACGAGCACCCACACGGTGATCCACGATGCGACCAGCAGGTCGGTGACCAACTGCACCAGCAGTCGACCCGGGGTGGTGGCATAAGGCAGATACCGCGATCTCATGGCTCGATCCCAGCACAGTCCCGCCGCGTCAGCGGCCGATAGGCTGACGCGATGCGCCCTGCTCTGAGCGACTATCAACACCTGGCCAGCGGGAAGGTTCGCGAGATCTATTCCATCGACGACGAGCATCTGTTGTTCGTCGCCAGCGACCGGATCTCGGCGTACGACTACATCCTGGACAGCCTCATCCCCGATAAGGGCCGCATCCTCACCGCGATGAGCGTGTTCTTCTTCGACTACATCGACGCCCCCAATCACCTGGCCGGGCCGCCCGACGATCCCCGCATCCCCGACGAGGTACTGGGCCGCGCGCTCGTTGTCCGCCGGCTGGAGATGGTGCCCATCGAATGTGTCGCCCGCGGCTACCTCACCGGCTCGGGCCTGCTCGACTACCAGCGCGACGGCACGGTGTGCGGGATCGCACTGCCTCCCGGCCTGGGCGAGGCAAGCAAGTTCGACGAGCCGCTGTTCACCCCGGCGACCAAGGCCGAGTTCGGCGACCACGACGAGAACATCTCGTTCGAGAAGACCATCGAACTGGTCGGTGCCGTCCGCGCCAACCAGCTGCGGGAGCGCACCCTGCAGATCTACCTCCACGCCGCCGACCACGCGTGGGCGAAGGGCATCATCATCGCCGACACCAAGTTCGAGTTCGGCGTGGACGCCGACGACCGGGTGGTGCTGGCCGACGAGGTCTTCACTCCGGACTCGTCGCGGTACTGGCCGGCCGACACGTACAAGCAGGGAGTGGTGCAGCCCAGCTTCGACAAGCAGTTCGTCCGCAACTGGCTCACCGGAGAAGAATCGGGCTGGGACCGCTACGGTTCCGCCCCGCCACCGCCGTTGCCCGACGAGATCATCGAAGCCACCCGCGCCCGCTATATCGAAGCCTACGAACGCATTTCAGGACTGTCGTTCGCCGACTGGATCGGACCCAAGCAGTGACTCCTCCTCTTCCCAAGCGGATCGACACCCAGCGTGTCCACCACGACGATGTGTTCGTCGATCCCTACGAGTGGTTCCGCGAGAAGACCGATCCGGAGGTGATCGCCCACCTCGAGGCCGAGAACGCCTACGCCGACGAAGCGACTGCCCACCTCGAGCCGTTGCGGCAGAAGATCTTCGACGAGATCAAGGCCCGCACCAAAGAAACCGACATGTCGGTTCCGACCCGGCGCGGCGACTGGTGGTACTACGGGCGCAGCTTCGAAGGCAAGCAGTACGGCGCGCATTGCCGCTGCCCGGTCGCCGGCCCGGACGACTGGGATCCGCCGGTCTTCGACGAGAACACCGACGTCCCCGGCGAACAGGTGCTGCTCGACGAGAACATCGAAGCCGACGGTCACGAGTTCTTCTCGCTCGGCGCCGCCAGCGTGAGCATCGACGGGAACCTGCTGGCCTACTCGGTCGACGTCGTCGGCGACGAGCGGTACACATTGCGGTTCAAGGATTTACGTACCGGTGAGCTTTATCCCGACGAGATCAAGGGCATCTCGTCCGGGGTGACGTGGGCGGCCGACAACGCGACCGTCTACTACACGACGGTCGACGAGGCCTGGCGTCCGGACACGGTGTGGCGCCATCGGCTCGGCACAGGTGAGCCCGACGAGCAGGTGTTCCACGAACCCGACGAACGGTTCTGGATCGGCATGGGGCGCACCCGCAGCAACAAGTACGTGATCATCGCCGCGGGCTCGGCGATCACCTCGCAAGTGTGGGTCGGGGATGCCGCCGACCCGAATACCCAGTTCACCAGCGTGCTTCCGCGCCGCGACGGCATCGAATACTCGGTGGATCACGCGGTGATCGGTGGTGAGGACAAGTTCCTCATCCTGCACAACGACGGTGCGGTCAACTTCACTCTCGTCGAAGCGCCGGTCACCGATCCGGCCGATCAGCGCACCCTGATCGAGGCCCGTGACGACGTGCGTCTCGACGGTGTCGACGCCTTCGCCGATCACCTCGTCGTCAGCTACCGCAGGGAGGCGTTGCCGCGGATTCAGTTGTGGCCCATCGGCGCCGACGGCTACGGCACGCCCGAGGAGATCGGATTCGACTCGGAGCTGGCGTCGGCCGGGCTGGCCGGCAATCCGAATTGGTCGACCCCCAAGCTGCGAGTGGGCACCACGTCGTTCGTGACGCCGCTGCGCATCTATGACCTCGACCTGGCCACCGGTGAGCGCACGTTGCTGCGCGAGCAGCCGGTGCTGGGTGGTTACCGCCGCGAGGATTACGTCGAGCGCCGGGACTGGGCCGTCGCCGAGGACGGTACCCGAATCCCGATCTCCGTCATCCACAAGGCGGGTATCGAATTCCCCGCTCCCGCACTGCTCTACGGCTACGGCGCCTATGAGTCGTCCGAGGATCCCAGGTTCTCGGTGGCGCGGCTGTCGCTGCTCGACCGGGGAATGGTGTTCGCCATCGCCCACGTTCGCGGCGGCGGCGAAATGGGACGGCTCTGGTACGAGCGTGGCAAGCTTCTGGAGAAGCGCAACACCTTCACCGATTTCATCGCGGCGGCACAGCATCTCGTCGACTCCGGTGTGACCCGGCCGCAGAATCTGGTGGCGCTCGGCGGCAGTGCCGGCGGCCTGCTGATGGGGGCGGTCGCCAACCTGGCGCCGCACCTGTTCGCCGGAATCCTCGCCCAGGTGCCGTTCGTGGATCCGCTGACCACGATCCTGGATCCGTCGTTGCCGTTGACGGTGACGGAGTGGGACGAGTGGGGAAATCCGTTGGAGAACTCGGACGTCTACTTCTACATGAAGTCCTATTCGCCGTACGAGAACGTCGAGGCCAAGGAGTATCCGGCGATCCTGGCGATGACCTCGCTCAACGACACCCGCGTTCTCTACGTCGAGCCCGCGAAGTGGGTCGCCGCGCTTCGGCACACCAAGACCGACGAGCGTCCGGTGCTGCTGAAGACTCAGATGGCCGCCGGGCACGGCGGGATCAGCGGACGCTACGAACGGTGGAAAGAAACGGCGTTCCAGTACGCGTGGCTGCTGGCCACCGCGGGTGCTTGCTAGGGTCTGACAGCATGAGTCTGACGGACATCCCGCTCACCACGCTCGCCGGCGCACCGACTTCGCTGGCCGATTACGCCGACCGCGCGGTCCTCCTGGTCAACGTCGCCTCCAAGTGCGGTCTCACCCCGCAGTACGGGGCGCTGGAGCAGTTGGCGCGCGACTACGCCGACCGCGGCCTGACCGTTATCGGCGTGCCGTGCAACCAGTTCATGGGGCAGGAGCCCGGGACGGCGGAAGAGATTCAGACCTTCTGCTCGACCACCTATGGCGTGACGTTCCCCCTACTGGCCAAGACCGACGTCAACGGGCCGGACCGGCACCCGCTCTATGCCGAGCTCACCGAATTCGCCGACGCCGAGGGCAAGGCGGGCGATATCGCATGGAACTTCGAGAAGTTCGTCATCGCCCCCGGCGGCACGGTGGTCAAGCGATTCCGCCCGCAAACCGCGCCCGACGCCCCCGACGTGGTCGCCGCGATCGAGGCGGTCCTGCCGGGCTGAACACCGATGGACGTCTGACATCTGGCTGCCAGACACCGTTTGGACACCTGAAATTGCCACACTGCGAATGTGGCTGGTCAACTCGTCGTGTCGATTTCCGGGATCACTGATCGGACGCTGGGCGAGGTCAAGGAGTTCTGCGCTGCACTCGACGGTCGCAAGGTTCCGCTGTCGCTGCTCGTCGCGCCCAGGCTCAAAGGCGGCTACCGCCTGGAATCCGACCCCGGCACCATCGGCTGGCTGACCGGCCGGCGATCCGGCGGGGATGCGGTGGTGCTGCACGGATTCGACGCAGCCGCCACCAAGAAACTGCGCGGGGAATTCGCCACGCTGCCCGCGCACGAGGCAAACTTGCGGCTGATGGGCGCCGATCGGGTCCTCGAACACGTCGGCCTGCGGACCCGGTTGTTCGCCGCCCCGGGCTGGACGGTCTCCTCGGGAACCGCGCTCGCCCTGCCGCGCAACGGCTTCCGGCTGCTCGTCGACCTGCACGGTGTCACCGACCTGGTGACCGGCAGAACAGCGCGGGCACGGGTGGTCGGCATCGGCGAAGGATTTGTCACCGAACCATGGTGGTGCCGCACCCTGGTGCTCTCCGCGGAGCGCACCGCCCGGCGCGGGGGCATCGTCCGATTGGCGGTCACGGCAAAGCAACTCGGCAAGGTCGGCCCGCGTCAGGCCATGCTCGACGCAATCGATCTGGCTCTGATGCACGGGTGCGTGCCGACGGTGTACCGCTGGGGGACCGCGACGCCCGCCACCTCTGCAGCGTGACTAGCGGCCTGAACCACTCGCCGTCGTCGCCATCCCACCGTCGACCGGGATGATCGCCCCGTTCACATACGAGCCGGCCCGGCTGGCCAGAAAGATTGCGATACCGGCCATATCGTCGTCACGGCCGATCCGCCGCAGGGGTGAGGAGGCCGCGATGGCGTCCCCGAACGCATCCAGGGTGGCGGCCATCATCTTCGACTGGAATGGGCCCGGCGCCACCGCATTGACCGTGACATGTTGCGGTCCAAGCTCTTTGGCGAGTACCCGGGTCAACTGATGCACGGCCGCCTTGCTGGCCGAGTAGGAGTAGGTGTGCATCACCGGTACGTGGATGCCGTCGATGCTGCCGATGTTGATCACCCGCGCGGGATCGTCGGCAGTGCCGGCCCTGCGCAACGCATCCGCCAGCTCCTGCACCATCCAGAACGGCGACTTCACGTTGAGGTCGAGGACCTTGTCCCACGCCGAGGTCGGAAACGACTCCAGCGGTTCACCCCACGTCGCACCGGCATTGTTGACCAGGATGTGCAACTCGTCGGTGTCGGCGAGGATCTCGGCGGCCAGCCGCTTGCACTCCGCCCGGCGGGACAGGTCAGCCGGGATGGCGCTGATCGTCCCGAACTCCGAGAGTGCCTCGACCACCTGAGCGCACTTGTCGGCTTTGCGCGAGCTGATGATCACGCGGGCGCCCGCCTGCAGCAGGCCGCGCGCGATCATCACCCCGATGCCGCTGCTGCCGCCGGTGACCAGCGCGGTCTTGCCGGACAGCCCGAACAGGCGGGTCAGATCTGCAGAACTCATCAAAGGCCTTTCAGCGCAGGACTTCTCAGAACCGGAACGAGGTCTCCTCCGGCAGCACCCGGAAGTCGGTGTCGGTCATCTCGGTGAGCCGACCGTAGTAGATTCCCCGGGCCTCCGGAGCCACTATGCCCTGATGGATGGGGACCGCGTGCGCTGGTGCCACCGCCCGCAGGTAGTCGACCGCTTCGGAGATCCGCATCCACGGGGCGGCCGCCGGCGCGGCCAGCACGTCCACCGGCTCGCCCGGTACGTACAACGCATCACCGGGATGCATGAGCCGGGCCGGATGGTCGGCATCGCCGATCAGATACGAGATGTTGTCGATCACCGGGATCTCCGGATGGATGACGGCATGCCGGCCGCCCACTCCGCGGATGGTCAGCCCGGCGACGTTCAGTTCGTCTCCGACGTGCACCGCACGCCAGGGCTCACCGAGTTCGGCCGCGGTGGCCGGATCGGCGTACAGCACCGCGTTCGGGTTGGCCTCTACCAGCGCGGGCAGCCGTTCGCGGTCGGCATGGTCGGGATGTTGATGGGTGATCAGAATGGCCGACAAACCGGTCACACCCTCGAAACCATGGGAGAAGTTGCCCGGGTCGAACAACAGCGCGGCGCCATCGAACTCGGCGAGAAGGCATGAATGCCCGAAATGCGTCAGTTCCATGTCTACGATTGTGCGCGCATGGGGAGGCGTCAAAACGTGCGGTCGGCTGTCGCGGTGATGTTGGTGGCCTGCGGGCTCGCCGTCGCGCCGCCTGCTGCCGCCGATCCCGACACCTGTCCACCCAACTGCGATCGGATCCCCGACGCGGCGTGGATTGCGCCGTGGGCGATGCCGCTCAATGCCCGCTACACCTGGCCGCGCCTGGCCGGGGTGGCGGTGACCGCCACCGCCCCCCGGTTCCGGTTCGAGGAATTGTGCGGCACGCCGCCGGTCGCCGAGGATCCACGCGTCTACGCCGTCGCCGAACGGGCCTCCGTCGTGAACCCCGACGGCCAGTGGCAGCTGCAGGCGACCGTGATGCACTGGCGTGGGGAGACCTGGCGCGGTGGCCAACTCGCCGACGACGTCTATCACCGCGCCGTCGCCGCGCTGCGGTCCTGCCAGCGCACCAACCCGCTGGCCTCGCCTTCGCTGACCGTCGACGAGGCCGACCGGATGGCCGCGGTGGTCAGCGGACCGGTGATCCTGCACCAGTATCTGGTGGCCAGTCCCACCAACAGCACCGTCACCGAGCTGGCGCTGTGGTCGACCGCGCCGCCGCTGACCGCATGGCCGATGGGCTCCGACGAGACCGTGCTCGACGCGCTCGGGGCACCGCTGTGCACCGCCTACATCGGGTCCTGCGGGTGAGCCGCCGGTAGAGTTACACCGCAACATTCCCGACGTCAGCAGGAGCGCCTGTGGCCCGTGTGGTGGTCAACGTGATGCCCAAAGCCGAGATTCTCGACCCTCAGGGTCAGGCGATCGTCGGCGCGTTGGGCCGGCTGGGACATGCCGGTATCGCAGATGTCCGGCAGGGCAAGCGATTCGAACTGGAAGTCGACGATTCGATCAGTGACGAAGCGCTCGCCGAGATCGCCGAGTCGCTGCTGGCCAACACCGTCATCGAGGACTGGTCAGTTACCCGGGAGCCGTCGTGAGCGCACGGATCGGGGTCATCACCTTCCCCGGAACGCTCGACGACGTCGACGCCGCCCGCGCGGTGCGGCTGGCCGGTGCGCAAGCCGTCAGCCTGTGGCACGGTGATGCCGACCTCAAGGGCGTCGACGCCGTCGTCGTGCCGGGCGGTTTCTCCTACGGCGACTACCTGCGCTGCGGGGCGATCGCCAAGTTTGCGCCCGTCATGGGTGAGGTCGTCACCGCCGCGAAGGCTGGTATGCCGGTGCTGGGCATCTGCAACGGATTCCAGGTGCTGTGCGAGGCTGGGCTGCTGCCCGGCGCGCTGACCCGCAACGCCGGTCTGCACTTCATCTGCCGTGACGTGTGGCTGACGGTCGACTCGATCACCAGTGCGTGGACGTCGCGCTACGAGTCCGGCGCCGAACTGCTGGTGCCGCTGAAGTCCGGTGAGGGCCGCTACGTGGCCAGCGAGGCCGTGCTCGACGAGCTCGAGGGCGAGGGCCGGGTGGTCTTCCGCTACGCCGACAATCCCAACGGCTCGATGCGCGACATCGCCGGCGTCAGCTCGGCCAACGGCCGGGTCGTCGGGCTCATGCCGCACCCCGAGCACGCCACCGAGGCGCTGACCGGCCCGTCCGACGACGGGCTCGGCCTGTTCTACTCCGCGCTGGATGCCGTCCTGGCCGCTTCTTAGGTGGTCAGGGCAACCGACGCCTCGGCGGTGTAGCAGAGGAACGTCAGTGTCTCCTGCAGGTACAGCTGCACGGTGTCGGCATCATGGCTCAGGTAGCCGATCGCGACGTCGGTGCCGAGCTGCAGATCGAAATCCCCGCCGCGGGTGCTCAGCAGGAAGGCGCCGTCGATGGCGGGAGCCCAGATGATCTCGCCGTCGACCAGCCGGTTTAGGTGCTCGCGGATCGGATAGCCGTGCTCGGTGGTCTCGCTGACCTTCGTGTAGGCGTCGGCGGACAACAACACCGAGTAGGGCCCGTCCACACCGGCCAGCCGCAGCTCGGAGAGCGCCTGGGCGAAGACGTCGGGGTATTCGCGGGGATCTTCGGGCAGCGCCAGCGCCGGATTGGAGCTGCAACTGCGGATCCCGTCGATCGAGGCCGCCGAGTAGCCCTCGAAGATCGCGCGGTCCTCGATGAACGCCAGCTTCTTGGCGGCATCCTTGACCGGATCCCAGTCGGAATCCTGCGCACCGCGCTCCACATCGTCGATTGCGGTGCGCGACAACGTGAACGGCACCCGCAGCCGCACCAGCGGCTTGGATTCCCGAAGGTGAGCCACCACGCCCTCGGCGGGCGCGGGCACGTCGCGCAGGTGACCGGTGCTGATCGCCGCCGTCACCGGGCCGCCCGGCTCGCTGACGTCGACGACGCGACGGCCGGCGATGTGCCGCTTGAACGTCCGGGTAGCCTCCAATTCGATTTCGCTCCAAGCGGATTCGGTGATCGGAGCAAGCTCGCGGTAGAGGTTGTTCATCAGGACTGTCCTTTCAAGCTGCCGATCGCCAATGAGCCGTCGGAGGTGGGGGCAGGTGCCGGGGGAGCCGCCTCGGTCTCGCCGAAGCCCGGCCTCGGCGGCGGATTGTTCAGGAAATCGACGATGGGGGTGAAGAACATCGAGCCGGTCAGCGCGGTGGAGAAGTCCAGGATGCGGTCGGTATTGCCCGGCGGATCGCCGAGGAACATGTTCTCCAGCATCTTCTCGGTCACCTCGGGTGAGCGCGAGTAGCCGATGTAGTACGTGCCGTATTCGCCGGTGCCGACCTCCCCGAACGGCATGTTGGCCCGCACGATCTTGAGCTCGTTGCCGTCGGTGTCCTCGATCACGTTCAACGCGATGTGGGAGTTCGACGGTTTCACATCGTCGGCCATCTCGATGTCCTCGAGCTTGCTGCGGCCGATCACGTTCTCCTGCTCGGTGACCGACAACGAATCCCACGACGTCATGTCATGAACGTACTTCTGCACGTGGACGTAGCAGCCGCCGGCGAAATCCGGGTCCTCGTCACCGATCTCGGTGGCGCTCGCCGCTTGTGGGCCGTCCGGGTTCTCGGTGCCGTCGACGAATCCGAGCAGGTCTCGGTTGTCGAAGAACTTGAACCCGTGCACCTCGTCGACAATCGTGATCGCCCCGTTCATCGCCTTGACCACCCGGCCGGCGAGCTCGAAACAGACGTCAAGCGTCTCGGCGCGGATGTGGAACAACAGGTCACCCGGTGTCGACGGGGCTTGGTGGCGGGAGCCGCGCAGCTCGACGAACGGGTGCAGATCCGCCGGCCGCGGCCCGGCGAACAGCCGGTCCCACGCGTCGGATCCGATCGACGTCACCATCGACAGGTTCTTGGTCGGGTCACGGAATCCGATCGCGCGGACCAGGCCGCCCAGATCGGGTAGCGCGTCGTGTACCGCGGCCTCGCCTCCCTCGTTGATCGTGGCCACCAGAAAGATCGCGGCGGGTGTCAGGGGAGCCAGTACCGGTTGAGGTAGCGGGGAGGGCACCATCTGACCCTAACGAACATGATGTCGGCGATGATGGTGAACATGTCCACAGGTGCCAGTGCGCACGGGTTGTGCGAGTTCATCGACGCGTCGCCGTCACCGTTCCACGTCTGCCACACGGTCACCCGGCGGCTCACGGCCGCCGGGTACACCGAGCTGACCGAGACCGACCGATGGCCGGACGGCAGCGGCAGATACTTCACGGTGCGGGCCGGATCGCTGGTGGCCTGGAATGCGGGTGCCGGCGCCGACAAGCCGTTCCGCATCGTCGGTGGCCACACCGACAGCCCCAACCTGCGCGTCAAGCAGCATCCCGATCGCGTGGTGGCCGGCTGGCAGGTCGTCGCGCTCGAGCCCTACGGCGGGGCGTGGCTCAACTCCTGGCTGGATCGCGACCTCGGGATCAGCGGCCGGCTCTCGGTGCGCGACCCCGGCGCCGACGGTGGGGTGTCGCACCGGCTGGTCCGCATCGACGACCCGATCCTGCGGGTGCCGCAGCTGGCCATCCATCTCGCCGAGGACCGGGCGGCGGTCAAGCTCGATCCGCAGCGCCACGTCAACGCGGTTTGGGGGCTGGGCGGCGAAACCCGGTCGTTCCTCGGCTACGCCGCCGAGTGGGCCGGGGTGCAGCCCGCCGACCTGCTATCGGCCGATCTGATGACCCACGATCTGACCGCGTCGGCACTCCTGGGCGTCGACGATGAGTTCGTCAGCGCACCCCGGCTGGACAACCAGGGCACCTGCTATGCCGGGCTGGAGGCGTTCCTGGCCGCCGAGCCGCGCGGCTACCTGCCGGTGCTCGCGTTGTTCGACCATGAGGAAGTCGGTTCGACCTCCGATCACGGCGCGCAGTCCGATCTGTTGCTGACGACGCTGGAGCGCATCGTGCTGGCCGCCGGGGGAGACCGTGAAGACTTCCTGCGCCGGCTGACCGCGTCGATGGTGGCCTCCGGTGATATGGCCCACGCGACGCACCCCAACTATCCCGACCGCCACGAACCGGGGCACCCGATCGCGGTGAACGGCGGCCCGGTGCTCAAGGTGCAGCCGAACCTGCGCTACGCCACCGACGGCCGGACCGCGGCCGCCTTCGAGCTGGCCTGCCGCCAGGCCGGTGTGCCGCTGCAGCGCTACGAGCACCGTGCCGATCTGCCGTGCGGCTCGACCATCGGGCCGATGACCTCGGCGCGCACCGGAATCCCCACCGTCGACGTCGGCGCGGCCCAGCTGGCCATGCACTCCGCGCGAGAGCTGATGGGGGCGGCCGATGTCGCCGCGTATTCGGCTGCGCTACAGGCCTTTCTGTCACCTGCCTAAACGGCCGTGTTCATCGCCTAGACGGTTTCTGGACGGCCGGGAAACGTCGGCGCCGCCTATCATCCGCCGGTGCCGACGATCTCGCTGCCGCCCGCCCCGCCGATCCCGCGTGCCCTGCAGGCCGCGATCGCGGTGGCGGATCGTCGGACCGCCCTGCACATCGTGCGGCGGCGCTATGGTCCGGCCTTCACCCTCAACCTGCCCATCTTCGGACGGGTCGTGGTGCTCAGCGACCCCGGCCAGATCCGGGCGCTGTTCACGGCCGGCGCTGACGTCGCCGACACCACCGACGCCAACCTCGGCCGGGTCATGGGCCCCAATTCGATGTTTGCGCTGGCGGGGTCGCGTCATCGCGCGCACCGCAAGCTGCTGACACCCCCGTTCAACGGGCGGCGGCTGGGAGCGTACGAAGCCATCGTGGAGCGCGAAGCCTCCGCCGAGTTCGACACCTGGCCCCGGGAGCGCAGATTCGCCGCGTTGCCCTCGATGATGCGCATCACGCTGAACGTCATCCTGCGCGCGGTGTTCGGGGCCGACGGCGCGGAGTTCGACCGCCTGCGCGAAATGCTGCCACCGGCCATCCAACTCGGATCCAAACTCTCGCTCATTCCTGTGCCGCAATGGGATTGGGGACGATGGAGTCCCTGGGGCCGCTTCGGTATCTACCGCCGTGAGTACGACGAGATCATCGACCGGCTGATCGACAAGGCGCTGGCCGACCCCGATCTGGAAACCCGGGACGACGTGTTGGCGCTGATGCTGGGCAGCCGTTACGAAGACGGCTCACCGATGAGCCGCGCCGAGATCGCCGACGAGCTGATCACCCTGCTCGCCGCCGGCCACGAGACCACGGCCACCACGCTGGCGTGGGCGGTCGAGCGCCTGTCGCGTCACCCGGTGCTGCTGGCGCGCCTGGTGGACGACCTCGACACCGGATCCGATGCGCTACTGAACGCCACCATCCTCGAGGTCCAGCGCACCCGTCCCGTCATCGACGTGACGTTTCGGCAAGTCACTGCGCCCGCATTGACGCTGGGCCCCTGGACGATTCCGCAGGGGCTGACGATCGTGGCCAGCATCGGGCTCCTGCACGCCGACGAAGCCGTCTTCTCCGACGCAGGCCGATTCGATCCTGACCGGTTCCTGTCCCGGTCCCCGGATCCGGCGCAATGGATTCCCTACGGCGGCGGCATCCGCCGCTGCATCGGGGCCGCGTTCGCGAACATGGAGATGAGGGTGGTCTTGCGGACCCTGCTGCGTGATTACGCGATCAGCCCATCGGGCGCGCGCAGCGAATCGCAGATGTCGCGCGGCGTGGCCATTGCGCCGGCCAAGGGGGCGTTGGTCACCGTCAGACCCCGATAGGCGGGGACATGGCTGCGTGAGAGGCATTTCTGTCGCCGGGTGGCGGACGGCGAGCAATGAGATACCAGTCTTGACATGAGACATCAGTCTCATTATGGTTTGCGCATTGGCCACCACCGACCCCGAGGAACCGCCATGGCACTCAGCCGCGCCGAGATGGACCAGAAAATCGATGAGCACTTCGATTTCGAGGCCCGCGACGACATCGACGGCGTCCTCGCCACGCTCGCGCCGGATGCCGAGCACGACATCGTCGGCTCCCCGCTGGGGCCCACCCGCGGGCGTGACGGTGCCCGACCGTTCTACGAAGGGCTGTTCTCGGATCTCTCCGAGGGCCGCGTCCAGACCATCCGCAGGCTCTACGGAGAGGATTTCCTGGTCGACGAATCGCTGTGGCGGGGCCGCGCGCCCGGCGCTCCCTTCGGTCTGGTGGGCAAGGACCGTCCACTCGAGTTCCGGTTGTTGCACGTCATCCAGTTCGCCGAGACCGGCGACATCCAGCGCGAGAACGTCTGGATCGACCTGGCGGCGATCATCGACCAGCTGCCACAGGACTGACGTGGTAGCCGCCACGCCGGCTGGACGCCACAACCAACGGTCGCGTACCCGAAAAGACTTGTTGGAAGCCGCTTCCCGGCTGCTCAAGCAAGGGTGCAAGCTCTCGATCGAGGAAGTGGCTGAGGAGGCACGGGTGTCGAGGGCCACGGCATATCGCTACTTCCCGAATGTGGAGATGCTCCTCGTCGAGGCGCCACTGGAGGGGGCAATGCCCGACGCCACGGACATTTTCCGGGGAGCATCGGACGATCCGGTCGAGCGGGTGAACCGCGTCGACGCGGCGCTGCACGAGATGATGGCCGCCAACGAGCAGGCGCTTCGGATGATGCTGGCACAGTCACTGCAGCGCGGCGTTAACCACGAGGCGGGGATCGAGTACCCGATTCGCCAGAACCGCCGCACAGCGTTGATCGAGGAGGCGCTGGCGCCAGCTCGTGAGCAGTTCCAGCCCAATGCCCTGGAGTCGTTGACGAACGCACTCGCGGTGATGATCGGAACCGAGTCGATGGTGGCGTTCAAGGATGTGCTGCAGTTGAACGAGAGTCGCGCCGAAGACATCCGGCGGTGGGCCATCCGCGCGCTGATCGACGCGGCCCGAGAGGGACCCTGATCGCTGCGCGACACCGCCGACACGCCGTGTGCCGCGCACAGATTCAGCCGTGCTGGAATGATGCCTAGCTGTGGTGCAGTCGCTGATCGCACTCTCGGTGGTGCTGACGATCTGGTCGCTACTCGCCCGGCCGATGCAGCGGGGCCGGATCACCGCCCCGATCCTGCTGGTGGTGGTCGGGGCCGGCATCGAGTACGGCACCTACCATGCCGTGGCCGACACGCTGAATTCCCAGGTGGCTCAGCATCTTGCGGAGCTGATCCTGGCCGTGCTGGTGTTCGTCGACGCCACCGACGTGCGCGGCGGGCTGCTGGGCCGGGACCCCCGCTCGGCGCTGCGGCTGCTCGGCATCGCGTTGCCGCTCAGCATCGGGCTGGCATTCGTGCTGGGGTGGCTGTTGCTGCCCGGCATGACCTGGCCGGTGCTGCTCGTCCTCGCCTGCATCGTGGTGCCCACCGACTTCGCACCCGCATCCCGGATCCTGCGCGATGCACGGATTCCCGAGCGGGTGCGCGAACTGCTCAACGTCGAGGCGGGCTATAAGGACGGCATCGTCGCGCCCGTGCTCGTCTTCGCGCTCGCCCTGGCGGCCGGGCCGGAAGAACACGAGCCGCCGATGCACGCGTTCACCGAGGCGATCCCCGAGGTTGGCATCGCTTTGATCGTCGGCCCCCTGGTCGGCGCGCTGCTCGGCAGGCTGGCCAACGCCGCCGAACACCGGAACCTGATGACCGAGCAGTCCAAACGGATCATCTACGTGGCCGCACCGCTGCTGTCCTACTCGCTGAGCGTCGGCCTCGGCGGCAACGGCTTCGTGTCGGCATTCCTGGCCGGGATGGCCCTGAACTACGTGCGTGAGACGCAGGATAAACACCGCGAACTGGAACTGATCGACGACGTGGCCGTGCTGCTCACCGCGTTCATGTGGTTCACGGTGGCCGGAATCGGCGTCATCGCCCTGATGTCGGGCGGCGTCACCTGGGGCATCGTCGGTTACACGATCGTCGCCGTGACCGTCGTCCGCCTCATCCCGGTGTTGTTCGCGCTGCTCGGATCCGACCTGGACTGGCGGGAGCGGCTCCTGGTCGGGTGGCTGGGCCCCAGGGGCACGACCTCGATCGTGTTCGGTCTGCTGGCATTCAACGTGCTCGAAGGCGGTATCGAGAAGCAGGTGCTGTTGATCATGGTGCTGGTGGTGCTGAGCAGCGTGGTCGTCCACGGCCTGTCCGCCTCGGCGGTCGCGCACGTGTTCGCGCGGTCGCGCGCGCGACGGCGCCGAACCGCGGAGCTGCGCCACTAGACTGTCCTCGTGACATCTGGGCTCACTGGAGCTGTCGACACTGTCGACCACGCGACGACCACCCCCGAGCACCCGCAGCCGTACCGCGAACTCGGCCTCAAAGACGACGAGTATCAGCGGATCCGGGACATTCTCGGCCGCAGGCCCACCGACGCCGAGCTGGCGATGTACTCGGTGATGTGGAGCGAGCACTGCTCCTACAAGTCCTCCAAGGTGCACCTGCGCTACTTCGGCGAGACCACCACCGACGAGATGCGCAAGTCGATGCTGGCCGGTATCGGCGAGAACGCGGGCGTGGTCGATATCGGCGACGGCTGGGCGGTGACGTTCAAGGTGGAGTCGCACAACCACCCGTCCTACGTCGAGCCCTACCAGGGTGCGGCCACCGGTGTGGGCGGCATCGTGCGCGACATCATGGCGATGGGCGCACGGCCGGTGGCGGTCATGGACCAGTTGCGCTTCGGTGCGGCCGACGCCCCCGATACCCGCCGCGTGCTCGACGGCGTGGTCCGCGGTATCGGCGGCTACGGCAACTCTCTTGGCCTGCCCAACATCGGCGGCGAGACCATCTTCGACCCGTCGTATGCGGGCAACCCCCTGGTCAACGCGCTGTGTGTGGGGGTGTTGCGCAAGGAAGACCTGCACCTGGCGTTCGCCTCGGGGACCGGCAACAAGATCATCCTGTTCGGTGCGCGCACCGGACTGGATGGTATCGGCGGCGTATCGGTGCTGGCCTCGGACACGTTCGGCGGCGACGAGGGCTCCGGGCCCGGCCGCAAGAAGCTGCCCAGCGTGCAGGTCGGTGACCCGTTCATGGAGAAGGTGCTCATCGAGTGCTGCCTCGAGCTGTACGCCGCCGGGCTGGTGATCGGTATCCAGGACCTCGGCGGTGCCGGATTGTCCTGCGCCACTTCCGAAT
The DNA here is from genome assembly GCF_013404075.1 of Mycolicibacterium vinylchloridicum. Classification (GTDB taxonomy): domain Bacteria; phylum Actinomycetota; class Actinomycetes; order Mycobacteriales; family Mycobacteriaceae; genus Mycobacterium; species Mycobacterium vinylchloridicum. Next base: position 39,025 of record NZ_JACBJQ010000027.1, read on the forward strand.
TGGCATCTGCTGGCGACGGCGGAATGGCCATCGAGCTGGACAAGGTGCCGCAACGGGCGGCCAACATGACCCCGGCCGAGATCCTGTCCAGCGAGTCGCAGGAACGCATGTGCGCGGTGGTCTCCCCGGACAACGTCGAGAAGTTCATGGCGGTCTGTCGCAAGTGGGACGTGCTGGCGACGGTGATCGGCGAGGTCACCGACGGCGACCGGCTGCGGATCACCTGGCACGGCGAGACCGTCGTCGACGTGCCGCCGCGCACGGTCGCCCACGAGGGCCCCGTCTACCAGCGTCCGCTGGCGCGCCCGGACTCGCAGGACGCACTGATCGCCGACACCTCGGCCTCACTGCCGCGGCCGGCGACGGGTGACGAACTGCGCGCGACTTTGCTTGCGCTGGTTGGCAGTCCGCACCTGTGCAGCCGGGCGTTCATCACCGAGCAGTACGACCGCTACGTGCGCGGCAACACGGTGCTGGCCGAGCATGCCGACGGCGGCGTGCTGCGCATCGACGAGGCCACCGGCCGGGGGATCGCGGTGTCCACCGATGCCTCGGGGCGTTACACCCAGCTCGATCCGTACACCGGAGCGCAGCTGGCGCTGGCCGAGGCCTACCGCAATGTCGCGGTCACCGGCGCGACCCCGATCGCGGTGACCAACTGCCTGAACTTCGGCTCGCCGGAGGATCCCGGCGTGATGTGGCAGTTCTCCCAGGCCGTCCGCGGGTTGGCTGATGGCTGTGCGGCCCTTGGCATTCCGGTCACCGGCGGTAACGTGAGCTTCTACAACCAGACCGGTTCCACAGCTATTCTCCCCACTCCGGTGGTGGGTGTGCTCGGCGTCATCGACGATGTGAGCAGGCGGCTGCCCACCGGGCTGGGCAACGAGCCGGGGGAGACCCTGTTCCTGCTCGGTGACACCTACGACGAGTTCGACGGCTCGATCTGGGCGCAGGTCACCGCCGACCACCTCGGGGGTGTGCCGCCGAAGGTGGACCTCGCTCGCGAGAAGCTGATCGGCGAGGTTTTGGTGGCCGCGTCCCGCGACGGGCTGGCATCGGCCGCGCACGACCTGAGCGAAGGTGGCCTGATCCAGGCGGTCGTGGAAGCGGCCCTTGCCGGTGAAACTGGTTGCCGCATAGTGATTCCCGAAGGCGCTGATCCTTTCGTGACGCTCTTCTCCGAATCGGCGGGCCGGGTTCTGGTCGCCGTGCCGCGCACCGAGGAAAGCCGCTTCGTGGCGATGTGTGAAGCCCGCGCTCTGCCTGCGACCCGCATCGGGGTGTCCGACCCGGGATCGGATTCCGTTGAGGTCCAAGGCTTGTTCACGGTGACGCTGGAAGAGCTGCGCACCACCTCGGAGAAAGTGCTGCCCGGGCTTTTCGGATGACCAGCGCGGTCGACGACGTCACCGGCGAGGCGCAAGCCCCGCCAGCGCCACGACGTCGCCGCGAATCGTTCGTCGAGTGGGCGTGGAGTCTGGTCCGGCTGGATTTCGTCGGTGTGGCGTTCGGCGCGCTGTTCTTCTGCCTGTCGCTGACACCGTCGCTGATGCCGCGCGACTGGGTGCTGGCAGGCGTGATCGGCGGGATCAACGCTGCAATCGGTTATGGCATAGGGGTTTTGGTCGGCAAGGTGGTGCGCCGGCTGTTCCTCGACCACCGGCCGTGGTGGCCACCGCGCGCAGGAGTTCTCTTCGGCCTCAAGGCCCTGACCGTCGCGCTCTCGATCACCGCGAGCGTGCTGATCCTGGTGCCCGCCGCGGCCTGGCAACGTCAGATCGCGGCGGTCATGGGGATCGAGGCGCTGTCGACCGCCGTCTATTCGCGCACCCTGCTCGTCGCGCTGATCGTCGGTGGCCTGCTGGTCGGCCTGGCGCGGGTCATCAAGGACGCCATCAAATTCCTGGCCCGCGTGATGATCCGGCGGTGGAACATCAACGACGAGGTCGCGATGTTCATCGGCACCGCGATCGTCGTGGTGCTGGTCATCACGCTGGTCAACGGCGTGCTCTACCGCGGCTTCATCGCCGGTGCCAGCGCGATGTTCCAGCCCGTGAACGACACCACCCGCCCCGGGATCTCTCAACCCGTGCAGCCCGAAAGATCGGGCAGCGCTGAGTCGTATGCGGACTGGGATACCCTGGGGTTTCAAGGCCGCAACTTTGTCGCCACCGGCCCGCACGCCGCCGAGCTCACCGAGCTCAACGGGCGACCTGCCAAGGAACCGATCCGGATCTATGCCGGCCTGGAAACCGCCGACACCACCGAGGGCCGGCTGGCGGTTCTGCTTTCGGAACTGCAGCGCACCAAGGCTTTTGAGCGCAAGGTGCTGGTCATCATCCCCACCACCGGTACCGGCTGGGTCGACCCGGTGGCAGCCCGGTCGATCGAGTCGATGTACAACGGCGACACCGCGCTGGTGGCGATGCAGTACTCGTACCTGCCCAGCTGGATTTCGTTCATGGCCGACCGGGAGAAGTCGGTCGAGGCGGGCCGGGCGATGATCGACTCGATTCACCAGCGGTGGTTGCAGTGGCCCGAGGCGAGCCGGCCCAAGCTGATGCTCTACGGCGAGAGCCTGGGGTCGATGGCCGGCCAGGGCGCGTTCGGTTATCTGCCCGACGTCGCCGACCTGGGGTTCTCCTCGGTGTTGTGGGTGGGACCGCCCAATGCCAGCACCCTGTGGAAGGCCCTGACCGTCCGGCGCGACCCGGGCACCCCGGAGGTTCAGCCGTCCTACGACGCCGGGCGCACCGTCCGATTCGCCCAGGCGGCCGGCCCCGCCGAGATCGCCGGCGTCGCGGCGTCCCCGCCGTGGAAGGGCACCCGGGTGCTGTACCTGCAGCACCCGTCGGATCCGGTGGTGTGGTGGACGCCCGATCTGCTCTTCGACCGTCCGGACTGGTTGAAGGAGCCGCCGGGCTTCGACCGCAGCCCGGCCATGCGCTGGTATCCGATCATCACGTTCTGGCAAGTCAGCGCCGATATGGCCGGCAACGTCACCAGTGCACAGGCCTCGCCCGTCGGGCACGGCCACAACTACGGGGACCGCCAGCTCGACGGCTGGGTCGCGGTCGCGGCCCCCGACGGCTGGACCCCGGCGGACACCGAACGGATCCGCCGGGCGCTCGAGCAGCTCATCGCCGCCGGCGGTCCCGAATTCCAGTGAATCGCAACATCTATCGGGCCTCGGCCCTGGCAGCTGGATTGGTCGGGTACAGCTTCACCGCCGGCCTCGAGGTGCCGGGCCGGCGTCATCCCGTGGTGCAAGGAGTACTGGGCACCGCGTTGGCGGTCGCAATGCGGGCGCCGCTGGGGTTGCGGCCTCCCACGCTGTGGTCGGGACTGCGGTTGGGTGGGGCGGCCGCGGCTGCGGTGGCGGCCGCTGTCGCGGCGACCACGGCCATTCCCCGCGTGCGGGCGGCGATGATCGACCGCGACCTTCCGGCGAACGCGTGGCAATGGCTTGCCTTCGAGATTCCGGTCGGCACCGTGTGGTCTGAGGAGATGGCATTCCGTGCGGCGCTGGGCACCGTCGCGGACGCCGCCTTCGGGCCAGGGGGCGGCCGGTTGCTGCAGGCGGCGGCCTTCGGCCTTTCGCACATTCACGATGCCAAGGTCACCGCCGAGCCGGTCGTCGGCACCGTACTGGTGACGGGATTGGCCGGGTGGGTGTTCGGCTGGCTTGCCGAGCGGTCGGGCAGCATGGTGGCCCCGGTGCTGGCACACCTGGCGATCAACGAGGCCGGGGCGGTGGCCGCACTTCTCGTCCAGCGTTAGTCGGCCGTCGTCGGGACATCCCGGCTGTAGGGCACCAGGTCGTGCGGCTCGGTGTCGGTGTCGTCGATGCCGAAACTGATGATCCGCTTGGGGGTGATCCGGATCAGGCCCGCGCCGTCGGGTGCCTCGGCCTGTTCGGCGGTGCCGCGGATTTCCAGGCAGCGCACCCGCCACGGGTTGCGTGAGGCGATGTCGTCGACGACGAACGCGACCGTGTTGTTGGTGGCGAGATTGCGGAACTTGCGGCTCTTGGCCATGTTGTAGCCGACCACGTCGATCGTGCCGAGCGCCTCGTTGTAGCTGAAGCCGACGGGGCTGTTCTGCAGTGTGCCATCCGGTGAGATGGTGGCGAGCCTGCCGAGGTCCGCCGAGTTCAGGTAATCGATTTCGTAGCGCTTGAAAGGCCCTGGAAATGACATGAGCCTCACGGTAGGACCTCAAGTTCGGTTGACGTCAAGGACGCATACTTGACGCCATGCCCGCCCGCCAGAACGCCGACCCCGAAGCGACGGTGGCCGCCGTGCGCGCTGTGGCGCCCTGGCTGCGGGACGGGACCACGCCCGCCCCTGACCGCGCCGCGATCGCGTCGGCCGTGCGGCTCACAGCACGCACTCTGGCCACTCTGGCCCCAGGGGCCAGTGTGGAGGTCCGCGTCCCGCCTTTTGTTGCGGTGCAATGCATCTCCGGTCCCCGGCATACCCGCGGCACACCGCCGAACGTCGTCGAGACGGACCCCAGAACGTGGCTTCGGCTGGTGACAGGCCTGCTCGACGTCGACGAGGCGGCCAATCACGGGTCGCTGCGGCTGTCCGGGTCGCGGGCCGGCGAGGTCGCGGGGTGGCTGCCGATCGTGACACTCGGGGAGTAGTCGGCGCGACACTCGGCGTTCAATTCCGCGTTTCCTGCCGATGGCCGTAAACTGGCTTACGTCACCGACCTGCGCCAGGGAGCAGCCCATATCGTGACCGAAGAACTGGAAAACCCACCTGCGGAAGAATGCGGCGTCTTCGGAGTCTGGGCACCGGGCGAAGATGTAGCGAAACTCACTTATTACGGCCTCTATGCGCTGCAACACAGAGGCCAGGAGGCGGCCGGTATCGCCGTCGCCGACGGATCTCAGGTGCTGGTCTTCAAGGATCTCGGTCTGGTCAGCCAGGTATTCGACGAGCAGACGCTGGCCGCGATGGAGGGCCACGTCGCCATCGGCCACTGCCGCTACTCGACGACCGGCTCCACCACCTGGGAGAACGCTCAGCCGGTCTTCCGTAACACCGCGGCGGGCACCGGAGTCGCGTTGGGCCACAACGGAAATCTGGTCAACACCACCGACTTGACGACGCGGGCCCGCGATGCCGGCCTGATCAACCCGCACATGCCGGGTGCGGCGACCACCGACTCCGACATCCTCGGGGCACTGCTGGCACACGGCGCAGCGGACTCCAGCATCGAGCAGGCCGCCCTCGAGCTGCTGCCCAGCGTCCGCGGCGCGTTCTGCCTGACCTTCATGGACGAGACCACGCTCTACGCCGCCCGCGATCCGTTCGGGGTCCGCCCGCTGTCACTGGGCCGGCTCGACCGCGGCTGGGTGGTGGCCTCCGAAACCGCCGCCCTCGACATCGTCGGCGCCTCCTTCGTCCGTGACATCGAACCCGGTGAGCTACTGGCCATCGACGCCGACGGCGTCCGTTCCACCCGGTTCGCCAACCCGACTCCCAAGGGCTGCATCTTCGAATACGTCTACCTGGCCCGGCCGGACAGCACGCTGGTCGGCCGCTCGGTGCATGCCACCCGCGTCGACATCGGCCGCCGGCTGGCCAAGGAGAAGCCGGTCGAGGCCGACCTGGTGATCGGTGTGCCGGAGTCCGGCACACCCGCCGCTGTCGGCTACGCGCAGGAATCCGGTATCCCGTTCGGCCAGGGCCTGATGAAGAACGCTTACGTCGGGCGCACGTTCATCCAGCCGTCGCAGACGATCCGGCAACTGGGTATCCGGCTCAAGCTCAACCCGCTCAAGGAGGTGATCCGCGGTAAGCGGCTCATCGTCGTCGACGACTCGATCGTCCGCGGCAACACCCAGCGGGCCCTGATCCGGATGCTGCGGGAAGCGGGCGCCGTCGAGGTGCACGTGCGCATCGCGTCACCGCCGGTGAAGTGGCCGTGCTTCTACGGCATCGACTTCGCCACCCCGGCCGAGCTCATCGCCAACGCGGTCGACAACGAGGGCGAGATGCTCGAAGCGGTGCGGCACGCGATCGGCGCCGACTCGCTGAGCTACATCTCCCAGCAAGGCATGATCGCGGCCACCGAACAGCCGCCAACCCGGTTGTGCTGCGCCTGTTTTGACGGCAACTATCCGATCGAGCTTCCGGGCGAGACGGCACTGGGCAAGAACGTCGTCGAGCACATGCTCGCCACCGCCGCCCGCACCGGCCTCCCGATCCAGCCGGTGGCCGCCGACAACGACAACGTCTCCGCGCTCAGTCGCCCTTAGCGGTCCGGCGATTCAGCGGTCGTGAGGGCCCGGCCCACGGCGGATCGCTCGGCAGCTGCGCGGCAACGTCGGTGTCCCAGCTTGGCTCGCGTTCGGCGCGGGCCAATGCCTCCGAGACCGCCAGCCGATACGGCGTCAGCCCCGCGGCCGGCCGGTCGATGATCGTGTCGACGTCGTGGTTGGCCATCACGGCATTGCAGTGCAGGGATTCGACGAGCGGCCGGGCCAGCCCGGACGGGATGGGCGTCACCAGACCCACCCACAACGAGGCGATCCGCGGGGTCAGCACCGGCAGGACCAAGATGCGCCGCCGGGCCAGCCCGGCGACTTCGGCGTAGATCTGCATCATGTCGCCGTACTCGAGGATGTCGGGGCCACCGACGTCCCACGCGCGCGAGGTCGGCACCGTGGCGGTGGCGGCCGCCGCCAGGTAGTGCAGCATGTCGCCGATCGCGATCGGCTGAATCTTGTTGTGCACCCACTTCGGCGTCGTCATCACCGGCAGCCGGTTGGTGAGGTGACGGATCATCTCGAAGGATGCCGAACCCGAACCCACCACGACACCGGCCTGGAGCACGACGGTTTCGACGCCGGAGCCGATGAGGATGTCACCGACGGCGGTGCGTGACGCGAGATGTGTTGATAATTCCGTCCCTTCGGGGTGCAGACCGCTGAGATAGACGATGCGCCGGACGCCGGTGCGGCGGGCGGCGGCGGCGACGTTGTGAGCGGCACGACGTTCTTCGGCGGCGAAATCGGAGGAGGTGCCCATCGAATGCACCAGGTAGTAGACGACGTCGACATCGGTGAAAGCCTCGGTGAGCGAGGCGGCGTCGCTCAGATCGCCGCGGACGACCTCGATGCTGTCCCGCCACGGCACGCCCGCGAGCTTCTCGGGGGTGCGGGCCAGCGCACGCACGGCGAACCCGTCGTCCAGAAGTCGTGGGACCAGCCGGCCCCCGATGTAGCCGGTGGCACCGGTCACCAAGCATCGAGTTCGCTGCGCCGACATAGGTCCTCCGTCCGACGAATCCACCGTACGGATCCGATGACCGCAAGGATTGCCAGTTATTCGAACGGGCAACCAGGATTGGGCATGTCCACGGCCAGCGGGCTGCCCTCCGGCTTGATGTAGAGCACCCACATGACCACCGGGACGGGGCCTTCGTTGCGGCCCTCGTGCACGTAGCCCGTGCCGCTGCCCTCGCTGATGGAGTCGCCTGCGTTGTACACACCGTCCACCGAGCAGTCGCCGTCGTAGTGGGTCAAGGTGCCCTGTTTGATCACCCCGAACACCTGTCCGGGGTGGTAATGCCACCCCGTGGTGCCGCCCGGGGCGATGGTGAGTTCACGGGTGACGAAGTCCTTGCCGTTGAGCGTGGACTGGACCATGGTGGTCGCTTCGATGCCGGCGCTCGGCGTGGCCGCGGCGGAACCGGGGGCCAGCACGGCCACGGCGACGACGACGGGCAGCACCCCTGGCAACCACTGCAACGGCCTCATGGATGAACAGGGTGTCACACAATGTTCGGATGGCGTTTCACGGATGGCCCATCGAAGCGGTCGAGTTCTACGAGGGCCTCGAGGCCGACAACTCCAAGGTGTACTGGACCGAACACCGGGCGGTCTACGACCGCAAGGTGAAGGCACCCATGGAGGAACTGCTGGCCGAACTGGCCGACGAGTTCGGCGCGGGCACGCTGTTTCGGCCCTACCGCGATGTGCGGTTCAGTGCCGACAAAGTCCCGTACAAAACCAACTGCGCGGCGCGGATCGGGTCCGGGTACGTGTCGTTCTCGGCCGACGGGCTCTCGGTGGGCAGCGGTCTGTACATGCCCGACGCGGCAGCGCTGACCCGCTACCGCGAAGCCGTCGACGACAAGAAGGCCGGTGCCGAGCTCGCCGGGATCGTCGCGACGCTGCACGACGGCGGCTACGACACGATGGCCCACGAGGTGCTCAAGACCGCGCCGAGGGGATATCCGAAGGACCATCCGCGCATCGAGCTGCTCCGCCACAAGGGCATCGCGATGATGAAGACCTTTCCTGTCGGTGCCTGGCTCGGCACGCGCGCGGCCAAGGACCGGGTCGTCACCACCCTGCGGGCCGGGGCGCCGCTGCGCGAGTGGCTGGCTCGTAACGTCGGCTGACGACGGCCCGTATCGGGCGGAGTCGGGGACCGGTAGCCTTATGCGCGATGACGGATCGCGAGGAAGACAACCACATTTCCTACGCATCGGCCGGGGTGGACATCGAGGCCGGTGACCGCGCGGTCGAGCTGTTCAAGCCGCTGGCGAAGCGGGCCACCAGGCCCGAGGTGCGTGGCGGGCTTGGCGGGTTCGCCGGGCTGTTCGCACTGCGTGGCGGCTATCGGGAGCCGCTGCTGGCGGCGTCGACCGACGGTGTCGGGACCAAGCTGGCCGTGGCCCAGGCGATGGACAAACACGACACGGTCGGCCTGGACCTGGTCGCCATGGTCGTCGACGACCTCGTGGTGTGCGGTGCCGAGCCGCTGTTCCTGCAGGACTACATCGCCGTCGGGCGGACCGTCCCGGACCGCGTCGCGGCCATCGTCGCCGGTATCGCCGAGGGCTGCGTGGCGGCCGGTTGTGCGTTGCTGGGTGGCGAGACCGCTGAGCATCCGGGGCTGATGGAACCTGACCACTACGACATCTCGGCCACCGGAGTGGGTGTCGTCGAGGCCGACGACGTGCTCGGGCCCGAGCGGGTACGCCCCGGTGACGTGATCATCGCGATGGGATCATCGGGCCTGCACTCCAACGGATACTCGCTGGCCCGCAAGGTGCTGCTGGACATCGACCGGATGAACCTGGCCGGTCACGTCGAGGAGTTCGGCCGCACCCTCGGTGAGGAACTTCTCGAGCCCACCCGTATCTACGCCAAGGACTGTCTGGCGCTGGCCGCCGAGACGCAGGTCCGTACCTTCTGCCACGTCACCGGCGGCGGGCTGGCCGGCAACCTGGAACGCGTCGTCCCGCACGGCCTGGTCGCCGAACTGGACCGCGGAACCTGGACTCCCGCACCGGTTTTCGCGATGATCCAGCAGCGCGGCAGGATCGACCGCGCCGAGATGGAAAAGACGTTCAACATGGGCGTCGGCATGGTCGCCGTCGTCGCGCCGGAGGACACCGACCGCGCACTGGCGATTTTGACTGCACGCCACCTGAACTGCTGGACGCTGGGAACCGTCACCAAAGGGAAGGACGGCCCACGAGCCAAGCTCGTGGGGCTACACCCGCGGTTCTAACGGACCGGAGGCGGCTCAGGGCCGCCAGTCGTCCTCGTCGGCCCACGAGTCGTCGACCAACCCGTTCTCTGACTTTTCGGGTTCGCTCCCGCCCGAGCCTGCCAGCTCCTTACGGAGCCGATCGACATCGATCTGCGGAGAGCTGTATTTCAGCTCCCGAGCAACCTTGGTCTGCTTTGCCTTAGCCCGGCCGCGGCCCATGGGGGAACCCCCTCGCGCAATAACGGAGCGGCCCGGGATGCAGGCGGCTCCGATCTGTGTATTGGTTATTGTCCTGCCAACACCTTACCGTGCCCGACTGCGATGTGCTGGCAGGCCCGTTCGGCCGATGGGCAACGTCACAGCACGCCGCGGCGCAGGCGCTCCACCGCCAGCCGCCCGGCGCCCACCGCATCGGTCGGCGGCAGCGAGTCGGCGTCGATCTCGGCGGCCACCTCGTGCTCGCCGCCCGTGGTCAGGGCGGTATCGGCCGGAATGCCCCGCTTCACCAGAGCCAGCGCGATCGGACCGAGGTCGACGTGATCGACGACCGTGCCCAGCCGGCCCACGACACGCCCACCGGCCAGTAGCGGGTCGCCGGTGGCCGGGCGGTCGCCGGACCCGTCGAGGTGCACGAGGACCAGCATCCGGGGTGGCTTTCCCAGGTTGTGGACGCGGGCCACGGTCTCCTGACCGCGATAGCAGCCCTTGTCGAGGTGCACAGCCCCCTGCCCTGGTCCGCCGATCCAGCCCGCTTCATGCGGGATGGTCCGTTCGTCGGTGTCCACGCCCAGCCGGGGGCGTTGGGCGGCGACCCGGTGGGCCTCGTACGCCCATACTCCCGCGCGGCGGACCCCGGCGGCTTCCAAGCGGGCCATCCAGTCGGCGGTGTCGGCCCGCGGCACCAGGAGGTCGAGTTCGATCTGGCCGGGTTCGGCGGGCATCCGGCGCACGAAACCACCGCTGCTGAGTGGGACGGCCGCCGACTCGGCGGGCAGTTCGGCCAGGCCGAGGACCGCCAGAACAGCGGGGTCGGCCAGGCGCGGACCGAGCAGCGAGAGCACCGCGAGGTCGGCGGCCGCGGGGGCGACGTCGGACCAGAACACCATCTTGCGCAGATAGGCCAGTAGCGGCTCGCCCCGTGAGCCCTCGGTGTCGAGGTAGGTGACACCGTCCAGCTCGGTCTGCACCCAGTGATCCTCGACACGGCCCTGCCCGTCGAGGCTCAGATTCTCCGTCGACGTGCCGTCGGGCAGCTCGATGACGTGCTGGCTCGAGATCGAGTGCAGCCAGCTGCGCCGGTCGGCTCCGGTCAGCGCGAGGACGGCGCGGTTGGACCGATCCACCACGACGGCGTCATGTGCGGCAGAGCGCTGTTCGCCGAACGGATCGCCGTAGTGCCAGATCGCGCCGGCATCGGGAGAGTTGTCAGGGGCGGGGACGGCTGACACACATCAACTCTACGGGGCTGCCAGTACGCTGTGACCCCATGCCTGATATGCCGAGCAGCCTGTCGGTGCTCGTCACGCTCGACGGCGAGGTGTGCGATCCGGCCCAGCCGCTGCTGTTCGCCGACGACCTGGCCGCCGTGCGCGGTGACGGCGTTTTCGAGACGCTGCTGGTCCGCGACGGCCGTGCCTGCCTGGTGGAAGAACACCTCTATCGGCTGGTTCAGTCGGCCAGGATGATGGACCTGCCCGAGCCGGACCTGGCCGCCTGGCGGCGGGCCATCGGTATCGCGGTCGGGCAGTGGACGTCCGCCGAGGAGGCCGCCCTGCGGCTGGTCTACAGCCGCGGCCGTGAGCACGGCACCGCGCCGACGGCCTATCTGACGGTCAATCCGCTGCCGGCGCGGGTTGGCGCGACCCGGCGGGACGGGATCGCCGCGCTGCTACTCGACCGCGGGCTACCCGCCACCGGGGTCGACTCCATGCCCTGGCTGGTGGCCGGCGCCAAGACGCTGTCCTACGCGGTGAACATGGCCGCGCTGCGGTACGCCGCCGAAAAGGGCGCCGGTGACGTGATCTTCGTCAGCTCCGACGGATATCTACTCGAGGGACCGCGGTCGACGGTGGTGATCGCCACCGACGACGGTTCCGGCGGGACATGCTTTCTCACCCCGCCGCCGTGGTATCCGATCCTGCGGGGAACGACTCAGCAGGCGCTGTTCCAGGTCGCCAGGGACAAGGGCTACGACTGCGACTACCGCGCGCTGAAGCCATCGGATCTACTTGATGCCCAAGGGGTTTGGCTGGTGTCCAGCATCACTCTCGGGGCCAGGGTGCACACCCTCGATGGACATCCCTTGCGGCCCAACAGGCTGGCGGCCGAGGTGACCGCGCTGGTTGACGCCGCGATTGTCTGCGATCGCTGAAAAGCGAAAATCTGTTGGCACACCCGGTGTGGCGCGAGTACGGTCGGCCCTACACAGGGAAGGAGGTGGTCCGCGAAATTGATAGCTTCTAGGACATGTGAGGTGGCTGCCAGCTAGCAGCACCAGGTGCGGTGGATTCACCTGCGCCCTGCGCGCGCTGGCGAATTCCCGGCAGCTACCCGGCCCCCGAGCTCTGGTTTGTCCAACCAGGTGAACGGCTCGGGGGCCGCCCATTTCTGCAGACCTTTGTGCGGCCTCAGTGCTGCGGTGGCGCGGGCGCCAATGACGCGCACGCCTGCAGGCCCCTGTCCCACACGGATTGATCGACACCGGGCGGCGCCGGCGGCTGACCGCCCTGCCCTTGCCCACCCGGACCGCCCTGCGGCGGCGGGCCGCCCGGCTGACCGCTCGGACCACCTTGCGGCGGCGGCCCCTGAGTCGGTGCGGGGACACCGTTTTCAGTCATGCAGGCGACGAAGGGATCATCGGGTCCGCCCGGACTGCCCGGCGCGGCCTCACTCGACGGTGAGCAGGCCACCACCGTACCGATCACAGCAGCCCCCAGGGCGATCATCGCCCCGGCATGCAGCGGTCGCAGAATCATCGTCGTCTCCTTCTCGAAAGCGAAACCCGACGGTATGCACGCCGCGTAGGTGTGGATTAGCACCCGGCTGTGGGGTAGCTGTGAGCCACCCTGATCATCGAATCCGGTTTTGCCGAAAGGTTATTGACGAACCCCGGCAGGAGTGACCCCGCTGTTCTTGCGGGGTTCACCGGGGCTAGCTCGCGGGCCCCGGCTCCAGCGGGCTGCACGCCCTTCTGGCCTGCTCCCACACGCCGGGGTCTACGCCCGCCGGCGGGCCCAGCACGGCCGGGCCTGCCGAATCGGGCACGCCGTGCTGGTGTAGGCATTGCGCCAGCGATCCATGCTCGGCCGGGGCCGCATTGGGGGTGGTGCTCGGCGTTGCGCCGGCGGTGCTCGGTGCCGGACTGATCACCGTGGGTTGCGAGGGGGAGGGGGCCGGTGCGCAGCCCGCCAGGATCGCGGTGGCCGCCGCAGCGACCCCGAATGCGCCGCTGCGCATCAGCCGACGTGTCGCGTCAGCCGCGCGGACAGGTGGGGAACCAAACCGCCGTCGGCGTCGACCCGCTCCTCGACGTAGGCAAGGTCTCCGCCCTCGACGATCCCGTAGAGCCGCTTGGCCCCGCCGACCAGCACACCGGACTTGCTGCGGGCCAGTGCGTCGGTCACCAGCTCCCACGACGACTGCGTGAGCGGCTGGCCGTAGAACAGCTCGACGTAGCCGGCGGAATGCGCCAGCAGCAGTTCGATGGCCTGAGACTCGCCCGCGTCGGCGGGGTCGGTGACGAACCGCCAGAAGCCGGTCTCCCGCAGCCCAGGGGAGTGATAATCGCCGCCCTCGTCGAGACGCCAGGACCGGGCGTCCCAGTTCAGATAATCCCCGCCGTCGTGCGAGACGATGATCTGCTGTCCGAAGCGGTAGTCGCCGTGCGGCCCGCGGCCTTCACCCTCGCCACGCCACACACCGACCAGCGGCAGCAAGGCCAGCAGTGCGTCGTGCAGATTGGCACCCAGGCGCAGATTCGCGGTGTCGGCGGGCAACGGCAGGTCGTCGAAAACGGGGATGTTCCGACCGGCCGTCTCCTTGGCGCGCTCAGCGGCAGCGGCTACGGCGCGATCACCGCTACGGGGGATGTCCTCGGAACTCACGACTCGTCGGTGATCAGTCGGTAGAGCGCGTACAACGCGAACCAGGTGATCAACACGACCGTTGCGACCAGGAGGATCTCGTAGAAAAGAACCACGATCGTCAGTCTATCCGGGGCACGGGCGGGCGCACCGCCCGAGCCGCTGGGAGACTACGCAACTTTGATGTCGACCTCGTGGATGCCTGCGCCGACCGGCGCCACGGTGGCGTCGCCGTTGCCGACCTTGGACAGTGCACGCACGGTCCAGGTGCCCGGCGCGGCGAAGAACCGGAAGTCACCGGTGGCCGAGGCAACCACCTCGGCAGTGAACTCGTCACTGGAATCCAGCAGGCGCACGAACGCGCCTGCCACCGTCTGACCCGAGTCGTCGACGACGCGACCGGTGATCACGGTTTCCTTCTCCAGGTCGACACCGGCAGGCAGGGTCTGTCCTTGTTTAGGTGCAGAGCACATGATCAACTTCCCAACTCGATCGGGGCTCCCACCAGGGAGCCGTATTCGGTCCAACTACCGTCGTAGTTCTTGACGTTCTTGTGCCCCAACAGTTCCTGCAGCACAAACCAGGTGTGCGACGAGCGCTCACCGATGCGGCAGTAGGCGATGGTCTCCTTCTCGCCGTCCAGGCCTGCCGCCGCGTAGAGCGTGGCCAAATCCTCATCGGACTTGAAGGTGCCGTCTTCGTTGGCAGCCTTGCTCCACGGAACGTTGATGGCGCCGGGGATATGCCCCGGGCGCTGGCTCTGCTCCTGCGGCAGGTGGGCCGGCGCCAGGATCTTGCCGGAGAACTCGTCGGGGGAGCGGACGTCGACGAGGTTCTTGGCGCCGATCGCGGCGATCACCTCGTCGCGGAACGCACGAATGCTGTTGTCGGGCGCCGCGGCTGTATACGTAGTGGCTGGGCGCGGCGCGACATCCGTCACCAGGGGGCGTCCGTCGAGTTCCCACTTCTTGCGGCCGCCGTCGAGCAGCTTGACGTTCTCGTGGCCGTACAGCTTGAAGTACCAGTACGCGTAGGCGGCGAACCAGTTGTTGTTGCCGCCGTACAGGATCACCGTGTCGTCGTTGCTGATTCCCTTGTCGGACAACAGCTTCGAGAACTGCTGCTGGTCGACGAAGTCACGCTTGACCTGGTCCTGCAGCTCGGTCTTCCAGTCCAGTCTGACGGCGCCGGCGATGTGGCCGTCTTCGTAGGCCGAGGTGTCCTCATCGACCTCGACAAAGACGGTGTTCGGCGCGTCGAGATTGCTCTCGGCCCAGTCGGTGGAGACCAGGACGTCGGAGCGTGCCATGAAGTGGTTCCTTTCGGTTGCGGGTCTTGAAGTCTCAAGGGGTGGCCGGAGCCGGGCGCAGCCGGGCTACGAGTGGGTAGAGCTGGCAGCCGAGGCAGATGCCGAAGGCTGCGTTGAGGAACGTGGCGAACAGCGCGAAGGAGGTCGCGATCATGCCGAGCAGGGGCGCGCCGAATGCGAAGCCGGCGACGCCGACGACGGCGAACACCAATCCCACCAATTGGGCGAACTTCAACGGCGGTACCGGTTCCCGCTCGGTGACCGGGCCCAGCCGCGGCGCCACCAGATTGGCGAAGATCAGCCCGTACGGGTGCTGACGCGGCCCGCGCAGCGCACCGATCGTGAATACGACGGCCTGCAGCGCGAGTAGCGCGGCCGCGGCGACGGTGCTGAACCCCGAGATCCCCAACACCGCGATCAGGACGACGGTGGTGACCCACGCCCCGAAGCGCGGGCCGCGGACGTCCACCTGGGCGGGTCTGGTGGTGTTGGTGCTGGTCGACATCGATCTACTCCTGTTGTTCATCGGGCTGGACGGAGGCAAGCCGCAAACGGCCGCTCCAGAGTGGCGGCGCGAACGGAAGGCGCGGCTACTCAGCAGCTACAGCAACAACAGCAACAACCCGCGACGCGGCACAGATCAACTGCGCGACGCTTGGTGAGCGAGAGCTCGAGGCGGGCCGACACGCCAGACATGGTACCCAATGACCGGGGTCTCAGGCCAACAGAGGTTCGACGGCCGAGCGCAGGTCAGCGGCCTTGGGAACCCCAGCCGTGCGGTATCGCTGCCGGCCCTGCGCGTCGAAGATGAACGTAGTCGGTAGCGACATGACCGAAAGCTTGCGCGCGGCAGCCGGATTGGCATCCATATCGATCTCTACGTGAGCGACGTCACGCATGTCGTCGCAGACCTGGTTGACCACTCGGCGAACTCCTGCGCAGGGTCCGCACCACACTGCGCTGAAGTGCACGATCGTCGGCCCGGTCCGGGAAAGTCCCAGCTCGCTGACGTCGACGTCGACCGATTCGGCTTCGCGCACGATGCCCGAACGCCGGTTGTGCAGCACGCCGGCGACTGCGGCGACACCGAGCGCGGCGACGACGGCGATAATCGCGGTGACCGTGGGAGTCATGACTGTTTGAACCCGTCGAGGCGCAGCGTTACTCCCTCGGTGATGCCCTCGATGATGATGTCCGATCCGCGAGCACCCTCAGTGGTGGGACGTACCCCGAACGGCAGCTTCTGGCCTGGCAGGCTGCCGCTGAACGCCGCCAGCACGGCCGGCTTCCGCTCGTCGGGCACCGCCTGGTCAGCCGTGCCGGGCCCGGTCTGCACATCCGTTGCGGTGAACACCAGCGTCGCCTGGTCGTCCCCGGCGATCGAGAGGTCGACCGCGACGCTGACCGGCTTGTCGAAGTCGGCCTTCTTCGGCGTCCCGGTGAACACCAGCCCCTTGTTGCCGGAGATGCCCGACTCGGTGGTGCCGCCGGTCGCGTCGTTGGTCTCCTTCGACGGCGCCTCCACCATCAGGTCCTTGATCCCCATGAACCGGCCGAGGTGGCCGGAGTCGATGATGATGCGGCTCTCCAGCTTGCCGACCGGCAGATCCGCATCCGGCCTGATCAGCCACGATGCCTGGGTGAGGTCGACATCGTGCAGGGTGGCCTCGAGCGAGGCCTTGCCGACCACCGGGTGTCGCACTCCGTTGGCCTTGATCTCGATCTCGTCGAAGTGGTGCTGCATGGCCTGGCGGATGAAGGGAAAGCCCAGGATCGCGACCGACGGGTCGAACGACAGCCCAGCTGCGGTCCGGACCGTGCGGGCCAGCCGGTATTCGGCATAGATCGTCGCCCCGAAATCGGCCCCGACCGCCCCGACCAGCACTGCAAGCACCGTGGCTCCCAGGGTGATCAGCAGCTTCCGCACCTGCATATTCTGGCTCACCACCGTCAGGCGGCCACCGCGTGGGCCGCGGGCTGCATCCGTCGGATCGGCTAAATAGCAGGTAGCGGGTTAAAGTTATGTGACCCATGGTCGGGTAACGGCCATATGTCGCCCATGAGTCTGGTGGGTCAACGCGACGGTGCTGTCGACGATGAGCATCCAGGGCATTGGAGAGTGTGTTGGACCTGCTACTTCTCACAGTCGACCCGCACCCGGAAGCGGTGCTGCCGTCGCTGGCGTTGTTGGCGCACACCGTGCGATCCGCGCCAACCGAGGTGTCGTCGCTGCTGGAGGCGGGCACCGCGGACGTGGCGATCGTCGATGCGCGCACCGACCTGGCCGCCGCCCGCGGCCTGTGCCGGCTGCTCGGGACCACCGGAACATCGGTGCCCGTGGTGGCCGTCGTCAACGAGGGCGGTCTGGTCGCCGTCAACATGGATTGGGGTCTCGACGAGATCCTGCTGCCCAGCACCGGCCCGGCCGAGATCGACGCGCGGCTGCGGCTGCTCGTCGGCCGCCGCGGCGGGACGGCCAGCCAGGAGAGCGCGGGCAAGGTCAGCCTCGGTGAACTCGTCATCGACGAGGGGACCTACACCGCGCGGCTGCGCGGCCGGCCGCTCGACCTGACCTACAAGGAGTTCGAACTCCTGAAATACCTCGCGCAGCATGCCGGCCGGGTGTTCACCCGCGCTCAGTTGCTGCAGGAGGTGTGGGGGTACGACTTCTTCGGCGGCACCCGCACCGTCGACGTGCACGTGCGGCGATTGCGCGCCAAGCTCGGCCCGGAATACGAATCGCTGATCGGAACCGTCCGCAACGTGGGCTACAAGGCGGTCCGTCCCGCCCGCGGCCGTCCCCCCGCGGCCGAGCCCGAATTCGCCGAGGACGACGACGAGGACGGCTTCGACGACGGCGAGGACGTCATCTCGGACACGGTGCGGTCGGCGACCATGTCCCAGCCGCTGCGCAGTCAGTGACGGCGCCGCACTGGCGCACCGCCTTGACTGCGGTCGAGCAACAGCAGGTGCGCGCTGTCATCGAGGCCGCCACCCGAGTCGACGGTGTGGCTCCGGTGGGCGAGCAGGTGCTGCGCGAATTGCCCCACTCGCGCACCAGACATCTGGTGGCCGCCGACGGTGATGCCGTTCTGGGCTATCTCAATCTGACGCCGGGCCGCGATGCCGCGGACGCGATGGGCGAACTCGTCGTCCACCCGGACGCCCGTCGTCGCGGCACCGGGACTGCGCTGGTGCGCGCGGCGATCGACGAGTCCGGGGCAGCGGTGCGGTTCTGGGCGCACGGCACGCTGCCAGCGGCGCGCGCCGTTGCCGACACGCTCGAGCTGGCGGTGGTTCGCGAACTCATGCAGATGCGCCGGACGCTGCGCGATGTACCTGATCTTGTTGTGCCCCAGGGTATTACGCTTCGTACCTATCGGGGTTCAGTCGACGATGCCGAGCTGCTGCGGGTCAACAACGCGGCCTTCTCCTGGCATCCCGAGCAGGGCGGCTGGGAGCAGTCCGAGCTCGACGAGCGCCGCCGCGAGACGTGGTTCGATCCCGAAGGCCTGTTCCTTGCCGTCGACGATGACACCGGCGCATTGCTCGGATTCCACTGGACGAAAGTGCACGCCGACGAGCCCGGGCTCGGTGAGGTGTACGTCGTCGGGGTTGACCCCGCCGCGCAGGGCCGCGGTCTCGGAGGCGCGCTGACCGTGGTGGGCCTGCACTACCTGGCCGAGCGCCTCGGCTCCCACGAGCGGGGAGAGGTCATGCTCTACGTCGAGGCCGACAACACCGCGGCGGTGAAAACCTATGAGCGCCTTGGATTTGCTGTATCCAGCGTCGACACCGCATACCGGGCCTCGCCGTCAGCCGATTCTGGCGCCTGCGGGAGCCACAGCTAGTTAGCGGCTTTTCGCAATGCCCCGTTCATGAACCTGTTCACCTCTCGTTCATATTCCAGGTGGGTTCCGTCCACCCCGAACGCCTAACTTCCCGGGTGGTGCATGCGCTCCTACCGGGGCGAACAGGGCAACACTGTGGAGAAAGTGGGATAGGTGAATCTGAACAGGTTTGGCAAGGCGTTCTTCGTGACCGTGTCAGCGACGGCCATCACCGGCTTGACGCTCACCGCCTGCGGAAGCGACAACAATGCCGGGACGTCCTCGTCGACGGCGTCCGGTTCGTCCAGTGCGTCTGCCGACTGCGGTGGTAAGAACGCCCTGACCGGCGAGGGCTCGACCGCCCAGCAGAACGCCGTCGCGGTGTTCAACCAGGTGTGGGGCCAGAAGTGTGCGGGCAAGAACCTCTCGTACAACCCGACCGGTTCGGGCGCGGGCGTCACCCAGTTCATTGCCGGCCAGGTGGATTTCGCGGGTTCCGACTCGCCGCTGGCCAAGGACCAGGTCGACCCGGCCGCCAAGCGCTGCGGCGGCAACCCGGCCTGGAACCTGCCGCTGGTCTTCGGGCCGGTCGCTCTCGGCTACAACCTGCCCGGCGTCGACAAGCTCGTGGTGAACGCCGACGTGCTGGCCAAGATCTTCAGCGGTGGCATCACCAACTGGAACGACCCGGCAATCGCCGCGTTGAACAGCGGTGTCTCGCTGCCGGATCAGAAGATCACGCCGATCTACCGCTCGGATTCCTCGGGCACCACCGACAACTTCCAGAAGTATCTGACCGCTGCCGCTCCGGAGTCCTGGACCAAGGGTGCGGGCAAAGAGTTCCAGGGTGGCGCCGGTGAGGGTGCGCAGAAGTCGGCCGGCGTCGTGCAGGCCGTGCAGGCCACCCCGGGTGCGATCGGCTACGTCGAGAAGGGCTTCGCCGACCAGGCCAAGGTGGCGATGGCCCAGATCGACACCGGCAGCGGCCCGGTGGCGCTGACCGACGATTCCGCGAAGGTCGCCATCGACTCGGCGAAGTTCGCGGGCGAGGGCAACGATCTGGTGCTGGATCTGAACTCGCTGTACGCGACCAAGGCCGCTGGCGCCTACCCGCTGATGCTGGCGACCTACGAGATCGTCTGCTCGAAGGGCTACGACGCTGACACCGCCGCAGCGGTGAAGTCGTTCCTGACCGTGGCGGCCAACGACGGACAGGCGGGGCTCCCGGCCGCCGGTTATGTCCCGCTGCCGGACGCGTTCAAGCAGCGACTGCTGACCGCCGTCAAAGCAATTCAGTAACAGCGCTGGCGAGGCAGGTCGATTGCGGTGACGATGGAGAGATCAGTGAGCGATGGGGTGGATGTGACCCAAGACGTACCCGGACCTAATCCAGCCGACGCTGGATCCGGAGAAGTCGTGGCTGAGCCCTTCCCGGAGAAGCCTTCGATCCCGACGAACCCGTCCGGACACACCAAGGTGCGGATCGGCGACCGGATCTTCCGGGGGCTGTCCGAAGGTGCCGGCATTTTCGTCATCGCGCTGATCGCCGCGATCGGCCTGTTCCTCGTCTGGCGTGCGGTACCGGCGCTGGGCCGCAACGAGGTGAACTTCTTCACCTACGGCGGCAACTGGGTCACCACCGATACCGCGCACATGCAGTTCGGCATCCTGGATCTGCTGCAGGTGACGGTGTTCGTCTCGCTGTTCGCACTCGTCCTGGCGATGCCAGTAGCGCTCGGTATCGCGATCTTCTTGACCCAGTACGCCCCGCGCCGGGTATCCGGCCCGCTGGGCTACATGGTGGATCTGCTGGCCGCCGTGCCGTCGATCATCTACGGCGTCTGGGGCCTGTACGTGCTGGCCCCGGTGCTCAAGCCGTTCGCCATGTGGCTCAACGGCAATCTGAGCTGGATCTTCCTCTTCGACACCGGCAATGCGTCGGTGGCCGGCGGCGGCACGATCTTCACCGCCGGAATCGTGCTGGCGGTGATGATCCTGCCGATCATCACCGCCGTCACGCGCGAGGTGTTCGTCCAGACGCCGCGCGGTCAGATCGAGGCCGCACTGGCACTGGGTGCGACGCGCTGGGAAGTCGTCCGGACGACGGTGCTTCCGTTCGGACTGTCCGGCTATATCAGCGGCGCCATGCTCGGCTTGGGCCGCGCGCTCGGTGAGACGATCGCGCTGTTGATCATCCTGCGCGGCACGCAGAAGGCGTTCGGCTGGTCGCTGTTCGACGCCGGCTACACCTTCGCCAGCAAGATCGCCTCGGCCGCTTCGGAATTCAATGATCAATACAAGGCAGGCGCCTACATCGCCGCCGGCCTGGTGTTGTTCATCCTGACGTTCGTGGTCAACTCGGCGGCCCGCGCCGCGGTGGCCGGAAGGGGGGCCCGATGACCTCGACGCTCGACAAGCCGGTCAAGGCGCCGACATTCCAGGCGGTGAGCCTGCGGCGCAAGGTGACCAACCAGACCGCCACCGTCCTGGTGACGCTGTCGGTGGTGGTCGCTGTGGTGCCGCTGATCTGGGTGCTGTACTCGGTGGTCACCAAGGGCCTCGGCATTGTCCTCGACAGCACCTGGTGGACGAACTCGCAGGCCGGGATGACGGCCTTCATGGCCGGCGGCGGTGTCTACCACGCCCTGGTGGGCACGGTCCTGCAAGGACTTTTCTGCGCGATCATCTCGATCCCGGTCGGCGTCTTCGTCGGTATCTACCTGGTCGAGTACGGCGGCGGCACCAAGCTGGGCAAGCTCACCACGTTCATGGTGGACATCCTCACCGGCGTTCCCTCGATCGTCGCGGCGCTGTTCATCTACGCCCTGTGGGTCGCCACCCTGGGCTTCCAGCGGTCCGGCTTCGCGGTGTCGCTGGCGCTGGTGCTGCTGATGATCCCGGTGATCGTGCGCTCCACCGAGGAGATGCTGCGCATCGTTCCGATGGATCTGCGCGAGGCCAGCTATGCGCTGGGTGTGCCGAAGTGGAAAACCATTGCGCGCATTGTCATTCCGACGGCACTGTCGGGCATCGTCACCGGCGTCATGCTGGCGCTGGCCCGCGTGATGGGGGAGACGGCACCACTGTTGATCCTGGTCGGCTACTCCCAAGCGATGAACTTCGACATGTTCAACGGATTCATGGGCTCGTTGCCCGGCATGATGTACGACCAGACGTCGGCCGGTGCGGGTGCCAACCCTGTTCCGACCGACCGACTCTGGGGCGCGGCGCTGACGCTGATCGTTTTGATCGCGCTTCTCAACGTCGGTGCGCGCTTCATCGCCAAATTCTTTGCCCCGAAAAAGGTTTAGGAGCTTTCGATGGCCAAGCGGCTTGATCTCAAAGACGTCAACATCTACTACGGCAGCTTCCACGCTGTCGCCGACGTGTCGCTGGCGGTGCCGCCGCGCAACGTGACCGCGTTCATCGGCCCGTCGGGCTGCGGCAAGTCCACCGTGCTGCGCACGCTCAACCGCATGCACGAGGTGATCCCGGGCGCCCGGGTCGAGGGCTCGGTGCTGCTCGACGGTGAGGACATCTACGGCTCCGGCGTCGATCCGGTTGGTGTGCGCAAGACCATCGGCATGGTCTTCCAGCGCCCGAATCCGTTCCCCACCATGTCGATTCGCGACAACGTGGTGGCTGGGCTGAAGCTGCAGGGCGTGCGCAACAAGAAGGTGCTCGACGAAACCTGCGAGCGCTCGCTCAAGGGCGCCAACCTGTGGAACGAGGTCAAGGACCGGCTAGAGAAGCCCGGTGGCGGCCTGTCCGGCGGTCAGCAGCAGCGCCTGTGCATCGCCCGTGCCATCGCCGTGCAGCCCGACGTGCTGCTGATGGACGAGCCGTGTTCGGCGCTCGACCCGATCTCCACGCTGGCGATCGAGGACCTGATCGGTGAGCTCAAGCAGGAGTTCACGATCGTCATCGTCACGCACAACATGCAGCAGGCCGCCCGCGTCAGCGATCAGACCGCATTCTTCAACCTGGAAGCCACCGGCAAGCCCGGCAAGCTGGTCGAGATCGACGACACCGAGAAGATCTTCTCCAACCCGAGCCAGAAGGCCACCGAGGACTACATCTCGGGCCGCTTCGGCTAGGCCGACCGCAGAACGAAAAATCCGGTATCGCACTGCGATACCGGATTTTTCGTGCTTCGAGGCGAAGCCTCAGTAGGTCGGAATCTCTTCCTCTTCGGGCAGACGGCCGGTGACCTGGAAGATCACTCGCCGGGAGATCTCCACGGCATGATCGGCAAAGCGCTCGTAGAACCGGCCCAGCAGTGTCACGTCGACCGCGGCGGCCACGCCATGCTTCCACTCGCGATCCATCAGCACGGTGAACAGATGCCGATGTAGATCGTCCATCGCGTCGTCTTCCTCGCGGATGCGACGGGCCTTCTCCGGATCCCGGGACAGCAGGACCTCTTGCGCACTATTGCCCAATTCGACTGCAACACGGCCCATTTCGGCAAAGTAGCCGTTCACTTCCTCGGGCAGCGCGTGCTGCGGGTGCCGACGGCGGGCGATCTTGGCGACGTGCAGTGCCAGAGCTCCCATCCGGTCGACATCAGCGACGATCTGAATCGAGCTCACGATCGCCCGCAGATCGCCGGCCACCGGCGCCTGCAGAGCCAGCAGCACGAAGGCCGCTTCCTCGGCGCGGGCGCTGGCCGAGGAGATCTGATCGTGGTCGGTGATGACCTGTTCGGCGAGCACCAGGTCGGCCTGGAGCAGCGCCTGAGTCGCCCGTTCCATCGCGACCCCGGCCAGCCGACACATGTCCGCCAGCTGGTTGGTCAGAGCATCGAGTTGCTCGTGGTACGCGGTCCGCATAGCTCCCACCCTACTTTCTGCCTGTGCGCTCAGTATGTGCAGGCAGGGTGAACGAACGGTGAATGAAAGCAAACCCCTCGTGCGGGCGGCGCTATTCGCAGGTGACGTCCGCTGCGTTGGTGACGGTGAGATCCTCGGGCAACTGGGTGGGGGTGCTGTTGGAGTTGTGACTGACGTGAACGCTGACCGTCGATCCGCTCGGCGGCGGGGCTCCGACGGCGCTGAAATCGGGGCCGAGAACCACCTGCACGGTGTTCTTCAGGCCGTCCACCCGCTCCATCTGTGCGTTCGGGAATGCTGCGGCCACCGTGGCGGCGGCCTGCTCATTGCCCGCCGAGAACATGATTGTCGTCGAGTTGACGGCGCTGCCGGTGTAGTCGTCGGGTTGCAGCACGCGGAAACCGTGTTCGCGCAGTGCGGCGGCCGCGGTGGCGCCCAGCCCGTCCTGGCCGGTGGCATTCGAGACCTGCACGCTGATGTCCTGCGGATCGGTGGTCACCGCGTTGACCAGCTCGGTCTGGGTGGTTTCGGCAGGCTGCTCGGTGGGATTCGGTTTGGCGGCCTGCAGGGTCTGCTGCGCCGCGGTCAGCGGGCTGGTCGTCGCGTTGGTGTCGTTCTCGCCGGGCAGCGGATCGTCGTTGATGATCGCGTCGAACAAGCTGCGGATGTCCTCGGTGCGCGGCGGCTCGTTGCCGTCGGCGTCGGTGATCCCGGTGGTCGGGACGGTGACGAAGGTGATCCGGCCGGCGTTGACGCCCTGCAGTGACTGCCCGAGGTCGACGAGGTCCTTCGTCCGGACGTTGTCGACGTAGGTGTCGTCGATGAACATGTTGACCACGTTGTTGAGTTTGCTGAGGCTGAACAGCGTGTCCTTGGAGATGATCGAGCGCAGCAGCGAGGACAGGAACAGCTGCTGGCGTTTGATCCGGCCGTAGTCACCGTTGACCTCGGTGGTGACCTGGCGGGCGCGCACGTAGTTCAGCGCGGTGTGCCCGTCGAGCGTTTGGTGCCCGGCACTGGCGAGCACCGTACCCAGCTCGTAGTCATCCAGCGGGGTGGTGCTGCACACGTCGACCCCGCCGAGGGCGTCGACCATCTTGGAGAACCCGGCGAAGTCGACCGCCATGAACCGGTTGATCGACAGGCCCGACATCTTCTGGATGACCTTGACCAGGCACTTCGGTCCGCCGTAGGCGTACGCCGAGTTCAGCTTCGTCTCGGTGTAGCGGTAGTCGTCACTCATCTCGCCGGTGAACTTGTCGAGAACCGGACCGTACTTGCCGCTGTCGGGGTCCCAGGCCTGGCAGTAGGCCGGCGTGATCGCCAGGTCCCGGGGGAAGGACACCGCGACGACGCGCTTGCGGTCGGCGGGGACGTTGACCAGCATGACGGTGTCCGAGCGGGCGCCATAGGCATCCTCAGTTGTGCCGGCACCGATCTCACCGTTGGCGCCGGTCCGGGTGTCGACACCGACGATCAGGAAGTTCTCGTCGCCGAACTGGGCGTTGGGATCGACGATGTCGCGCGAGTCGGGATCCAGCGCCGCGACGTTGCGCAGCAGGTCGTTCTTGGTGGACTGCCACTGCCAGGCACCGCCGGTCAGCACGAGGGCCGACACCGCGAAGATCGCCGCCGCCGACCGGCCGGCCACCAGGACGGGCTTGAGTGCCGCGCTCGTCTTTTTCTTCGCGCGCCGGGGCGCCTCGGCCGGGTCGGGGTCGGCGACCAGCGGGCCCCTGGCGCGGTTGAGCGCCTCGAGGTCGGGCACTTCGTCGGCGTAGGCGGCGATCGCGACGGGAATGGGCACCGTGAGATCGGCGGAGTCGTCGAAGAATGGGCGTTCTTCTGTTTCGTCGGCGGGCGGGGCTTCAGAGCGACGGTGAGTGGGCTCGACCGCGGGGGCGGAGCCCGACAGCTTGGCGATCAGGTCAGCGACGGCCACGCCCTGGGAGTGGTTACCGCTTGGCGAGTCCGTGTCCGGGGCGCGGTGTGATGCTGCCGACGCCCGCTCCCACGGGGCGGCTCCGGCGCCCGATCGGGGTGCCCGGGCCACCCGCTCGCCGTCGTCGGGCGCGCGGTGCTGGCCAGGCGTGGCGTTGCCGCCATCACTCATGTTCCAGTCGCCTCCGACTCTGGTGCGGTCTTGCGCGTTCACGCGCGTGCGGTTGTATCGCCAGTGCGGCCGGGCGCCGATGCGCGGCCGTCTCAACCGTTCTATGTCTTGTAGCAGTACTCGGTAGGGGTCCGCCACTCCAGCGGTCCGCACAACAAGATCATCATCGTACTGAGACAACCCCGCCGGCCGCTAGCTCGCACAGATGTCGAGACCGTCTCGGTTCAGCCGCCGGAGTGCATGACATCGGCGCCTGCCGGCACGGTGCAGTCGTCCGGATCGTCGAGCCAGCCCTCAGGGAGTGTGACGGACGTCGCAGATCCCTGACGTCCGCGCGGCCCGGTCGCTGCGTCGGGGAACGGGACGTCGCGATCGAGCTTGCCGAGCAGGCTGTCGAGCTCGGCCAAGGTCTTGACCAGTGCCAAAGCTCGCCTGACCTCGGCGCCGGCCGGAAATCCGTGCAGATACCAGGCGACGTGCTTGCGGATGTCCCGCATGCCCTTGTCCTCGCCGAAGTGATCGGCCAGCAGTTCGCCGTGGCGGCGGACGATATCGGTGACCTCGCCCAGCGTCGGGGGCGTCGGCGTGGGCGAGCCGGTGAAGGCTGCCGAGAGTTCGGCGAACAGCCACGGCCGGCCCAGGCATCCACGGCCGATGACGACTCCGTCACATCCGGTCGAAGCCATCATCGCCAGCGCGTCGTTGGCCTCGAAGATATCGCCGTTGCCGAGCACCGGAATCGTGCTCACCGCCTCCTTGAGGCGTGCGATCTCGTCCCAGTCGGCGGTTCCCGAGTAGCGCTGGGCGGCGGTTCTGGCGTGCAGCGCGACGGCGGCGGCGCCTTCCTGTTCGGCGATCCGGCCGGCGTCCAAGTGCGTGCGATGGGCGTCGTCGATCCCGATCCGGAACTTCACCGTCACGGGTACCGAGGTGCCCTCGGTCGCGCGGACGGCGGCCGCCACGATCTGACCGAACAGGCGCCGCTTGTAGGGCAGTGCGGCACCGCCGCCGCGCCGGGTGACCTTGGGCACCGGGCAGCCGAAGTTCATGTCGATGTGATCGGCGAGGTCCTCGGTGACGATCATCCGGGCGGCTTCATAGGTGGTGGCCGGGTCCACGGTGTAGAGCTGCAGCGAGCGCGGCGATTCCTGCGGGGCGAACGTCGTCATGTGCATCGTTACGGGGTGCCGCTCGACGAGGGCGCGGGCGGTCACCATCTCGCAGACGTAGAGCCCGCTGACGGTTCCGGCCCGGGCTTCCTCGAGCTCGCGGCACAGCGTGCGGAACGCGACGTTGGTGACACCGGCCATCGGCGCCAAGACAACCGGGCTGCGGAGGGCGAAGGGCCCGATCCGCAGCCCGGTGGCGGCAGGTGCAGTGTCGACTATGTCGCCGCCCCTGCCAGTGCCTTGGCGCTGCGCTTCTCGGCCAGGCGTGCGTCACGTTCGAGCTTGCGCATCTTGGCCTCCTCGAACTTGTCGCAGGTCTCTTCGAGCTCCTTGATCAAAACCGCCAGGTCGTCGCGCATCTCAGCGGCTTCGCCGGTGAAGTCGTCGCGCTCGAAGATGCGCCACTTCTTGAGCACCGGCATCACCACATCGTCGAGGTGGATGCGCGGGTCGTAGACGCCGCCCATGGCGATGACGACGGCCTTGCGACGGAAATCGGGCACGGTGTAGCCGGGCATCTTGAAGTTCTTCAGCACCCGGTGCAGCGACTTCATCGCCTGGTTCGGGGCCACGTCGAAGCCGGCCTCGCTCACGTCGCGGTAGAAGATCATGTGCAGGTTCTCGTCATTGGAGATCCTGGCCAGCAGCTGTTCGGCGACCGGGTCACTGCAGGCCTTACCGGTGTTGCGGTGCGACACCCGGGTGGCCAGCTCCTGGAAGCTGACGTACATGACGGAGTCGAACAGGCTCTCGGCGAACAGATCGCCCTGCTGGTTCTGGCCCGGGGAGAAGCCGCGGGTCATCTGCTCCATCCGCAGCTCTTCGAGCTCGACCGGATCGCAGTTGCGGGTGACCACCAGGTAGTCGCGAATCGAGATTCCGTGGCGGTTCTCCTCGGCGGTCCACCGGTTGACCCAGTAGCCCCACGGGCCGTCCATGGAGAAGTTCATCGCGATCTCGCGGTGATAGGCAGGCAGGTTGTCCTCGGTGAGGAGGTTCTGGATCAACGCCGTGCGCGCGACTTCGGACAGCTTGGACTGCTCGGGATCCCAGTCCTGGCCGCCGAGTGCGTAGTAGTTCTTGCCGTCCGACCACGGGATGTAGTCGTGTGGGTTCCAGTCCTTCATCATCGTCATGTGGCGGTTGATGAGCTTCTCCGCCACCGGTTCCAGCTCACGCAGGAGATCGAGGTCGGTCAGGTCTTGCGACATGGACCCTCCAGTTATCTGTGCCTAGTGGTTGCACTCAATATATCTGTGTATCTCGGTGACATTCAAGTTCCGCGGCCTGGCATGTTGTTCAGGCCCGGGGTCTGGGACGGCGCGATAGGCTGCTGGCCTATCAGTCGGGGGCGTTTTGTGGTGTGTCTTGGGGGAGCAATGAAGCGATCTGCCATCGGTATGGGTGCCGTCGTGGCCGCCGGTTTCGCCCTGGCGCTCGCGGGCGTCGCGCACGCGGACAACGAATACGCCGGCCAGACGTACGCCGAAGCGCAGCAGGCAATTCAACAGACGGGTGGCACCGACACCATCGCCACCGTCGTCGGCGATCAACTGCCCACCACTCAGTGCCAGGTGACGGGCTCACGAAACGCGAGCTTCTTGGACGCCAGCGGCACCAATCCGGGTGGTCGCGTGCTTCTGGATCTCAATTGCAATGAAGGTGTCGCAAGCCCCGGGAATCCCGGCAACTCGGCAGCTAGTCCTCAGGGTCAGCAGACTTTGCAGGATCAACAAGCCCAGCAGCAGGCGCAGCAGCAGCAGAACGTGGGCGACGAATTGCTTCAGTCCGGCGACGCGGCCCAGCCGGTCCCGATACCTGGCAGATAACCGAAGACGCATTGCGTATCGGCCCTCGACTTTCAGTCCTGCGAGGTCCGATCCACTGGAGTACCATTTGCGCACTGGTCCCACCAGTGTTTCGTACGCTAATGCACAGGCAACGCACATGTCCGGAGGTCGTAAGAACGTGAAGAAGCAATTGACCATTGGCATCTGCACTGCTGGTGCTGCCGCGGCGTCCTTCGCGATGTTCGGAACCGGTGTTGCTTCTGCAACCAACGAATACGCGGGTATGACGTATGCGGACGCCGCGCAGGCGATCAGTGACGGTGGTGAGTCCGCGACCATCGCGACCCGGATCGGCACGTTCCTGCCGACCGACCAGTGCATCGTCACCGGATCGCGCAGTGCCGACTTCCTCGACTCCAGCGGCGTCAATGGCGGTGGCCGCGTATTGCTTTACCTGAACTGCAACAACACGTTCAGCACTGCTGGCGTGCCGGGCAACTCAATCGGTAGCCCCGAAGGCCGCGCGGCCCGCTCCGACTACGAGGAGAAGCTGGCCGAGCAGCAGGCCGAAGCGCAGCAGAGCGAGTCCAGCGAGCTGCTGGAGACCGGCGATGTCCCGGGTGAGGCCGGTCAGGTCGCCGGCGGATAACTCGCCGTACGGGTCAGCAGTAAGTCGACGCAATAGTCGATGAACTGCTCGCGCGACGCTGCCAATCGGCCGTCCAAGTAGGCGGTGAACAGTGCCGTCAGCGCGCCGATCAGGCCGGTGGCCATCATCTTCTGCAGCACCGGGTCGCTGATCGCGGTCAGCTTGCTCTGCAGCAACTCGATGAAGCTCGGCATCCATTCCGCCCCGGAGTGGATCAGCACGGCTTCCATCTGCGGCGCCAACAACAGCACGCGTCCACGCACCGGATCGTCGACCATGAGAGCCACGAACCGTTCGACGGCCTCCCGGGGCGTGCCCGCCGACATCAGCGCGGCCATCGCGCGATTGCACACGTCGTCGTAGACGGCCCGCACGAATTCGTCCCGGTCACCGAAGCTCTCGTAGAAGTAGCGTTCGGTCAGGCCGGCATCCCGGCAGACTGCGCGCACCGTCAGCGCCGGGCCGTCCGCGCTGCCGAGCAGGGTCACCCCGGCGGCGATCAGCTCGTCGCGGCGGCGCGCCTGCCGGTCCGGCAGGGGGACACCCGACCAGCGGCCCCGTCGTTGACCCGACGTCACATCGCTCCTAAGCTCATGGTGACAACGCATGTAGTCAAAATGCCCCGCCCTGGGAAGGTCATCAGTTGAGTCAAGATACGTCCGACGCGTGCCCGGCCACCAGCGAGGGCGCGCCGGGGGCCACCGGCTGCCCGGTGACCCGGGGGACCTATGACGCCCCGCCCGCTGCGCTCGGACCTGACTCACTGACGTGGAAATACTTCGGCGACTGGCGTGGACTGCTGCAGGGCCCGTGGGCCGGCTCGATGCAGAACATGCACCCTCAACTCGGTGCCGCGGTCGAAGAGCATTCGATCTTCTTCATGGAGCGCCTGCCTCGCCTGCTGCGGTCGCTGTACCCGATTGGCGGCGTGGTGTTCGACGGCGAACGCGCGCCGATGACGGGCGCCGAGGTGCGCGACTACCACATTCCGATCAAAGGTGTTGACGCCCAAGGCCGTCGGTACAGCGCGTTGAACCCAGACGTCTTTTATTGGGCGCACTCAACGTTTTTCATGGGCACCATTCTGACCGCCGAGCACTTCGGGGGCGGCCTCACCGAAGACGAGAAGCGCCAGCTGTTCGACGAGCACGTCACCTGGTACCGGATGTACGGCATGAGTATGCGTCCGGTGCCCGCCAGCTGGGAGGAGTTCAAAGTCTACTGGGACCACATGTGCCGCAATGTGCTGGAGAACAACTACGCCACCCGCGAAGTGCTCGACCTGTCTACAATGCCGAAACATCCCTCGCTGCAATGGATTCCGGACTTTCTATGGTCGGCCTATCTCAAGGTGCTCGGGCCGTTCGCGGTGTGGATCACGGTCGGCCTCTACGATCAGCCGGTCCGCGACCTCATGGGCTACTCGTGGTCCAAGCGCGACGAGCGCCTGCATCGGCTGTTCGGCCGGTCGGTCAACCTGGCTTTCAAACTGCTGCCCACACGGCGCCGCATGCACCCCCGTGCCCGCGCCGGCTGGGACCGGGCCACCGGCAGGATTCCCGTCGACGCTCCGTTGGTCCACACTCCGTCGCGCAATCTGCCACCAGTAGGGGAGCGCGACAACGGAATTCACTATCTCGGTGCGGCCTGCCCGGTCCAGAAAACGCAGTCTGCATAGCCGGAAGACGCAGACCATCTCCTTTGCCGGCTGGCGATCTGCCGGGCGCAGCAACCTCGGGGACTGAGCAAGCGATCCTTGCCGGCGCAAGTTTTTGAGTGCACCGTGCTTGGCGACGCGGGGAATGGGCGGAGGTCCGGTATGCAGGCTTTCGCGGTGGATAGCGATCGCGGTCGACCGGGACCGTGTTGCTGACGTGACCGTCAAATACTTTGTGCGGCAGAGAAACCCCAACACATCACCGCATACGACGCGGCAAAAGCGATGTCGTCGATGTCGTCTTCATTGCCGCCGAGTCGCCGAACCTGCTCGGCGATGGCAAAGCGAATAACGTCGGTCGATGTGACGGCGGGGTGACTCATGTCTACTCCTGTGACGCGTGTGAATCGGGACTCCACCGCTCCCCGATGCGTTAGCTGTCTTGTACCCATGCCGGGTATTTTTCACACGCCAGCTAACCGCGTCGTTATCGAAGTTTTATTCGGCCCGTCGCAGGACAGCCGGGATGGTCAGCGCAAGGATCTTCAGGTCGAGAGCAAGGGACCAGTTCTCGATGTAGTAGTTGTCCCACTCGGCGCGATCGGCGATGGATGTCTGCCCCCGCAAGCCGTGCACTTGAGCCCAGCCGGTGACCCCGGCTCGGACGCGATGCCGTTCGCCGTACCGCTGGATCTGAGCCTCGAACAGCTCGACGAATTCCGGTCGCTCGGGCCGCGGGCCCACCAGGCTCATCTCACCCTTCAGCACGTTGATGAACTGCGGCAGTTCGTCCAGTGAGGTGGCGCGCAGGATCTTGCCGATCTTGGTGCGCCGGTCGACGCCTTCGACGCCGCCGGGCGCGGCGCCGGTCTTGAGCTGGAACCCGGGATCGGTGTCCTCTACGGCTCGCATCGAGCGGAACTTGAGGCAGCCGAACGGCCGGCCGTCGCGCCCGACGCGCGGCTGGCTGAAGAAGACCGGCCCCGGCGAGCTCAGTTTCACGAGCAGCGCGAGGGTCAGGAACACCGGCGAGATCAACAGCAGGAGGACGGCGGCCATCACGCGGTCGAAGATGTGTTTGACCGCGAACTGCCAGCCGCGGGGATCGGTGTGGGGCAGTGCGAGCAGAGGGGTACCGCCCACGTGCTCGATCCGTGCCCGCTCACCGATCGTGTCGAACATGCGCGGCACGACCCAGACGCGCAGTCCGTTCTGATGGGCGGTGCGGACCACATGGGTGAGCACCTGGTCCTGGGTTCGGGAGAAGGCGATGACGACGTTCTGGGCGCGGGTCAGCCGGATTGCTTCGTCGATGTTGTCCGGCGGCCCCAGCCAGGGGAGATCGGGGCGCGGATCACCCGGCTGGCCGAACCACGGCTCGGCGTCGACGATGCCGACCGGGGCCAGGCCGTACTGCGGAAACTCTTCCAAGCGGCTGATGATGTGCCCCGCGACGCGGCCGTTGCCGACGATGAGGGTCGGAGCCTGCAGATGGTCGTGTCGGCGCAGGCTCCGCTGAATCACCACCCGCACCAGCCGCCCGAACGGCATGAGCAGGGCGGCACAGAGCCAGATCTTCAGCACGGCGGCGCCCGGACGACCGGTTTCGTTGCTGAGCACCAAGCCGCCGAGCAGGAACATCGTCGCGATCGCGACGGTCGCCTCGATGGGCCCGATCTCGTCGAGGAATTCCCTGTTGAGGCGCCGCCGGTACACCCCCCGCACGGCCAGCATGAAGATCACGACGGGCACATACAGAAAGGCCAGCCAGAGGTTGGGCGGATAGTCGTTGGTCGACACCGCCCATCGCACGCCGATGATCGTTGCCACCGTGGCCGTCAAGGCGTCGATCGAGACGGTGATGATCGTGCTCAAGGGATCGGAGCGCACCCGCTCGGCAAATGTCTTCCGCCGGGCGGGCAGCGTGCCGCTGTTTATCGCTGTCGCCGGCTCATTGTCAACGTGAAGGGTCCGTATCGCCATGACCGCTCACATCACCTGCCGCACCACATGGCGGACGCTACCCGATTTTGCTACCCGTCGAGCCATGTATTCCCCCCGCGTGGCGAAAGATTGGCAACGATCATCTACCGCGCGGATCGGCGAGTAGCCGCTGGCGCGCAACGTCGGCCAG
This sequence comes from Mycolicibacterium vinylchloridicum, assembly GCF_013404075.1. Lineage (GTDB taxonomy): Bacteria > Actinomycetota > Actinomycetes > Mycobacteriales > Mycobacteriaceae > Mycobacterium > Mycobacterium vinylchloridicum. The sequence goes on from NZ_JACBJQ010000027.1 coordinate 72,111, forward strand.
GTCGTTGAGGATCTGTACCTGGCCACTGGACCAGTGCCGCGGACGAGTGTCCCAGGTGCACAGCGTCCCGGCCACATGACCTTTGCTGTCGATCAACGGAATTCCGGCGTAGGCCAGGATCCCGTCGCGAACTGCCGGATGATCCGCCAGCAGGGGGTGGGCCCTGGTGTCGTCGACGATCAGCGGCTCCCGGCTGGCAACCGTGAACTTGCAGATCGACATCTCCAGCGGCGCGACACGGGGCATGGCCTCGTCGCTCGTGTTCGATCCCGCCAGCACCTGCCGGTCGGGATAAACGATCGACACCGCCGCCATCTGGGTGCCCAGGGCCTCGGCCACCAAGACCGCGACTCGATCGAGTGTCGGGTTGCGGACGTCGTCGTAGGTGCCGAGACGTTCGAGTGACTCCAACCGCTCGGGGTCGGACACCGCGTCGTTGATGATCTCGTCGACAGCGCTCTGCTCGCCGGAGAGGAGGTCGACCACCGCTTGCACGGTCTGGTCGTGCTCGGGCCCGGCCAGTCGGGCGATGACGTGTCGCCCGGTGACTCGGTCGACGCCGCGGCGCGGACCGTCCGCAGGCTGCGGCGCCGTGTCATTCATGTGGTTCACGATAAGTCACCCCCGACGGCGACGGGCCATCTCGCGACGGACTGCTCCGGTGAAACCTTCGTTGGCCCAATGTGGTGCCCCCACCAGGGCTCGAACCTGGGACCTGCGGATTAAAAGTCCGTAGCTCTACCGACTGAGCTATAGGGGCGCGTGGCACAGAATACTGCCTCCGGCGGGGTCGCTCGGTTTTGGGATTGTGCCTGCCGTGCCCTAAGCTAACGACGCTCTAACGTGCACTCGTTGTGAGTACCCCGGAGTGATTCGGTTCTGGCCCCCATCGTCTAGTGGCCTAGGACGCCGCCCTTTCACGGCGGTAGCACGGGTTCGAATCCCGTTGGGGGTACGCGTGACGGCGGTATCGTCGGAGCGAGCAGTACATGCAGGAGAGCAAGGCCCTGTGGCGCAGTTGGTTAGCGCGCCGCCCTGTCACGGCGGAGGTCGCGGGTTCGAGTCCCGTCAGGGTCGCAGTGTTTCGGCGTAAGGCAGCTCGGTTGCCTTCCGGCCAGGTAGCTCAGTTGGTACGAGCGTCCGCCTGAAAAGCGGAAGGTCGCCGGTTCGATCCCGGCCCTGGCCACCATTCTTTACCTGCATCGACACGGGTATTGCACTCGGTTGTCAGTTTTCTTTGTCCGGTTCTTGTCCGGTCTTCTGTATGTGAATCTCGTTCGCGTGGAGCTGATCGAGGTTGGTTGCAACCTGGTCCAGCTCGTCGGAGTAGAGGTCGCTGTAGATGTTCGCGGTCACGGTCGGCGTGGAGTGGCCCATGGTCTTCTGTACGTAGCGAAGGTCAGCGCCGGACTTGCGGGCCAGGCTTGCATAGGTATGGCGCAGATCGTGGATGGTCAACGGAGCCAAGTTGGTTTTCTTCAGGGCTTTGTTCCAATGCGTGTGCCGGCGCCAGTTGTTGGACCGCAGCATCGCGCCGTTGGGCGACGTGATGGCGGGCTGGTCGGGTGCCCGCCCACCGATCCGCGTTTTGAGGATGTCGACGACAACTTGGGGGAGCGGGACTGTGCGGATGCCGGCGCGGGTCTTTGGTGGCCCGATGATGATGCGGCCTTCGACTTCGGGAGCGGCCCGTCGGACGTAGAGGCGGCGGGCGGTCAAGTCGATGTCCTTGACCCGGAGGCCGACTAGTTCGGACCAACGCAGGCCGGTGTAGGCGAGGATGGTGACGACGTCGCCTTGGTCTCCGCACGCGGTGGCGAGCGTCTGGACCTCCGGTGCACTGAGGTATCGGTGACGCTCCCGCTCGGGAATGCGGCCCGCGGAGACACCCAGGGCTGGATTGCGGTGAATTCGGCCGTCCTGGTGCGCGACGTCGAGGATCGAGCGCAGGAGACGTAGCGTCGACACCTTCGCCCACGGCCCCACGGTCAGGTCGTCAACGAACGTTTGAACTTCTGTGCGGGTGATCTCGTCGACTGGCACGTGGCCGAACCGCGGTTTGATGCGCAGTTCCCAGTGCTGGGTGTAGCCGCTCCAGGTCTTCGACGACACCGCTGGTTTCTTGGAGTCGGAGAACTGCGTCCAAATCCGGTGCAGCGGTGTGCGGCCCAGGCGAGGGTCGAACCGACGTGCGCCGAGCGCGGCCTCGTTGTCGCGTTCGGACTTGAACGCCTTGGCCTCGCGCAGCGTCGGGAACGTGGCTGACGTTTCGACCCAGCCGGATGGGACGTCGGGGTCACGGATCAGGTAGCGGACTTGGTAGCGGGCCTCCCCGGCGGCGTTGAGGCGCTTTCGGATGCCGCGCGGTGTGTTGCCGGCCACTACCGGCGCACCTGCTTTAGCCAGGAGCGGACTTCGGCTGCATCCCACCTACGGACTCGTTCGGAAAGGGTGTAGCACGGCGGTCCGATTTGTTCGCCGGTTGTCTCGCGGAGAGCAGCCCAGCGGTTGAGTGTCGCGGCAGAGACGCCTAGGAGCGCGGATACCTGATCTGCGGTCAGCAGTTCGGGAAAGCTGCCGGTGGACATGAGTGCTCCCCGGAGACCGTGAATCGCCATGGTTTCACCTCGTTGCTTGGATCGAGTCGAACCAGTCATTCACTGCTCTGCCCTCCGGCGGTCCTTGATCTCCCGTATTGCTTTGCGGTGGAGCGGATTTGATCGTCGGACCAGAAGTCGGATCGGACCTTGGTCGTGTGGCCGTCCTCGGCGATGACGTAGCCGGTGCCCGGTCTGTCGGGACTGATTCGGTGCGCGGGCGCTTTGTCGGCCAGCCCGTCGCCGAGGACCATCGTGACCTCGTCTCGCGATCGCAATCGAAGAGCGATGGTTTGGGTGAACAGTCCTCGCATCGGCAACACTTCCTTTCGAGGGTCCTGCAGGAACGCGGCGACCACGATTCCCAGCGCTCGGCCTTTGGTGAGAATTCGCGACAACGAGGCGGCGGCTCCTTTGCGCAGGGTCGGGTCGCTCATGTACGCGGTTACTCCGGCCAGCTCGTCGATGAGCAGCACCACAAGGGGTGATGTCTTGGTCGGACGGTGCGCGCGTGTGCGGCCCGCCATCTCGTTGCCGCGCTTGTCCATCAGTTTCTCCAGCCCTGCAAGGGTTTCCACGGCATCGGCCTCGGTGGTGGCAATTTTGGTGAACAACCTGGCGCCGACTGACAACTCGATGCCGTACTTCAGATCGATTCCGACAAGGTGAACCATCCCGGCGGCCACAGCAGGGCCGAGCCCACCGGTGATGCCCCAGAAGACGGAACCCTTTCCTGCGCCCGAGCATCCGACGGTGAGGGTGTGTCGTCCACGCAATGGGAGGGCCCAGGCGGAACCGTCTTCGCATCGTCCGAGCGCGACTCGGGTTGTTGTGACCGCTGTTGGCGGCGCTGCGTGATCTACAGTCGACAACTGCTCCCGCATGACCAGCTCGATCCGCAGAGTTCCGGGCGAGACGACGGCCGCACGCGCCGAATGTGCGCCTGCGGCGTCGCGGATCGCAGGAACGGCGCGCTCCAAGTCTTCGACGGTCTGTCCCATCCTTGCGCGTACGGTGAGGCGCAGGGTGGTTTGAGACACGTCTGTTCCCAGCAGCTTTGGATGAAGCCAACGTGTCGACGCGACCTGTCGTCCTTGATTGTCGCGGCGCGCGATCTGCTCGGAGGCGGATAGGCCGCAGCGCTTGCAGAGTCTGTGCCAGGAGACGTAAGCCCAGAGTCGCCAGCGCAGAAGTCGGACCGGTGTTGCGAACCGTTCTTCGTATGTCTCAGGGGAGTGCAGTCGCCAGGAGATGAGGGCAGCGGCACTGCCTCCTACGAGGATCGCTACCCACAGGCCGAGAGTGGTGAGGAAATTCAAGACGTGATCGAGCCGGAAAGGGGTGTCGGGATCCAGCGATGTGTACGGATCGGGATTCATGCCGATTCCCGGCTGGTCGTTGCGCTCGCGGACGGCTTGCCTGGTGCCCTCATGTCGGAGGCTCGAAACGACCAGGAGATCCGGGAGAAGTCGCCCGACTTCTCGACGTACGGCAGCGCCATGAGCCCGTCGAAAACCACTGGGGTAAAGGGTGTTCCGCTGGAATTGGCGGGTGCAGACGGCTGCGTCGGCGAGGCGAACTTGACCGTCACTGTTCGGCTGCGCTTCGGTGCAGCCGGGTCGCCGTCGAGCACTTCGACCTGCCACATCGGCAAGCCGGTATCGCGATCTCTGGCCTGAACGCGGTTCTCGCCCGAGGACTTGTCGAAGTCGATCATCGGCGTCACCTCGGATACCAGGAATGCGCCGAGGGAGAACACCTGGTCGTGGCCGATCTGGAGCCATTTGGGGATTGACATTGCTAAGCCTTTCGGAGGTGGAACTAGATACCAATCCAAAATGGCACCCAGATGAGGTGTTTAGCGCTGCCCCTGGAAAATTGGGGATAGCTCAGTCGGTGATGGTTCCGGCTTTCGCAGCCCGCGTCTTGGATGCGTTCGAACAGTCTCCGCGGTCGCGGACGTATGGTGGCGTGAATCTCCTGCGCGGGTGAAAGCCCGCGCCCTACCTCGTGAAGAACCGCAGTGTCTGCACTTCGGTGTCCTGCACTAAGGTCCACCCGCCGTGTACGGGATCACCTCTCTCGCGCATCACTTTCGCTGCGTCGAGCAGCACGGTATCGAGACTGGCCCGCAAGACCGCGGTTCTGCCCTCGTCGTCGTAGAGCCCCAGCCGTCGGCGGACTCGCTCAACATGTCGGTCACCATCGCTGGAAGCTATCGCGGTGGACCGACAACGAGTCGGAGTCCGACACGTAGCCCCAGCAGTCGGGTCCTATGCGCTTTCGGCGAGCCCGTCGACGATCTTCATCGTCTCCACAGCGACGGTCGTGACCTTGGCGACCAGATCAACGATGTACCGCGGGTCGTCGTGCTCGTCGCACCAATCGTTGGGGTCGTTCTTGATGCCCGACGGCTTGTCGATCTTGACCTGGTACCGGTCAATGATCCAGGCCAAAGCCGACCGGGAGCCGAGCATGTACCTCTCGGCGTCCTCGGGGATGCCGGTGATCGTGACTTTCGGGTTGTAGATCAGCTTCGTGTAGTCATCGACGTTCTTGCCGGTCTCGGAGTCCTTCTTCTTGGCCCACTTCAGCTTGGTCACCTGCCAGGTCTCGCGATCAGCCGGATCAGCGCCGGGCTTGAGCTGCACGTCGACCGGATAGGGTTCAACGTCTTCGTACCCGACGTGGAGGTCCGACAGGGCTTGGCCAGCTGATGCAAGTTGCTCGAACCGCTCCAGCGTTTCCGGAGTTGGAATGTGCGGCAGCATCTTCTTCAGGTCCGCCGCGTACGTCGATCGGTAGGCCGGGTCGTGCAGCAGGCCGTAGACGTAGAAGAAGATGTCGTCTTTGGTGACTTGGTCGCCGATCGCCTCTTGGTACAGCTTCAGGATCTCGTCGGTAATGTTGTCGACCCTGCGGTACCCGTACTCATCCGGCTCGTCGGAGTCTCGGGTATCAAGTGCAAGGCTGCCATCTTCGGGGTCGGCCTTTTCGTAGGTCCATCGCGGGAAGAACTGGCCGGTGTCGAGCAAGTGCAGGTTAGGCAGCAGATCGGTCATAAACGCCGTGAACTCGAAGTGCGAAGCTGGGCCGGTAAGCAGGATGCCGAGGTTCCGGTGGTTTGACGTCGGGAAAATCGACGGCAGCTGGTAACGCCGCTCGTTCAAGTGTTGGTGGAAGTACACGTGCTGCTGCTGGAACGGTCGGTATGCGCCGCAAATTAGGGAATCCGAATCGAACGCGAACTGCGCACCGCGAGCGAGAAACTGCTTGGCACTTGAGTTCCAGCTGAACCGTGTCGAGTCGACTTCGACGAACGCGTCCACCGCCGCTTTCCGGTCGGTGATCCGGTTCTGCTCGCAGTACGCATCGAACCCTCGGACCTGGCCGTTATAGAAATCGATCATCCGTCGCACGTTCGCCTCGACCGCTGCGCGCGAGGAGTTGTAGCACCACGAATCGCGACCCGTGGCAAGACCGAGTGAGTAGCTACCGAAAACCGCCAATCCTCCGGACTTGCTACCGATCACCGGCCACACAGCGAAGTCGCCGCTGCGCTGGCTGATCCAGTCACCGTGCTCGTTGGGTCTGATCGACTGCCATTCAACGGATTCAAGGTCCCCGCCCGCGACGATCTCCAGCTTCTGCTCGCGGGTCAGGTAGTCGCCGATGTCTCGATACTTGACCTCGCATGGTCCGCTACTTATGGGGTCCTTCACGCCGATGAGGATCGCAACGGTGTTGCGGCTTCCAGACCCGAAGACCTTGCCGCCCTCCTTCCGTGAAAGCTCACCCGCAGTCCGCTGGTTGCCGCGCAGGTTGTAGACGTAGATCTGGCTGTATTCATCAGCCAGCGACAAGCGGATGCCGTCGGCGGTGTTGCCGTCGATCCAACCGCCGTTCGATACGAACGCAACGACGCCCTGCTCGCCGATCCGGTCGGTGGCCCATCGGAAGGCGCGGAGATAGGAGTCGTACAAGGTCCGCTGACTTGTGGCTGTCGATCTCTTCGCGTAGGTATCCGCGATTCGGCGGTCCAGCGTCGGGTAGGAGACATTCGCGTTGAGATCATTCGCCGAGGTCTGCCCCACCGAGTACGGCGGGTTTCCTACAACGATGTGAATCGGAGCCGCGAGCTGCTTGACAATCCGAGAGTTGTTCTGCGGGAACATCTCCGTGTCCATCGAGTCGTCATCTTCGGTCATCTGGAAGGTGTCCGTCAGGACGATGCCCTCGAACGGGCTGTACTCGGCCTTGGTCAGCGCGTGGTAGGTGGTCTCGATGTTCACCGCAGCGATGTAGTACGCGAGCAGCATGATCTCGTTGGCGTGCAACTCACTGGCGTACTTGCGGGCGAGGTCCTCTGGACGAACCAAACCCGATTGCATAAGCCGCGTGATGAACGTGCCGGTGCCGGTGAATGGGTCGAGGACGTGGACGGCATTGTCGGTGAGTCCGCGGCCGAAGGCTTCGCGGGAGGCGTGGTCGGCTGCGCGGAGGATGAAGTCGACGATCTCGACCGGCGTGTACACGATGCCCAGTGCCTCGGCCTGTTTCGCGAACCCGACTTTGAAGAACTTCTCGTAGAGTTCGGCAATCACCTGCTGCTTGCCGTCGGCGGTGGTGACCTCTGAGGCGCGGACCCGCACCGAGTCGTAGAAGCCCTGGAGGTGCTCGGTCTCGGCTTCCAAACCTGCCCCACCGAGCTGGTCGACCATCGCCTGCATCGTCTTCGACACAGGGTTGTGCGCAGCGAACTCGTGGCCGGCGAACAGAGCGTCGAAGACCGGCGCGGTAATCAGGTGCTGCGCGAGCATCGAGATCGCGTCATCGCGGCTGATGGAGTCATTGAGGTTGTCCTGCAACCCCTTGTGGAACTTCGCGAACGCCTCAGTCACCGTAGGGTCCGCCCCGTCGATCAGGACCTTGATCCGGGCGATCAGGGCCGCGGCGATGTCGGCGACATCCTTGGCCCAGTCTTCCCAGTAGGTGCGGGTGCCGACCTTGTCGACGATGCGGGTGTAGATCGCCTCCTGCCACTCCGAGAGCGAGAACAACGCCATCTGGGACGCCAGCCGCCCGCCATCGGAACCATTCCCGTCCGCGACACCGACGGCCGGGTCGGAACCGGTGTCACCGTCGCCGGTAGGTCCTGTGTTCTCACCGCTGCCGATGCTCTCCGGATTCTCCGTCGTCGGACCGATGTGCCCACCGAGCAGTTGATCGGAACCCTGCCCGGTGGCTTGCAGTTCCGAGGCGGCGTTCAGTGCGATCGAGTTGACCATCGCGTTGAACCGGTCGTCGTGAGCGCGCAGAGCGTTGAGGACCTGCCACACCACCTTGAAGCGGCGATTATCCGAAAGGGCTTGTGACGGTGAGACACCGGCCGGGACCGCGACCGGCAGGATGATGTAGCCGTAGTCCTTTCCCTCGGACTTGCGCATGACCCGGCCCACCGACTGCACCACATCGACAACGCTGTTGCGGGGATGCAGGAACATCACAGCGTCCAGTGCCGGCACGTCGACGCCCTCGGACAGGCACCGGGCGTTGGACAGGATGCGGCATTCGTTCTCCGGCAGCGGCGCTTTCAGCCATTGCAGCTCTCGGTTGCGTTCCAGCGCGTTGTAGGTGCCGTCGACGTGGCGGACCTGCACGGCGAGATCCAGATTGGTGGTGTTCACATCATGGCCGTCGTCGATGCTGTCGCTGAGCATCTCTCGGTAGGTCTCCACGACTCGGGGGAACAGATCCGCGACCTTTTTCGACGCGGCGATGTCCCTCGCGAACGCGACCGCCCGGCGCATCGGCGCCTCGCCCGGCGCGAATCCCTGACCGTCCGGGGTCTTGCCGGCACGTTTGGCGAGGCCGTTCCAGGCGCCGACGATCTTCGTCGCGTCGTCGAGGCGCAGGTCTCCGTCGGGGCCAGCGAGCTGGGCCTGCAACGGCGCGGCGACCATCTCCTCGTCTACGGTGAGCACCAGGACCTTGTAGTCGGTGAGCAAGCCCCGCTCCACGGCCTCACCGAACGACAGGCGATGGAACTCAGGGCCGTACTTCGTCTCGTCGTCCATCGAGGTGATCTCGGCGGAATGCTCGTCAGCCTTCGCCTTCACCGTCTCGTCGTAGATCCGCGGGGTCGCCGTCATGTACAGGCGGCGGGTCGCGTGCAGGTAGTCCTCGTCGTGGACCCGCACGAAGTTCGACTCGTCGGCACCCTCCAGCGTGACACCGGTGGTGCGGTGCGCCTCGTCGCAGATCACCAGATCGAACGGCGCCACACCCAACTTCTGCGCGTCCGCAATGACCGGCAGTGACTGGTAGGTCGTGAACACGACGGTCAGGCCCTTCGCGCGCTTGCGGTGCTCCATCTCGTGCGCCAGCTTCGCCGCGTTCGTGGTCACTGGGATCGCCACGTCGTAGGTGTTGATGTCCTCGGCCGCGCGGGACACCTTCGTGTCCGAGCAGACAGCGAACGCACGCAGGTCCAGCTGTGTTTGCGCCGTCCACTCCCGCAGCGTCTGGCTCAGCAGGGAGATCGACGGGACCGCGAACAGAATCCTTGCGCTACCACCGTTCTCAGTTGCGGTTCGCTCGGCGATCTTGAGCGCGGTGAACGTCTTGCCGGTGCCGCACGCCATGATCAGCTTGCCGCGGTCGTTGCCGGCGGCGAAACGCGCGAACACCTTCTCGATCGCGGTGGTTTGATGCTGACGCGGCTCGTGACGGGTCGCCTCGGAGACGTCGATCTGTAGGTCGCCGTCCACCCAGGCGATGTCCCAGTCGATCGGCGAGTCCGCGATCTCCGCCAGACCGATTCGCTGCACAGGAATCGTCTGATCCTCGAGGGCGTCCTCGGCGTTCTTTCCCCATCGGTCAGTGGTGGAGATGATGATCCGGTTGTTGAACGGGTTCTTACCCGACGCGGTGAAGAACGAGTCGATGTCCTCTTTGCGCAGCGTGTGCGTCGGCTCGTAGAACTTGCACTGGATCGCCGTGTACTCACCACTGTCACGCTCACGCGCAACGAGATCAATTCCTGTGTCGGGCTTACCTTTCCGGCCAGGCCAATCTATCCACCGCCACACTTCGTCGTACTGCTGCGACAGCAGCGGATCGAGGTCGAAGTAGCGGACCATGAGCTTCTCGAACTTGGTCCCGCGTTCCGAGTTCGACGGCGCTTCGCGGAACGCATCCATCACCTCGTGGATCGAACCCATTGTTCCCCTACCTGTCGACACGTGCGTCAGAGAGCCTAAGCTGCGCAGGCGGTGGAGACTGAGGGTTCAAAGGGTACGCGTGTCGTGGATTCTGTCGGTCCGCGGCGATGGCCACCGCAATTACATGACGCCGAGACGACGAATTTGCTACGTCGAATTGAAGGACTGCGCCTCCGCCACGCGTGTCAGGCTAGGACGACACCGCGACGTAGGGATGCTGCCAGGATCCATCGCGCTAGATCTGCGATCTTTCTGGCTACCTACCGGCTGGGCGGCAGTCGTGTCCACCGGCTGTGTCATAACTGTGTGCAAAGCTGCGTGCACATCCGGTTGTGAGGGGCGTGACAGTGGACGGTGCAGGGCTCGGCGGTTCGGTCGAGGCGGAGGTATGGGAGCTACTGGCCGACAACGAGGCGGTTGCCGACGAGACCGTCTACCTCGTCGCCGCGGCGATGCGGGGAGACGACGAGTTCGCCGATCAACTCGGTGGGGACGCACCGCCACCGGAGCAGCCCAAGATAGAGACGACCGGCGCTCCGCCGCCGCTGCGCGCCTTCCTCCGTTCCATCACGGTGTCGGGGTTCCGCGGCGTAGGCCCGCGCGCCACCTTGGAGGTGAACCCCTACCGCGGGATCACAGTGATCAGCGGCCGCAACGGCTCCGGCAAGTCCAGCTTCGCCGAGGCCCTGGAGTACGCGCTCACCGGCACCAGCTACCGGTGGGAGGCCAAGAAGGGTCAGCACTGGCAGGCATCGTGGCGGAACCTGCATGCCGGCGAACCGGCATCCATCAAGGTCGACTTCGCGATGGAACCCGACGATGACCGCGCAGGAACCGTCGCCACCGTCGGTGTGGACTGGTCGCCGGGCTGCAGCCTGAACGCGGCCGAACGCTGGTCGCAGATCAAGGGACAGAAGCGTGAGACGGTTGCCGCACTGGGATGGGGTCAGGCGCTCAAGACTCACCGGCCACTGATGTCGTACGACGAGCTCGGCGGAGTCTTCGAGGAGGGGCAGGCCGCGTTGTACGACGCGCTCGACACGCTGCTCGGGCTCGACGAGGTCGCCGCGGCCGAGGGCCGGCTCAAGGACGCCGAGAAGCAGCTCGGTGGGGCGCGCAAGACGGCGAACGACGCCCGCACCCGTCTGCGCAACTCCCTGAGCGAGGTCACCGACCCGCGGGCTGAACAGGTGAAGAAGCTCACCGCGCGCGTGCCCTACGACCTCGACGCGATCACGGCGACGACGTTGGGTACAGCGACCGAGCAGGCCGCCACCATCGCGAAGCTGCGGAAGATCGCGGCGCTCGAAGTCCCGCCGACAGCCAGGGCCACCGAGGTCGCCGACGAGTTGCGCGCGGCCATCGAGGCGCACGTGGCCGGGGCCGACTCCGCATTGAAGGCGCTGGCCTCGCGGGCGGCGCTGCTACGCGATGCTCTGCATCTGCACGCCGACACCGGCGATGGGGCCTGCCCGGTGTGCGAGACCGGAACCCTCGACGGCGACTGGCGCGCCGCGGCCGAGGAACGCCTGAGGGCGGCTGAAGCGAGCACTACGAAGCATCAGGCCCTGGCGTTGCGACTGAAGCAGGCCCGGTCGGCGGCCGACGACTTCTTCGGAGAGGTCACCGATGTGGCCGCAGTTGAGGGAGTCGAACTGGCCGCGCTGGCACGGTTCGGCGCGGCGCTGAAGGACGCGTGCACTGCGCCGGGCACCCTTGCCGACCAGCCCGGCCACGTCGAGCTGGCCGCCATGGAACTCGACGAGGCCGCCGCGGCGCTGCGCAAGGAAGCCGCAGAGCGCGCGGACAGTCTGGAGGACGCGTGGGCGCCCACCGCCGGTGCGATCGTCGCCTGGGCCGAGCTGGAGACCGCGGCGCGCAAGGACGACGCCAGCCTGGACGAGGTCAAGCGGGCGTTGAAATGCCTGCGCGAGGCAGCCGACACGCTGCGGGAGCGGCGCCTGGCACCGATGGTGGAACAGACCGGTGAGTTCTGGGAGCGGATGCGGCACGAGAGCAACGTCGACATCGGCAGTATCAGCCTCGAGGGAGTGGCCAACCGTCGTCACGTCGTCGTCGACGGTGCTGTGGACGGGGTGTCGACCGGCGCGCTGACGGTGATGAGCCAAGGCGAGCTGCACGCGTTGGCGCTCGCCATGTTCATTCCGCGTGCCACCACGCCCGCGAGCCCATTCCGCTTTCTGGTGCTCGACGACCCGATCCAGGCCATGGACCCCGCCAAGATCGCGGGGTTCCTCGACGTGCTCGTGGAGCTCGGCAAGACGCGGCAGGTGATCGTGTTCTCGCACGACGACCGGTTGCCGGCTGCGATCCGCGCACGATCTGTGCCGGCCCAGCTGCTCGACGTCACTCGGGAGCAGGGGTCGTTGGTCGTGGTGAAGGCGAACGACCTACCCGCAGACCGGTACGTCGCCGACGCCGAGGCCCTCATCCTCGACGACGACATCGACGACCTGATCAAGCGGAAGGCGGCACCAGGCCTGTTCCGGATGGCGATCGAAGCCGCCGCCCACCAGCGGTATTTCGGTGAACGTGCGAAGGCCGGCGCCGCCTACCACGAGACCGACACCGCGTGGGAGGAGGCGAAGACCACCCAGCGGAGAGTGGCGTTGACTATTACCGGGACCCTCGACGGGGACGTATCCGGCTGGAAGTCGTATCGAGCGCACAGATTCCCGACACTGGCGATTTCCGCGTCAGGCACCCACCGCGGGGCCACGCTGGACCGCGGCACCATCCAGAACCTTCGCGACACCGTCCGCGACATCGTGGAGGGACGGTGACTAGCGACGCCGAGGTCCTGCTCGCACGGGCCGACAAACTCCTCGACTCCCCGGACCGCACCGCATTGGGCAACTCCGCCCGGTTGGCGGCGTTCCTCGCACGGCAGGCCGTGGAGGACCTGATCGACGCCCGCTGCGCGGAGCTGACGGGAGTCCAGCTAGTTGTCGGGACCGCGAGCGCGAGACTTGCGGTGCTCAAGTCCCTCGACAAGACACCGGCGGGTCCGGCCCTCATCGACGCCTGGCACCAGTTGACCGGCTTTTGTCACCATCACGCGTACCAGCTGTCGCCGACGGTGCCGGAGGTGCGGGCGCAGTGTGCCGCGGTCGAGCGGGCCTGCCTCGGGCGAATGTCCGAATCGTCGCCAGGTTCCGCGCCTGGCGATACGGTCAGCCCGTGATCGCCGCGTTCAAACGTCCCAAGCTCACAACCCAGCAGGTCGGCTCGGCTGGGGAGCATTTCGTCGCTGCCGAGATCCACCGGCGCGGTGGCTACGCCGTGACGTTCTCCGGGAACATGCACGACATCGACCTGCTAGCCAGCGACGCCGGCCACGACCGCGTGATCAGCATCCAGGTCAAGACGAAGACGGCCGGCGCGTGGCAGACGAGCACGAAGCGGGGTAAGAAGCGGAGGGCACCCGAGGTCGAGACGAAGTACTGGGTACTCGTCGACCTCGGAAAGGCATACCCCGAGTTCTACATCGTGCCGGAGTGGTGGATGGAGAACGATATCCACACAGCGCACAGCAAGTACCTCGCGGACTCCGGCGGCCACCGCGTCAAGAATGACGCGAGCACCCACCACGCGATCCCGGTGGCCCGCATCGCCGAGTGGAAGGACCGGTGGGACGTGATGGAGATCCTGCCGACCGCGTGAGACCAAGCGGGTTCCGCATCCAGGACGACGCAGCGGCGATGTGGTTCTGGAAGGCGCTCGGCGGGACCGATCTCGCGGCGCCATGTGGCCCAATAGTTCTGCGGCGACGTGTCGTGCTGGCTGTCGCTTCGATCGTCCTAGACGGTCGTCCAGCCCATGAGACACGCTCGCCGCTCGGCGATGTCGTCGAACCCAACGTGGCGCCGGCCTTCGCGGTAGAGCGAGGCTTCGGCATGGAGCCACCGCCACCGTGACGAGGCGATCAGCCGGCCGAACTGGTAGAGCCTGAATTCGATGACGTCGTCCGGCTCATCGAACAACTCGGACCACCGGTGGATTTCGCCGCAGAATTGCGCGTAAGTCGCCGCCGTCTCCTTCCAGTATTCACGACCGGTCAGTGTGAAAACCGCTGCGCTGACCCGGGAATCGAGGATCAGGCATCGCGACCCCGGCAAGTTCCGGTCCGAGGTGAGGTACAGGAACTTCGAGAAGAAGGCTGGCCCCAAACGGGCAATCTGGCCGTGGATCGCGGTGTAGGCGGAGCGGATGTCACCTTGGCGGCTCGCTTCGGCGCCGGCGCGCAAGATGCCGTTCAACCGGGCACGCTGTTCGGCGTCGCCGGCACTGGTGACGATCTTCGACGCGTTCCGATAGTCGCCCACCACTCCCCAAGCGAGAACGTGCCAGAGGAACGTCACCCAGTCCGGTTCGTCGTTCTCCCAACACTGCGCCGCAAGCCTGAACAACGCGGTCCGGTTGAGTTCGGTTGAGCTGAGCACGATTCCGCGATCCGCCCACCAGGTGCTTATGGGGAGTGGCTCTTGCATCCGGTCGACCGGTCCGAAAACTGGGGATCTCAACAGATCGCCTACAGCCGCGTCTCCCTCCTGCCACATCTCGGCCCCTTTCGACGCGGCGGGGATACCGTTGATTCCCCACGCCGCGGCAAGCCTCGCACGGGGCGCCGACGTGGGCGGGAACCTTGTCGGTTTCGTGGGCGTCACGTCGGGTACCGGTGAGACGATCGTGAGATGGCGACGGATACGAAACGGCTGCGGCTGGACCTCATCGCCGAGCAGATCAGCACGTGCCGGCAGTGCCCGGGGATGAACGCGCCCGGCGTGACTGCTTCGGCACCGGGATATGGATCGGCGCACGCTCCCGTCGCCATCGTCGGACAGAGCCTCTGCCGCAAGTGCATGGAATCCGGGGTCCCATTCACCGGCGGCAGCGGAACCTACATCGACCGGGCGCTGGAGATCGCCGGACGGGAGAAGCGCGAACTGTTCATCACGAACGTGGTGCACTGCCACCCTATCGACGACCGGCGATCGCATCCCCACGAGATCGACAACTGTCTGCCCTTCCTCCACGAGGAGCTGGACGTCGTGTCGCCGCGGCTGATCATTGGGTTGGGCGCAGATGCGGAAAAAGTGCTCACGGCTCGGTACCCCGCCGCGCGCCGGCTGGCGTGGCCGTTCGTGAAGCTGCGGGCCGTCAAACCGGGCACGACCTACTTACTGTTCCCGGGGCACCCCGGCTCGCTGCGGTTTAAGAAGACAGCCGACCGTGCGTACTACTCGTCGAGTCTCGCCCGCGCGATCACCTGGGGGTTCGAGGCGGGGTAGCAACGGTGGGCAGGTACGCGCACTACCGGGCCTCCGCAGGCGCCGCCACGACGGGTCGAGCTGCGATGCCGATGAGGACTCCGTACCGGAGCGACGGATCGATGTCGAGGTGCATGCCCAGCTCGGTGATCCTGCCGTCGCGGGGGTTCCATGGGCGAAACGGCTGTTCATGGCCGAGGAGGGCACCCAGCGCGTCGATGGTTGGCTTCCAGAGGTTCAGCCAGTTCCTGCTCGGCCCGACGGTGAAGGCGAGTTCAAGTCTGACGGGTCCATCCGGCAGCTCCGGGATATCCACGAGGGCCGAGCGAATCTGCTCCTTCGCCGCGGGTCCGTCCCAGGACTTAGTCGTCGTCGCGTGCAAAACACCGGTCGATGGCGCGGGCACCTCGCGCGCTGCCTCGATCCGCACTGCGGAGTGCCCACTGCTGCGCTTGGTGCACCAGACCGACACCAGCCCGCCGTCGGACAGTCGGGAGGCGAGGGGCTTCGCGTAGTTGTCGAGGTCCCGCTTGCCCAGCAGGTCCAGGTGCGGAGCCAAGCCGACGTCGAGCCGCAGCGCCCACGGGCCGTCGATCCGCGACGCCGCGAGCAGCGTGTCCGCTTCGTCCAGGAACTTCCCCAACTGCACCTGGCCGCGGTTGTCACCCCAATCCCAGGAGTCGAGCTGAGGCGCGAGGTTCAGCCGTGCGAAGTCACCCTCGGGGCGCGCGTACCACCGCATCAGCACACCGTAATCCGGCCGAGCGCAGCTGGGCGCACGGTTGCGTCCAGCAGAGTGGTGTACGAGTCGGACCTGATCAGCGGTACCGGCGTGTCGTAGCCGGATGAATGAAGGTCATCGCGTGATTCTTCGAGAGACCCGCGAAAGTCACTCGAGCAAAGGAAT
>NZ_JACBJQ010000028.1 GCF_013404075.1 Mycolicibacterium vinylchloridicum
CTTCGTCTCCGGCTTCCTTCCCACCCCACCTCACAGTGACGCAGTTGCCATCGACTCGGAGTTAAACCACCTTCACCTCCAGAGGACTCACACCTCCAAGCGAATGCCCATGCTGGGCGTACAACGAAAACCCCGCGGGCGCACGCCCGCGGGGTTTCGCTTACTGCTGATCCTTTAGACGTCGAACCGATCGGCGTTGGACACCTTGGCCCAGGCCGCGACGAAGTCCTTGACGAACCTCTCCTTGTTGTCGTCCTGGGCGTAGACCTCGGCCACTGCACGCAGCACCGAGTTCGAGCCGAACACCAGGTCGGCAGCGGTCGCCGTCCACTTGGCCGCACCCGTCGCGCGGTCAGTGCCTTCGTAGACGTTCTCGGAGCTTTCCGACGGCTTCCACACCGTGCCCATGTCGAGGAGGTTGGTGAAGAAGTCGGTCGACAGCACGCCGACCCGGTCGGTGAACACGCCGTGCTTGCTGCCACCGTGGTTGGCACCGAGCACCCGCAGGCCGCCGATGAGCGCGGTCAACTCCGGTCCGGTCACACCCACGAGAGAGGCCTTCTCGATCAGGAGTTGCTCCAGGGGAGCCTTCTCGCCGGCCCGCGCGTAGTTGCGGAAGCCGTCGGCCCGCGGCTCGAGCACCGCGAACGACTCGACATCGGTGTCTTCCTGGGTGGCGTCGCCGCGGCCCGCGGTGAACGGCACCGTGATCTCGACGCCGCCGTCCTTGGCGGCCTTCTCGATCGCGGCATTGCCCGCGAGCACGATGACGTCGGCCAGCGAAACCTGGTTGCCGCCGGCGGCATTGAAGTCGGCCTGGATCTTCTCCAAGACCGGCAGCACCTTGCCGAGCTCGGACGGCTCGTTGGCCTCCCAGCTCTTCTGCGGCTCCAACCGCAGCCGCGCGCCATTGGCGCCGCCGCGCTTGTCGGTGTTGCGGTAGCTCGACGCGGACGCCCACGCGGTCTTGACCAACTGCGGCACCGACAGGCCCGCAGCCAGAACTGCGCTCTTGATCTTGGCGGCGTCAGCGTCGTCGATCAGCGCACCTGTGGCGGCGGGAACCGGATCCTGCCACAGCTGTGGCTCGGCAACCCACGGCCCGAGGTAGCGGCTGATCGGACCGAGGTCGCGGTGCAGCAGCTTGTACCAGGCCTTGGCAAACGCCTCGTTGAGCTCCTCGGGATGATCGAGCCAGCGACGCGTGATCGCACCGAACTCCGGATCCTCACGCATCGAGACGTCGGTGACCAGCATCGTGGGCTTGCGGTTCGGACCGCCGAAGGGATCGGGAATGATCGCCTCGGCGTCCTTGGCCTGGAACTGCCACGCACCGGCCGGGCTCTTGACCAGCTCCCACTCGTAGCCGTAGAGGATCTCCAGGAACGAGTTGCTCCACTTGGTCGGCGTGGGGGTCCAGACGACCTCGAGACCGCTGGTGACGGTGTCGCCGGCCTTGCCGGAACCGAACGGGCACTTCCAGCCCAGGCCCTGCTGCTCGATCGGGGCACCCTCGGGCTCGGGGCCCATACCCTCGTCGGAGCCGGCACCGTGGGTCTTGCCCAGCGTGTGGCCACCGACGATCAGCGCGGCGGTCTCCTCGACGTTCATCGCCATCCGGCCGAACGTCTCCTTGATGTCGACGGCGGCCTTGATCGGATCTGGATTACCTTCGGGCCCTTCAGGATTGACGTAGATCAGACCCATCGTGGTGGCGCCGTACGGCTGGGCCAGGTCGCGCTCACCGGAGTAGCGCTTGTCGGTGCCCAACCACTCGCCTTCTTCACCGAAGAGGATCTCCTCGGGCTCCCAGACGTCGGGGCGGCCGAAACCGAAGCCGAAGGTCTTGAAGCCGGCCGATTCCAGTGCGACGTTGCCTGCGAACACCAGCAGGTCGGCCCAGGAGATCTTGTTGCCGTACTTCTTCTTCACCGGCCACAGCAGCCGACGGGCCTTGTCCAGGTTGGCGTTGTCCGGCCAGCTGTTCAGCGGGGCGAAGCGCTGCATGCCCTGCCCGCCGCCACCGCGTCCATCGAAGATCCGGTAGGTGCCTGCGGCGTGCCAGCTCATCCGGATGAACAGGCCGGCGTAGCTGCCGTAGTCGGCGGGCCACCAGTCCTGCGAGGTGGTGATCACCGAGAGCACATCGGCCTTGAGCGCCTCGGGATCGAGCTTGGCGAACTCGGCGGCGTAGTCGAAATCGTCACCGAGCGGGTTGGAGTACGGCGAGTGCGGATGCAGCTTGGAGACGTCGACCTGATCCGGCCACCAGTCCTGGTTGGTCAGCGGCGCATGCGCTTTCGGCGTCGGCGCGTCGATGACCGGATTTTCGCTCTCGGACACTTTTTACCTTTCCATTCCATATCTCATTGGTGATTTGGGCTGTGATCACTGGCGTGATCAAGAAGGTTCTTTCGTCGTGCAGTCGGGACACAGGCCCCAATAGACGACCTCGGCCTCGTCGAGGACGAAACCGTTGTGATCGGACGGCGTCAAACACGGTGCCTCGCCGACCGCGCAGTCGACGTCGCCGATGACACCGCAGGAGCGGCAGACGACGTGATGGTGGTTGTCGCCGACGCGGGATTCATAGCGGGCCACTGAGCCCGACGGCTGGATGCGCCGCACCAGACCTGCGGCGGTCAGCGCGTGCAGCACGTCGTAGACCGCCTGGCGCGAGACATCGGGAAGGCCAGCGCGGACGGCCCCGAAGATCGTGTCGGTGTCGGCGTGCGGGTGGGCGTGCACCGCCTCGAGTACCGCAACGCGGGGCCTGGTCACCCGCAGCTGCGCTGTCCGCAGCTGGTCGGCGATATCCGACATCGAGGTCACGGTGAGATCGTCGTCCCTTTTCTGGAATCAGTCAAGAGTTGACCGAAACCATATCCGAAAACGCTGGTCAGGGGTTTTTAGTCGGCTGATTGCTCGGGTTCACAGTGGGGTTCATCGGGGTCACCGGTCCCGGGCTGAAGCTGTTCCCGCCGGGCAACGAGCCCTTGCTGGTCGGCGAGAGCGAGGGTCCGGTGGTCGTGGTAGAAGCCGGCTCCTGACTCTCGGCTCCGCACGCGGTGAACACCATGACGCCGGCAGCGGCCGACGCCACCAGACACATCGCCCGGATTCGATTCCGACCCCTCATCGCTGACCCCTCGAACGCGTACGCACATAGTCGCGGTACCAACCGAAAGTTACCCTCTCACGGCTGTGCGCAACGCGCTTTGCGCGCCGCGCTCTCGGCGCGACGTGAGCCGCCGACCGGGCTTTCTGTATGGTGATCGGCGGATCGCGTCCGGCGGCCATCCCGGCTCGAACCGGGGATCCAGTCGTCTCGTCAGGAGCAGTTTCGTGCCCCTCAACACCGTCGCGCTCGAACTCGTGCCGCCCAATACCGATCGCACCCCGGACGAGGTCCTGGAGGAGGCGCACAAGGTCGTGCTGCTGTCCTCGGAGACCGGCCTCGACGGCCGGATCGGCCACGTGATGATTCCCGGGATGATCGAGGAGGACGGCGACCGCCCGATCGAGATGAAGCCCAAGCTCGACGTGCTCGACTACTGGTCGCGCATCTCGCCGGTACTGCCTGGTATCCGCGGCCTGTGCACCCAGGTCACCGCGTTCATGGACGAGCCGACCTTGGTCAGCCGGCTGACCGCCCTGTTGGACGCGGGCATGGAAGGCGTTGCCTTCGTGGGTGTTCCCCGCACGATGAACGACGGTGAGGGCGCGGGCGTCGCGCCCACCGACGCGCTGACGATCTTTTCCGGCCTCGTCCCCAACCGGGGCGCGATCCTGATCCCGACCCGCGCCGAGGAAGCCGGCCGGTTCGGCTTCAAATGCGGCCGCGGCGCCACCTATGGCATGACGCAACTGCTGTACTCCGACGCGATCGTCGGGTTTTTGACCGAGTTCGCCGCCACCACCGACTACCGCCCGGAGATCCTGCTCTCGTTCGGCTTCGTGCCGAAGGTCGAGACCCGGGTGGGCCTGATCAATTGGCTGATCCAGGATCCGGGCAATGCGGCCGTCGCAGCCGAGCAGGATTTCGTGCGTCAGCTCGCCGACAGCGACCCGGCGGTCAAGCGGCGCCTGCTGGTCGACCTCTACAAGCGGGTCGTCGACGGCGTCGCCGATCTCGGGTTCCCGTTGAGCATTCATTTCGAAGCCACCTACGGCATGTCCCGGCCGGCCTTCGAGACCTTCGCGGAGATGCTGGCCCACTGGTCGCCGGCGGGGTCTAACTCGTAGTCCGGTGAAGGCACTGATCGATTTCGACCGCGCACGGGTTTTCGCGATCCCGGCACGCGAGGACTATCCCGGCTTCCCCGCTTGCGAGGGGATGCTCATCGAAGGCCCGCAAGGGTGGGGTGAGTTCAGCCCGCCGCGCGCGAGCGACGACCTGATGGCGGCGCGCTGGCTGACGTCGGCCATCGAGGGCGGCACGGTCGGCTGGCCCGATCCGGTTCGCGGCCGGGTCGCCGTGGCAGTGGCGATCCCCGCGGTGGACCCGCAGGTGGCGAGCGAGATCGCCGCAGGCAGCGGGTGCGGAGCGGCGGATGTGCGCGTCACCGGGCAACCCGGCGATCTGTCCCGTCTGGAGGCCGTTCGCGCGGCGCTGGGCACCTCCGGCTCGATCCGCTGTGTGGTCGAAACAGCCTGGGACGTCGATACCGCGGCCGAGCTGATTCCGGAGCTGGACCGGGCGGCTGCCGGGCTGGAGTTCGTGCAGCAGCCGTGTGCGACGACGGCGGAGTTGGCGGCCCTGCGTCGCCGGGTCGATGTGCGGGTGGCGGCCGACGTATCGACCCTCGGAGCCGACGGGCCGGGGCTGCCGGAGATCGCCGATATCGCGGTCCTGACAGTCGGCCCGCTCGGCGGTGTGCGGCGGGCGTTGCGGTTCGCCGAACGCATCGATCTGCCGTGCGTGGTGTCGGCGGCGGTCGGGGCGTCGGAAACCAGCATGGGGCTGGCCGGGGGACTGGCGCTGGCCGGTGCGCTGCCTGAGGTCTCCTTCGCCTGTGGGCTCGGGACCGCCGCGGCACTGGTCGGCGATGTGGTGTCGCCGGGCCGGGTCCTGACCCCGGTCGAGGGTTATCTACCGGTGGCCCCGTCGGCGCCTGGCCCCGACGCCGAACGCGTTGCGGAGTTCGCACTCGACGATCCCGAACGGATCACCTGGTGGCGGCGGCGCCTGAGTGCCGCGCGAGAGCTTCTCTAGAAAGCGGCGCAGCCACCGGGCGAGACGGCGGCGTTCTGACTCGCTCCGCTCAACGTCGCGGACGCCACGCCGCGACGGCCAGGCCGATTCCGATCAGCGCGATGATCGGCCCGAGCACCGACCACGTCGTGGTGTTGCTCATCGGGCTGCCCTGGACCGCGCCAAAACCCTGCAGCGTGAACAGCAATCCGAACAGCGTGACCAGCACGCCCACTACACCGACGACATGTCGCATGGTCAATTCCTCTTTCCGGTCGGCATGGCCGCGGACACCGCCCGCATGACGGCCCGTTTCATTTTCGCCGCACCAGATCCGGCGGTGGCACCGAGAGTGGATCGATTCGGCGGATCCAGTTGCAGCGCATCACCTTCGGTGATCCGACCGGCTCGGGTGATGTTGCCGTAGGCACCGAGGCAGCGTCGTGAATGGGCGGCGATGGTGCGGGTGATCTCCTTGTCCCGCTTGAGTTCGGGCTGTTCGTGGGACGGCATGACGCAGCGGATGGTGGGGATCAGCGGCTGCAGTTCGGCGCGCGGTGCGTGCAGCGTGCCGCCGCACCAGTCCCACTCCGGATGCGGCGATGCGCCGGGGGAGTCGACGACGATCGTCGGGCGGAATCGCCGGACGTCGAAATCGGAATCCGGCGCCAGCGCGGCCATGGCGGCCAGGCTCTGCTCGGTGATGATGTGGATCGGGTAGGCGTCGACGTAGCTGCCCACGGGCGTGGCGTAGCGGCTGATCTCGGCGAGCTTGCGGACCGGGAACATCGACAGGTCGGGCAGCGGTTCGCCGTCCTCGAGGCCGAAGACGGTCCGCAGGTCCGTTTTCGTGGCCATCGGCCCACGGTATTGGTCACGGCGATCGATCGGCGGCAGTGGCCGAAGTTCGACCTCCCGGTCGAGGTAGCGCGAGAGTGCTTGATGGACAACGGGATCGGAGCTGGTGACCTCGGTGCCGTCGGGGAAAGTGATGACGACTTCCGGGGCGTTGCCCGGTCCGGCGTCCGGTGGCGGTGCCTGCGCGTAGCGCGCCGTGAGCCAGAGCAGACCGGGCAGCCGCTTGGCGCTGGTGGTCGCGTCGAGTTCGACGTCGCGAACGGCCCACGTGCGGTCGGCGTGCAGACCGAGCTCGTCGATCTCCGCCTCGGCGAGCTGCTCGCCGAGCATCGATTTCACCGGATAGCGCCAGATCGAGGTGATGCGGCCGGCAGGGATCATCCACCCAGAGTAGGACTTCACTGCGCCGGAGAGCGATGCAGCGCACGCGACGCGACGACCGCCGCGACCAGGCTGCCCACCAGCCACACGGCGAGCACGATGAACGGCAGCGGTCGCTGGTTGTGCGGGAAGTAGGTCGCCGCATGGATCGCCGACACCGTCGCGCCGCTGGGCAGCGCGTGATTGAAGAACGCGAACGGCTGGGGCAACAGCGAGGCCGACACCGCACCGCCGGACGAGGTGTTGCCCAGCAGGATGAACACCAGCCAGGTGGGAATGATGGCCCAGCGGTGGATCAGCACCAGCATGGCCGAGTTGAACGACGCGGCGATTGCGATCTGTATCGAGGTCAGCAGCCACAACTGGGGGAACGGTGTGCTCAGCGCGCCGAGGACCGGCCCGGTGACGGCCGACAACGCCAACCCACCGACGACGGCGAGCGCCGCCAGGCAGGCCAGCCAGCGCCGCAAGTTCAGCGTCTTGACGTTGGCCCGCAGCTGGAACATCGTGATGAAGCCCAAGATCGTGGCGGCGATGACGAGATAGAACGTGGCCAGCCCGGCCGGATCCGACGGCGGCAGCGGATGCAGGTCGACGATCGGCAGGATGAACGGTCCGGGCTGGGTCTGGTCGAGCTGAATCAGTGCGCGGGTACCCGACGGGTCGCTGGCACTCGACAGCAGCAACTCCGGCCTCGATGCCGTGGCATCGATGGCGGCGATGATGCGCTGCTGGTTGATGGCGGTGACGGCTTCGTCGCGGGTTGCGTACTGATGGACGTCGAACTCGCCGGAATTCTTGTGCAACGCAGCCACGAACGGCGCCGTGACAGCCGTCGAGCCGACCACCCCGACCGGAAGGTTGCGCGGGGAGGGACGGCCAAGCGCGACGGTGTAGGCGGCGGCGAAGCTCGACGCCAACACGATCGCGATCGCGATGACGGTGGCGGCCTTGCGGATCTCCATCGGGATGCGCGCAATCGAGGGCCCGGCCACACGGGCACTCTACGGTTTGACCGCCTGCAGCGTGTAACTCAGCGGCAGCCGGTCGCCGTACTCGTCGAGTCGCCACTCACCGTCGTCGCCGGTGTGCATGCGCCCCGGTAACGCCTCCCAGGGCACCGAGTCATGTTCGACGAACATCGTCAGTCGCAGACCGGTATCCAGCAGTGCGGTGATGATCTCGCCCACGCCGTGGTTCCACTCCCGCGATTCGGTCGTCGCGAAGACGGCGTCGGTCTGCACATACGTCTCGGATGCGTCGAACCTCATCGGCTCGGCGTGTTCGAAGTACGGGTAACCGAGCGTGATCACGTCGGTGCGCTGCTCGTCGACCGCCCACAACACCGGGTGGCCCTCACGCAGGAACAGCCGACCGCCCGGCCGGAGCAGATCCGCGACTACCCGGGCCCAGCGCGCCACATCGGGGAGCCATACCAACGCCCCCACGCCGGTGTACACCAGGTCGAAACCGCCCTGACCGAGAACGCTTGCGGCGCTGTACACATCGGACACGACATAGTCGACGTCGAGTCCGGCCCGCGCGGCGATCCCGCGGGCGATGGAGATCGATGCCGGGGAGAAGTCCAGGCCCGTCATGCGTGCGCCGAGCCGGGCCAGCGACATGGTGTCCGTGCCGATGTGGCATTGCAGATGCACGGCCCGCGCGCCGGTGATGTCGCCGAGCCGGGGCAGATCGAACCGCACCACCTCCGACAAGGCAGCGGGGTCGCCGATCAGCTTCTCGACCGCGTAGTCGGGCGAACTGGCGTGCGCCGGGGCGCGCTCGTCCCACAGCGCGCGGTTTACCTCGCGGTGTTCGCCGAAGCCGTCCGCAGGCACGCCCGACAGTATCGCCGAGTTACAGCTTCACCGGCATCGCCCCGACATGCCAGATCTCGTCGGAGTATTCAGCGATCGCCCGATCCGAGGAGAACTTGCCGCTGCGGGCGGCGTTGAGAATCGACATCCGCGACCAGGCATCGGAGTCCTGCCAGGCGGCACTGACCCGTGCCTGGCAGTCCACGTAGGAGCGGTAGTCGGCGAGCACCAGGAACGGGTCGTGGTGAAGCAGGTTGTCGACCAGCGGCCGCAGCACTTCGGTGTCGCCGTGGGTGAAGGTGCCATCGACGATCAGTTCGAGAACTTCGGCCAGTTCGGGGTCGCGCTCGACGAAACTGGTCGGCCGATAGCCGTCGGCCTTGAGTTGCTCCACCTCATCGACCGTGAGGCCGAACAGGAAGAAGTTCTCGGGGCCGGCTTCCTCACGAATCTCGACATTGGCGCCGTCGAGCGTCCCGATCGTCAACGCGCCATTGATCATGAACTTCATGTTGCCTGTGCCCGAGGCTTCCTTGCCCGCGGTGGAGATCTGCTCGGAGAGGTTGGCCGCCGGATAGATCAGGTGGGCGTTCTTGACGTTGAAGTTGGGCAGGAAAACCACGCGCATGAAGCGGTTGACGTCGGGATCGTTGTTGACGGTGGCGCCGACGGCGGTGATCAGCCTGATCATCCGCTTGGCGATGAAGTAGCCGGGTGCGGCCTTGCCGCCGAAGATGAACGCGCGCGGCGCGATCGCGAAGCCGGGGTTGCGCTTGAGCCGGTTGTACAGCGTGATGATGTGCAGCACGTTGAGGTGCTGGCGCTTGTATTCGTGGATGCGCTTGACCTGGACGTCGAACATCCAGGTCGGGTCCAATTCGATCCCGGTCGTGGAATGGACATACTCCGCGAGTCGACTCTTGTTGGCACGCTTCATGTTTCGCCAGCGCTCCCGGAAGGCGGGGTCGTCCACATAGGACTCCAATTGGCGCAGCTGCTCCAGGTCGGTCAGCCAGCCGTCGCCGACGGTCTCGTCGAGCAGGGTCCGCAGCCCCGGATTGGACAGTGCCAGGAAGCGCCGCGGGGTGACCCCGTTGGTCACGTTGCCGAACCGCTCCGGCCACATCTCGTAGAAGTCTTTCAGCACACTGGCTTTCAGCAGTTCGGAGTGAAGCTCTGCCACGCCGTTGACGGCGTGGCTACCGACTGTGGCCAGGTGTGCCATCCGCACGCTCTTGCCGCCGTCCTCGCCGATCAGCGACATCCGCGCGACGCGCTCCTCGTCGCCGGGGAACACCGCACGCACCTCGTCGAGGAAGCGGTTGTTGATCTCGTAGATGATTTCCAGGTGCCGGGGCAGGGATTCGCCGAAAATCCCCAGCGGCCAGGTCTCGAGCGCCTCGGGTAGCAGCGTGTGGTTGGTGTAGGCGAACGTGGCGACGGTGATCTCCCACGCTTCGTCCCAGCTCATATGGTGTTCGTCGATCAGCAGGCGCATCAGTTCGGCGACCGCGATCGACGGGTGGGTGTCGTTGAGCTGGATGGCCCACTTGTCGGGCAGGGCGCTCAAGGGCAGCCGGGCCCGCTCGGTGTGGATGCGAAGGATGTCCTGCAGCGAGGAGCTGACGAAGAAGTACTGCTGCTGCAGCCGCAGCCGCTTGCCCGCTTCGGGCTCGTCGTTGGGGTAGAGGACCTTGGAGATCTTCTCCGAGAGCACCTCGTCCTCGACGGCCTTGTAGAAGTCGCCGGTGTTGAACGCGTCGAGCGCGAAGGACGACACCGACCGGGCGCTCCACAGGGTCAGCGTGTTGCAGGTGTTCACGCCGTAGCCCTGGATGGGGGTGTCATACGAGACGCCCTTGATCACCCGCCGGGGGATCCAGCGGACCCGATGGTTGCCCGCGACGTCCTCGTACTGCTCGGTGTGGCCGCCCCAGTTGACCAGGTAGCTCGCGTCGGACTTGTCGATCTCCCACGGGTTTCCGGCGACCAGCCAGTTGTCGGTCTTCTCGACCTGCCAGCCGTCCTGGATCTCCTGGTCGAAAATGCCGAACTCGTAGCGGATTCCGTACCCGATCGAGGGCCGCTGGAGCGTGGCCATCGAGTCCAGATAGCAGGCGGCCAGCCGGCCCAGGCCACCGTTGCCGAGGCCGGGTTCCTCCTCGCAGGCCAGGATCACGTCGAGGTCTTGACCGAGGGCCGCCAGGGCTTCGCGCGCTTGCGCCTCGATGCGCAGGTTGAGCAGGTTGTTGCCGAGTTGCGGTCCCATCAGGAATTCGGCGGACAAGTAGCACGTCACTTTCGCGGGGCCGTGCAACAGATCCTGGGTGGTGGCCATCCATCGCTGCTGCATGCGGTCGCGCACCGCCAGGGACAGTGCCCGGTAGTAGTGCTCGGGGGTCAGCACGCTGGGCGGCCGGGCGATGGAGTAGGCCAGGTGGTCGGCGATCGCGCGGTGCAGCGCGTCCGCGGAAAGCCCGGTGCGGCTGTGCTCGTGCGGTCGCGTCTCGCCGGCGACGTCACCCGGGACGTTGTTCACGACATCCGTCATTGTCTACTCCTGCTCCCAGACCGCTTCTCGATCCGCCACGAGGACACGAAGTCTGACACCGCCGTATTTCGGCAAGGCGAGGGCAACGAGTCGCTCCCGTGAACTATCGCGCATCAACGTGTGCGCCGCGCGCCGAGCAATCTCTACGATCGCGGGCATGACCACACTCGCGAACCGGCCGAACACCGCGCTCCTGGTTGTCGACGTGCAGAACGACGTCGTGGCCCGCGCCCACGCCCGCGACCGGGTCGTGGCGAAGATCGCCGGGCTGGTGGACGGTGCGCGCCGAAGCGGGGTTCCGGTCGTCTGGATCCAGCACGCCGACGCCGATCTGCCGACGGGAAGCGAAGGGTGGCGCATCGTGGCCGAACTGGTGCCCGCCGACGGCGAAGCCCTGGTGGCCAAGAACTACGGCGACGCCTTTGAAGACACCACCTTGGAGCCGACGCTCGCCGAGCTCGGAGTCGGGCATCTGGTGGTGGTCGGGGCCCAGACCGATCAGTGCGTCCGGTCGACGATTCACGGCGGGTTCACGCGCGGGTACGACGTCACCCTGGTGGCCGACGCACACACCACCGAGGACCTGTCGCAGTGGGGTGCGCCGCCACCGGTGCAGGTGATCGCCCATACCAACCTCTACTGGTCGCACCAGTCGGCGCCCGGACGAACGGCGCGCACGCCGATGACCGCCGAGGTGGTTTGGTAAACCGTCATCGCCGATCGAGCCAGCGCTATACAGTTTCTCGAAGTTGTTCACTGCCCTGCGTTGCGGCCACCGCAAGATCGGAAATGACAATGACGTCGACAGTGCAATCGGGCGACCAGCTCGCCGGCTTGGCGCGCGGAATGCGCGAGCTGGTGGTGGCGCAGGCCGGTGAATCCGAGCAGCTGCGCACCATCGCCCCGGCGGTGGTCGACGAGATGTGGGCCAGTGGTCTGATGTCGTCGTTCAACCCCGTCGCGGCCGGCGGTGTCGAGCCGTCGTTCGCCGAGATGATCGAAACCTGGATCGAGATGGCCTGGCAGGACGGGTCGTTCGGCTGGATCGGGATCGCCAACCTGCCGTCGTCGTTCGCCGCCGGCGCCTACCTGCCCGACGAGGGTTTCGCCGAGGTGTTCACCGCCAACGACAACCGCGTGACGATGGGCGGCCAGTTCTTCCCCAACGGCCAGGGCGCGAAGGTCGACGGTGGTTACCGGCTGACCGGCTCGTGGAGTTTCGGCTCGGGCACCGGCCATTCGGAGTACGTCTGCGCCGGGTTCTTCCCGATGGTGGACGGCCAGCCGGTGATGGGCCCCGGCGGACTGCCCGACATGCAGGTGGCCGTCATCCCGCGCGACGAGATCGTGTTCAAGGACGGCTGGCATGTTCAGGGGCTCAAGGGAACCGGCTCCTACGACTACGGCGTCGAGGATGTGTTCGTGCCGTCCGGCCGGACGTTCCCGCTGTTCTCTCACGTGCCGTACCGGGGGAGCTCACCGGCCACCCGGATGGGCCTGATGCCGGTGACGGCGGCCGGCCACGCGTCGTGGGCGCTCGGGGTCGCCAAGAGCATGCTCGACGATGTCGAGGAGCTGGCGGCCACCAAGTTCCGGATGAGCGATATGGCCTCGCTCGCCAGCCGGCCGACGTTCCAGAAGGGCCTGGCCCACCACGTCGCGGCGTGGCGGGCGGCGCGGCTGCTGGTGCTGGACGCGTTCGGCACCGCCGAGGCCGCGGTGGCCGCCGGGAACGATCTCACCCCGGCCCTGCGCGCCGACATGCGCGTGGCCGCCGTGTATGCCACCGACATCGCACGCGAGGCCGCCGAATGGGCGCACCTGGCGGCGGGCACCACGTCGATCCGGGAGGGCAGCCGTCTCGAGCGCGCGTTCCGCGATATCTACACCGGCACCCAGCACGCCTTCATCAGCGAGAAGGTCGCCATCGACGTCGCCCAGATCTGGCTCGGCATCATCGACGACCAGCCGGGGCTGTGAGGCCGCGCTCGGCGTTTCGCGCGCGGCGCCGCAGCGGCCGCATTACAGTCCAAAAGTTATGACAGGTTGGTCCGATCCACGGCTGCCCAGCGCCCAGACGACCAGCCCGCGACAGCTCAAACGGATGAGCCGCGACTTCGCCGGCGTCGGGGTCGGGATTCCGCCGGAACGACTGCAACAGATCGCGATGGGCGGCACTGCCACCGACGACGAACTCGTCGACGTCAGCTTTGCGCTGACCGCGACGGCCCTGCTCAGCGAGAAACGCCGATCCAAACGCGGCCGCGCACAACGCATGTGCGTACGCGGGTTCATTCTCGTCGTCACGATCCTCATCGCGATCAACGTGCTGCTGTGCCTGGGGTGGATGCTGTTCGTGCTGACCCAGCACACCACGCCCTACTAGGCCGCCGGGCCTGCTCTCAGCCGGTCACAAACCCGTCGGCGACATCCAGCGCCTTGTCCAGGATGGCCAGGCCCTCAGCCACCTGCGCGTCGCTGATGTTGCATGCCGGGACCGCGTGGATCCGGTTGAAGTTGGCGAACGGCAGCAGACCGCCGGCCTTACAGGCGGCCAGCACGTCGTTCATCGCGGGGCTCGAGCCGCCGTAGGGTGCCAGCGGTTCACGGGTCTGCGGATTGGCCACCAGCTCGATGGCCCAGAACACACCCAGTCCACGGACCTCGCCGACCGACGGGTGGCGGGCCGCCAGCTCGCGCAGACCCGGGCCGAGCACCTGCTCGCCCAGCCGGGCGGCGTTGTCCACCATGCCCTCGTCTTCCATCGCGTTGATCGTCGCGACCGCCGCACCACAGGCAAGCGGGTGCCCCGAGTAGGTCAGCCCGCCCGGGTAGGCACGCTCGGCAAACGTCGAGTAGATCGCGTCGTTGATGGCCACGCCGCCCAGGGGCACGTAACCCGACGTCACGCCCTTGGCGAAGGTCATCAGGTCCGGAACCACGTCAAAGTTCTGGATTGCGAACCACTTTCCGGTCCGACCGAAGCCCGCCATCACCTCGTCGGCGATGAACACGATGCCGTGGCGATCACAGATCTCCCGCACGCCGGCCAGGTATCCGGGCGGGGGCACCATGATGCCGGCGGTACCCGGCACCGATTCCAGGATGATCGCGGCGATCGAGGCCGGCCCCTCGTGGGCGATCAGCCGCTCGAGGTAGTCCAGGGCGCGTTCGGATTCCTGCTGTTCGTTCTCGGCGAAGAACGACGACCGGTACAGAAACGGCCCGTTGAAGTGCACGACACCGGAGCTGGCGTAGTCGTTCGGGTAGCGCCGCGGGTCACCGGTCAGGTTGATCGCGGTATCGGTGCCGCCGTGGTACGAGCGGTAGCGGGAGAGCACCTTGTAGCGGCCGGTGCGCAGGCGCGCCATCCGCACGGCGTGCTCGACGGCGTCGGCGCCGCCGTTGGTGAAGAACACATGGTTCAGGTCGCCAGGGGTGCGCTCGGCGATCAGCCGCGCCGCTTCGGAGCGGGCCGCGTTGGCGTGCTGCGGCGCGATCGTGCAGAGCTTGGCCGCCTGCTCGGCGATCGCGGCGACAACCTTCGGATGCTGGTGACCGATGTTGGTGAACACCAGCTGCGAGGAGAAGTCGAGCAGCTTGTTGCCGTCGCCGTCCCAGACGTAGGACCCCTCCGAGGCGACGATCGTCATCGGCTTGATCTGCGCCTGCGCCGACCATGAGTGGAAGACGTGCGCCCGGTCGAGCTCATAGGCCCGGGCGGCTTCGGCACGGGCGCCCTCGAGGTCCAGCCCGTTGGGCAACAGGTGGGATGCAGTGGTCGTCATGCGTGCCTCTTTCGAGCTCAGTGGTTCTGCGGGAAGCCGAGGTTGATACCGCCATGGGAGGGATCGAGCCACCGCGTGGTGACCACTTTGCCACGGGTGAAGAATCCCACGCCTTCGGTTCCGTGGGCGTGGGTGTCACCGAACAGTGAACTCTTCCAGCCGCCGAAGCTGTAGTAGGCGGTCGGGACCGGGATCGGCACGTTGATGCCGACCATGCCGACCTCGACTTCGTTCTGGAAGCGCCGCGCCGCGCCGCCGTCGTTGGTGAAGATCGCGGTGCCGTTGCCGTACGGGTTGGAGTTGATCAACTCCAATGCTTCGTCGTAGGTGTCGACGCGCACCACCGACAGCACCGGACCGAAGATCTCGTCGGTGTAGACGCTCATCTCCGGGGTGACATTGTCGATCAGCGTTGGGCCAAGCCAGAATCCGGCTTCGTCTCCGTCGACCGCGGCGCCGCGGCCGTCGACGACGATCGTGGCCCCGTCGGCCTCGCCGGCGTCGATGTAGGACGCCACCTTGTCGCGGTGCGCCTTGGTGACCAACGGGCCCATGTCGGTGTTGCGGGTGCCATCGCCGATCTTCAATGTCGTTGTGCGCTCGGCGATCTTGGCAACGAGTTCGTCTGCGATCGGGCCGACAGCGACGGCTGCCGAGATCGCCATGCAGCGTTCACCGGCCGAGCCGAAACCGGCGTTGACCATCGCGTCGGCGGCCAAGTCCAAGTCGGCGTCGGGCAGGATCACCGCGTGGTTCTTGGCTCCGCCCAGGGCCTGAACACGCTTGCCGTGCAGGGTCGCGGTGGAGTAGATGTACTGTGCGATCGGGGTGGAGCCCACGAAGCTGACAGCCTTGATCGCCTTGTTGGTCAGCAACTCGTCGACGGCGACCTTGTCGCCCTGCAATACGTTGAAGACGCCGGCCGGCAGTCCGGCCTCGGCCCACAAGTTCGCGATCCACAGCGCCGCCGACGGATCCTTCTCAGAAGGCTTGAGCACCACGGTGTTTCCGGCGGCGATGGCGATGGGGAAGAACCACATCGGCACCATCGCGGGGAAGTTGAACGGGCTGATGACGGCCACCGGGCCCAGCGGCTGGCGGATCGAGGCGACGTCGACGTTGGTCGAGGCGTTCTCGGTCATCCCGCCCTTGAGCAGATGAGATATGCCGCAAGCGAATTCGACAACCTCCTGGCCGCGGCTGACTTCACCGAGGGCGTCGGAGAGCACTTTGCCGTGTTCGGCGGTGATGATCGCCGCCAGCTCCTCCTTGCGGGTGTTGAGCAGCTCACGGAAGGCGAAGAGAATCGTGGTGCGCTTGGCCAGCGAGGTGTCGCGCCAGGCCGGGAACGCCGCGGCTGCGGCGTCGATGACCGCGCGAGCGTCATCGACATCGGCCAGCGCGACCTGACCGGTGATCTGGCCGGTGGCCGGGTTGGTGACGGCGGCGGTGCGGTCGCTGCTGCCGGCGAAGTTCTTCCCGCCGGCCCAGTGGCCGATGGTGCGGACGCGGGTATTGGGCGTGGTGAGAGTCATACCTGCGATTGTGTGGGCGGCGAGACCCGATCTGGCCCGACGCATTGTAAGCAATCGACGCTGAACCCATACACTATGTAAATGCAGCTGACGCTCGCCGACATCCTCGAGCTGCCCTCGCTTCGCGGTGGTGAGCCGGAGGTGGTGTGCGCCGGACCGATGGATCAGCCGGTGCGCTGGGTGCACGTCAGCGATCTGGCCGACCTGTCCGGGCTGCTGACCGGCGGGGAGCTGGTCCTGACCACGGGTCAGGCCCTGGCCGATCCGGCGCGGCGCGACGAATATCTGCCGGGCCTGGCCGAGGCCGGGGCCACCGGGGTGGTGGTTGAACTGGGGCTGCACATCGACGCACTTCCGGAGTCGGTTCGAGCGGTCGGCGCGGCGTTGTCGCTGCCGGTGGTCGTCCTGCACCGGCCGGTCCGGTTCATCGACGTCACCGAGGAGGTGCACCGCAGGATCGTCGCCGAGCAATACGCCGAAGTGGCTTACGGCCAGCGGGTGCACGAGGCATTCACCGCACTGAGCATGCGCCGTGCCTCGGTGGACCAGATCGTCAGCGCCGCCGCGGACATGCTGGACACCCCGGTGGTGCTGGAGGACCTCAACCGACAGGTGCTGGCGTTCGACGGGCGGGGGATGTCGGCCGCGGTGCTCTTGGCGGATTGGGAACGACGCTCCCGACTGACCGCCGCCGGCGCGTGGACGGCATGCCCGGTCGGCCCGTACCGC
This sequence comes from Mycolicibacterium vinylchloridicum, assembly GCF_013404075.1. Lineage (GTDB taxonomy): Bacteria > Actinomycetota > Actinomycetes > Mycobacteriales > Mycobacteriaceae > Mycobacterium > Mycobacterium vinylchloridicum. Next base: position 16,857 of record NZ_JACBJQ010000028.1, read on the forward strand.
GAGGAGTGGGGCCGGTTGATCGCCCCGCGCGTCGCCGCCGACGCGCGGGCGGTGATGACCCTGGAACGGGCGGCGCAGGCACTGGCACTGCACCGGATGGTCGAACAGAACCGCAGCTCGCTGGAACTTCGCGCGCAAAGTGGCCTCATCGATGATCTGCGCCGGGGCCGGATCACCGACGAAGCCGAGGCGACTGCGCGCGCCCATGCGCTCGGACTGCGGCCGGCGCTGACGTATGTGCCGATGGCGGTGCGGTTGAGGGAGAGCGCGGCCGCCGATCAGGTCGCGGTCGCACAGCGGCGGGTCCGGATGCTCGACGCGATCATGCACACGGTGCGCGCCGCCGGCCACACCGGTCTGGCGACCACACGCGACGACGGGCTGATCGAGATGGTGCTGGCACCACAACGCACCCACACCTTGGATGAGGTCTGTGCCGCGATCCGCCAGTCGGTCATGCGCCTCGACGGCGTGGACGACTGCGTCATCGGCGTCGGGCCCGAATCCAGCCGGCTGGTCGATACGGTCGGCGGCCTACGCGAGGCGGGCCACGTTGCCGAGGTTGCGATGTCGATGCCTTTGCGCACCTTGCCTTTTCATCGAGCCTCGGATGTTCGACTGCGCGGCTTGCTGTCACTGATCCGAACCGACCCGCAGGTGCAGGCATTCGCCGAGACGGAACTGGCCGGACTGCTCGCACACCGCGCCAAGCACGGGGACGAGGCATTCGATCTCTTGCGCCGATATCTGGACGCCGGCGGCAACAAGGCCGAGCTGGCCAGGACGCTGCACATGTCGCGGCCGACGCTGTACGCGCGGCTGGAGACCCTGCAGCGGATCGTTGGTCTCGACCTCGACGATGCGGAGTCACGGACGTCGCTGCACGTCGCGATGCTGATCCTCAATCCGGCGGGGCAGACTTAGGACGCGCCGCAGCGTTGCCCGCCGGGTCCTCCGCTTCCCGCCGCTCATCCTTGAGCCGCTCCTTGCTCCGCAACAGGCGCAGCAAGGTCACCAGCACCAGCCCGCCCGCGATATTGCCGACCAGGGTGTACCAGAACCAGGCCAGCCAGTCGAGATATCCGAACGGCGCCTCCCCGGTGGACAGCGCGCCAAAGATCAACAGCGAGTCCAAGATCGAGTGGAACAGCCCGAGCCCGGCCAGCACGAACGCCCCCGCCACCGCGGCGGCGATCTTGCCAGGCATCGAGTCGGTGCCGTGCTGCATGCGTGTCATCAGCGTGATGACCATCCCGCCCAACACCGCCAGCGCCACGCTCTGCACCGACAGCGGCGCAGCGACGAAATGCTCTGCAGCCTCGATGGTTTGCGACCGCAGCTTCGGGAACGCCGCGATGATCAACGCCATGATCACCCAGCCACCGACGAGGTTGGCCACCAACGTGCCGCTCCACAGCTTCGCCAGCTGGCCCACGCTGGCCCGCTTGGCGACCACGGTCGTCACCGGCACCAGAAAGCCCTCGGTGAACAACTCGCTGCGGCCGAGCAGCAGCGCCAGAAAACCGATCGCGAATGCCAGGCCGGCCAGCAGCTGGTTATGGGTTTCGTGCAGCACCGACAGGTACGCGAGCACGCCGATCGCGACCTCGGTTCCGCCGAAGAACCCCGTGACCAGGACCTCGCGCCAGCTGCGGTGCAGGCGTTGACTACCTTCGTCGACCATCCGGTTGAAGGCCGCTTCCAGCTCGTCTTCGATCGGACTGTCGGAGTCGCCCAGCTCACGCTGGCTCGTTGAACTCACGAGTGGGGGTACCCGCCGGCGACAAACCCAACCCCGGGGACGCCGCTGAGCACTTGCCCAACGCCCGCCCATACACTGGGCGACCGTGGGCATTCTCGTTGGCTTCGCGCCGTGGATCGTCTATTGGGTACTGGTCGGCAACGTCCCGTTCGAAACGGCCGTGCTGGTCGCTCTCGGTATCGCCGTCGCCGGGCTGGCCGTCGGCCGCGTCAAGAAGGCGCCCGGGCTGACCTTCGAAATCGGCGCCGTCGCAACGTTCTCGGTGTTGGCGGTGCTGACCTTCGTGACGGACCAGGCATTCATGGAGCGGTGGATGCAGCCGCTGAGCAACGCCGGGATCTTCCTGATCGCCTTGGTGGGCGCGCTGATCGGCAAGCCGTTCGTCCGGGAGTTCGCCGCGGCCGGCCGCCCCGACGAGGTGACCAAGAGTGAGCTGTTCAAGAAGATCACCTCGCTGCTGACCTGGATCTGGGTCGCCGCCTTCGCCGGTATGACGGTGTCCTCGGCGATCCCGCCGATCGTGCAGGGCGACGCGACGATCCTCGACACCAAGACCCCGTTGTCGTTCGTCTGCTACTGGGTCATCCCGTTCGCCTTCATGGGTTTGGCGGCGCTCGCGTCGCGCATCCTGCCCGACCGGATGACCCCCGGCGACGACGTGGTGCGCGAGACCTCGTTCGTCGCCTACAGCGAGGCTGCCATCGACGAGCTGTACTACCTGGCCCAGGAGCACGCGAACCGCGAGGTGGGCGCCGGGAAAGAAGCCTACGACGTCAAGGTCGGCGGCATGGGCATGGCGCTCACTGGCGACGACTCCCGTAAGTCGTGGCCCTCGACGTACCGGGTGCGTGACCGGCGCCACTGAGCGTTGCTGGGGGCCGTCGGCGACGGCAACCGATCGGGCAAGGATGCACACCGCTTCGGACACTGTTACATCACGGTTTGGCTAAAAGGCCTGGTCGCGCTTGAAGCCCGGTCGGCGGCTGTCCGCTCTTTGCTGTAGAAGTTACAGAAGTGACCTCTGTCAACAGGATGGAGCTTTGCTCAGAGGTGTCCGAGAAGGTGGAGATGAAGATGATGAAGAAGCGCCTGTATGCCCTCGCGGTCAGCCTGATGATGCTGCTCGCCGTCCCCGGCCTGCTGGCCCCGGCGGCGACCGCGGCGCCGGTGAGCCGCGACCAGTACGTCAACATGGTGATCCAGCGTGGACTCGCCCAGCGCGGCGTGCCCTACGCCTGGGCCGGCGGCGACATCAACGGCCCCACCCTGGGCAAGGGCCCGAGTGCGGCAGTCGTCGGCTTCGACTCCTCCGGCCTCATCCAGTACATCTACGCCGGCGTCGGCGCCAAGCTGCCGCGTTCGTCGGGCGACATGTACAAGGTCGGCCAGCACGTGACTGCCGACCAGGCGCTGCCGGGTGACCTGATCTTCTACGGGCCGGACGGCACTCAGAGCGTCGCGATGTTCCTCGGCAATCAGCAGATGCTCGAAGTCACCGACACCGTTGTCGCGGTGTCCGCGGTGCGCACCAAGGACATGGCGCCCTACCTGGTCCGCGTCATCGCTTGAGGCCAGTCAGCGGAGCGCTGTTCAAAGTTGTTGTTACCCAAACAGATTGCTGACGACAGCGCCACCTGACCCCGCCCGATCCGGCCGCGACCGTCGCGGCCGGATCAGGCGCAGTCGGTGCAGATCATGCTCGACGCGTCGGCCAGCCGGCTGCGGTGATGGACCAGAAAGCAGCTGGTGCAGGTGAACTCGTCGGCTTGCTTGGGGATCACCCGAACCGTGAGTTCCTCGTCGGACAGATCCGCGCCGGGCAGCTCGAAGGAATCAGCGGCCTCGGCCTCATCAACATCGATGACGGCCGTTGCTGTGTCTTTACGCCGGCCCGCCAGATCTTCGAGGGACTCCTCCTCAGGCTCGGCCTGGGTACGGCGGGGTGCGTCATAATCAACCGACATGGTCCGTGCCTTTCGTTCCTTCCGCACTTGACGTGGCGTCAACGCGGTCGAATGCGAGTTTGTTCCCGTAGCCGCTCTTGGCTAAACACCGTTGTTTCGGCCCGGCTGAGCTGATGCCCGGGACGGGCGCTGACCTGCGAATTCCACCGCCGGGCGAACCGGAGCACGCGGGGTCAAATTCGCCAGAGCGATTCCTGGGCGACGCTGGCGACGAGAGTACCGTCATCGCGGTGAATTGACCCTCGGGCCAGGCCCCGCGCGTCGCTGTGACTTACCGCAAAGGCGTCGTAAAGGTGCCAGTCATGGGGGTCGGTCGGCCGGTGCAACCACAGCGCGTGATCAAGGCTGGCCGCGCCACCGGGGCCCGGACGGCCACCGCCCGGCGGTCGGGCCGAGGACACCAAGCCGAGGTCAGAGATGAATGTCAGTGCGCAAGCTCGCAATATCGGGTCGTCCTCGACCGGCTCCCGGGTGCGGAACCAAAAGGGTTGAACCGGCCAGTCGTCGTGGCCGTACTGTCCCGGTGCGACTCGGATCTCGAAGTGATCGGCCCACCGAACGGGCAGCTTTGTGATGATCGTCGCGTCAGCGAGCTCGACGGCGAGTGGCTCTGGGCGCTGCCAATCCGTGGTGGTCTCCGGCTGGTGGAACGACGCCATCATCTCGAAGATCGCCGCCCCGTCCTGCACGGCGGTGACCCGGCGAGTGTTGAACGACCGGCCGTCACGGGTGATCTCGACGGTGAACTCGATGTCGACGCCGATCCGCCCGCCCTTGATGAAGTAGGCGTGCAGCGATTGGGGCAGTCGGCCCGGCTGCACGGTGGCGGCCGCGGCGGCCAACGCCTGCGCGGCGATCAACCCGCCGAACAACCGGGGACCGACCCCGGATGTTGCCGAGGTGCGAAAGGTGGTTCCGCTGCGATCGCGTTGGACGCCGCCGTTGAATCGGACCAGGTCGGCTATCCAGCTCGGCATACTCTCCCCGCGATTTGTCGTGGTCGAAATCGAACTCACGATAGCCCGCTCAGCGGCCCTTCCACTGCGGCCTACGCTTCTCGCGCCAGGCCTGCAGTCCTTCGGTGACGTCCTCGGTGGCACCGGCCACCTTGCGCATGACCTCCCCGAACCGGACCGACTCGACCCAGCCCATATCGGCGGTGCGCCAGGCCACCTCCTTGGTGGCCCGCTGCGCCAGCGGCGCGGCCTGGGCGAGGGTTTTGGCCCATGCCTGCGCTTCTGACTGCAGGTCCTCGGGTTCGACCAGCTTCCACACCAGGCCGATCTCCTTGGCACGCTCGGCGCTGATCGGCTTGCCGGTCAGCAGCAGCTCCATGGCGTTGGCCCAGCCGACTCGGTGAGGCAGCCGGATCGCACCGACGATGGTCGGAACGCCCAGCGACACCTCCGGGTAGTGGAAGGTGGCCTCCGTCGAGGCAATCACGAAGTCGCAGAACAACACTCCGGTCAGGCCGTAGCCGACACACGGTCCATGCACGGCGGCGATCGTCGGCTTGAACAACTCCATGCCCGACTCGAAGCTGTTGATGGTCGGCTTCTCCCAGAAGGTGCCGCCGAAGGTGCCCACCGCGCCTTCGCCGTCCTTGAGGTCACCGCCGGCGCAGAAGACGTCACCGGTGGCGGTCAGGATGCCGACCCAGGCCTCTTCCTCGTCGCGGAACCGGTCCCACGCGGCGTTGATCTCCTGCCGAAGCGCGCCGTTGATGGCGTTGCGCGCCTCCGGACGGTTAAGGGTGATCGTGGCAACGTGATCGTCGAGCTGGTAGGTGACAAGGCTCATTGCTGCACTCTAGTGAGGCTCGGTGCCGCAGCGCGGTTGGCCAATATCCGGTGACGCGCGTGACGCCGCCATTGTTTGCTAGTTCTGCACGATCATGAAACTTATCGAGCAAATTGCCGCTATTTGATTCAGCACAATTGTCGCCTACTTCTTCCTGGCAAATATCCCGACATTGCCAACCGGAAAAGCCATTATGCGATCTGTCTGAACAGCAAGACGCGGAGCAAAGGAGTTGGTAATTTTCGCTTGCGACAACAGAAGTCGTGACGGGCAATGCCTTTCGGAATTGCCCGCCCACGGCCGGGGCGATTGGGGGGTCACGGATGTCGATCGACGACGCTCTGCCGTATTCACTGCGATCGGTAGCTCCCGCGAAATCGAATGCTGTCGCGAGTTCGTACGCCCCGTATGTGGGTCGTATCGGTGCCTTGGCGCTCGCATTGGGAATCGGGTCGGCAATGATGACCGCAGCTGTTGCCCATGCCGATTCCACCGGCTCCGAATCGTCGGCGGGCACCGCAACATCGCAGGCCGGCTCGGCGCGCTCGGCGCGCCGGGCGACGACCCCGCGTTCCACTGCCCGCCCGGATACGCCGCGTTCCGGATCCCGCACCGACTCGCCGTCGCCGGCCGCCAAGCCCGTCGCGGCGCCGCGTAAGGCCGCAAGCGCCGCCACTGCGGCCGTGGACCAACCCGCCGATCAGAACTCCTCCGTGGTGGCGCTGTCGGCCGCGGTCACGCCGGGGGACGTGTCGAAGGCGCAGACTGTCACGGCGGCCCGCACCACGAACCCTGCGACCACGGTCAACGCCGTCATCACTGCGGCACGGTCGACACTGGAAAGCCTTGTACAGAGCGTCAAGCCGCCGGCCTTCCCGTCCGTCACCCAGCTGCTGGCGTCACTGCTGGCCTGGACACGCAAGGAATTCGAGGCGCTCTTCGGTGCCGCGCCCGACACCGAGGCGGCGGCCACACCGGGCACCGGAAGCGGGAACGTCGCCACCGGCACCACGACGGTCACCATCGAGGGCGAGACGCTGATCATCACACCGGCGAAGGCCGGCAGCACGTACACCGACACCGCGGCGTCAGGCCGTAAGGCACTACTTCTGTCCACGAATGGGACTGCGTCCAAGACACTTTCGCTGCCGTCGGCGACGAGCCTGGTGATTCGCGCCCGCGGTGACCAATACAACGGCGCTCCGGTGATGACGGTGTCCATCGACGGACAGGTGGTCTCCACGACGCAGGTGGCGTCGACGTCGTGGGCCGACTACACGATTCCGGTGTCGCTGTCCGCAGGGACCCACACCATCAGCATCGCGTTCACCAACGACCTCAAAGTCTCAGGGGCGCGGGACCGCAACCTCCGCATCGACAAGATCACCGTCGTTGCCGGCACCGCCACGCCCACACAGACCTCGTCGTATTTCCAGGCCGCGGATTGGTTGTGGAAGCCGATCGTGGCCAACCCCGTCATCGCCGCGAACAGCGCGACCTGGGTGAGCTACCTGGCCGCTGCCAACGCCAAGCGGGTTGCCGACCTGTACGAGTACGGCGTCACCATGGTCCAGGCCACCGCGTCGACACCGCGCTACGACGTGACCTTCACCGAGCCGTGGGGCAACGACCCCATGGGGTCCTACACCGTGGCGATCCCACTCGGCCTGAACCTGCCGGGCGGCTCGGACCGGCAGATCGCGATCCTGGATCCCACCACGGGTAAGGCCTACGGCCTCTGGCGAGCCAGCTACGACAGCGCGACCGACACGTGGACGGCCGCCTGGGGCGGCATCACCGAACTCAACGGCAATGGCGTCGACACGTCCGGTTCAGCCACCGGGACGAACATCGCGCGCTACGCCGGCGTGATCACCACCGCGGAGTTCAGCGCGGCGATCGCCGCCAACACCGGCGTCAACCACGCGCTGTTCATCTCCAGTGACCTGGCGAGTTCGCTGTTCACCGGCCCGGCCACCAAGTCCGACGGCACCAATATGGCCGGTGTCTCGACCCCGATCCCCGAGGGCACCCGCATCCAGCTGGACCCGTCCATCAATGTCGATGCGATTCCCGGTATCTCGGCCGCCGAAAAGGTGATCGCGAAGACCCTGCAGACCTACGGCGCCTATGTCGGCGACCAGGGCGGCGCCAGAATGGCCTTCATCTTCGAGGTCGCCCCCGACGCGACCTCGACCAATCCGGGCGCTGTCTATTCCAGCGCCGGCCTGGAGTGGGACTACTACGACATGACCGACATCCCGTGGTCGAAACTGCGGGTGCTGGCCAACTGGGACGGGTCCTAACCGCGGCCGCTGACCTCCATCCGTGCCGCCGGATTGGCCATTGCGGTCACCATGCTGCTGCCGAAGGCACCGTCGTCGTCGAACAGGGTCGCGCTGCCCACTGACACCCCGTTCTCGGAGAAGTGGGTGTCGGCCTGCACGCCGATGTACACCCCGCGTGGCAGGCGCGCCAGAGCCACGGTCAGGTCACCGTTGATGTAGCCGATTCCGTTGGCGCCCAGATCGGTCACCAGATTGGCCGCCGCCTCGGCGACCACCGCGGACCGGACGAACGGTGTCGCAGGCAGGCCGGCCACCGCGTCCAAACCGCCGTAGTAGGCGCGCTTGCGCCCACGGTTGTGGTGCCGCAAGCCCATCGGGCTCCACCCGGTTCCGTCGTCGTCGACGTGCAGGTTCTCGGCGCTGTCCGGCGCCACGACGCTCATCGCGGTTTCCCACGGTTCGTCGACCGCGCACTGGGCCTGGCGGTACTGCAGCACTGTCGCCCGCGCCACGATCCAATCGTCTTGGATGATGTCGCATTCGGCCGTGCGCATCCGGTGCCCGTGCCGAACCAGCCGGGTCTGGGTGTGCGTCGCGACGGCCCGGGCCGGCTTGAGCAGATCGAGGGTCAGCCGGGCGGGCAGGTATCCGACGGCGCCGTACTTGCGCTCCAGCGTCGACGCCGCGAGGCCGGCGATCGCCTGGCCGCTGAGCACGCCGTCGCTCCAGGAGGCCGCGGCCGATGTCGTCGGCCGAAAGCTCCCGTTCGATTGCTGGACGAAATAGGCGGGGCGGATGCCGATCGCGCTGGAGGCCGCTGCGGTATGTTCCGACAAATCCATGCTGCTGTTCACCGTTGCCATCCTTTGGTTGGGGGGAGCCGCCGCTTGCTTGACGGCTCACCAGGCAACTATGACGCGCGGCGTCATCTCCGACCGTCCGCCGATCGGCTGGAATACCGGATGAATCAGGGGTCCACCGATTGGGGGACAGCGCGGGACAGCTCAGGCCTCCAACCGGGCCCGTACGGTGGAAAGTCGTTGCTGCAGTTCAGCTTCGGTGATGACACCCCTTGCCAGCAGCGAATGAGCCAGCGCAACGAGCTGGTTTTCCGGGTAGGGAAGCGTGGGGTAGACGGCCGCCGACAACTCGTCTTCCTCGTCGCGCCGCTCCTTGAAGTTCGGCACGTCGGCGTCACACGCGGCGTGGTCGAGCGCGTCACACAGCCCGTCGAGGCTGGTCTTCCAGGGCGGGACCGGGTTCTCCACCCCGTATTTGGCGGCCATCACCGACCAAACCTGATTGCGCTCGACGATCTGGCGCAGCGTGTCGGGGTTCATTCGCCGACCGGATGCATGGCGGGACGGGTGTCGGTGATCACGTTCGTCGTCACGCCGGCCTTGGGCAGCGCGACGCCGATCAGGCAGTCCCGGGTGATGATCTCGGTCAGCTGGTCCTCGGTCCAGCCGTCGGTGCCTTCGGGCCGCATCGGCATCACCATGAAGCGGTGCTTCTGGTTGGAGTCCTGCACCCGGACCTCGATGTCGTCGCCCAGATAGAGGCCGAACTCGGCGAGGACCTGTCGCGGCCAGCGGACCAGCCGGCGGCGATAGTTGGGCGTCCGGTACCACTCGGGGGAGTTCCCGAGGATCGGGCGCGGATAGCAGGAGCAGAGCGCGCAGACGATCACGTTGTGCACGGTGGGGGTGTCCTCGAGGATCTGGAAGGCGGTGAAGTCGCTCGGTGTGCCGAAGCCGGTCGGCTCCAGCCAGTCGACACCGACCTCCTTGCTCGCCGTCATCGGTTCGGCCAGGGCGAGCGCCTTGAAGTCGGGATCCAGCCAGGCGCGGGCGACCAGCCGGGCCGCCGGCGTCGGGCCGATCTGCTCGGCGAACTCGGTGAACCGGCGGTGCTCTTCGGCGGTGAAAATGCCCTTCTCGATGCACAATTCGCGTAGCGCGATCTCGAGGACCTCGAAGTCGGTGATCTCGTCGACCATGGGCTTGACGGTGCGGTCGTGGTCGTGTTCGTGGTCGGTCATATCCGTCCGTTTCTGCTAGGCCGGTCGCAGCCAGTGCTCGGGGATCTCGGTTCGCAAGCTGTCGGTCTCCGGGCCGTTGAAGTCGTTCCACAGCTCGGACATGCTGAATTTGACGACGTAAAACCATTCGGGCTTGGCGTCGGGGATGTCCCAGGTCTCATCCTCGGCGGCTGGGCTCTCGTAGGCCACGGCGTCGATGACACCCTTCGCACCGCGGACGTACTCGGGGGTGCGCGTATAGAACAGCACGGGCAGCTCACGGACCACCACCGGGTCGCCGACCGTGAATCGCGGCTCTCCGGCTTTGCCCGCGTACACCTGCGGATCGCCCTTGCCCTGCGCGTGAACGATGTGGCTGTTCCGCTTGACCTGCGATCCGTCGCCCTCGTACTTGGGCTCGGCCTTCAGCGTTTTCCCGTCAAGACCGCCGGCGTAGCGCTCCTTGACCTCGGCCATGCGTTCGGTGAGCTCGGTCAGACCGATGTGATGCTTCTCGATCAGGACCCGCGCCACCGACAACAGCCAGCGGCCGTAATAGGGGAACCCGAGATAGACGGCACGCTGGACGTCGACGTTGCCGATGCGGCGGCGTTCCTCCGAGAGCCAGATGCCCCGCCAGGCGAGGACCTCGCAGATGACGTACGTCATGTGCTCCCAGTACTCGTAATCCTTGTTCTCGTACTTCATCGGAGCATCGGGCTCGCCGCCGACGTCGTGCACGGGCTTCATGTAGGCGACGAACCTGGCGTGGTCGAGCAGATCGGGTGTCGGCGCGTCCGGCAACTCGGGATAGGCAGACTTGAGTCGTGCCACCAGAGCAAGCTGGTCGGCGCGTTCGGCAGCAGTGCTCATTGACGGCCCCTCGATGTGGCTGTGCACAACCTCAACGGATCACAACGTAACACCGGTTACGAGTGCCGGCACCTGAAATGAGCTGTGAATATGGTTGCGGCTCCGTCAAACTCAGGCGTAACCGAGTGCCGCGTTCTCGGCACGGATCCGAACGGTGAGCACCAAGGCGTTGGCGATGCTGAACACGATGGCCGTCACCCAGGCGGAGTGCACCAGGGGCAATGCCGCCACTTCCGCGGCAACGGCCGTGTAGTTCGGGTGGTGCAGCCACCGGTAGGGGCCGCGGTCGACCAGGGGCGCACCCTTGATCACGATCAGCCGCGGATTCCAGTGCTTGCCCAGAACGGACACGCACCACCAGCGCAGAGCGGTACTGATCGCGACGACCCCGACCATCGGCCACCCCAACCACGGCAGGAACGGACGGTGCATCGTCGCCACTTCCACGATGCACGACACCAGCAGCAGGGTGTGCATCCCGACCATCACGGGGTAGTGGCCGCGGCCGAATTCGTGGCCGCCCTGAGCGAAAGACCATCGGGCGTTCCGCCGCGACACCACCAGCTCGACGAGCCGCTCGACACCGATCGCAGCGATGAACAAGAAATAGAACATGGCGATCTCCTTCACCAGGCCAGCAGCAACAGTTCGAAGCTGAAGCCCGGCCCCATCGCCAGCATCACTCCCAGTGAGCCTGCCTCCGGTGGCTCGGCAATGGTCCGGTCGAGGACATCGAGCACGGACGCCGAAGAGATGTTTCCGTTGTCCCGCATCGACTGCCAGCTGTGCCGCAGCCCTTCCGGCGGAACGCCGACCGCATCGGTGATCGCGTCGAGCACCTTGGGCCCACCGGGATGACACACCCAGGTGGCGATATCGGCGGTCGTCAAACCGTGGTCAGCGAGAAACCTATCGACTTCCTCACCCAGGTGGTCTTCGGCCATGTTGGGGACCTCGCGCGACATCACCAACTGGAATCCGCTGGAGCTGACATTCCAGCCCATCACGTCGACGGTGTCGGCGAACAGCCTGCTGCGCGTTGCCAGTACGCGCGGACCGGGATGCAGGGGGAGTCCGGCCGGAGCCCGATCGGCTCCGGTGCCGACGACGGCCGCCGCGCCGTCACCGAACAGGCAGACGCCGATCAGTGCGGGAATCGACGTGTCATCGCGCTGCAAAGTCAGGGAACACAGCTCGACCGAGAGCAAGACCGCGATGTGGTCCGGAAAGCCGCGCAGGTAGTCGTGCACCCGCGCCAACCCGGCCGCGCCGGCGACACATCCGAGCCCGAACAGCGGAATGCGCTTGATATCTGGTCGCAGTCCGACCTTGGCTGCGATCCGGGCATCGATGGTCGGCACCGCCACTCCCGTGCTCGAGACGGTCACGATCGCATCGACCTCGTCGGGGCGGACGTGCGCGGCGTCCAGTGCTCGGCGCAGTGCCTGCTCGCCGAGTTCGGTGGCCACCTCCAGGTAGGCGGCATTGGCTTCGGTGAAGCCGGTCATCTTCGGGTAGCGCTCCAGCGGTAGCGCGAGGTTGCGATATTCGACCCCGCTGGTTCGGGCGAAGCGGGCGAACGCGGGGTCGGCGAACTCGGTGAGCGCCGCTGCCACCTCGTCCTGGTTGTGGCGGTTCTGCGTGAACGCGACGGCGGTGCCCGCGATGCGTGGGTCACCTCGCTGGGGAACGCCAATTGAGTTGAGCGAGCGGTAAAACGCGGTATCTGTCATGCGCGCTGCAACGTCGACGCCGCGTCGAAAAAATTCCGTTCAAGCTGCCAGGTGAGGTTTTACACAGATGCGTGCACTGGCCGACGCCTGCCGGTATAAGTTCACCGCGGCGGCGAATTTATGAAATCTGAAGTAGCACAACATAAATGAGAGCTGAGAATTCCCAGGAATGTCGCCCATTCTGGCAATTGGTTGCACAGCGGCTGCCTGCCGGCTGCGCGAATGCTGGCAATCACCGCTACCGGTGAACGACTGCCACCGGCATTTCGTGCACCGCATTACCTAGCGGCCGAAACCGGCGTCTCGTAAGGCTTGCGCCATCGAACCTGACGACCCGCTGCTCTCACGCCGGCCACCATCGCCGCCGCCACGGGTCGGCTGACGGCGCTCGCCGCGGCCGGGATTGCCACCACCACGCTCAGATCTCTTGGCTTGCCGGGACTTTGGCTCATCGCCAAGGCGAAGAGTGAGCCCGATCCGCTGGCGGTCCACATCGACCTCGAGGACCTTCACCCGCACCACCTGACCGGACCGCACCACCTCGTGCGGATCGGAGACGTAACGGTCCGACATCGCCGACACGTGAACCAGACCGTCCTGATGGACCCCGACATCGACGAAGGCGCCGAAGGCCGCGACATTGGTGACGACACCTTCCAGCACCATGCCGACCTTCAAGTCGGCCACCTTCTCCACCCCGGCGGCGAAGGTCGCTGTGGAGAACGCCGGCCGCGGATCGCGGCCCGGTTTCTCCAACTCGGACAGGATGTCGGTCACCGTCGGCACACCGAATCGGTCGTCGGCGAAATCGGCTGGCCGAAGCGACCGCAGCGAGCGCTCGTTGCCGATGAGCTCGGCCAGCGCGATGCCCGAGCGGTCCAGGATTCGCCGGACCACCGGATAGGCCTCAGGGTGGACACCCGACGCGTCGAGGGCGTCGTCGCCACCGCGGATTCGCAGGAATCCCGCACATTGCTCAAAAGCCTTGGGGCCCAATCGTGCTACATCCAACAGCGCGCGGCGGCTGCGGAACGGCCCGGTCTTCTCCCGGTGGGCGACGATCGCCTCGGCCAGCGACTCCGACACCCCGGACACCCGCGCCAGCAGCGGTACCGACGCGGTGTTCAGATCCACCCCCACAGCGTTGACGGCATCCTCCACCACGGCGTCGAGGCTGCGCGCGAGCGTACCCGGCGTGACGTCGTGCTGATACTGGCCGACACCAATCGATTTGGGCTCGATCTTCACCAGTTCGGCAAGCGGATCCTGCAGCCTTCGCGCGATCGACACCGCGCCGCGCACCGTCACGTCCAGGCTCGGCAGCTCGCGCGCGGCATAGGCCGATGCGGAATACACCGAGGCGCCTGCCTCACTGACCATCGCCTTTGCCGGCGCCGTCGTACCGGTGCCGCGGATGTCATTGATCAGTTCGGTGGCCAGAGCATCGGTCTCACGCGAGGCGGTGCCATTGCCGATCGCGATCAGCTCGACCCCGTGGCGACTGACCAACGCTGCCAGTGTGGCCTTCGCCGTATCCCATTGCCGCTGAGGCTGATGGGGGTAGATCGCACAGGTCTCGAGCACCTTGCCGGTGCCGTCGACGACGGCGACCTTCACACCGGTGCGGAAGCCGGGATCCAGGCCCAGCGTGGTCCGATTGCCTGCCGGGGCGGCCAGCAGAAGATCCTTGAGATTCTTGGCGAACACCGCGACGGCGTCGTCCTCGGCGCGCTGGCGCAACCGCATCCGCGCATCGACCGCCCCGGAGATCATCAGCCGGGTCCGCCACGCCAACCGGACGGTGGCGGCCAGCCAGGGCGTCGCCGCCGCCTTGGCGGTCAGATCGACGCCGAGCGCCCGTGCCACCATCACCTCATAAGCGTCGTCGCTGCCGCCGTCGAAGCGCAGCGCGAGGGCCTGTTCCTTCTCACCGCGCATCACCGCGAGCACCCGGTGTGACGGCATGTCCTCGAGTCGCTCAGAGAACTCGAAATAGTCACGGAACTTCTGTGCCGCTTGACTTTTCGCGGCCTCTTCGGAGTAGGGCGTTGTGCGCAGCGCGCCTTCGGCCCAGAACTTGGTCCGGATCGCGCCGACCAGCTCGGCATCTTCGGCGGCACGTTCGATGAGTATGTGCCGGGCGCCGTCCAGCGCCGCCGCGGCGTCGGCGACGTCGCCGTTCAGGAACGCGACGGCCACGATCTCGGGGTCGACGGCAGGGTCGGCGAGCAGCCGATCAGCGAGCGGCTCCAAGCCGGCTTCGCGAGCGATCTGAGCCTTCGTGCGCCGCTTCGGTTTGTACGGCAGGTAGATGTCCTCGACCCGGGACTTGGTCTCGGCGCTCAGCAGCGCGATCCTCAGCTCGTCGGTGAGCTTGCCCTGCTCTTCGATCGACGCCAGCACCGCGTCCCGCCGTTCGTCGAGCTCGCGCAGATACCGCAACCGCTCCTCAAGGTCGCGCAGCTGGCCGTCGTCGAGGCTGCCGGTGACTTCCTTGCGGTACCGGGCGATGAACGGCACGGTTGCGCCTTCGTCGAGCAGCCGGACTGCGGCCGTCACCTGCGCCTCGGCTACCGCGAGTTCCTCAGCAAGACGGGCGTTTACGGATTTGAGGGTTGGGCTCGAAGTCACCCGGAGACCCTACCCAACGATGTCGCGCACACCGGTGAACGGGCGACGAGTTGCCAGTGCGCGCCGCGATTCCGCCGATCCCGGTTCCGGTTCGGAATAGCCCGCGAGAGTCGGAGGTTGGCCGGTGTATGCCCAGAGAACTGACCGAGTCCGAGCGGCAGGAGTTCCTCGCCGCCAAACATGTGGCGGTCCTGTCCGTCGCCGCCGAAGACGGCCGTCCGCCGGCCAGCGTTCCGATCTGGTACGACTACGCGCCGGGTGGCAATGTCCGGGTCACCACGGGCGCGGCGAGCCGGAAGGCCCGGCTGATCAAGAAGGCCGGGGCGGTGGCATTGGTGGTGCAGAACGAGGAGCCGCCCTATGTATACGTGACCGTCGAGGGAACGGTGGTCGACGCCACCACACCCACCCCGCCGGAGATCCTGGAAGCGATCGCCGTGCGCTATCTCGGCGACGAGGCCGGCAAGCAGTTCGTTCAGTCGATGGAAGGGCACGAGAACGTGCTGTTCACCATCCACCCGGATCGATGGTTGACGGCCGACTTCTCGGAGTGAGTTGGGATCGGTAGGGGGTTGTCAGTTCTTTACTTCTCGCAACGACGCCATGGAGGCGGCGAGTAACGAGAGGAAGAACCCATGAAGATCGTCCCGACCCCCATCGCTCAGCAGATCGACCGCGTCGATCGGCAATACAGCCTCTACATCGGCATCAGCACCGGCCTGTTGGCGTTCTGGTCGATCTACCGCGTCATCTGGTCGCTCTACCTGGCGCTGACCTACGACTTCATCTTCGGCTCGCTGGTGTTCCCGATCGTGCTGTGGGGTGTCATCGGTGTCGTCGCGGCGATCGTTTCGCTCGGCTTCGTCACCCGCTATCTCAAGGGATCGGCGACCGGCACCACCGGAACCGGTACCCCGACCACTCAGGTCTGACTGCGGCCCTGGTGCCCGCCGGACGTGCGGGCACCAGGGGGAATGCTGAAACGGCCCGCGTCGTAGCGGCGATAGCAGGGGTACACGGGTTCGCCCCGGGTACGCCCATCGCCGATGTGTGCGACGATGCCCCTACGCCGAGGGGCCAATGAGAGGACTGCCGGATTCATGACTGAAGGTCACCGCACCGCGCCGTTCCTCCGCGCAATCCTGGTCGCAGGCTTGACCGCCGGCGCGGCATTCGGCGGGGCAGCCACCGCATCGGCCGACCCGATGACGCCGACGCCGATTCCGGTTCCGTCGGATCCGGCAGCCGTGCCACCAGGCCAGCCGGTGGCCATGCCCGTCGATCCCGGTGCCGCTCCCGCGCCTGCGCCGCCACCGCCCGGCGCGCCGCCGTCGGTCCCCGAGATCGCCAACCCGACGTACGGCTCGCAGAACACCCCGGGCGTCCTCGGGTCGCTCAAAGACATGTGGCATCAGGTCCGCGACCCGTACTACGGGCCGCAGGACGAGGCGTATGCCGGCGGCTCCGTCGCGCCGCCACCGGGGGCGGGAGCCCCGCCGCCGCTGCCGCCCGGGTTCACGTCGTACACCGCGCCCGGCTCGGAGGCGCCCCCGGGGGAGTACGGCCCGGGTAAACCGCCGCCGCCCGGGACCCCGGCGCTGCCGCCGGGCTACTACTCGCTGAGCGGGCCTCCGCCGCCGGGCTACGAATACAACGCGCCCGGCCAGCCGGCGCCGATCACTGCCACACCCGCGCCGGCACCCACGCCATAGCGACTCGGCTCACCATCTTTCGGGGTAGGGGATTGCCCGCGCCGTCTGCTGGTTATATTTGCTAAGTATCTCGATGACGTCTGAACGCTGGAGTCGTGCTCATGACCTTGATCAGAACCGCGCTGACCGCTGTCGGCGCACTCGCGGTTGGACTCGCGATCGGCATCGCGCCGGCCAGCGCCGACCCGCCACCGCCGGACCAGAATGTCGGTGAGCCGGTGCCGGCCTGGGCGCCGGGCAAGCCGGCCGAGACGTGGGCCGGGCGCCCTGTCGTGTGGACCCACATGTGGGGCGGCCGCTGGGGCGTGTGGATCAACGACGGCTTCATCACACTGTCGTCCAACCCGGTCACCAACGGCGGCTGAACGGTCCCTGGCAGCGAGTCTCACTCGTCACAAATGCAGTCCGCGGCAGACCTAGGGGTGGATACTGCCCAGTGGACCGCTATATAGTTAGTCCGCTTAAGGTTTTAGGGATGAGGGCAGGAGAACGATGACCGGGTTGAAGCGTCGCGCAAAGCTCGCGGGAATGGCGTTGAGCGCCGTGGCGGCCGCGAGTGTCATCTCGGCCGGCCCGGCGGCCGCCGATGCCACCGATGACTATCCGATCCCGCACCGCATCATCATCACCCAGTGCGACACCGAGCAGTACATGGCCGCCGCGCGCGACACCAGCCCGGTGTACTTCGAGCGCTACATGATCGACCGGAGCAACCGGCCGCCAGAGGTGCAGCAGATCGCCTTCGACCGCATCCACTGGTTCTTCTCGCTCGACCCGGTGGCTCGCCGTCAGTACTCCGAGGACACCGCGACCAACATCTATTACGAGTTCGTCGCGACCCGCTGGGGCAACTGGGCAAAGCTGTTCTTCAACAACAAGGGCGTGGTCGCCAAGGCCACCGACGTGTGCATGAACTACCCCAAGGGCGACATGTCGGTGTGGGACTGGGTGTAACTCCGGAGTTGTTTTCTGGCGAGCTAATCTCCGGACCGCGGTAACAAAGGCGTCAATTCCACCTATATACAGGCATCAATGGTGATGCCCGGATACACAGGTGGACGATGAAGCAAACTCAGTCGACGGTCCTCGATCCCATACGCCTCGGTTCCGCCCTGGCGGCAGCCGTGACCTGCGCATCGATCGGCTTCGCGCCGGCAGCCGCGGCCGACCCGGTTCGCGTGCCGTGCGTCGTGCTCGATCAGGTTCGCGAGAGCCTCGACAACGACATCAACGCCGGCATCGGCGGGGTTCGGATCGTCATCAGCTCGCCGTACGCGAGCGGGGCCGCCCAGCAACGCGACACCAACGTCAAGCTCGCCATGATCAGCCACGGTGTCCACTACATGGAGGATGTGAACGGTCCCGGCATCGTCCCTGGACTGGCGCCGGCGCTTGTCGACCTGCGCCGCGCGAGCGACGACATGCGTGACGCGGTCGGGGCGCTGTTCGTGATCTCGGGTGGCGGGTTCGGGTACGGGTACGGCGGGTACGGGCCGACGGTGTCGAACGCGTGGCCGCAGCCCTCGACGTGGACGGCGATCGACTGGGCCGACCAGAAGAAGGATGACATCTACGCGCTGGTGAACGGCCTTCAGCCGACCTGCCAGCCTTAGCGGTTACGAGGCGCTGAGGATTTTGATCGCGAAGACCAGGGTGTCGCCGGGCAGGATGCCCGCCCTGGGCTGACCCTCCGGGTAGCCGTCGGCGGAGACCATGGCGACCGCGACCGTGGATCCGACCTTCTGACCCGCGATGGCCTTCTGGAAGCCGGGCACGACGCCGTCGAGGGGGAAGTCCGCCGGTTCGCCACGCTGGTAGCTGCTGTCGAACACCGATCCGTCCCGCCCGTTGACGCCCATGTAGCAGACCGACACCATGGCGTTCGGCGCGACAACCGGTCCGGTGCCGGCCTGCAACGTCTGCACCTGGGTGGCGGCGACGCTGAACGGCGCGGTCACCGTGACGAAGGGTGCGGCGGTGTCCGTGGATCCGGTGACCGCAACGCTGCCGGTAGCCCCGGGCAACGTCCATTCGGGGGTGCCCGGATTGGCGGGCGGTGTCGTCGGGCACGTGCCGTCCGGGCCGGCCGCTTGGGTCACCGTGGAAGCGACGGCTGGAGCGCTGGAGGCCTTGCTCGCCGACGGGCTACTGGTCTCGGAGCCGCATGCGGCCACCGTCAGAGCGATCGATGCGGCGCAGGCTACGAGTGCGACGGCGGAGGGCACGCGAGAGGAATTCACGGTCGCCACGCTACAGCCGCATAGGCCGGGTCGGGCCCAACGGCACCCATTATTGACCCGATAAAAAGTCTTGGCTCACGTTGAACCAATTCTCAGCAAAGCTTCAGACACCGCAGGCAGCCTGCATTCAGGCGCTAGCTGGCGCAAACATTAATTTGTCATGAGAAAGAGAAGTCCAACGCGATGAACTACCAGTCAGGGAATGCGCCGCACGACCGCCACCACCAATGGCGACCGAAAGATGCTGTTGATCAATCTAACTCGAATCAGTGGGACCAGGCCCGGTATCAATCGCATTACGATACTTCTTATACGACACAGATGTACCCGCCGAGCTACGGACCGCACGGCGATATGCGCAGTCAATTTGTGAGACCACCGTCACAGCAAAATCCAAAACCGCGATCGAAAGCTCGGGCCGGAGTGTTGGTGGCCGGTACGGCCGCGGTCGCCATGGTTGCCGGCGCCGGCGCCGTCGTCGTGGTCGACCACCTCGGGCAGCCGGCCGCCACGGTCGCCGCACCCAAGCCCGCCGCCGGAATGTCTGCGCCGAAGGCCGGGCCGGTCTCCGGCCAGCCCGCTGCCCAGGCTCCCGTCGGATCGGTCGAGCAGGTCTCGGCCAAGGTGTTGCCCAGCGTGGTCAAACTCCAGATCAGCATGGGCCAGGGACGTGAGGAAGGATCCGGAATCGTTCTGAGCTCCGACGGGCTGATCTTGACCAACAACCATGTCGTGGCGGCGGCCGCGCAGGCCGCGGACGGCCAGGACCCGACGGCGGACGGTCCGGGGGTGCGACCGTTCGGCCGCTCCAGCGGCGGTGTCGAGGCCACCGTGACCTTCTCCGACGGCCGCACAGTGCCGTTCACCGTCGTCGGCACCGATCCCGCCGACGACATCGCGGTGGTGCGTGCGCAGAACGTCTCGGGGCTGACGCCGATCACCATCGGTTCGTCCAAGGACCTCAAGGTGGGGCAAAACGTCGTCGCGGTCGGCTCGCCGCTGGGCCTGCAGGGCACCGTGACCACCGGCATCATCAGCGCGCTCGACCGTCCGGTGGCCACCGGTGACGGGCAGACCGGCCAGCATTCGGTCATGAACGCGATCCAGACCGACGCCGCCATCAATCCGGGCAACTCGGGCGGGGCGCTGGTGGACATGAACGGTGATCTGATCGGCGTGAACTCGGCGATCGCATCCCTTGGCGGCGGCCAGGATTCGCAGGCAGCACAGAGCGGGTCGATCGGCCTCGGCTTCGCCATCCCCGTCGATCAGGCCAAACGCCTTGCCGACGAACTGATCTCCACCGGAACCGTCCAGCACGCCTCACTCGGTGTCCAGCTCAGCTCGGACGACAGCGCGCGCGGCGCGATGATCGCGGGCGTCGCGGACGGCAGCCCGGCGGCATCGGCCGGCTTGCCGCAGGGTGCGGTCATAACCAAGGTGGACAGCCATGTGATCGACGGCCCGGAGTCACTCGTCGCCGCCATTCATTCCAAGGCACCCGGTGACAACGTCACCGTGACGTACGACGATCCGTCAGGCGCGTCCCATACGGTGCAGGTCACGCTCGGCCAGATGCAGTCGTAGGCAAACTGATCTGCCGCACAAGATAATTGGAGCGATGCTCCGATTATCTTGTGCGGCGGTCGCTATAGTCGCTCAGCGTGAACCGTACTGTGCGCCGGCTCGGCATCGTCATGGCACTCGGTGGTCTCGCCGCTGCGAGCCTGCCGGCATGCTCATCATCGGACTCGACCTCGACCTCCGTTTCGGCGGCCGACTGCACCAAGACCGGACTTGCCGACGCGGCCACCAAAGCGGTTCAGGCCGTGGCCCAGGACAACATCTACCGGATCGACGATGTCAAATGTGCTGCCGGCTGGGCGGTGACAAGCGGCCTGTGGTCCAGTACCGCCAATCCCGACATGGGTGCACCCACCACTCTGGTCTTCCAGCAGCAGGGCCTGCAGTGGGTGAACCAGGACAAACAGAAGGTGTGCGGCACGAACGCGTCGACAACGCCCGCACCGGCCGACGCCACGATTCCCACCGACCTGTACGAGTTTGGCTGCCTGACCGGATAGCGCTGATGTTTCGGGTGGGTATGCACTAGCTTTGTGCGATGTGTCGAGGGGAGCACACGCGCTGATGGGACGAACCGCACGGCCACTGCGTGTTTCGCTCGCGGTGGTCACTATCGCAGCACTGAGCCTGATCGCGATCGACCTGCGATCCCACTCGGATTGGCAGCTGCCGCCACCCATTTCGGGTCCCTTCGCCACTCTGCTCGCGATGTCGACGAATCTTGGTGAATCGCAGGCACAATCCGTCGAGCTGACCGCCGAGCTCACCACCCCGGACCGTCCCGCGCGGCTCGAATCATGGGCAGCCGCCAACGGTCTGTCGGTTCGGTGGCGCTCCGGCGACAAGTGGGCCGTCCTCCACGGGCCGGCCGGCCAGGTCGCCGCGGCCCTGCGGGTGGCGGTCCGCGACTATCGCGGCCGGGCGGGGCAGGTGTTCTACGCCTCGCCGCAGCAGCCCGCCGTTCCCGCCTCGCTGACCGACACGGTGGCCGGCCTGGGCCGGATCCTCAGCTACACGCCGTACCACTCGAACAGCCCGTCGTTCCGGCCGTTGGATGTGCCTGACCACAGCCTGCCCCCGGACTCGCTGCGGACCACGTACAACGTCCGTCCGCTGACCGAAGCCGGCTACACCGGCAAGCGCACCACGATTGCGGTATTCGGTTTCGACGGATTCGATCAGGCCGACCTGGATATGTTCACCGCGACATACGGCCTGCCCAAGTTGACCCCTGAGGTGGTCGGCGGGATGCCGGAACAGCGCAGCGGCGAGTCAACGATGGATCTCCAGGTCGCGCACGCGATCGCACCCGATGCCCGCAAGGTACTGGTCAATGCGCGCACGACGGTCGCAGGCGGAAGCACCTACGTCAAGATCGCCGAACTGATGCAATCGGTGGATCGCCAGTTCCCCGGCGCCATCTGGAGTTTGTCCATCGGCTGGGGGTGCGACCGGATGATCACCGCCGCCGACCTCGCCCCGATCCGCGGCGCGATATCCATCGCCCTCGCCCACGGCACCACGGTGTTCGACGCCAGCGGCGACTTGGCGGGCCTGGAATGCAAACGAGGGCATGACTGGGCGGCGCCACCCGGCCCGGCCGACGTCGGGCTCGATGCCGTCGCGTCGTTGCCCGAGGTGACCAGCGTCGGCGGTACGACCTTGTCGACCGACGAGAAGTACCGGTGGCTGGGCGAGCAGGCGTGGAGCGACGGCCCGTTGACCCAGGGGAGCGGCGGCGGGGTGTCCAGCCTCTTCGACCGGCCACCGTGGCAGGCCGGGGTGACGACCACGACCAACACCGTGCGCAGACTGACTCCCGATGTGTCGGCGGTGGCCGACAATTCGACGGGCGCCGTCATCGTGCAGCACCAGCAGTTGGTGGTCGGTGGCGGCACATCGATGGCGGCCCCGATCTGGGCCGGTATCGCAGCGGTGATGAACCAGTTCCTGGTCGCCAACGGCGGGCGGCCACTGGGAGAACTCAATCCGATGTTGTACCGCCTCAAGGCCGGTGCGTCCCGGCCGGGGTTCCACGACATCACGTTGGGCACCAACGCCGTCGCGATCTCCCAACCCGGCTACGACATGGTGACCGGCTTGGGTAGTCCCAACGTCGACAACCTGGTACGCAACATCCTTGACGTGCAGCGGGGTCCGCGATGAGCGATCAACCCGACGCCGACATCGACATCGCGACGATGCCGTGCCCGGCATGCCGTCACGACGTTCCTGCGGGCCGGTTCTGCGCGCGCTGCGGCGCACATTTGTCGCAGCCTCCTGGCCGGCGCCCCGGTCTGCTGCGCGTGCGCGATTTCGCCGCCGCCCCGGGGGAAAACGTTCTCCAACCCTCGATCGTCAGCTCGATGTTCCCGCAGCTGCCGAGCAGGTCGCGGGTCGCATTCCGCTTCGCACTCGCCCTGGTGGCGGCGGTGCTGATCACCTTCTGTCTGCTGCAGTGGTATGTGCCGATGCTGGCGTTGGCCATCTTCGCCGCACCGACCCTCGTCGCGATCTACCTCGTCGAATCCCGGCTGCTGGCCGATCTTCCTGCATGGGTCTGGGTGCTTACGGCAGCCCTCGGACTGGCCGTCGGGGTGGGCTGGGCGACGTTGACCGATGCGATCGTGGCCGAGACGTACAGCCTGGGTCTTGGCTCACAGATCCCGACGACACGTCTGCTGCGCGACGCGGTGGTGATCCCATTCGGAGCTCTGCTGGCGATGCAGCTGCCGGCCATCCTGGTCCGTCTCATCAGGACACCAGTTCGAGAATCGTTGCACGGCTTCACAATCGGCGTGGTCGGTGCCACGACGTTCACTCTCGCCACCAACGTCACCAGGATGATTCCGCAATTCGGCGACAGCACAGTGACCGGCGATCTGCCCATTGCGGACATGTTGCTCCAGGGCGGGGTGCGCGGGATCGCCGAACCGTTGACGGGCTTGGCTCTGGGCGGCCTTGTCGGTGCGGGCCTCTGGTATGCGCGCCGCGACGGGCCTGACCGCCGCGGCGTGCTCGCGGTCGGCGGCCTCGGTCTGGTTGTCGGCGCCGCCGCATATGCGTCCGTCGGCCTCGCCGAGGCCTACCGGCTGCCGCCGTATCTGCAATTCTCGGTACACGTCGTACTCGCGCTCGCGGCGATCATCGCCCTGCGGGTGAGCCTTCAGCTGACGGTCCTTCGGGAGGAGCACGCGGTCACCTATCCGGAGCTCCCGATTCTCTGCGTCTGGTGCCAGCACGTGGTACCCGACACCAAGTTCTGTCCGGCCTGCGGGGTTGCCGGCCATGCGGCGTCGCAGACGTCGCGGGCCGCCCGCAGGCAGAACCGGCCACAGCCCCACATCGAGATGGCGGAGCAATGAGCGCCGCCCCCACCACCGCGCAGCCTGTCGAGTTGTTTCCCGGTTACTCGGTGCCGTCAGGCTCCTATACGGCTGGGCCACAACGGTTTACCTCATTCCCGCGCATGCTCATCCCGCTCATCGCCACCCTCGCAGTATTGATCGGAGCGTCGACGGCGTTGTGGAACGTGGCGGGCGGGCCGACAGTGCGCTACAGCTGCCCGCCGGATTGCGGGCGACCACCGACGGGTGTGCCGGTTCAGGCGAGCCCGCGTTACGTGGCGGCCGACGGCGGATTTTCGGTGTCGTACCCGGCGCCGGGTTCGGCGTACGACGTCAGCCTGGAAGACGACGGCGTCTCGGCGACGTACACCGGCGGAGACGGCGGGGTGATGGAACTCTTCGCGGTCCCCGCCGGGGGCCGATCGGCCGAGGAGGTCATCGACGACCTTCTGAAGGAGAAGCAGCCGGACGCGACGGTGGCCTACGTGCTCCCCAACACCACTGTCGGATACCAACTCGGTTTCGGTGAAGTCCTCGACGTCTACCCGCAGGGGGGTGCGACGGTCACCCGCACCCGCCTCGTCGTGATGGCCGCCGTGAAGAACGACCTGGCACTGGTCGGCGCCGCGATCGGGCCGTACCGGAAGTTCGCGCCCGGTGACGGACCCGGCGTCCCCTCTGGCGCGAACCTCGAACTCGCCCAGGATCTGGGCAAGTACGTCAACAGTTTTCTGTGGAAGGGCGACCCGCCCCGGTGAGGAGTTGTCGCCCAGCGCTCGTCAACACCGTTGCCCGGGATCGGGCGCCCGAAGATCGATCAGAAACGCATCACCCGCCGCGCGCACACACGGCGTGCCGGGAATGAATGCCGTGTGTTGGGTGCCCTCGAACGTCAGCAGGGGAGCGCCGAGTTCAGCCGCGACCTCGACGCCGACCTGATAGGGCGTGGCCGGATCGCCGGTCGTCGAGATGACCATCACCTTGCCCGGTCCCGGCCAGGATGCCGGTTGCGGGGCCGCTGCCGGCCTGACCGGCCAGAAGACACACTGGTCGCGAGGAGCGAAACCGGTGAACGAGCCGTAACTCTCGAAGGGCGCCGCTTCGCGCACCCGCCGGTCGAAGTCGACCCACACCGCGGGATCGCCGGGGTAGGCGGCGTCGACGCATTGGGTCGCCGCCAGCACATTCCACTCCGGGCCGTAGTGCCCGGCGGTGTCGCGTCCCAGGAACACGTCGGCGAGTTCGAGCAGATCGTCGGCGGGCTTTCCGTCGCGCAGCGCCCGCAGTCCTGCGTTCAGCGCCGGCCAGTCGTCCTGGCCGTATAGGGCATACTCCGTCGCGGCGATGGCATCCGAATAACCCAGTCCCCGTGGATCTTTGGTATGTCCACGGTGATTCACCAACGGGTCGATCAGGTCGTGGAACCGCGCCACCGATCGCGCCGGGTCGGCACCGAGCGGGCAATCGGGCAGCTGCGCGCAGCTCCGGGCGAATTCGTCGAAGGCTTGCTGGAATGCCGTGTCCTGGGCGAGATCGTCGGCGATCGGGTCGACCTGGGGGTCCTCCACTCCGTCGAGCAGAGCGGCCCGCACCCGGTTGGGAAACATCTCGCCGTAGACGATGCCGAGCATGGTGCCGTAGGACATCCCCACATAGGTGATCTGCTCCTCACCGAGAGCTGCGCGCAGCGCATCCATGTCGCGCGCGGTGGTCGCCGTGCTCATGCCGGCCAGGAACGCGGCCCCCATATGGTCCAGGCACGCCTGAACGAAGCGGCGGCGCTGATCTTCGATATGTGTCACACCGGCCGGGCTGTAGTCGACCTGGGGATCGCGTCGCAGTGCGTCGCGCTCGGCATCGGTCAGGCAGTCGAGACCGGGTTCGGAGAAGCCGACGCCGCGCGGGTCGAAGCCGACGATGTCGAAATGTTGCAGCAGTGCGGAATTCGGGGTGCGCGCGATGTAGTCGCGGACGAACTCGACGGCCGAGGCCCCGGGACCACCGGGATTCATCATCAGAATGCCGAGCCGCCGTCCTCGAGCCGGCACCCGGATCACCGCCAGGTGTGCCTGTGCGGCTTGCGGATCAGCCGCGCCGTCCCAGTCGACCGGAACCGTGAACGTGCCGCATTGAGCGGTGGGGGCGTCGCTGGTGTCGAGCCACTCGGCACAGCTGCCCCACGCCAGCGGCTGCGCCGTTGCCACCGGCATGGCCACCGTGGCTGCGAGCCCGATCGACAGTGCACCGACCGACGCCGCGAACACTCGTCCGGACCTGCTCAACATGGCCAACATCCTTGCAGGGAGCCGTACGCTCATGGCGATGCTCGACAAGTCCGAGATTCGTTTTCTCCCCGTCGGTGCCCGCCGGCTGGCGTACGAGGTGCGCGGCGACGGCCCGCCACTGGTCGCGCCCGCTTGGTGGGTGAGTCATCTCGAACTGGACTGGCAGAGCCCGGATGTCCGCCGATTCTGGGAAGGCGTCGCCGAGGACTACACCCTGATCCGCTACGACCGGCTCGGCGTCGGGATGTCGGACCGCATTGTCGAGCAGGCCGACCTCACCCTCGACGGCGAGGTCACCGTCCTGTGCGCGCTGCTCGACGAACTCGGGCTCGAGCGGGTTTCGCTCATCGGCGGCTCGTCCGGCAGTTGCACCGCCGTCGCGTTCGCGGCGGCGTTCCCCGAACGCGTCGAACGTCTGGTCCTGTACGGGTCGTATCCGCACGGCGATGCGCTCACCGCGCCGGGGGTAGGGGACGCGATCGTCGCGGCGGTGCGCGCTCATTGGGGCCTGGGCGCGCGCATGCTCAGCGACATCTTCCTCGGCAACGCCGACACGGCAGAACACGACCGTTTCTCCCGGCTGCAGCGCGAGTCGGCCACCGCGGAGACCGCCGCCGCGCTGTTGGAGATGGTCTATCGCCTCGACGTCCGTTCGCAGCTGCCCCTTGTCCGGGCGCCGGCGACGGTCGTGCACCGCCGCGACGACCGCGCCGTGCCCTACCGGCTGGGGCGTGAGGTCGCGGCCACGATCGGTGGCGCCACCTTCATCCCGCTGCCCGGCCAATCGCACTTCCCCTGGCACGGTGACGTCGATTCGGTCGTCCGAGCCTGCCGCCAGGGCCTGGCGCCGCAGCGGCCGCTAGCCGCGGGCGCGGATCAGCCCGGGCCAGTCCCGCTGTCGACGCGCGAACGCGAGATCCTCGCCTGCGTCGCACACGGTCTCGGTGACCGTGAGATCGCCGGACAGCTCCAGCTGAGCCCGCACACCGTGCACCGCCACGTCGCGAACATCCGGCGCAAGCTCGGTGCGGCATCGCGCACGGCCGCCGTCGCCCAGGCCGCACGACTCGGTCTCGTATAGCCGAAACCGGCCATCACCGAAGAATGGCCGCTCTTGGGGAGGCGCCGGCGGTCGTGCGACTCGTAGATTGCCGGCATGACCGAAACCGCTGCCAACGAAACAGGCACCGAAACCCCGACGAGTGCGTCGTATTCAGCTTGGCTGCGCGTATTCGCCGTGCTGTACGACCCGGTCCTCTGGATCGGGGAGGTGGCGGGCATGCGCCGCCGCCGGCGGGCGCTGGTGGCCGAGGCGTGCGGACGCGTCGTCGAGATCGGGGCGGGCACCGGGCTGAACGTGAAGCATTATCGCGACGGGCTGGACGACCTCGTGCTCACCGAGCCGGAACCCGGCATGCGGCGCAAGCTCGCCGGCGCGGTGAGCCGGCGGGGTTTGGCCGCGCGGATCGTCGACAGCCCGGCCGAGAGCCTGCCGTTCACCGACGCATCCGTCGACACCGTGGTGTCGACGCTCGTCCTGTGCACGGTCGACAACCCGGAACGGGCCCTGCGGGAGATCGCCCGCATCCTGCGCCCGGGCGGACGGCTGCTGTTCATCGAGCACGTCCGGGCAAGGTCGCGTTTCCTCGCCGCGTGCCAGGACACGCTGTTACGCCCGTGGCGCGGGTTCGCCGGCGGCTGCGTCTGCAACCGCCCCACCTTGGAGCTGATGCGCGCCAACGGCTTCACTGTCACCGCCGACGATCAGGTGTGGCGCGGGATGCCGGCGATCGTCCGGCCGCTGATCGTGGGATCGGCGACCGTCCACCCGTAGCCGGCGCATCGCCGCGAAACGCACCCCGAATGACACGCCCACGATGCATGCTGGGGGCATGCAGGTCAGTATGTTCGGGCAACTCAGTGGATCCGGCACCGGATCGCCCATCGATGCGACGATCGCGAACCTCACGATGCTGCGCGACGAGGGCTTCAAACGGGTATGGATGAGCCAATTGCCTTACGAGCCAGACCTTCTCACAGTTCTGGCGGTCGCGTTGCATGAGGTTGACACGATCGAGGTGGCCAGCGGTGTGGTGCCCATCCAGAATGTGCATCCGATGCTGATGGCGCAGCGCGCCCTGACCGTGAGCCTCGCCTCGGGTGGCCGATTCATCCTCGGGCTGGGCATGACCCATCAGGCGGTCACCGAGGGGATGTGGGGCATCCCGTGGGACAAGCCGGTACGCAGACTCAACGAATACCTCGACGGGCTGCTGCCGCTGCTGGAGGGTCAGCCGGCCGCCGCGGAGGGGGAGACAGTGACCACCCGGGGTGCCCTGATGATCGCCGGGGCACCGCGGCCCGACGTCTATATCGCCGCACTGGGTCCGCAGCTGCTCAAGATCGCCGGACGGCGCACGGCCGGCACCTGCACCTGGATGACCGGACCCAAGACGCTGGCCGACCATGTCGGGCCTGCGCTGCGGCAGGCCGCCGCCGATGCCGGACGCGAAGGCGCGGTGCGCGTGGCCGCCTCGCTGCCGATCAGCGTCACCGACGACGTGGACACCGCACGCAAGCAGGCGGCCGAACAATTCGCCATGTACGGCCAGCTGCCGTCGTATCGCGCCATGCTGGACCGTGAGGGTTATGCCGGTCCCGCGGATGCCGCCATCATCGGCGATGAGGACACGGTCCGGGGACGGCTCGACGAGCTTCGGACCGCCGGGGTCGACGAGTACGTGGCGGCGCCGTTCGACCCGTCATCGGAGGGCCGGGCCCGCACCCGGGCACTGTTGCGTTCGTACGACGCTTAGCTCCTGCGTTGGCGCGGAAAGCGCCACTGAAATACCGGTTTTCACGCCGGCTCGGCGGCCAAAGCCCTGGGGTACGGCCGCGTTACCAACGCGTCACGAGCCGTCGGCCATCCCGGGAATGGCTTTTCGCGCCGGTGAGATAGATCACTTGACATCGGCGGAATCGCAGGTAGGGGATCACGGCTTTAAGCAGGCATGAGCACAGCATTGTTGGGCCGGGCGGCAAAAGTCACGCAGTCGGCGATCTTCGCGGCACTCGCACTAGGCGCCGTCGTCGCGGGTCCCGTGGCAACCGCCAACGCCGCCGACGACTCGTGTGCCGCCGTCGAGGTCGTCTTCGCCCGCGGCACCTTCGAGGCGCCGGGGGTCGGCGCGACCGGGCAGTCGTTTGTCGACGCGCTGAACGCCCGGTTGCCGGGTAAGACGGTCGAGGCATACGGGGTCAACTATCCGGCCTCGTTGAACTTCGGGCAGGCGGTCGACGGTGTCGCCGACGCGGCCAACAAGATTCAGGCGGTCGCCGCCGAATGCCCGGCGACCAAGATCGTGTTGGGCGGTTACTCCCAGGGAGCTGCGGTCGCGGGCTACACGACGTCGAGCACGGTTCCCGCGGGAGTAACGCTGCCCGCCAGTATCTCCGGGCCCCTGCCCGCGTCCGTCGCCTCCCATGTCGCCGCGGTTGCTCTGTTCGGCACGCCGGACGACTGGTTCCTGGGACTGGCGGACCGCAGCGCGCCGCCGATCACCATCGGCGATCTGTACGCCGGTAAGACCATCCAGCTGTGCGCCCCAGGCGACCCGGTCTGCTATCCGGGCGGCCTGGACCGTTCTGCTCACAGCGCGTACAAGATCAACGGTATGGCCGATCAGGCGGCTGACTTCGTAGTGAGCAAGCTCGGCGGTCCCGCACCCGAAGCGGTGCTGGTGCAGGCCTCCGCCGACGTCGCCACCGGCAACTGAACGCGTCGGTCGAGAAATCACAATCGAGTGCGACTGCTCGGGATCTCGGTCACCATGTCGAGGTGATCGCATCCCGTTCAGTCGCCTCGATTGTTTCTGTTGTAGCCCTTGCCGTTGGCACTGCGGTCACGTCGTGTAGCGCAAGTGAGACCCACGAGCCGCCGGCCGTGGATTACGCGGTCTATGCCGAGTACTCACTGACGAGCAAGCCGATGGTCGCAGGGTGGAACACACGGGCGTTCAACAAACGCGAAGTCGAGGAAGGCAAGAACATCAGCCTCGATGACCAGACCGGCGTGGTGACCCTCAAGCCTGGTCGGTATCGCGTCACGGCCATGTCACTCGTCAACTATGCCGATCCGGCGAATCCGACCGTCATCCCGACAGTGTCGGCTCCGCCGGCGGGCTATGCGCGCCTTCGGTATCTCAACGACGCGCTGCCGCCCGACACCGTCCCGACCGCTGACGTGATCAATGCCAGCAACGCCAAGGCGCTGTCGGTGGGCACGGGAAGCGACGCCAATGCGCTCCCCAGCTTCATGGATACCTTTCTCACAGTCACCGACGAAGCCAAACTCGTTGTCGAACACCAGGTCGGCGAAGATGTCAAGGGCCTCTACTTGCAGGTCAACGAGAACAACTCGGTGTGGCACATCAACGCGCGCATCACAATTCAGCGCATCTCCTGACGCTGGCCTGCGGCTCGGGCACCGCGCGAAATCGACGGTAAGCGTTTGGCGGCCCGCCGAATGGGGCAGGCTCATCTGCATGAGGAAGCTAATCCGTCGCTCAACAATCCTGACGGCCGCCTTCGCGCCGATCGCCGCCCTGTCGCTGGTGGCTCCAGCACCCGGTTCAGCGGACCCACTCAACTGCCAGAACGGGGAGTGGTGGGATCCGGTCGCCAACGTCTGCCAGCCGCCGGTGGCGCCCGTCCCGTTGAATTGCCAGAACGGCGAGTGGTGGGACCCGGCCGCCAACGTCTGCAGGCCGCCGGTCTCGCCGGTACCGCTCAATTGCGACCCCGGACAGTATTGGAACCCGATCACCAATGTCTGCCGGCCGCTTGGTCAGTACTAGGGCCGGGATTGCGGTCTGCGCGGCCGCCGGCGTGGTGGCCGCGAGTGTGATCTGGCCACTCGCCTCGGTGCACGTACGAGCCGGGTCGCCGATGCGGATCGGCGTCGGGAAGCCCAGGCAGGATCCAAACTTCCCGACTGTCGACCCGGTATCTGGCACGCCGGACGCATGGATTTCGGTGGTATGTGCACCGCGTCTCCGTCAGGAGCATATCGGAGGTGACCGATTACCGGCGGCGGGGACCGTATTGCTTTCACCCAATACGACATTCGACGTACCTCGAGCGACCTACAGCGCAGTATGCCTGGCAACCGATGATTCGGCTTCCGACCCGGTTCTCTTGGCGGCTCAGTACCTCGACGAAGATTCGATGCAGCTCGATCTCGCCGACAATGGCATCGAGTGGTACTGCTTCGCGGGGCATCAGGGGCGGCTCGTGGTGATTGCCACGCGCGCCGATGAGCGCGAGGCGGGACCGAATGGCTTCACCGTCTCACCGGTTCTGCGGCCGCTGACCTCGTACGGATTCAATGTCTACAGCGACCCGGGGTTGTAGCAAGAGCTCGGAAAAGCGTTGGACTTGAGCCCGTTCCCGTTGATAGCGTGCGCGAGACCGTGACTTCACACGAGGAGGTGAGACCCATGAACGCAGTAGCCAGGTGGGTGCTCCCACTCGTGTTCGCGGTCGGCCATCAGGCGTAGGTGTCACCGGGAGCGCCCGAAACAGGCACTCCCGAAAGGCAACACCATGCAATTCACTTCTGAGACAACGTCGCACGGCGTCGTCGAACGTCATTTCAATCTCGGCGAGATCACCGGCGTGCTCTGGTCGCCCACGTCCGGCACAGCCGGCTCGCCGCTACTGCTCATGGGCCATAGTGGCGGCATGCACAAAAGGGCACCGGGGCTGGTGGCGAGTGCACTCCACGGCGTGGCCACCTATGGGTTCACCGTCGCCGCCATCGATGCGCCCGGGCACGGTGACCGGCCGCGAAATCGTGAAGATCAGCGGTGGGCTGACGCGATCCATCGGGCCCGGGCAGCGGGGGAGCCGATCGCCGAGATCGTCATCGATTACAGCTGGTCGCTCGCGCAGCGCGCGGTACCGGAATGGCAGCGAACTCTCGACGCCCTGCAGGCGTTGCCCGATATCGGCCTCGGACCGGTCGGCTACGGCGGCATGACGCTAGGTGTGGTGACCGGTGTGCTGTTGGCGGCCGCCGAACCCCGCATCAGAGCCGCGAGCTTCGGTGCGGCGTTCGTCGATGACGCGCTGATTGAGGCGGCCGGGCGGGTCACCATCCCGATCGAGTACCGGATCCCCTGGGACGATGAAGAATTCAACCGCGACTGCGCCGTCGCGCTGTTCACCGCTTTCGCGTCGACGGAGAAGTCGTTGCACGCGCGATCGGGCGGGCACTATCCCGTACCCGACGATGAGCGCGACAGCTCGGCTCGGTTTTTCGCACGCAACGTCGGGCGACTCGGGGCGAACTAGAATCGGACAGCATGGTTGACGAGCCTGGGGCCCGTGAGATCGCCGAAGGGAAATTCGACGGCAAGGACGTGCTGCTCGGTCCCGCCCAAGAGCTGAACGACGGATGGTTCTTCCCGTGCGTGGCGAAACGAACCGACTTCGTCGCCGGTGTCATCGTGAACAAGAAAACCGGGCAGCCCCTGCGGATCTTGACCGACTCCGCGCTGGACCGCGACCCGGCCTTGTACGACCGCGGCTACCACTTCCACATGTACGACCTGGTGGTTCTGACCGTAACGAGCGTGGAAGAGACCGTGCGAGTGCTGCATGCCCTCAATGAAGTCACCGAGGACAAGTACTACAAGAACGATCGGGTTTACCGTGTCGGGCGCGCCCTCACCGAAGCCGAAGTACGAGAACGCATCTCGAATCTCCCGTGCGTCTTCAGCGGCAGATTCGAGCTCCATGTCGACACGCTCGAGCAGGCTCGCGAAGCCGGCTGGTTCTCGTTCAAGACCTTCGAGTATCGCGGCAAGAAGTGAGCCACGCTGGCATGACCGCCATGCCACAACTCACCGGCCGCGCCTCATGGATCAACCCGGACGCCGCCGTAGGCGGTGCCCTCGGGCAGCAGGTGCTGCCGCACGAGCCTGTGCCACCGCCGTTGGCGGTACCGGAAGATGACGTTGGCCACGGCCACGGCCAGGGCGGTCGCGCGTCCCGCGTCGATGTCGACGGTGTCGCTGTAGCGACAGGTCCTGTCGTCGATCGCTTCGACGTGCAGGGTGTGATTCCAGGCTTTGAGCAGTCCGCCGCGCTCGTGCGTCCGCACCGTGTGCGTGGCCGCGTCGACGTCGAGGACTTCGATCGTGTGCCGATAGGCGGGAACGATGTGCAGGACGAAGAGCCACCCGGTTCCGCTTTCACCCGCACGGAACGGCTCGACCCGTCCGGCGAGTGCGGGCATTGTGAACAGGCCCTTGCACAGGTAGAGGAACGTCGCGGGAGAGAGCATCGCCGGCCACACCCGCTCGGCGTTGGTGGGCAGGACCGTGTGATGGTGGATGGTGCGCATTTCCGGCACTCCTTCGCGCGAGTTAGGTTACCCTAAGCCTGCCAGTGCCCGGACCGGCTGACTACTCGCTTTTCAGGGGAGGACGACGATCGCCCCCTCCGACCGCTTCCGACAGCGCAAGCAGCCGAAACAACTCAGGTCCGCCGAGACCCGGCAACGCATCGTGGATGCGGCTGCTCAGATTTTCGCCGAATACGGCTACGCCGCGGGAACCACCAACCGCATCGCCGAGCGCGCCGGCATGTCGATCGGCTCCGTGTACCAGTACTTCCCCAACAAGGACGCAGTGCTGCGGGCCTTGATGCAGGCGCACGCCGACGCCGGGGCGCGATTGATCGCCGAGCGGACCTCCAACGGACTGCCTCCGGCGCTGGATGACGCCCTGCGGGTGTTCGTCCGCGCGACGATCGACAATCACCGCGACGATCCACGGCTTCATCGCGTGCTGTTCGAGGAAGCGCCGCGCGCACCGGAGTTCCTGGCCTACATCCACGACATGGAGCGGCAAGCCGTCGAGGCCGCCGCAGTCCTACTCGACGCGTATCCGAGCACTCGGGCCAGTCGCCTCACCGCTCCTGTCGTGGTGACAACCATCGAGTCGCTCGTGCACCGGCTCGTGACGACGCAATTACCGGTCGATCTCGATGAACTCGAAAATGAAATCGTGCTCCTTCTCGGGCGATATCTACGAGACGCCGACCAATAGTCGTTGCACCGCAGGCACTTTCGTACTCGTCCAGCACCGCGCCGATGGGCGGCGCATTTAGTTGGGTGATAACGGTCCAGCGAGCAAACTCTTCTGCCAGGATATGGACGTCAACGCCGCGGGCTGGAGGGGACGCGTTGCCGTTTGCGAGCCGCCGCCTGCGTAGCGGATTATCTGCCGCCGTTGTCGCCGCGGCAGGGTTCAACGCGCTCGGTCTGTGGCCAGTGGCGACGGCGCAACGCGTTCAGTTCGTCATCGAAGCAGTCCTGTGTGTGACCGCGTTGGTTGTCGGGTTGGTGGTGGTGCGCCGGGTGACCGGCCTGTCGCGCTGGTGGAGAGTCACCCTGCTCGCGGCGATCGCCGTGTACCTGGCCGCTGAGTACCTCTCCCGGTTGGGCCACGCTCCAGACCTCAGCCCGACCGCGCCGGCAGCGGCCGTTGCCGGCTACTTTGTCGCCGGCCTGTTGTTCGCCTCATCGATGGTGCTTCTGGTCCGAGCCGGCCACAACGACGACAGCACAAGATCGGTACGGACATGGCCGGGGGTCATCACCACCGTCCTCGACGGTCTACTGGCGGCGCTGGCGTTCTCCCACCTGGTGTACGTCGCCAGGTTGGGTGCCATGGACGGCGCGGCGCTGCCCCGGTCGACCAACTCCGTCGTCGTGTTCGGCATCGCCGCGGTCGAGCTCGTCACGGTCGTGGGCGCAGTCCTGCTTGCGATGTGGTATCCGCCATACCGGCCGGGCCGGACGAACTACATGCTGCTCGCGGGCTCGGTGATCACGCTGACATCCGCCGACCGGTTGCTCGCCTATTTCCGCAGCGTCGCAGTAACGGGAACGGAATTGTGGATCGGCGTCGGATTCGTCATCGCTCCGCTGCTGATCACGTTGAGCCTGCTCGAATATCCGCCGCGACCGCGGCCGCCCCGCGATGAGACGGAAGAGCCGACCAACTGGGCACAGCTGACCCTGCCCTATGTGGGTTTCATGGGCAGCACCGCTCTGCTGACGTTCCATGTACTCATCGGAGCCAGGGTCGACCCGGTCTTCATCAGCACCTACCTTGCGATGGCGTTGCTTGTCGCAACGCGCTATGTGGTCGCGATGCGGGTGCAGCGGATGTTGACCAAACAGCTCCTCGACGCCAAGCGCCGGCTGGCCCATCAGGCGCACCACGACGCCTTGACCGGCCTGCCCAATCGATTGTTGTTGGCGCAACGGCTCGACGAGGCAATACGCGACGGGCCATTCGTCTTGATCTTCGTCGACATCGACGACTTCAAAGTGGTCAACGACAGATTCGGGCACGCCGCCGGCGACGAGCTGCTGTGCGCGATCAGCGCACGCCTGCAGAATTGTCTCGGTCCGGGGGACACGCTGGCGCGCATCGGCGGAGACGAGTTCGCGATCCTTATCGCCGGGGCGGTCGGGCCGCCCGAGATCGTGGCGGACCAGCTGCGGGTGGCGCTGCGGAGCCCGTTCTCGGTGCACGGTACTTCGGTACGGGTGCGAGCCAGCATGGGCCTGGTCAGTCCCGGATCTGATGGTGTGCCAGCAACATCCGACGATCTACTGCGGCAAGCCGACAACTCGATGTACACCGGAAAGCGGCTGGGCAAGGACACCGCAGTGGTGTATCGGCCGCCGTTCAGTGTGTCGGAGGATTTTCCGACTGCCCTTCGGCAAGCGAATGGCGATGCTCCACCAGGGTTCCAGCTCAAGTATCAGCCGATAGTCGCTCTGCCACATGGCAATCCGATCGCCGTTGAGGCACTTGCCCGGTGGACGGCACCCAGCGGAATACAGATCCCTCCGCAGACCTTCGTATCGCAGGCCGAAGCCAACGGGATGGGGGCCCAACTCGACGCCCTGGTCCTCGATCAAGCCTGCGCGCAGATCAAAGCGGCCGGCCTGGATCTCGACGTCCACATCAACATCGGCGCGGCGCGGCTCGGCAGCGTGGAGTTCGAGCATGTCGTGAGCCGCACGCTCGCGCGGCATCTGCTACCTCCACACCGGCTCGTCCTGGAGATCACCGAGACAGTGCCGATCGTCGATCTCGCCGAGGGAGCCGCCGCCATCAGGCGGTTCAACGCACTCGGCGTGCGGG
Source organism: Mycolicibacterium vinylchloridicum (assembly GCF_013404075.1). Taxonomy (GTDB): domain Bacteria; phylum Actinomycetota; class Actinomycetes; order Mycobacteriales; family Mycobacteriaceae; genus Mycobacterium; species Mycobacterium vinylchloridicum. Next base: position 53,325 of record NZ_JACBJQ010000028.1, read on the forward strand.
TTGCCCTCGACGATTTCGGCGCGGGGTACAACTCGCTGACGTACCTGCACGAGCTGCCCGTTCAGATCGTGAAGCTCGATCGCGGGCTCGCTATGGGCGTCGAGCCGGAACGAAACCTGTTGCTGTACCGCTCGGTCACCGGTCTCTGTGAGGCATTGGGCCTCAACGTGATTGCTGAGGGAATCGAAACCGCCGACCAGGCGGAGACGATCTATATGGCCGGATGCGGACTGGCACAGGGTCACCTCTTCGGGCCGGCATCCACGCTCGCCGACATCGCGGACGCGGCTGTCAAACCTTATTGAGGCGGATCGAGTTTGGGGTGATGTGCGTGGTGCACCGGCGATTCCCACGTGTAGGGTTCGTGACGATGTCCGGAGCCACCCAGGATGAACGTCCGGTCACTGCGGTCGCCCCGAGCGATGCTCGCGATCCACGTTCCGACTGTGCTGAATCGGTTGCGTACGCCGGTGAGGAAGGCGATGTGGATGAAGGCCCAGCCCAACCAACCGGCGATGCCCGTGAGCTTCACCGGCCCGGCCTGCAGCAGGGCATGTCCACGACTGATGTAGGCCGCCGACCCGAGATCGCGGTAGCGGAAGTCCTTGCGGGTGGTCCCGCCGAGATCGCGCTTGATGCTGGCAGCGGCGTGCAAGCCGCCCTGCATGGCGTTCTCCGCAACACCCGGTAGTCCGTCGCGCCCGGCGAGGTCGCCGATGACGAACACCTCGGAACGCCCGGGCACCGACAGATCAGCGTCCACCGAAATGCGACCCGCCCGGTCGGTCTTGGCGCCCAGCATCTCGGCGGCATGCCGGGCGAACGGTACGGCTTCGACACCGGCCGTCCACAGCACCGTCCGGGTGGCGTAGTCCTTCGCGGGTCCACCGTCTTTCGGAGTCACAGTCACCCCATCGCGCCGAACGTCGGTCACGTGGACGCCCAGGTTGAGCTCGACGCCCAGCTTCTCAAGCACCCGTGACGCTTGTGTGCACAGGCCTGGTGCGAAGCCCTTGAGAATTCGGTCGCCGCCGTCGAACAGCAACACCCGGGCTTCCTGCGGTTCGATGCTGTGGAATTCGTTGGCCAGCGCACGGGTCGCGAGTTCCCTGATCTGCCCGGCCAATTCGACGCCGGTCGGTCCCGCGCCGGCGACGGCGAAGGTCAGCCATGGGTCCCGGTCAGGGCCAGGCGGGAGGGTCTCGGCGATCTCGAAGGCGGCGAACACCCGACGGCGGATACTGAGCGCATCATCGAGTGTTTTCATGCCGGGCGCCCAGGCGGCGAACTGTTCGTTGCCGAAGTAGGACTGGCGCATGCCGGCCGCGATCACCAGGTAGTCGTAGTCCAGGTGGAAGGTCGTCTCATCGGGGCGGCGGGCCGTGACGCGACGCGACTCGGCGTCGAGATCGATGGCTTCGCCGAGCAGAGTGGTCACGTTGCGGTGGTGTGCGAGTTCTTCACGCAGTGACCGGCTGATCTGCCCGATACTCAACGTTCCCGTCGCACATTGATAGAGGAGCGGCTGGAACACGTGGCACGCAGCGCGATCCAGAAGCGTCACGTCGACGTCGACGCGCCCGAGGCGCCGAGCACAGAACAGGCCACCGAACCCACCGCCGATGATGAGTACCTTGGGGCGTTCATTGCCCATGTCGAATCAACCCCTCTTGGTTTCCATCTGATGAGTCCGTACCCGCGCCCATACGGCGATACTCACACGGTTCCGGCCGGAGGCGTCGGCGCGGGGGTCTTTTGCCGGCGCCCCGGCCTTCCCGCTGGACAGGTTCGCTGAGACAGTCGCCGTCGGTGTTAAACCGCACACGAACCCATACTCGGGTGTAATGACCGCCGTCGCGGACGATCCAGCAAATTCAGCCAGCTGGTTTGCGCGTGGCTGAACTGCGCAAAATGTGATTCTGTTAAAACACTGTGAATCTCGGTGCGCCGCTTGTGTAAGCGCGGTGAGGACCCTGTATATCCCATGTGAACGTTTCCGATCACAAGTAGCGAGGGCCTGACGTGGTGACTCGATTGATCCTGAGCGGTGTACGCGCGCTCATCGTGGTGCTCATGTCGTTGGCCGCTTTCCTGGCCGTTCCGCCCGCCAGTGCGGATCCCGCCGGGGGAGCGCGCATCACCGATATTCAGCACGTCACCGACCGCTGGGACAAAGTATCGGTGTACTCGCCGTCGATGAACGCGGTGATCGTCAACGACGTGTTCAAGGCCCCGAAATCCGGGGCGCCCACCTTCTACCTGCTGCCCGGTATCGACGGTGGTGACAACCTCGACCCCGGTGTCAGCTTCGCTCCCGGCACCAAGAGTTGGTTCGGCATGACCGACATCCAGGGCTTCTTCGCCAACAAGAACGTCAACGTCGTGTCTCCGCTCGGCGGGCAGTTCAGTTGGTGGACCGACTGGGTGAACGATCCGACCAGGCAGTACCAGACTTATATGACCAAAGAGCTTCCACCGCTCATCAATGCGCAATACAAGGCCAACGGCAGGAACGCGGTCGGGGGATTGTCGAGCACCGGCGGCACCGCAATCGATTACGCCGTTCAAGCACCCGGTACGTATCGAGCCGTCGGTTCGTACAGTGGATTCCTCACACCGTCGGATCCGCAATCGGCACAGCAGATTTCGCTGACGTTGTCCACCGGCGGCCTCAGTGGCGAGAACATGTGGGGGCCGTTGGCCGGGCCGGGTTGGGTGCAGCATGACCCGACGCAAAACGTCGGTCGCTTGAAAGGTGTCGCGGTCTATGCTGCCGCCTCCGACACCGGCGACGTCGGTGCCGTCGACCGACTGCCGGATGGGTTCGGCCCCAACATCACTGGCGGCTTCATCGAACGCATCGTCGCCGACAGCACCCGGCGATTCGCCGACACTGCCAAGGCTGCTGGAATCCCGGTCACCTACGTCGCTCGCCCACAGGGCTCCCATACCTGGGGCCTGTTCGAGTCGGAGATGCAGGAGTCCTGGAACTCCACCATCGGGCCCGCATTGGGGGCATAGCGGAGATCAGGCCGCGGACTTCTCCAAAATATGGACACCGCAGGCTGATCCGAGGCCGATGACGTGCGCCAGGCCCACTGTGGCGTTCTCGATCTGGCGATCACCGGCCTCGCCGCGCAGGTGGTGACAGATCTCCCAGATGTTGGCAATGCCCGTCGCGGCGATGGGATGCCCCTTGGACTGCAGCCCGCCCGAGACGTTGACCGGTGTCGAGCCATCGCGCCACGTGGCGCCGGAGTTGAAAAAGTCCGCGGCACCGCCCTGTTCGCACAGCATCAGGTTGTCGTAGTGGACCAGCTCGGCCGTGGCGAAGCAGTCGTGCAGCTCGACGAGGTCCAGATCGCTCGGGCCGACGCCGGCCTGCTCATAGGCGGTGGCGGCAGCATTGCGGGTCAGGGTGTTGACGTTGGGCAGTACCTGACAGCCTGCTTCGTAGGGATCGGTGGTCAGCACCGAGGCCGACACCTTCACCGCACGCCGACGCTGGTCGAGCGACAGGGATTTCAACGTCTCACCGTTGCAGACGATGGCCGCGGCCGCGCCATCGCAGTTGGCTGAGCACATCGGGCGGGTGTTGGGGTAGGCGATCATGACGTCGTTCATGATCTGTTCCAGCGTGAACCGCTTCTGGTAGGCGGCAAGCGGATTCAACGTCGAATGGGCATGGTTCTTCTCGCTGATCTTGGCGAAGAGTTCGAAACTGGTGCCGCCGTATTTGTGGCCGTACTCGTTCCCGATCTGAGCGAACACGCCGGGCATGGACTCGGTGCCGATCCGCCCGTCGATGGGTGCCACCGCGCCGTAGCGGCCTGACGGCTCCCACACCGCGGCATCGTCTTTCTTGCGGCCACCGGCACCGAGAAGGCCTGCGCCAGAGAGCTTTTCCACCCCGACGGCCATGCCGTAGCGAACCTCGCCGGCCTTGACGGCCATGATCGCCGTTCGCAGTGCGGTGGCGCCGGTGGCGCACGCGTTGGCCACGTTGTACACCGGGATGCCGGTCTGGCCGATCTGCTTCTGCAGCTGCTGGCCGATTCCGGCACTGGCATTCATCAGGTTGCCGGCGGCCAGCACCCCGATGTCGGCCATGGTGATGCCGGCGTCGGCAAGCGCGCCCGTCGCAGCCTCGGCGGCCAGGTCGATCGTGTCCTTGTCGGCGTGTTTGCCGAATTTGGTCATTCGGATACCGAGGATCCAGATCTCGTCACTGGCACTCATCGCATCTCCTTGGCAGGGCTCGGGTAGTGGGGCAGTCAGGCGACGGGCTCGAAGCCGAAGCCGATGGCCTCGGTGCCGTTTGCGTCGGCGCCAAGCGAGTAGGTGCTCAGGCGCACCTTCATCCCGTCGCTTACGTGTTCGGGATCAGGCTCGACGTTGACCAGGTTGGCGCGCACCTGGGTACCGTCGCAGTCCACCACAGAGGCCACAAACGGAACCGGCACACCGGGTGCGGCGAAGGTGACGATGGTGAACGTTCGTACCGTGCCGTGCGTGGCGACGGGGACGGTCGTGAAGTCAGTGCCGAAACAGCCCGCGCACGCATTGCGCCGATCGAAGAACCGAGCGCCACAGCCGGTGCATTCGTGGGCGACGAGGTGAGGTTCACCATCGTCGAGCACCAGGTAATCGACCATGGGTATCTGCTCGGCCATGTGAACCTCCGTTCGTATGTCTCAGTGACGCTAGCGAGTGCTCAGCGGGGGTGATAGGCCGGGGTGGAATTCGCCCACCCACGTGCCAGTTGCGCGGGCGGGAACCTGGAGCGCATGCTTTCCGATCATGCCGGTCACCATCATTGACGCGGGACCCAACCAAGTCAGCCGCTCCACAGAAGTCAATGCCTCCGCGGCCGAACTGTACGCCATGGTCGCCGACCCTCGCCGCCACCACGAATTGGACGGTTCCGACACCGTCAGCGACAACATCAAGTGTCCAGACAACATCGCCCTTGGTTCGCGATTCACGACCGGGATGAAAATGTTCGGGGTGCCCTACCGGATCACCAGCACCGTCACGGCTCTCACACCCGACGAACTGTTCGAGTGGCGCCACCCGTTCGGACATCGCTGGCGTTGGGAGTTCGCTACTCTCACACCCACTCTCACGCGGGTGACCGAGACATTCGACTACCGCGACACCGGCCCCATCAAGGACACGCTGAAGTACTACGAGCGCATGGGTTTCGCCAAAGCCAATGCGAGAGGTATCGAGGCGACGCTGACCAAGTTGGCCGCGCGCTACAGCCGTTGAGGGCATGTCGCTGCGCACGAGGTGCGGACTCGCCAAGTTATTGAGAAGGTTCATTGACAATTGCGGCCGCACAGGTCAGAGTGCTAGGCGTCGACGGCACGAGAGGCAATCCATGAGCACTGCTCCGCAGCTCAACGAACTCGGTTATTACGCCGTGACCAGGCACCCCGCCGATGTCCGCGTGGCACTCCCTGAGGCTCGCGCGGCAGAGGCGCTCGGCCTGGGCTCCTGCCACATCGGTGAACGCTTCACGGTCAAGGACGCCGCGGTGCTTTCCGGTGCGCTCGCCGGTTGCAGCACAACCCTGGGCATCGCCCCATCGACGAACTACCAGACCCGCCATCCCACCGTCACCGCGACAGTGGGATCGACGATGCATGCGCTCACGGAAGGCCGTTTCGCCATGGCCTTCGGGCGCGGGATGGCCGCATATTGGCAGGCGATCGGTCTTCCGGTCGTGACCGAGGCCCGGCTGCGTGATTTCTTCGGAATCCTGCGCCGGATGTGGGCCGGCGAAACCATCGTCGACCATGACGGCCCGGCAGGAAGGTGGCCGCTACTGCGCCACGTGAGCGGATTGCCTGACGGGCCACCCATCGGGTTGGTGGCGGTTGGCCCCAAGACCATGGAACTCGCGGGCGAGATCGGTGATTTCGTTGTGTTGCATACTTTTTTCTCCGACGAGGCGACGACGGCGTCGGTTGCGGCAGTGCGCCGGGGAGCCGAGCGCGCGGGTAAGGATCCCGACAGCGTCCGGATCTGGGCTTGCCTGGCAACAGTTCCCGACGCGTTGTCGCCCGAAGACCAGATGCGCCGTGGGGTCGGGCGGCTGGCGACGTACCTGCAGGCCTACCCGGACGTGCTGGTTTCCGCCAACGGCTGGGATCGGACCACGTTCGACCGCATCAGGCAGTCCGCGCTGTTCACCGACGCTGCGGCCGCCGGACCCATCGATGCAAGTGCGTCGTATGAGACACTGCAGCGGATCGCCGAACTGATTCCGGCCGATTGGCTGGACTCGGTGGCAAAAGGATCGCCCGAAGAATGCGCGAAAACCATTGCTCGACAATATGACCTGGGCGTGCATTCGGTCATCATGCACGGTGCCAGTCCGCACGAGATCGCACCTGTGGTTCAGGCATACCGAGGCGCACGCCCGACGCTGCGACGGGTGGTCGCACCGAATCCGGGGAGGTTCGCCTGACCGGCCCCGGCAGGCCCGTGCAGGCCGACCGCGCCCGAAAGCAGTGGGAAGCCAGGGTTCCCAGCGAAGTGCCCCAGTCGGCGGCGGGTACCCGACTGAACAAGCGGGGACGTCAGACCCGGGCGCGTCTGCTCGACGTTGCCATCCGGTGCCTGGCCGACAGCGGAGGCGAGCCGGTGTCGGCGAACCGCATTGCCAAAGACGCAGCCGTCACCTGGGGCACAGTGCAACACCAGTTCGGTGATCTTGACGGCCTTTGGGTGGCGGTGATCACTGAAATCCACTCCCGCAGTTGGGATTTCAATTCGAATACCTGGCCGGAACACGCCCCCACGTTGCGCGAACGGGTGGAGACCGTCATCGACTCGGTGTGGAACTACCTGGACACCACCGAGGGCAAGGCGCTCACCGCGCTGCGCACCTCGTTACCGGCGCGCCGTTCCGATATCGCCGCCGAATATCCGCGTACGGCAGCCGCATTCGCGGCCCGCGAACTCGACTGGATTCAGGGCTTCGACTATCTGATGGACGGACTCGATCTCGATCCGGACAGGCTCTACCGGGTCCGGTGCCTGCTGCCCGCCGCGATCCGGGGTCTGAGCAACGAACGACAGATCGGCTTCACCTCGGATCTCGACATTGCCCGTGCGACGTTGGCCGACGCAGTGGTGGCATTGCTGGCCTAGCGGCCAACCGCAGCACATCGTCAGCCGAGAGCGGCACGCTGAAGTAGAAACCCTGTACGACGTCACAGCCGAATTCGGTGAGTTGCGCGGCGACCTCGGCCTCCTCGACTCCCTCGGCAACCACGGTCAGGCCCAGCTCGTGAGCCAGCGCGATCACCGCGCGGACCACCGTCGCGACGCGGGCGTCTTCCAAGATGGGCATGATCAGCCGCCGATCCAACTTCACCTCATCGACAGGCAGTTCACATAGATAGGCCAGGGTGGAGTAGCCACTGCCGAAGTCATCGATAGCAATCCGGATTCCGCTGCGGCGCAGCTGGTTCAATACATCTCGGGTGCCTTCGATATTGCCGAGCACCAAGTCTTCGGTGATCTCCACAGTCAGTGTGCCGGCCGGTAGATTTCGCGCGGCCAATGCCCGACGAAGACGAGCAGGGAGGTGTGGGTCAGCGAGCAGAGGTGCCGACATGTTGACTGCGACTGGCAGCGGCAATCCCTGCCGGTGCCACTGCAGCGCCGCGTTGAGCGCGGTGTTGACGACCAAGTCGGTGACCGGGCGCATCAGATCGTGGTGTCGAACCAGCGGCAGGAACTCGTCGGGGCTGAGCAGGCCGCGCCGGTGATGCGGCCAGCGGACCAGCGCCTCGACCCCGACCATGGTGTTGGTGAGAAGGTTGAACTTCGGCTGGTAGAGCAGGGTCAGTTCGACGGAATCGATGGCGTGGCGCAGCTCGCCAAGCAGTTGGATCGCGGCGGCATCGCCGGCCGAATGGGTGCCCTGCGACTGCGGAAGGACCTCGCCGAGCGGGGCGGCCACCTCCAAGTCCGGCGTGAACCTGTGGACGCCGGCGGTGCGCGCCTTCTTGGCGGCATACATCGCCAGGTCGGCCCGCTTGACCAGGTCTTCGGCCGATACCCCCGGTTCGTCCGCGCCGGCCACCGCCAGCCCGACGCTGGGCCGAACGAACAGTTCGTGGCCCTCGATGGCGAACGGCTTGTCGAACGACTTTGTCACCCGGTGAGCGATGTGATCGGCGTACTCTTCTGCAGCGTCATCGTCTACGAGCACGACGAATTCGTCGCCGCCGAGGCGCGCCACGGTGTCACTGTTTCGTACACATCCCAGGATCCGTTCCCCGACCCGGTTCAACAATTCGTCGCCCGCGGGATGCCCCAGGGTGTCGTTGACGACTTTGAAGTCGTTGAGGTCCAAGATGATCAAGGCCACCGACACATGGTCGCGCTCGCGGCGCCGCATCGCCTCCTCGAGACGGTCGGAGAACATCGCACGGTTGGCCAGGCCCGTCAGCGGGTCGCGCAGCGCCTGTTCGGCCACGGCGGCCAGCAGCCGACGGTTCTCCGTGACCGCCAGGTACTGGCGGCCCAGCACCGCGAAAATCAGCAGCGCTCCGACGAGCTCCACCACCGGGGTTTGAAAGATCGTCGCCGGCTCGGCTGCCGCGACGATACCCGCCAGGAGCAGTGGGGTATAGGGAAACCAGACGGGTGCCCAGCTTGTCGAGGCGGGTAGCTTCTTTGGCGGACCTACCTCATCGCGGCTGACTGTTGCAGCCAACATGATGAGTAGCAACCCGGCTACCCATCCGATATCGATCAAACTGCCGCTGGCGTAAGCGTTCTCCACCGAAAGGTAGGTGAAAGCGCTGTCGGACAAGGCGATGCAGGCCACCGCGATCGTCAGCATCGCCAACACCAGGCGTTGATCTCTCGCCGCTCGCAGCCACGCCATCGCTGCGACGGTGAGGATCACCACGTCCGAGATCGGATACGCCAGTGAGATGACCATGGCCGCGGCGCTTTCGGAGCCGGCGGCATACATCGGGCTCAGGATGGTCACCCAACTCACAACGAAGAGGGACCCGGCAACGACCAGCCCGTCGAGCAGGGTCCGTCCTCGCGACTGCCCGGTGTCGGCAGGGAAGAGGAGCAGACCGACACAGAACCCGACCGGCATGACCAGGTAGGCCGCATCGGCCAACGAGGGAAACGGGGGCTCTTCGAGCGCGAGTTCGTAGTAGGTCCAGAGCACCTCACCGAGCACCCAGCCCACCATCCCGATCGTCATCGCGACCCATGCGGCCCGCAGCCTGCCGTGTACCGCTCGCGCCGCCAAGGCGGCGAAGATCGCCCCTGCAGCGCTCAGAACCACGAACACGAGGTCGTTGACGGCTTTGATCGATGTGCCAGATGACCAAGCGCTGAAGGTCCACAGCACGAAGGCCGTGAAAACGGCCGTGGCACCCGTCGCGACGTAGGCGGTTTTGGGCATCGCCGCCCCTTCCTGCACCGCCCGGGGCACCACGTCCGGGGACAACATAAAACCAGCCAAGGATAGCGGACACGCAAACCAGAACCACGGCAAACTAGCGGCTAGGGCCTGGAATTAATTCCAACTGGACGCGCGACCAGCAATGTTTGGTGTCGCCGGCCCTGACCATACCGACCCGCGCGATCCGCGAACGGCCGGTACGACGCCCAGGCGTCCGTTAGACATGTGGCCGTGAACATCGACGGATCGGTGGCCGTAGTCACCGGAGCAGGCTCGGGTATCGGCAGGGCAGTTGCGGCAGCTCTCGCCGCGGCGGGCGCCGCGGTGGTGGTCGGGGACATCGACGCCGCTTCGGCGGCGAAGACCGCGGCGATGATCGACGGTGTCTCGGCGGTGTCGGACGCCTCGAGCACCGAGGGCATCGCGGCCCTGCTCGACACCGCGCGGCGTGCCTTCGGCCCGGTGGACATCTACGTCGCCAACGCCGGCATCACCGGCGAACCCGGGCTCGGCGACGACGAAGCGGCGTGGGACCGCATCATCGACATCAACCTGCGCGCCCACATCCGCGCCGCCAAAGCTGTGCTCCCGGAATGGGTCGAGCGTGGTCGCGGTCATTTCGTTGCCGTCGCCTCCGCCGCCGGCCTGCTGACCCAGATCGGTGCCGCACCCTACAGCGTGACCAAGCATGCCGCCGTCGGGTTCGCGGAATGGTTGGCAATCACATACGGCGACAGGGGGATTGGCGTGAGTTGCGTCTGCCCGATGGGCGTGGACACCCCGCTGCTGCGCGGCATGTCCGACTCGCCGGACGAAGAGATCCGGGTGGCCGGCGCTGCTGTCAGCAGTGCCGGTGCGGTGCTCGACCCGGACACCGTGGCCGCGCTCACGATCCAGGCCATCGCCGACGGGTCATTTCTGGTGTTGCCGCACCCCGAGGTGTTGACCATGTATCGACAGAAAGGCTCCGACTACGAGCGGTGGATCGCCGGGATGCGCCGCTTCAAGCGCACGCTGGGGTAGGCGTTTCGATCGGGACGGCGCGGGGTAACAAAGGCCCAACGTCGAGAATGCCGGCGTCGGACTTGGACGAAGGAGAGCTCATGATTCCGTTCATCTGCCTGAGCTGCGGGGGTTTCGACATCGACAATCCCGACTGTGTATCGTGCGCCGGCACCGCCAACGACGACGCGGCGGCGTGACGCCGAGGATGTAGGTTCCACAGCCTCAGCGCGTTCGCCGGCGCACACTCGCCGGGATCGGCGCACCCGCCACCATCGTGAACGGTACCTCGAGCGGGAAATCGGTTGCCGAAGAGCGTATTTCGACGCGGCGGATAATGGTCGCCAAGGCCAGAGTGGCTTCCAACATGGCGAAGTGATCACCGATGCAGGTCCGCGGGCCGGCTCCGAAAGGTATGTACTGCCAGCGGTCCAGGCTTGCGAAATTCTCCGAGCTGAAGCGGTCGGGGTCGAAGTCCAGCGGGTTCTCCCATAGGGCTGGATCGCGCTGCATGCCGAAGACGCCGACCAACACCATGCTGTCGGCCTGCACCCGGTAGCCGTCAACCTCGATATCGCGCATGGCTGTGCGCCCGGCGACCACGACCGGCGGACACAGCCGCAGCGCCTCGCGCAGTACCTGCACGGTGTAGCCCAATTGGCGAACGTCATCGGGCGTGAGGGCGCGATCACCGAGTGCCGCGACTTCAGCGGCAACTCGGTCCTGCACCTCTGGGTGCCGGCCCATGGCCCACAACGCATAGGCCAGGGTCGTCGCCGTGGTGTCGTGGCCGGCGACCATGAATGCGATCAAGTCGTTGCAGATGTCGGTGTCAGACAGTGCGCGCCCGGTGTCGGGATCCGTGGCGTTGATCAACGCATGCACCAGCGGCGCGTCGCGATCAGGGTCGGCTCGGCACGCCTTGAGCACGTCCGCGGCGAGTCCGCGAAGCGTCGCTCCCGCTGCCCGGGCCCGGGCCCTTGCCGGGGTGGGTAGCCACCACGGCGCACGCACAGGGCGCATGCCCCGGTCAGCGACGTACTTCAGCGCCACGTTGAGCGGCTCGGCGAGCGCTTCTGCGCGCTCATCGAGGTCCAACCCGAGCACTGATCGGCCCAGGACACGCATCGTCAGGCGGCGGGCCTCGAGGTCGAGGTCAACGGAGGCGCCATCACCCCAGCTTTGGGCGATCATCTCGGCGACCTCGGCCATGTGACCACCGAATTTCGCAACCTGCTGCGGGGTGAAGACCGGCTGCAAGGTCCTCTTGCGCGAACGCCACGGAATGTTCGGCAAATCGGCGAGGTTATCGCCCAGCAATCGCCGGATTTCCTGGTGGACCAGGGTCCGATCACACGACTCATTGTTGCGTGCCAACACATCTCGCGCGCCGGTGGGCGACATGACAAAGACGATGGTCGGGCTCTTCAACCAGCGCGGGCCGAGCGCCACCCGGGTTACCTGGCCGCCGGCCTCCCGGAGCTTGACTTGGCCCGTGTGGTACTGGCGAGCCCACTTCATCTTGTCCCGCAACGGCAGCGGATTGGCCGGTACCAGTGGAAGTTCGGTGCTGGTCATCGATCCCGCTGCACGTGCATGATCACTGGCCCCTCCCTGCGCTCCGCGTCGGAGCCCCCTTGCGCAAAGCCTAGCGGTCGTCGGGAAGAACCGACGTCATGGATGCAGGTTCCACTGGCCGACGTCGGAGGCCAGGACGTCGTTGACGTCGACTTCGAGGCCACCTACCAGCGGGCCTGGATTCGACGCGGTGGCCACCACGCGCTGGTAGAGCGCAGCGCCCGGGTGCACCCGGTTGCCCGACCAGGCTTTCGTCTGCCAGGCCCACCAGCGGCCGGGCGTGCTCGACCTCCCGATGACCCCATCGGCCGCGGCCCATTCACACACATCGATGCCGCCGTAGACGCCGGTGCGCTGGACGCCGATGACCGAGTTGATACCGCGAAACCACTGCAGGGCCACCCGATTCCAGGTGTCGCGGTTGATGTCCTCGTCGATGGTGAAGTAGATCGGTGCGCTCTGGCCGCCGCCTGCGGCGGTGTGCAACTGCCAGGCCGTGCGCGCGTCGGCGATACCGCCGGCGTAGCCCCGCAAGAAATCCGACGGTGCCGTCCCGCCGGGCTTGCCGTACTGGAAGTTACTGACGATCACCAAACCCGCCGCGGTGAGCGACTCGGCGTAGGGCCGGGTGATGGGTTTGGCGCCGAACGACGACCCCGGACGCGACGTTGACACGTAGTTGACCACGCCGGAATGACCGGCTGCCCGGATGTACTGCGCGGGGATCTGTTTGGCGGCGAAGTCGATCAGCGTGGGAGCGGCCGCCGCCGCGGTGGGGATACCGCTTGCCACCGATGCCGCCGCACCCAGGCCGGTCAACGCCGCGGCGTAGCGCAGCGCATCACGCCGGGTGACCGGACGTGACGGCCGGACGCGGGCAGCCGGGAGCCAATCGTGCATCGCGTGATGTTAACGATGTGACTGTTGTTAACGGTGTATCCACGCTGGCCGTGTCCGGTATTGAACCGAGATGAGTCCCGGCCGTTACCCGATGCCGGCGGGGGAGGGGCACGCGATGTGCGCCGAGAGCATCTCGCGTTAGCGTGAAGCGGTGGACTGGGAGTTCGAGGCTGAGGTGTTTCAGTGGCGTGGGCCTGCACCGTACTTCTTTGTCGCCACGCCCCCGCACGTTGATGACTTCCTGCATGCTCACATCGGCGAGCTGACGTACGGCTGGGGCGGTATTCCCGCCGGGGTACGGATCGGCGCGACCGAGGTGACGACGTCGCTGATGCCGAAGGACGGTGTGTATCTCGTACCGCTGAAAGTGGCGCTACGCCGGTCCGAGGGGATCGACGACGGCGATACCGTGCGGGTGCGGCTCCACGTCGGCGGGCAGAACATCGCTGCGGCGTCCCAAGGAGCTGAGATGACCACCTTCGTCATCGACGCACAGGTGGCCGTCAACCTCGCCGCTACCGGAGCGAACATTCCACCGCGACACAGCCTCACGGCTCCCACGCTGTTGCGCTCGCAGGTCCTGGCCCTGGTGTACGAATCGGTGCGCCGCGGCGAAATCGACGACCGGGCCGGCCGGCAAATCCTCGACGATATCCGCGCGCTGCGGATCCGGTTCCTCGGCGACCGATCGCTGGAGGATCATGCGTGGCGACTGGCCGCCGAGCTGAATTGGCCGGACGTCCACCAGGTCCAGTACATCGCGCTGACCCAACTGCAGGCGGATGCCCTGGTGACCGCGGATACCGAACTGGCAGCCGCAGCGCGCGGGTTCGTCAGGATCGCGTCCCCGGCCGACATCCTCAAGGCCTAGGAGTCCAGGCGACAGGCAGCCGCTTGATGCCGTGGATGAACGCCGAGTGCAGGATGGCGGGTTCCTCGACGGCGACGATATCGGGGACGCGGTTGTTCAACTCTTCGAACATCACCCTGATCTCCCGGCGGGCGAGATTGGCGCCAAGACAGAAGTGGGCTCCGCCACCGCCGTATCCCAAGTGCGGGTTGGGATTTCGGGTCACGTCGAACGACCAGGGGTTGGCGAATTTGGTCTCGTCGCGATTGGCCGAGTTGTACCACATCGACACCTTTTCGCCGGCCTTCATCGTCACGCCACCGAGTTCGACGTCGTCGGTGAGATTGCGGCGCATGAAGATCACCGGCGTGGCCCAGCGCACGATCTCCTCGACCGCGGTAGTGGCGACACCGTCGAAATCGGACCACCAGGTATCCCGGGCTTCGGGATACCTGCTCAACGCCACCATGCCGTGACTGATGGCGTTGCGGGTCGTCTCGTTGCCTGCGGCCGACAACAGCATGAAGAACGAGGCGATCTCCGCAGACGACAGCCGCTCACCATCGACCTCCGCCTGGACCAGATTGGTGGTCAGGTCGTCGGCAGGGTCGCAGCGGCGAGCCTCGGCCAACTCCATGCCGTACGCGGCGATGTCGAGGACCGCCTGGATCACCACGTCGTGATCGGAGGCCACCTCCTTGTCACCGACGCCCAACGCGACCGACGTCCAGTGGAAGATCTTCTGTTGGTCGGCTTCGGGGATGCCCATCATGTCGCAGATGATCTGCAGCGGAAACGGGCCCGAGAGGCACTGCACGAAGTCCGCCTTACCGTCGGGATGGTTGGCCACCATGTCGCTCACCAGTTGCTGCGCCCGGTGACGCACGCTCTCCTCGATGCGGGCCACCATCTTGGGGGTGAACGCGCGGTTGACGATCGACCGCAGCCGCAGATGGCGCGGGTCGTCGAGATTGATCATCGATCCGCCGAACTCCGCGACCGCGGGGTCGATCTCACTCAGCGACACGCTCGTCGGAACCGAACTGAACACCTCGGGGTGCCGGCTCGCATGGTGCACATGCTCGAACGACGTCAACGCCCAGTGCCCGGGACCCGATTCGAATCCGGGCACCGTGGGGGCCTCGAAGAACGCGACCGGCGCCTCACGACGCAGCGTCGCGAACGCCCCGTCTCGCCGATCGTCGTCCCACCCCCAGAACTCGAGCGAGCCCAGGTCGATATCGCTCAATGGCACGTCCGGTGGTGGTGTGCCGTTTGCGCAGTGCGTGATACCCGATTCGAGCGTTGTCATGGTGACCTCCCGAGCCGACCGCGTCCGCCATATCCATGATCACGCAGGCCGCAGCCACGGGCACCGGTATTGCACTACCTAACTTCGGGCATGTGGTCGATGATTCGGTCCAGTTCGCTGACCCGCTCTTGGCGGCTACCGGTCAGCTCGGCGAATCGGCATGTCAGGGGAGCCCGCCGGGGGAGTTCCTCGTGATACAGCCTCTTGAAGGCCCGATCGATCCAATTCCGGTAAAACCATTCCACCGAGCGAATCCCGTCATCCTCCATCGCCGGGTCGATCGCCGGATCTCCGGTAAGAGGAAGGAAGACAATCAGGTCGTAGCTTCCTAGAGCGTTGCTGTGCAGAACCACTGACCACAGCTCGTCGATGTAGGCAGTCGTGATATCGGACGGGAACCGCAGATCGGCTTTCTCCTGCATGTCAGCGCGAACTTCCACCGTTCTGTGCCTTTGGTTTTCGGCAACGCCGTGATCGCTTCCCATTGCCAGCGCGTACTCCGAGTAGGGGATGAAGTCCAGACAGCTGCGATCGCAGATCACGTCAACATCGGGGTGGTTTGCCCTGGCATCGTTGATGCGATCGATCGCGTGCCGCGTCATCAAGGTGTTGCAGCGCTGGCTTGCGCGCTCCGCGAAGTGGATACGTTCACCTCGTGCCGCCAGATAGCGGTAGGGCTCGTCTTCGACCAGGAATTCGGGATGCGCGGTGTGAAAGTCCCGCACAAGAGTGGACTTGCCCACGCTGTGAGTGCCACTGATGGCGATTCTCATCGCGTGAACTTACATCGCCGCGTCGAAACCCTGTCAACGTTCGGCCGGCAGCGAGCACATTGTGTAGCCCGAAGGGAAGTCGTCAGGCCGGCGTGATTTCAACCGGGTGCTCGCTCAAAGGTTCAATGACGATCCGCACGTCTTTCATCAGTTCGATGGAGCGCATGGTGTCCGACACGCTCGCTACATCGCCCTGAAGCACCACATAACCGGCGCGGTTGGCCTGTTCGTAGAACGCCTTCATGGAGTCCAGGCTTCGAAACACCGGGAAGTACGACACACCGTCTCGCTGGAGTAAGAACAGCTTCTGCCCGCCGTCTCTTGTGTCGCCAAAGGGCGTGGAGTAGTAAACATTTGCGTCGACGGGAGCATCGTCATCATGCGTGTTCTTTCGAAATAGCCCCATGGGATCTCCTCTCCGGCGGCCGCCGCCTGGGCCCTGCGGCACGGAAAACTCACATTGCCAGATGCGCGGATGGCCGGAAAGTCACCCTGTCGGGCTAGGTTGACGCCTGCGGATAGCCTCGTCGCACGGCCCGGTCGAGGATGCCCAATGTCGCACGCAATGCCGCTTCGCCGACGATGGGGAAGATCTTGGCATCGCGCCAGTGCTGATCGATCTCGGACCAGTCGTAGAACGACGTGACCGCCGTGCCGCCGTCCGCGGGCTCGAGTCGATAGCCGTACACGTGCCCGATGTCGGGCTTCAGTTGGCCGAAGATCGTCCACGCGATCAGTCGGTCCGCTTCGAACTGCGTGATCGACACAGTGACGTCGTACTTGCCCAACGGATAGTCGTTGAGCGACTCGCGGTCCATGTGCACGACGAAGCTGTCGCCAATGGCACGCACGGGCTGCCCGTCAGCGTCCTGCAGCATGCCGGTCGCGTCAATCGCGACATGGCCCTGCGGATCGCACAGTACCGCGAAAATGTCTGCGGCCGGCGCGGGGATGATTCGTTGAACCTCGATGCGTTCACTCACGCGTCGATCCTGCCACGGTTTGCCCTTCCATTGTGGTGGATACCGTTGGCAAACCAGCAGATTCATCGCCGCGCTGGCGCCGATCCCTACATTTGGCGTCAACCCGGCAGGTCGATGGTCCGACATGGGCCGCCCGGTATGCAGGCGATACCCCCGCCGGGACCGGCTTGTGCCCAAGGGCCACCGGGGATACCGGCCGAAACCCGGCCGTCAGAGCCGGCCTGAGCCCCGGGTCCACCCGGAATCTCGGCACCGGCGCCCTGCGGTCCTGCCGATGGCGTACACGGCGTGCCGTCGGGGTTGTAGCACCCCGGGGCCGGAGGCGCCGGCGGCGGCGGGCCCGGCTCAGCGAAAGCGGTTGGTGCAGCTGCGATTCCTGCGGCGGCGACACCGGCGAACAGAACTGGTGTGAGCTTCGAAAGTTTCGCGCTCGTGCCAAGACGCCTACCCGCGCACACGGAAAGCTTAAACTGGCTCGACAAATTCTTCGTCGCTGGCGGCGCACACGGGACTTATCCCAGGATCGCTCGCGCAGCGCGCTCCGCGATCAGCATGACCGGCGCGTTGGTGTTGCCGGACGTGATCGTGGGCATCGCCGAAGCGTCGGCAACTCGAAGGCCGGCGACGCGATACACCCGGCAGTCAGTGTCGAGTACCGTGGCCGTCGACTGCGGAAGACCTTGTGTGTCAAAGGCTCCCATCGCACAGGTGCCCACCGGGTGGAAGATGGTGGTACCGAGTTCCCGGGCTGCCTTCTCCAGGTCGTTGTCGCTCACCAGTTGCGGGCCGGGAAGCAACTCTTCCGGACAGTAGCGGGCCAGGGGAGACGCCGCCATGATCTGCCTGGTCATCCGGAGACCGCGAATGGCGACGTGACGATCCGCGTCGGTGGACAGGTAGTTGCACAGGATCTTTGGGTTGGTCAGCGGATCCGGACTCGACATCCGCACATGACCCCGCGAGGTGGGGCGCAGATTGCAGACCGAGGGAGTGATTGCCCCGAACGGATGCAGCGGTTCGCCGAACTTGGGCAAGGACAGGGGTTGCACGTGCCATTCCATATCGGGACTGGCCAGCGCGGGATCGCTCTTGGCGAAAGCTCCCAGTGTGGAGGGCGGCATCGTCATCGGACCTGAGCGCAAGAGCAGATATTGCAGGCCCATGCCGCCGCGGGTGATCCAATTCCGGTACAGCGTGTTGACGGTCCGGGCGCCGCGTACCCGATAGACCGTTCGCAGCTGCAGATGGTCCTGGAGGTTTTCACCAACGCCGGGCAGATCGACGGCCACCGGTACGTCGTGCCGGGTGAGCAGCTCGGCCGGGCCCAGCCCCGAAACCTGCATGAGATGTGGCGAGCCAATCGCTCCGGCAGTCAGGATGACCTCCCGGTGAGCACGCACGTCGACGATGCGGCCTTCCCTGAGTAACTGCACACCGGTGGCGCGGTGCGCAGCCGTGGTCCAGGCACCGCGACGTTGACCTTCGTGGACCTGGTCGTCCATCAGCAGCCGCAAGGCCTGGGTGCGGGTGTAGACGGTGAGATTGGGCCGGTGGGCAATGGGATGCAGGAAAGCGTCGGCCATCGACCATCGACGACCACGCCGTTGGTTGACGTGGAAGTAGGCACTGCCGGAGTTGTCGCCCCGGTTGAACTCGTCGATCGGGGCGATACCCACCTGAGCAGCGGCGGCCTGCCAGGCGTCCAAGATTTTCCACCGCACCCGCGGCCGCTCGACGCGGATCTCGCCGCCGACACCGTGCCAGTCGTCCGCCCCGCCGAAATAGTCTTCCAATTGCTTGTAGATCGTCAGTGTCTCGCCCGGATCGTCCTGGCCACCCCAGAGCCATCTCTCGTCGCCGGTGGCCCGCGCCCAGAGGTCGTAATCGGAGGCCTGGCCGCGCATGTGGATCATGGCGTTGATCGACGAGCAGCCGCCGATCACACGGCCCCGCGCGTAGATGATGCTCCGGCCGCCAAGACCTGGGTCGGGCTCCGTCGTGAAACACCAGTCGGTGCGCGGGTTGGCAATCGTGTACAGATAGCCCACCGGCACCTTGATCCAGAACCAGTCGTCGTTGCCGCCGGCCTCGACCAACAACACCCGGTGGTCAGGGTTGGCGCTGAGCCGATTGGCCAGCAGGCAGCCTGCACTGCCCGCTCCCACGATGATGAAGTCGAACTCGGCGACGGGGTTGATATCCGGCATAGTCGGGAGAGACTAAACCGTCAAGGCGTCTAGTTGTCCGACTTGGCGGTCTCAGCAGCTGCGGGCTCGCCTGACCAACTTGCGGTCCCATCCACTCAGTTATTCACTGGATGCGGGGTGTCTGCATTTAAGTTGTTCTGATGGGCGAGCCCACTCCCAGATAATCGTCAGGAAACGTTCAGGCGGATCTCTTCCGCGGGATCGCGGGGTGCGGCTGAGCGCGAACGCAGAGGTGTGCGCATGGCAGCCGTCAAACGCGACGAGGCGGCGCGGCGTGCTCTGTCCCGCATCGAGTTTCCCTTGCGCGGTCGATCCGATGAACTCGTGGTGGTCGACGATGTGATCGCCCGGTTGAAGAACGGGACCGGTTCCTTGCTGTTGGTGGAGGGGCCGCCGGGGATCGGCAAGTCTCGCCTTCTTTCTGAGATAGGCGCAAAGGCGCTGTCGTGCGAGGTTCGCCCTCTCCTTGGAAAAGCGTTCGAGGATCAGCAGGCAGCGCCGTTCGCACTGCTCTTTGCTATCTTCCTCGGCGCCGAACCCCCGATCGGTGACGTTGAGGCGATGAGGAGGCTCAGCACCGGACCAGATCACCACTACTGGCTGGTCAGCGAAATGCACTCAGCGATCGCATCCGCAGCGGTGGCGACGCCACTTCTGGTGCTCGTCGATGACGTCCAGTGGGCAGATGCCGGAACCTTGATGGCTTTTCGGGCCCTGATGAATGATCTGGCGTCCTCGCCGATCGCGTGGGTCCTGACAGCGAGGTCCGGGGAAAAAGCTCCGATGGTCCGAGACGCCACCGAGGCGATGATGACGGCGTGGGGGCCGGACGCGCGGCGGCTTCGACTGGACGCTCTCGGCGCGAACGCCGTCGCGGACATCGTGCGCGACGTGCTGCGTGCCGACCTCGACGACAATCTATTACGACTGACGTCGATGGCGCGCGGCAATCCTTTTCTGTTACTGGAGCTCACGCAGGGGCTTGAGGAAGAAGGCCGCATCCGAGTCGACCGCGGCAGAGCCTCGACGGAAGGGGAGCGCGTGCCCCGGCGACTCACCGACACCATGGTGCAGCGTCTCGATCGGCTCTCGCCGGCCACGCGCCAGCTTGTTCACGTGGCGGCGGTGCTCCCGGATCATTTCTCGGCGAGCTTGTTGGGCAGGATGGTTAAGCGGCATCCTTCCAGCCTCATTGAGTTCGTCGGAGAGGCGGTACGTGCCGATCTTCTCAGCGAGGCGGGTGACCGTCTGCGCTTCAAACATGACTTGGTGCGGCATGCCGCTCGCGATGCGGTTCCCGCCGCGGTGCGCCGTGCGCTCGAACGCGAGTCGGTCGAGGTACTGCTCGACGCCGGCGCGACGGCCGAGGAGGTCGCGCCGCAGCTCGCGCGCAGTGCTGACATCGGTGACGACAAAGCCGTCGCCATACTGCTGACGGCGGTGGAATCGTTGTCCAGGACCGATCCGTCACGCGCTGCGGACATGAGCTGCCATGCGATGAAGCTGATCCGCTCCGATGCCTCCCAGCGTAATAGTGTTGTTGCACAATCGATCTGGCTTTTGAACCGGGCGCAGCGCTACGACGAAGCGAGACAACTGTTTGACGACTCCCTTACCACAGAGCTATCCGACGAGTGTGAAGCCCGGATACGCCTGAGCATGTCGAAGCTTTCCGATCGCGTCGCAGGGCAGCGCGCGGAAGAAAATGTGCAGTCGCTCGCTCTCCCTGGAATCACACCGGAGATGCGCGCGCAGCATCTTGGCTGGCTGGCATACAACGTCATGATGGACGGCCAGACCGATCGCGCACGGTCCGCGGCCATCGAAGCGCAGGAAGCGTCGTCGACTGATGCCAGTGTCGGGGTGTTGGCGGGCTTGACGCTGGCCAATGTGGAGTGTGCCGCCGGATTCGGATCACGAAGCCTCGCGACCCTCGCGGACGTGCGCAGCCGGATTCGGGCCAGCGATGGCGGCACTGCCGTTGCGCATCTGGCGAACTTCCATTACGCGAGCATCACTCTGACGCTTGGGCGATTCGACGAAGCGACACAAGCGATCACCCGCGGCGTCGATGCGGCCCGTCGGGGCGAAGACACCGTCATCGCGCAGAACTTCGTGCACCTGGCGGCGATTCGCGCGGTAATCCACGGCAGGCTGGATGAGGCGCGGAGCACGGTGGAGTCGCTGCCCGACGGTGTCCGGTTCATGAACAACGGCGTGTCGGGCCTCATCCACGTGTCGGTGCTCTCTGAGCTGGCTGCCCGTACCGAAGACCGAAACTTGGCCAGGATCGCCGGTCTCGCCGCCGAGTACCTGATGGATCGCGGGCCGGCCCGTCGCCGGGCCGCCTGCGGCGCACAGGCTTTCATCGCCTGGCAACATGGCGACGCCGCCCGCGCTGCACATGCCCTCGAACAGGGAGGCGAGCTGCTCGGCACTCCTCTGCTCGCCCTCGATCTTGACCGCACCGTGTTGGCGGCTCGGATTGCCGCAGGTGCGAACCACGGTCCACTGCACGACCTCGTGACGTCGGCGATCCAGATCTTGGACCGCGACCGCGACGCGGCACCGCTGTTCGCCGCAGTGTCAGCGCATGCTCGAGGGCTGCTCGACGACGACACCGCCAGCCTCGGCGCAGCAGCCGACGCGTATGCGGGATGTGAGCGCCCATTGCTCTTCGCAGCCGCATCGGAGGACCTCGCCCTGGCGCTCCACGAGAACGGCGACGCGCAACGCGCCGTGGCTCATCTGTCCGACGCTTTTGACACGTTCAGTCAGGCGCAGAGCAAGGCGGACGCTCGTCGCGTCGGACGTGCGCTGGCCGATCTCGGCGTGCATCGTCGAATCGTTCGCATGCGCGAAACCACCGGATGGGCCAGCCTGACCAGGATGGAATGGCGCGTCGTGGAGCTCGTCGCGGAAGGGGCAACCAACCGCGAGGTCGCCGAGTATTTGTCGTTGTCACCGCATACCGTGAACACTCACCTGCGAAACGTGTTCGCCAAATTGGGGATTCGATCACGCGAACATCTGCGGCGCAAATTTTGGGAGACAGAGCCGACCGGCGGCGGCGACTCCGAAACCGCGCCGCCCCGGTGACCTGGGTCGCATTCGGGCTACAAGCTCGATGTCTCGCGCCATAGGTCGATTCCGCCCTCCTGCGCGTACTGATCGATTTCCGCCAGCTCGCCGGAAGTGAAGTCCAACCGATTCAGTGAATTCAGCGAGTCATCGAGCTGTTCGACTGTCCGCGCGCCGATCAGGGCGGAGGTGACTCCCGCGTCACGCAGGACCCAGGCGATCGCCATCTGCGCCAGCGATTGACCTCGGCGTCGCGCAATGTCTGCCAGCGCGCGCACCCGGCGAAGATTGTCCTCGGACAGGAATTCCGCGCTGAAGGAGCTCCGTTCGGAGGCGCGGGCCGTTGACGGCGTGCTGTCGATGTATCTGTCGGTGAGCAGACCCTGCGCAAGCGCAGAGAATCCGATGCAACCCACTCCCAGTTCGCCCAGTGTGTCGAGCAAGCCGGCTTCGATGTGCCGATTGAACATCGAGTACGACGGTTGATGAATCAGCAGGCGCACGCCCTCGGATCGAAGCAGTTCGGCCGCGCGGCGCGTGCGCTCTGGGCTGAACGAGGAGACGCCGACATAGAGCGCCTTGCCGTGGCGAACGATGTCCGCCATCGCGGCCATCGTCTCCTCCATCGGGTCGTCTGGCCAGGGGCGGTGGGCGTAGAAGATGTCGACGTAATCCACGCCGAGCCTGTCAAGGGTTTGATCGATCGACGCGATGAGGTGCTTGCGGGAGGCTCCAATCCCATATGGCCCCGGCCACATTTCGTATCCGGCTTTGGAGGAGATGATCAGCTCGTCGCGGTGCGCCGAGAAGTCCGTCCGCATCATTCTGCCGAGATTGACCTCAGCGCTGCCGCCCGGCGGTCCATACATGTTGGCGCAATCGAAGTGGGTCACGCCGCGATCGAAGGCGTGCCGCAGCACTGCCCGCCCGTCCTCGAAAGCATTCACACCACCGAAGTTCTGCCAGAGACCCAACGAGATCAGTGGCAGACGCAGCGCGCTGTCCCCGCATCGACGGAATCGGTTTTGATGGTATCGATTTGGCTCAGGACAGTAAGTCACGATGGTGTCTCCAACATCTTGAGGCGATGTGGTATCTGAATCAGGCGTGTGCGTCGACGGGAAGGGGAGCCAGTGGAGACACGAGGTTGTTGGCCCGCAGCGCGTGCCAGAAATCGTCAGGCACGTGGGTGGCCAGCGCCGTGTGGTCCTCCATGATCCGTTCCGGTCTGCTGGCACCTGGAATCGCCGCAGCTACTGCGGGATGGGCCAACGAGAATTGCAGTGCGGCAGCCTTGATCGGGATGTCGAACTTCGCGGTGAGATCACGGATCTTGGCGACTCTCGCCACGATGTCAGCAGGGGCTCGCTGATAGTCGAAGTGGTCCCCGCCGGCAAGGATTCCCGAGCTGTAGGGGCCACCTACCACGATGTCGACGCCTGACTCTTGTGCTGCCGGCATCACCCGCTGCAGGGCGTGCTCGTGGTCGAGAAGTGTGTAGCGTCCAGCCAGCAAGCTGGCATCGGGTTTCGGCTCTGAAAGTCCCAGGGCCAGCTCGATCGGCTCAGCGCGGTTCACACCGAGTCCCCACGCCTCGATGACACCTTCGTCTCGCAGTTCGGACAGGGCGCGAAACGCACCGGTTCGAGCCGCTTCGAAGGCTGCCAACCATGAATCGCCGTGGAAATCCTCGGCGATGTCGTGTACCCACACGAAGTCCAGTCGGTCGACACCGAGTCTGGACATGCTGTCGGCGATCGACTTGAGGGTGCCGTCGCGCGAGTAGTCGTAGACCCATGCGTTGGGCCGTCCGTTGGCGAAAATGTCCTCCTCGTCTACGTGCTGGGACGTACTGGTATCCGGTATGTCGAGGATGATGCGGCCGACCTTGGTGCTGAGGACATAGTCGTCGCGCTCATACCGGGCGAGTTCACGCCCCAGACGCATCTCCGAGAGCCCTGCGCCATAGAACGGTGCGGTATCGAAGAATCGGGTGCCTGCTTGCCATGCAGCATCGACTGTCGCCGAAGCCTCGTCCTCCGGGATGTCTCGAAACATGTTGCCCAGTGGTGCTGATCCGAATCCGAGGGGACCGTTCTTCAGATGGTCTCGCACGCTCATGTTGGCTCCATTCCAAGCGTTCGAACGGTCAGTGTGTCGGGGATGCCGATTCGCCGATCCACACTGTCTTGACGTTCATGAATTCCTTCATTCCGACGTCGGACAGTTCACGGCCGTAGCCGCTGCGCTTGATGCCGCCAAAAGGGATTTCGGGATAGCTGGCCGTATGGCCGTTGATGAACGCCATGCCGGATTGGATGTCACGGATGAACGCCACGCGCTCGGATTCGTCCTCGCTCCAGAGATTCGAGCCGAGCCCGTACGGATGCTCATTGGCCAGATCCACAGCCTCGGCGAGTGACGACACCGGGAAAACCTGGGCGACCGGGCCGAACACTTCCTCCCTGAACATGCGCATGTCGCGGGTCACGTCCGTGATCACCGTCGGTGGAAAGAACCACCCGGCCCGCTCGAGTCTCGTGCCTCCGGCGAGCACGGTGGCTCCCTTGTCGACGGCGTCGTCCACATACGCCTCGACGTCATCGCGGCCCGCCCTAGTTGCCAGCGGGCCGATATCGGTGCCCGGCTCCATGGGATCGCCGACCACCAGCTCTTTCATCTTCGTCACGAACGCTTCGAGAAACGCGTGGTAGATGTCAGTGTGGATGAAGAAGCGTTTGGCATTTACGCAGGACTGCCCGTTGTTCAGTGTCCGCGCTGTGACGGCAACCTCGGCAGCCCGCTCGACGTCGGCCGACGGCATCACGATGAAGGGGTCAGATCCGCCGAGTTCGAGTACCACTCTTTTGATTTCGTCACCGGCGATCGCAGCGACCGACCGTCCCGCGGGCTCACTGCCGGTCAATGTGGCCGCCTTGACCCGTTCGTCACGAAGCACCTGCTCCACGGTTCCCGAGGAAATGAGGAGGGTCTGGAACACGTCGTCGGGGAAGCCCGCCTCGCGGAAGAGCTGCTCCATGTAGAGGGCGGTCTGCGGCACGTTGGAGGCGTGTTTGAGCAAGCCGACGTTGCCCGCAGTCAGGGCGGGTGCAGCGAATCGCATCGCCTGCCACAGAGGGAAATTCCATGGCATGACCGCCAGCACCACGCCGAGCGGTTGATAGGTGACGTACGTTCTTCGGGCGCCTACCGCGCTGTTGGCGCCGCCGACGTCACTCAAGAACTCCGCACCGCGTTTGGCATAGAACCGCAGCGCAGCAACACATTTGCCGACTTCATCTCCGGCCGACCGAAGGGTCTTGCCGATCTCGGTGGTGATCAGCTCGCCGACAGTGCCGGCATCGCGTTCGAGTACATCGGCCGCCGAGCTCAACCAGCCGGCCCGCTGCTCGATCGTGGTCCGACGATAGGAGGACGCTGCTGCGGCCGCTCGGGCGAGCTTGTCCTCGAGCTCTCCGGGCGAGAGCTCATCGAATGTCTTGAGGACCTCGCCGGTAACGGGATTGGTGGTCGCGATGGCCATGATCGAACTCCTGTCCTGAGTAGTCGAATGTCGTGATCAGCCGTTATCTAGGTCTGACTGTCCGACGTCAACGGCTTCGAGGAAGTGCACCTGCCGGTCGGTCAGTAGCGGACGTATCCGCTCGGCGACCAGCTCCTGATAGTGCGCCGATCTCGTATGGGCATCGAGTGCGGCCCGGTCGACATAGCGCTCCACCAGGACGAGTTGTGTTGGCCCGTCCACGCTTTCGAAGATCTCGTAACCGACGCAGCCCGGCTCGGCAAGTGATCGGGCCGCCAGGTCCCCGACGAGACCAAGGACTGCGGCACTTGATTCTGCCGACATCTGCCAATGCGCTATGACGACAACAGGTTTGGACATTGAACTCAGTGCCCGCTGCGTAGAGCGTCGACCAGCGCTTCCCCGACAAGGGTCCCCGACTGGGGGTTCTGTCCCGTGATCAGACGTCCGTCCACCACGAGCTTCGGCTGCCACGGATCTGTGGACTCGTAGAGTGCGCCTTCGTCGCGCAGCGCCTTCTCCAGGTCGAACGGCACGTCATCGGCGGCGTATCCGTCTTCTTCGGCGGCCGAGAAGGAGGTGAGTTTGCGCCCCTGGACCAGCGGCGTGCCGTCGTCGAGTGTCACACCCAGGAATGCGCACGGGCCGTGGCAGACGGCGCTGACGATCATGCCGGCGTCCCATGCCCTCTTCACCATTGCCTGGATGTGGGGGTTGCCCGTGATGTCGACCATGGGTCCCAATCCGCCTGGGATGAAGACCGCGTCGTAATCCAACACATCGACCTCGGCCAAGTGGCGACTGCGGGAGAGCCGGCGGTAGGCCTTCGAATCGCGGAAACTGGTCTGCACCGGGTCGGTGGAATCGAATCCGTCTTCAGGCGGCTTACCGCCGGCCAGCGAGGTGAACTCGACCGCGACACCGGCGTGATCGAGTACGTCGAAGGGGTGGGCGATCTCGGGAAAGAAAAACCCTGTCTGCCGATTGTTGGGGCCGATCACGGCGGCGTTGGTCGCGACCACGAGAACGTAGGGGACGCTCATCGTTGTGCCTTCCTGTTGTCGGGAATGAACTCAGTCGAAGACCACGACCGCGCGGCCGACGATGTCCCCACGGCCCAACGCTTGCAACGTGTCGTTGATGTCATCGAGCTTCACTGTGTTGATGTGGTGCTTGATGTGTCCGTCACTCGCCAAGGCGAGGACCTCCTGCAGGTCGTTGTGGTTGGCCCAGAAAGATCCGAAGTAGGACTTCTCGCCACTGACGAACGGGAATATCGGAAGTTCGACCGTGTCACCCATCAGGCCCACCTGAGACAGGGCGCCTTCAGGGCCGAGGATGGCTGCCGCCAGACCCAGCGAATCGGCTGATCCGGCGCAGTCGAGAACCGCGTCCACCGTGCGGCGCCCGGTCTTGTCCTCCAGCGCACTCTGGACGTCGTCGACAGACTGATCACGGACGTTGACCGTGTGGTGGGCGCCGTATTCGCGGGCTAGATCGAGCTTTTCGTCATTACGCGCGAAGGCCACCACCGTGGCGCCCGCACCGAGCAGCCGGGCGTATTGGACGCCATACCCGCCGAGGCCGCCGATGCCGGTGACGACGACGGTTCGTCCGGGTCCGAGCTTGCCGGCCTCCCGTAGTTTCTTCATGCCACGGTAGGGCGTGGCGCCGGCGTCGGTGAGTGGTGCGAGAAATTGCGGTTGCTGGTCGGGTTGGCCGGCCATGCGCAGGACGTGGTCGTACGGGGCGAGCATGTACTCGGCAAAACCCCCGTTGGGGCCGAATCCGACAAGTTGTCCGTCGCTGCAGAGTTGTTGGTTGCCTTCGTTGCACTGCCGGCAAACGCCGTCGCCCCAGTTCGGGTCGACGATCACCAGATCGTTCTCGGACAGTCCCGCTGATTCTGGGACGTCGGAACCGATGTCGGCGATCGTGCCCGCCACCTCGTGGCCGGGGATGAATGGGAAGGCGATGGGAAGGCCTGTCCGGAAGTAGCCGTCCAACAGTTGGTAGTCACTGCGGCACATGCCGGTGGCGGCGACCTTGATCAAGACCTGGTTGCGCCCGACCTCGGGCACGTCTACTTCCTCGATCTCCAGCGGCCGGTCATAGCCATGCATACGCGCGGCTCGCATCTTCATGTTGTGCTCCAATCGAATAGCGGACGGATACTTGGCGGTGACGATTAACGCTGCTCGTAGAGACCGTGGATGACCGCGCGCGCGATGGCGGATCGAAAGAGTGTGAATCCCAGGTATGCGGGCGTCGAATCAGCTGATATGTCGAGTGGTTCGGGGCCCACGGCATGTACGGCCACGTAATACCGGTGCGGACCATGCCCGGCAGGTGGTGCTGCGCCGACATAGCGCCGGTATCCGGCGTCGTTCTTCAGCGTGACAGCGCCAGGCGGCAGACTGCCAGGGGCGCCGTCGCCGACGCCGGCGGTGAGTTCGGTGACGTCGGGCGGAATCTTGGCGACTGCCCAGTGCCAGAAACCCGACGCCGTCGGCGCGTCGGGATCGAACACACTGACCGTGAAGCAATGCGTATCGGACGGAAATCCGGACCAGCTCAGATGGGGAGAAACGTCCTGACCGCCGGCGCCCATGATGCCGCCGACCTGGGGGTTGGCGAGCATCTGACCATCGGTGATGGATCGAGATGTCAAGGTGAACGCGGGTAGGTGAGGTAGCGCGTCGTACGGGGAGTCCATCCGATGTCCCTGCCCTTGCCGGATCTGTCGGTCAGCTCAAACCTGGCAGCATTCGTCGTGATCTTCCATCGCATGGCACGCGATATTTAGCGGGTGCTCACTTTGCCCGTGGGCCGACGGCTGCTGTGTTCCCTACTACTGGTGATCGCCGTATTCGATTCCGCCGAATCCCTTCGCCTGTGACAGCGAGGATCAGTTCCCCCGGGGGCGGTGACTACTCACCGACGCCGTGGCCTTCGCTGGACATCTGGCCGCTGCAGTCCCCCTGAACGCGAGTGGTGTCGAAAGACTAACGGCTGAAGTACTTTTCGATGTCCTCAACTCCGATCTGACCGACGACTCCCGCTCTCCGTGCGTAGCGCGGCCTCAATGTCGGCAGCCTTGACGGAATGTCCTTTTTCGCAACGCACGTCGACCTCGATCGGCGCTCCACAATCCCTGTGCGACAGGCCCACTCGACCGCCGTCGCTTCGCACCCACCTGTCGCCCCAGCGCATCAGGGCAAGGATGGCCGGCATCAGGTCTTCCCCCTTCTCCGTCAGGTGGTAATCCTCACGACCGCGTTGGCCGGGCTCGTGATATGGCCGTTTCTCGAGGATCCCTTCGTCGACGAGTTCCTTGAGTCGGGTGGCGGTGATCTTCTCGCTCAGTTGTGCGCGCCGGGAGAACTCGTCGAACCGGTGCGCGCCGTAGAACGCCTCACGTAGCAGCAACAAACTGGCGCGGCGACCGACGACGTCGAGTGCAGCCGCGACAGAACAGTCGTCGGCCCGCCAGGAGTCGCGATCACTGAGCCTGCCGGTGAGCGTGAGAGAGGGCATAGGTCCATACTGACACGCTGACTTGCCTTAGGTAAAGTCAGGGTTCTACTATCTGACTAGACAAAAACACAGCCAGATAGGCAAGCTCGAACTGAGGGGCCTGCTCCCGAACTGACCCACACCCCAATGACGACGTTAGGAAACAATTCGAATGGAAACTACACGACCGGTCGCCCTCGTCACCGGAGCCAACTCAGGTCTCGGCAAGTACGCCGCCCGCGGATTGGTCGACGCAGGATTCGAGGTGGTCGGGACAAGTCGCAACATCGGGGGACTGGACCACGGCCGGGGAATCACGTTCCTCGAGCTTGACGTCACGCGCGACGAATCCGTCACTGCCGCAGTCGAGGCCGTGATCGCGCAGTTCGGGCGGATCGACGTACTGGTCAACAACGCCGGCATGGGACTGGCGGGAGCCAGCGAGGAGAACTCGATCGTGCAGGCTCAAAAACTCTTCGACATCAACGTCTTCGGCGTCATGCGCATGACGAATGCCGTTCTACCGCACATGCGCAGACAGGGCAGCGGGCGCATCATCAACGTCTCGTCGATATTCGGATTGATGCCCGCGCCATACATGGCTGCCTACAGTGCGACCAAGTACGCCGTCGAAGGCTATTCCGAGTCGGTGGACCACGAGGTCCGC
Organism: Mycolicibacterium vinylchloridicum; assembly: GCF_013404075.1. Taxonomy (GTDB): domain Bacteria; phylum Actinomycetota; class Actinomycetes; order Mycobacteriales; family Mycobacteriaceae; genus Mycobacterium; species Mycobacterium vinylchloridicum. The sequence goes on from NZ_JACBJQ010000028.1 coordinate 83,189, forward strand.
GAGCACAACATCCGGGTACTTCTGGTCGAGCCCGGCGGCACGAGAACCGGTTTCGACGACAACACGGCAAAACCGGACAACGCGCTCGCGGCATACGAGCGCCAGCGAGAGCGGTCCAACCAGGCAGTGGCCGACCAGGTCAACAACGGCGACGATCCTGCCGTCGTGGCGAAGGCCATCGTCGCCGCCGCAACGGACTCCGCGCCGAAGCTGCGCTATCCCGCAGGCTCAGCCCGCCGACTCAGCGCGATGCGCCGCTTCGCTCCTCGCGGAATCTTCGACAAGCAACTGCGCAAGTCCCTCGGTGTGTCGGGGTGATGAGCCCGTCAGCGTTCCGGCCACAGCCGGGCGCGAAGCGTGGTCATCTGTTGGAGTCGCTCGCTGTGAGAATCGGCGGCGGGGCTGACCAATAGGCAGCTGACTCCTGCCTTCGCGTACACCTCCAACCGCTCGCGGACGAAGTCCGCGGTGCCGATGAGGGCCAAGCGCCGTGCGAAGTCGATCGGAACCGCTTGCGCCGCATCCACCTTACGGCCCGCGAGATAGAGGTCTTGGATCGTCTCGGCGGCGGTGGCGTAGCCGTAGCGCCGCATCAGCGTGTTGTAGAAGTTCCTGCCTCGGGCACCCATGCCGCCGACGTACAACGCGGTGTGGTGGCGTACCGCGTCCAGTGCCGACGCCTCGCGAGCGGGGTCATCGGTGATCAGGAGAGTTGTTTGTGCGGCGATTCCGAGCGGCGGAAGTGTCGGGTCACGCTTGGCGCGGCCGGCATCGAGTGCGGCACCGAATGCCTCATCGACGAGGTCGGGGACGAACAGGAACGGCTGCCATTCGTCGAATACTTCGGCAGCCAACGCCACATTGCGCGGCCCGATAGCCGCCAGAGCCATCGGGATTCGCTCACGAACCGGATGATTCAGGAGCTTCAGTGGTTTCCCGAGGCCGGTTCCAGATGCCGACGGCAACCGATAGTTCTCGCCGATGTATTCAGACCGCTCTCGGCGCCAGATCAGCCGGCAGATCTCGACGTGCTCCCGTGCGCGTTGCACGGGAGAGTCGAACGGCACACCGTGAAATCCTTCGATCACCTGCGGTCCGGACGCGCCGATTCCCAAGATGCATCGTCCGCCGCTCACGTAGTCGAGGCCTGCTGCGGTCATCGCGAGGTTCGTCGGTGTCCGACTGAACATCGGCAGGATGCCGAATGCCAGTTCCAGCGTGGAGGTCCGAGCCGCGACGAATCCCATTTGCGTGACGGCGTCAAATCCATATGCCTCGGGAATCATCACCCGTTCGAGGCCGGCGTTCTCGAACTGGACCAGCTGCTCGATGGTCTGCGCGAAGTCCTCGCCGTAGGTGATCGGCATGCCGAGCTTCACTGACGCCTCCCGGAGTCGGTTTAATAGAGAATAGAAACTGTGCCTCTGGGTAGTGGAACATGCTGGTGTGCCACTGCCTTGATCGCGGAAATTATTTTAACCTAGATACGAAAATGCGTGTCGCCGAGGTGCATGGTGCCGCCCTCGGATGGCCTGGGCCTCGATAGGGTGCGCCTTCGGTAGCGCTATGCGGTGACTTGCTACACCTACAGATCTTTGAGTGCCGCCGCCGTGTCGGACAGGATGTCATCGGATAGACCGGCGTCGCCGACGGCTCGCGCCATGGCGATCGCGCCGACCATCGCGCTGAGCGCCAAGCATGCGCGACGGCGATCGGCAGCTCGGTCCGAGCTCGGCGTGAGGCCGGCGAAATACTCGAGATATTGCTCGACCTTGAGTCACCCCACGGGTTCACCGGACATCCGACGGCAATCGCCAAAGAGGCCCTCGGCGGCATCAGTTCGTGGCTGCTTGACCGAATCGCCGCCGCCAGGGGCTGATTGGTGCGGGGGCAGTGGCACCGAAGTCGACGTCGTTCCTGTGTTGTACGAGGGCGACGAACACGATAGTTCACTGGATATCGGTGTTATCAAGAAGTGTCGAATTCACCCGCGCCTGTGCCTTGTGAGCCTCAAGTCGAGGTCGGCAACTGAAGCGTCGTCGGCTGCGTTGAGGTGTCGCTAGCGTTGCCGTGCCG
>NZ_JACBJQ010000029.1 GCF_013404075.1 Mycolicibacterium vinylchloridicum
GGCGTGCCGCCGGCACCTGCCCCAGCCCCGCCGGCGCCCGACCCCGCCGCGCCACCACCGACACCATGACCATCGACCGCCGACGGGAGGTAGAACCGTGAAGGACAACCTGAGGGGCACCGTATGGCGGCTCGGCATCTTCCTGACGGTCTGCCTGTTCGGCGCCTTCGCCCTCCTTGCGGTGTTCGCACAGTTCAGGTTCGGCGAAGGTAAGACCTACAACGCCGTCTTCACCAACGTGACCGGATTGAAGTCCGGCGACTTCGTCCGCGTTGCGGGGGTCGAGGTCGGCAAGGTCGAAGACATCGCGATCAACCGCGACGCGACGGTGCGGGTGACGTTCTCGGCCAGGGACGCCGTCATTCTCACCGAGGGAACCCGCGCAATCATTCGCTACGACAACGTGATCGGCGGCCGATTTCTGGCTCTCGACGAAGGCACCGGCGGGGTCAAGCGGCTGGAACCCGGACAGACGATTCCGGTGGACCGCACTGCGCCTGCCCTGGATCTGGACTCGGTCATCGGCGGTTTCAAGCCCCTGTTCCGTGCGCTGAGCCCCGACCAGGTCAACGCCTTGAGCGGCCAGCTGAATCAGGCGCTGCAGGGGCAGGGCGCGACCATCGGCTCGTTCTTGAGTCAAGCCGCTGTGTTCACGAACACCCTGGCTGACCGCGACCAACTGATCAACGAAGTGATCACCAACCTCAACGCGGTGTTGGGGTCCCTCGGTAGCCAGAGCGCCCAGCTCGACAAGGCTGTCACGAACCTCGCAGGGCTGGTCGACGCGCTGCACGCCCGCCGAACCGATATCGCCAACGCGTTCGCCAGCACCAACGCGGCTGCCGGCACGGTTGCGGACTTGCTGACCCAGGCCCGCGGGCCGTTCCAGAAGGTGGTCCACGAAACCGACCGAGCCGCTGCGATCGCCGTTGCCGATCATGAATATCTGGAGAAGCTGATCGACACCTTGCCCGACAAATACCGCGCGCTGGGCCGGCAGGGCATGTACGGCGACTTCTTCAGTTTCTACATTTGCGATCTCGTGCTGAAGCTGAACGGCAAAGGCGGACAACCCGTTTACGTCAAGGTTGCCGGTCAGGACACCGGACGGTGCACACCGAAATGAAGTCATTCTCCGAACGCAATCCCGTCGTCATGGGCACCATCGGTGCTGTCGTCATCGCCGGTATCGTGATGGCGGCACTGAATTGGCAGAAAGTGCCGTTCCTCAACCCGGGACACAACTACTCTGCCCACTTCGCCGACGCAGGTGGCTTGTTCACCGGCGCAGGCGTGGAAGTGTCGGGTCTGCCCGTGGGCAAGGTGTCGGATATCGAACTCGACGGCGGTCAGGTTCTGGTGACGTTCCGGATCAACGGCGATGTGCACCTTGGCGATCGGACCATCGCGGCGATCAAGACCAAGGGTCTGCTGGGAACCAAGATGCTCGATGTCATCCCACGCGGTGACGGCGAGCTGTCGGGCCCGATCCCGCTCGACCGCACCACCTCGCCCTACCAGCTTCCCGATGCACTCGGAGACCTGACCAGCACCATCAGCGGACTGAATACCGACCAGCTGTCGGACTCCCTTGCCACGGTGGCGCAGACATTTGCCAACACCGCACCGGATCTGCACGACGCGGTCATCGGCGTCGCCAGATTCGCGGACACTCTCAACAAGCAGGATGAGCGACTGCGCGACCTGCTGGCCAACGCGGCCAAGACCACCGACGTATTGGCAAAGCGAACCGATCAGATCGTGCAACTGGTGCGACAGACCAATGGGCTGTTGATCGCCCTACAGGCACAAGGCGATTCACTAGACCGGATCTGGCGCAACATCTCGGCGGTCTCGCAACAACTCAAGAGTTTCATCGCCGAGAACCGCACGACGTTGAAACCGGCTCTGGAAAAGCTCAACGGTGTGTTGACGATCGTCGATGACCGAAAAGCCAAGGTGCAGGACGCCATCAAACGACTCAACAGCTATGCCATGTCGTTGGGTGAGTCCGTCTCGTCGGGGCCGTTCTTCAAGGCGTATGTCGCCAACCTCTTCCCGGGCCAGTTCGTCCAGCCGTTCATCGACGCGGCCTTCTCCGATCTCGGAGTCGACCCGGCCACCCTGCTGCCGTCCCTGCGCACGGACCCCCAGATCGGACAGCCCGGTACCCCGGCACTGCCGGTGCCCTACCCGCGCACCGGCCAGGGCGGCGAGCCGCGCCAGAACCTGCCGGACGCGATCACCGGCAACCCGGGCGACCCGGGCTGCGGCCCACCGGGCCTGCCGCTGCCCGGCCCCACCGGCTGCTACCCGTATCGCGAGCCGTTACCCGCACCGCCACCGGGCGGACCGCCACCAGGTCCGCCGGCCGCGTCGCCGCCCCAGATCGCGTCGGTCCCCGACCCGACACAGGCACCGTTCTTCGTACCGGCGCCCGGTGAGCCGACCCCTGGTGGAGCGACAGGAGGACAGCAGTGAACAGGTTGCGTCGTCCGCGTACGATTCTGGCCGCCGTGCTGGTGGTGACCCTTGTCGCAGGTGGCTTTCTCGCTCTCCGCGCTTACAACCGGGCCGACCGGGTTGAGGTTGTCGGTTACTTCGACAACAGCACCGCGCTGTTCCCGGGTGACGACGTCCGCATCCTCGGTGTGCCCGTCGGCCAGGTGGCGAACGTCGAACCGCAACCTGACGGAGTGAAGATCTCGTTCTGGTTCGACCGGAAGTACAAGGTCCCTGCCGACGCGAAGGCCGCGATCCTGTCACCGATGTTGGTCACCGGTCGCGCCATCCAACTGACCCCGGTCTACACCGGCGGACCCGCGATGGGAGACGGTGCGGTAATTCCCCGCGATCGCACCGCGGTGCCGGTCGAGTGGGATCAGGTACGGGTTCAATTGCAGCGCCTCACCGAGCTGCTCAAGCCGACCGCCCCCGGCGGGGTGAGCACGCTGGGGTCGTTCATCAACACCGCCGCGGACAACCTGCGCGGCGAGGGCGGCAACATTCGGGACACGATCATCAAACTGTCCCAGGCGATTTCGGTGCTCGGCGACCACAGCGGAGACATTTTCGCGACGTTCAAGAATCTGTCGATATTGATCACGGCCTTGCGGGGAAGCAGTGATCTGCTGGGTACGCTCAACCAGAACCTGGCGTCGGTGACAGGTCTGCTTGCCGACGACCCGACCAAGATCGGTGATGCGTTCACGGACATGAATGCCGTTATCGGCGACGTCAAGACCTTCGTCGACGAGACCGGCGACACCATCGGCACAACGTCGGAGAAGCTCGCCTCGATCAGCACCGCCCTCAACGAGAGTCTTGACGACATCAAGCAGACGCTGCACATCGCGCCGTCGACGATCGCCAACTTCACCAATATCTACGAGGCGTCGAACGGTGCGTTCACCGGCGCACTGGCGGTCAACAACTTCGCGAACCCGATTTCGTTCCTGTGCGGTGCCATTCAGGCGGCTTCACGCCTCGGCGCCGAACAGTCGGCGAAGCTGTGCGTGCAGTACTTGGCGCCGATCATCAAGAATCGGCAGTACAACTTCCTGCCGATCGGCGAGAACTTCCTCGTCGGCACGCAAGCCCGGCCCAACGAGGTCACCTATAGCGAAGATTGGCTTCGCCCGGACTACGTACCGCCCGCTGCCGCCCCTGCAGCACCCGCGCCCCCGCCGGCCCCGATGGCCGCAGAGGCCGCACCCGCGGACGGGCCGACCGTCGCAACTGATCCCAATACGGGGCTGACCGGGATGATGGCTCCCCCCGCCGGAGGCGGATCATGAAGCGCGTGTGTCGCCGGGGATTCACGGTCGCAGTCATACTCGCCCTCACCGCGGTCTGCTCCTCCGGTTGTGGCCTGCAGAACTGGCAGGGGCTGAATTCGTTGTCCTTGCCGGGCACCGAAGGCAACGGTCCAGGTTCGTTCACGATCGAGGCAGAAATGCCCGATATCAACAACATTCAACCCAACTCACGGGTCCGGGTCGGTGATGCGACCGTCGGCCACATCACCAAGATCGAACTCCAGGGCTGGCATGCACTGGTCACCATGCGCCTCAATGGGGATGTCACGCTGCCCGCCAACTCAACGGCCAAGATCGGCCTGACGTCGATTCTCGGCTCTCAGCACGTCGAACTGAGTCCGCCAACAGATGCACCGGCACAGGGCCGCCTGCGCCAAGGATCGCTTATCCCGCTGTCACATTCGGCGTCTTATCCCACCGTCGAGCAGACCCTCGCTGCGGTGTCGACCGTGCTCAATGGCGGCGGCCTCGCCCAGATCCAGGACATCACCGAGGCGTTCAGCACCGCGTTCCGTGGGCGTGAGCAGGACCTGCGCGGCATCATCAGCGAGATCGACAGGTTCACCGGCAACCTCAACGACCAGACCGACGACATCATCGCCGCCACCGAAAGCCTCAACACGCTGGCCAAGACGTTCGCCGCCAACCAGCCCGTGCTGGACAAGGCGCTGGCAACGGTGCCGGAAGCACTGGCCGTGCTGAACAACGAGCGCGACAACCTCGCCGAGGCCGCCGACCAGCTCGGCAAGTTCGCGGACTTGGTGGTCACGACCGTAGACGGAAGCAAGCAGAATCTCATCAAAGAACTCAAAGACATTGGGCCGGTGCTGGAGTCGCTGGCCAACGCGGGGCCCAGCATGACCCGCGCATTGAGCCTCATCCTCACGTTCCCGTTCCCCAACGAAACGATCGAGAAATGGCAGCGCGGCGACTACGCGAACATGACCGGCGTCGTCGACCTCACCCTGAGCCGGATCGATCAGGGCATTTTCACCGGTACCCGTTGGGAGGGCAACCTCACCGAACTCGAAATGCAGTGGGGCCGAACGATCGGACAATTCCCGAGCCCGTACACCAAGGTCAACCCCTTGGTCGCGCCGTATCGCTTCGATCAGGGACCGTAATATGCACCTGAACCGACGAATGCTCATCCAGCTGGCCATTTTCGCTGTGATCGCGGTGACCGCGGTCGCAGTGATGGGGCTACATTTTCTCAAGCTGCCGGCGAAGCTGTTCGGCGTCGGCCGCTACAGCGTGACCATGGAGCTGCCGGAAACCGGTGGACTCTACAGCACCGGCAACGTCACCTACCGCGGCGTCGAGGTTGGCCGGGTGCAATCGGTCCATCTCACCGATACCGGTGTGGAGGCCGAGCTGTCGCTGAAGTCGGGTATCGCCATCCCCTCCGATCTCAACGCCGCGGTGCACAGTCAATCAGCAATCGGCGAACAGTACGTCGAGCTGATGCCCCGCAACGGAACATCCCGGCCGTTGCGTGACGGCGACGTGATCCCGCTATCCGAGACGTCGATACCCCCGGACATCAACGAACTGCTCGACGCCGCGAACTCCGGCCTGAAGGCGATTCCACACGACAACCTCAAGACCGCGGTCGACGAGGCGTACACGGCCGTCGGCGGCCTGGGCCCGCAGTTGTCCGACATCGTCAAGGGTTCGACGACACTGGCGATCGACGCGCGCAAGAACCTCGATCCGCTGATCGACCTCATCGACAACGCCAAGCCCGTCTTGGATTCCCAGGTGAATACGTCCACCGACATCCGCGCATGGGCGTCCCACCTGGCCACGGTCACCGGCGATCTCCAGAGAAAGAACGACGCGGTCGCCGGATTCATCGACAAAGAAGGCATCATCGTGGCCTCACAAGAGGCGCGAAAACTGATAGAACGATTGAAGCCCACCCTTCCGGTTCTGCTGAACAACCTCTCCAGCGTCGGACAGGTCGCCATCGCCTATCAGAACGACATCGAGCAGCTGCTGGTGTTACTGCCACACGCGGTGGCCGTCGGGCAGGGCACGTTCGTCGCCAATGCGAATACCACGCAGGCATACCGGGGTGAATACCTGTCGTTCAACCTCAATATCAACCTCCCGCCGGCATGTACGACCGGCTTCCTGCCGACCCAGCAGGCCCGGGTCCCCACTCTGACCGACTATCCCGATCGAATGCCTGGCGACCTGTACTGCCGCACTCCGCAAGACTCGCCGTTCAATGTCCGCGGTGCGCGAAACATTCCCTGCGAGACCGTGCCCGGCAAGCGGGCACCGACGGTCAAGTTGTGCGAGAGCAACGAGCAGTACGTGCCACTCAACGACGGATACAACTGGAAGGGCGACCCCAACGCGACCCTCTCCGGACAAGACATCCCTCAATTGCCGCCGGGTGCAACACCTCCCGAAGCAGCCATGCCCACGGCTCCCCCACCGCCGGCTCTGCTGGGTGTTGCCGAATACGACCCGGCCACCGGCACCTATGTCGCACCGAATGGGCGCGAATACACCCAGTCCGACCTGGCCGAGCCCACCAAGAAGGACAACTCGTGGCAGTCAATGCTGTTGCCGCCCGGATCGTGACGACAGGCGGAATCGCCGCCGCAATGGCACTTCCCGGCTTGATCACCATGCCTCAGGCAGGGGCCGACTCGGTCGCTTACCTGGTGAACGTGACGGTGCGGCCGGGATACAACTTCCCCAGCCCCGATGCAGCGCTGGCCTACGGCTACGGCGTCTGCGGCAAGGTCGGCGGTGGCCGCGGCTACAGCCAGCTCATCAGCGAGGTCATGACTGATTTCGCGACCGCCGACTCCTACCAGGCGGTGTACCTCATCAACCAGGCCGTCAACGAATTGTGCCCGGCGATGATCTGGCAGCTTCGCCAGTCCGCAGCGCACTACACCGGGCAGCCGACCCACTGAGCGAATGGCCATGATTTCCATGATGATCCGACGAATAACCGGTCCGGCAACCGCCGCAATCGCTGCTGCGACGCTGGCGGCAGTACCTGCGCATGCCGACAACACGCGGCTCAACAACGGCGTCGTGGCCAACGTTTACACCATTCAGCATCAGGCTGGCTGCAGCACCAACATCAAGAAGAATCCCGCCCTGACGCTGGCCGCGGAGTGGCACACCCGCGACGTTCTGAACAATCGCGACCTGGCCGATGTCAACATCGGCTCCGATGGGTCGACGCCGCAATCACGCTCTGAGGCAGCTGGTTTCAAGGGCAAGGTCACCCAGGCTGTCGCAATCAACCCGGCCTTGGCGATCAACAACCTCGACGTTCTCAATCAGTGGTATTACGACCCCGGTTACTTCGCGATGATGTCCGACTGCGCCAACACGGCGATCGGCGTGTGGTCGGAGAACAGCTTGGATCGGTCCGTGGTCGTGGCCGTGTTCGGCCAGCCGGCCTGACGTGACCGCCCTGGCGGGTCTTCGTCAATTGTCTGCGATGCCGCCGCCCGGTGAGCCCCGCTCCTTCGATCAGAAGACATAACGGCCGATCATCTCTGCCACGGCCGCCGGCTTGTCAGAACCGTCCATCTCGACTGTGTGACGAACCGTCAGGTGCACGGTCGAGTCGCTGACCGGTGTGACATCGACCAACTGCGACCGAACCCGGACGCGGGAACCCGCGGGCACCGGAGCGACGAACCGCACTGTGTTGAGGCCATAATTGACGCCCATCTTGGCGTTGTCGACGACGAAGCACTGCTTGCTCAGCGCCGGCACCAGTGACAGCGTCAACAGCCCATGGGCGATCGTTGTGCCATAGGGGCTTTCGACCTCAGCTCGTTGCCGGTCGACGTGGATCCACTGATCATCACCGGTCGCTGCCGCGAAGGCGTCGATGCGCGCCTGGTCCACCGTCAGCCAATCACTGACTCCCAACTCGGTGCCCGCCGCGGTCTGCGCGTCGTCGATGGATGCGATGATTCTCACGGCCGCCACCTACACCGTTCGCGCGGCCTTGGCCGCGGCCGAGGCCGCTTGACTGCGCTCGCGCGCGTTGGCCCAGTCCTGGTCAGTCATCGCCGTCAAGGAAGCGAACGTGTTCGGGCCCGCAAGCCGCTGGCCGCCGTCCATCGCGATGGTCTCGCCCGTGAGGTAGTCACAGGCGTCTGAGAAGGCAAAGATCGTCAAGTTGGCCAGTTCGTCGATGGTGCCCGTTCGACCAAGGGGAATCTGATCGGCCTGGGTCGCGCCCGCGGAGCTCTCTTCTGTGGGATTCAGCATCTCCCAGGCATATTCGGTGGGAATCGGCCCAGGCGCGAAGGCGTTGAGCCTGATGCCGTAGCGGCCCCATTCCACCGCGAGCGACATCGTCATCGCGTGCACGGCCGCCTTGGCCATGGCGGAGGGAACGACGAAGGCCGATCCACTCCAGACCCAGGTGGTGAGGTTCGACAGCACGGCACCCGGCAATCCCTCAGCGATCCAGCGCTTTCCGACCGCGAGGGTGGTGTTGAACGACCCGGTCATCACGGTCGCGGTGACCGCTTCGAACGCACGCGGACTCAGTGACACGGTAGGTGCGATGAAGTTCGCCGCGGCGTTGTTCAATACCCCGGTCAACGGGCCGTGCTGTTCCCAGATCTCGGCGACCGCCGCTGAAACGGCGTCGAAATCACGAACGTTGACCGCTTGACAGTGGGCCGCTCCGGGCCTGTCCGCCGCGATCTCCGCGGCCGCTTCTGCGAGCACCGCTTCGCGCCGTCCCCAAATGTGCACCTGCGCACCGTGTGCAACGAGCCGCGCAGCCACCCCAGGACCCAGCCCGGTGCCACCGCCGGTGATCAGAATCCGTTTACCCGCGAGGGCGTCGGCTGTGAAGATGCTGCGGGCACTCACAGTCCGAGGCTCTTTCCGATGATCTCGCGCTGAATCTCGTTGGCGCCGCCGTAGATCGGCGGGGCGAGCGCTTTGCGCACCTGGAGTTCCATTCCGTACTCCACGGTGTAGCCGTTACCCCCCATCAGTTGCACGCCTTCCAGTGCCGCACGCTTGGCTACCTCGGTGCATTTGAGCTTGGCGATCGATCCCTCGCGGGCCAGTTGGTCCTCGAGACCGGCATCGATCTGCGCGGCAACCTGATACACATACGCCCGGCAGCAGTCGATCTCGGCAACCAGATCGGCCAGTCGATGCCGGACCGCCTGGAAGGTCCCAATTGACCGGCCGAACTGCTCACGCTGGCGGACGTAGTTGATGGTGTCCTCGAGCGAGCGCCGCGCCGACCCGATCGACATCGCAGCGATGATCAGCCGCTCCACGTTCAGGCCACGCATCAACCGGTGCCAGGCGTCGCCGATACCGCCGACCACATTGGCGACGGGGACGGCGACGTCGGTGAAGAAGACCTCGTTCACGGTGTGACCGTCCATCGTGATGATCGGTTTGATCTCGAGTCCGGGGGTGTTGGTGCCGAGGTACATCAGGGTGAGTCCCTGGTGCTTGCTTCCCTCGGTCGACGTGCGGGTCAGCACCAGGATGTGATCGGCGAGATGGGCTGCGGTGATCCAGGTTTTCTGACCATTGACGACAAACCGGTCACCGTCGCGGATCGCACGGGTGCGCACCGAGCCGAGGTCGGAACCGGCACCGGGCTCGGAGAGCGCGATCGCCTCGAATCGTCCGCTACACAGGTTGCTCAGGACTTCCTTCTTCTGTTCTTCGGTCCCGTGCCGTAAATAGGTCTGAGCTGCGGTCAATCCCGTTCCGTAGGCGTGGATGGGCGCCAGCCCCCGCGCGGTCTCCTCGAGGAAGATGCACTCCTCGACCATTCCCGCTCCGCCGCCGCCGTATTCGGCGGGCAGCGAGACGCCGAGCCAGCCCAGATCCGCCAGCCGCAGCAGCAGTTCCGGACTATTGGAGAGTCGCCCGTCGTCGGTCAGCTCGCGGCGCTGGTCCACGCTGCCACACCTCTCCGAGCAGAATTGCTCGATGGCGTTGGCGAAATCCAGTTGCTCAGCGGTGAACACGTCGCTCAATTACCTCGGTACGGGGCGAAGTCCGGCACCCGCTTCTCGTTGAACGCCGCAATACCCTCTTGGGCCTCCGGCGTTTCGCCGAAGAGCTTCAGATTCGAGTACGCCATCTGACCCAGCGAAGCGAACTGTTCGGTGTCTGTGTTGAACGACTGCTTGAGCACTTTCAGCGACGTCGGCGACAGCTGCAGGATCTCGTCAGCCCAAGCACGCACTTCGGCGATGAGCTGATCGCCCGGCACCACCTTGTTGACCAGGCCCCACTCGTACGCCTGCTGCGCGGAGTACCTGCGGCACAGGAACCAGATCTCGCGGGCCCGTTTCTCGCCAACCACCCGGGCCAGGTATCCGGTACCGAAGCCGGCGTCGAAGGACCCCACCCGTGGTCCGTTCTGGCCGAAAACCGCAGTGTCGGAGGCAATTGTCAGATCGCAGAGCACGTGCAACACATGGCCACCGCCGATCGCGAAGCCGTTGACCGCCGCGATAACCGGCTTGGGTACATCACGAATCACCCTGTGCAACGAGTCAACTTCGAACAATCCGCTGTCGGAGGGCCCGTAGTCGCCGGTTTCGGCGCGTTGTTTTTGGTCCCCTCCGGTGCAGAAGGCTTTCTCACCGGCGCCCGTCAGGCAGATGGCGCCGACCTCGGCGCTACCCCACGCCAGCTTGAATGCCTTGATGAGCTCATCGACGGTCCGGGCGCGGAAGGAGTTGTAGCGTTCCGGACGATTGATGGTGATCCAGGCCAGTCCGTTGTCGACTGCGTAGGTGATGTCGGTGAAGTCAGTCATTCTGTCGCCCTTCATCTTTAAGAGCCGTCGGCATCTCACGTCCGTGTGGCCTTTTGGTCATACCATAATACCAAAACCTATAGGCACCAAGAACTCATGCCCCGAGGGCAACCCTGCAACAATTTCAGGGCGCCGTCGCACCCCTACAGGTGGAAATTTCGTCCCCCGGTGGAGGCAGTCCGCGGAGAATCAGGTCTCGTGGAACTCGTCGGGCAACGAGCCGGCTTGCCGCTCCCGGTTACGCAGTTCGACGCGGCGGATCTTGCCGGAGATCGTCTTCGGGAGCTCGGCGGTGAATTCGATACGACGGATGCGCTGGTACGGAGCGAGGTTGGCGCGTGCGTGCGCGAAGATCGCCTCAGCGGTCGCCCGGTCGGGCGCCCAGCCGGACGCGAGCGTGATGTAGGCCTTCGGCACGGCGAGCCGCACGGCGTCGGGGGCGGGGACGACCGCAGCCTCCGCGACAGCGGGATGCTCGATCAGTGCGCTCTCCAGTTCGAAGGGTGAGATCTTGTAGTCGGATGCCTTGAACACGTCGTCGGTGCGGCCGATATACGTGATGTAGCCGTGCTCGTCGCGGCTCGCGACATCACCGGTGTGGTAGTAACCGCCCGCGGTGACCTCGGCATTGCGGTCGGGATCGCCGAGATAGCCGGTCATGAGGTTCACCGGAGCCTGGCTCAGACGTAGGCAGATCTCACCTTCGTCGGCCGGCTCGCCGGTGACCGGGTCGACGATTTCGACCGGGATGCCCGGTAGCGGACGGCCCATCGACCCCGGCTTCACCGTCGCTCCCGGCGTATTGCCAATCAGCGCAGTGGTCTCGGTCTGGCCGAAGCCGTCTCGGATCGTCAGCCCCCACCGCGTGCGCACCTGATCGATCACCTCCGGATTCAAGGGCTCGCCGGCGCCCACCGCTTCACGCAGGGCCTGCGGCCGGTCTCCGAGGTCGGCCTGAATGAGCATGCGCCACACCGTTGGCGGCGCGCACAGCGACGTCACCGCCACATGCTGCAGCATCGAGAGGAACCTCGCCGCGTCGAATCTCGGGTAGTTGTAGGCAACGATCGTTGACTCGGCAATCCACGGCGCGAAGAACGAACTCCACGCATGCTTGGCCCACCCGGGCGAGCTGATGTTCAGATGTACGTCGCCCGGCCTCAGTCCGATGAAGTACATCGTGGACAAGTGCCCCACCGGATACGAGCGGTGGGTGTGTTCAACGAGTTTCGGATGGCTGGTTGTGCCCGACGTGAAATAGATGAGCATCGGATCATTCGCCGCGGTCGTAGTGGTGAAGCTGCCGGCCCCACCGATGGCATCCGACTCGCGGTATAGACGCCACGGCGCCGGCGCATCGCCGACCGCGATGCGTCCGTAGTCACCAGGGACACTCGCGAACTTGTCGACCTGATCGGCATTGGTGATCACATGACGCACGCCACCACGGTGTAACCGGTCGACGAGATCGCCTGCCCCCAGCGCGGTCGTTGCCGGAAGGATCACCGCCCCGAGCTTCATCACGGCAAGCATCGACTCCCACAGCTCGACCTGATTGCCCAGCATGAGCATCACCCGATCACCCGCAGACACGCCGGTCTGGGCAAGCCAGGTTGCCACCCGATTCGATCTGTCGGCCATGTCGGCGAACGAGTACGACTCGTCGGAGCCATCGTCCCCGACAATCCGCAGCGCGGTCGCGGAGTTCCCATCGGCGACAAGATCGAACCAGTCGATCGCCCAGTTGAAAGACGGTGTCACATCTGGCCACTCGAAGGCGGAGGCGACGAAGTCGTAATCCGCACGGCGTTCGACCAGTAGGTCACGGGCCTTGCGGAAGGCAACGGCACCAGGTGTCGGTTCGGGCACTATCGGCTCCTCATCTCGGTTTGCTTCCCGGACCCGGTCAGGTCGGACGTTAATATCTCCTGGAGTGTTCCGGAGGCGCATCGTCGCGGCCGGGCGCGATCCGAAGGAGGCTGCGCATGGCGCGTCGTGAGCCCGCGGTGCGATCGTCGCGGGCCGAGCGGGTCGCCGCCGATCTCGAACACGAGATTCTGTCCGAGCGGCTGCCCGTCGGCGCCCATCTCGGACGCCGCTCGGAAATCATGGACCGGTTCGGTATCAGCCCCACCGTGATGAACGAGACGCTGCGGATCCTGCGCGATCGGGATCTGGTGTCCGTCCGGCCCGGTCCCGGTGGCGGCATCACCGTGGCCACCGCTCCCCCGCAGGTTCGTACCGGAGCGCTGGATATGTGGTTCCAGCCCTCCAACCCGCATCCGCTGGATCTCTTCGAAGCCCGGCTTTATCTCGAATTCGGCTTGACCAAGGCCGCTTTCGAGCGCGCCACGGCCGAGGACATCAGCGCCATGCGTGCGGCCATGGTCACCATGCGCGCCGGCACAACGGCTCGCGAGTTCTTCGACGCCGTGCTGGCATTCCACAGCGTCGTCGCCGCCGCGGCGCACATTCCGGTGCTCGAGGGGATGCATCAGTTGATCGTGACGAGCATCAAGACGGTGCTGAGCCGGGTGATGTTCGTCGACGACCACGAGCCGCTTCTGGCAGCCAGCCTCGACGTTCACGACGATATCGTCGCGGCCATATCCGTCCACGACCAAGCCTCCTTCGTCGAGGCGATCAATCGTCACGATCGCGACCTGATTCGCGCCGAGGACCCGGACCGGACGCCGAACACCCCGCAACACCCTTGACGGTCTGAGCGCCGGTACCACGCGTACTTCCCCAAAGCCGTTGCGCGGCTGCGGGGCCCACTGGTGGGTGCACGCACCCAGTTCTATCACCTCCGAAATGTGATCCACAACATTATGCGTCCACAATCTTGATTGTGTATGCACATTGTCCTATCGTGTGATGCGTCGGACGCGACCATGCGCACGGAGGCACGATCATCACCGCTTCACCACGCACCCACCATGGGCTCATCGACGTGCACACTCACGCCGTCGACCCCGATCTGCCCGATCTCGGCCACCGGTTCCCCGGTCATCCGTGGCCGTCGGTGGAGCGTCTTGACGATGCCGACGCATGGCTGCACTTCGACGGCAAGCGCTATCGGCACATCGACGACAGGTGCTGGTCACCCAGCCGCCGGCTGGCGGATATGGACCGCGAACACGTTGCAGTGCAGGTTGTTTCGCCGATCCCGGTGACCTTCTGCTACCAGGGTGACGCCGCTGCCGCCGCGGAGCTTGCGGCATCACAGAATGAGTTCTTCGCCCGAATGATCAGCGCTGAACCCACCAGGTTCGCCGCGTTGGGTGCGGTTGCTCTGCAGGACCCCGACCTGGCCGTCGAGGAGCTGCGACGCTGCATGGCGCGTCCAGGATTCCTCGGCGTGGAGATCGGCACGCAGGTCCGGGGTATTGAGCTGTCGGACGAGCGGTTCGACCGGTTCTTCGAGGTCGCCCACGAACTGGGTGCCCTGGTTCTGGTCCACCCGAGCGATCAAGATCTGCTGACGCGCACCACGTCGATCGGCATCGGATTCGGTGCGGGAATGCCGATCGAGACCGGTTTGGCTGCCGCGGCGCTAGTCACCAGCGGCGCCCTGGCCCGCCGACCGGGCGCACGACTGTGCCTGGCACACGGAATGGGTGCACTGCCCGCCCTCATCGGACGGCTCGACAAAGGGGCATTGATCGCCGGCGTCCCTCCGGACTCGCCGAACCTGCCCAGTCGCTGCGCGACATCGCTGTGGAGCGACTCCTTGACCTACAACCGGCAGGCCCTGCTCGCGGTCGTGGAGCTGGTCGGAGCGAGCCACGTCGTATTCGGCTCCGACTACCCCTTCCCCGCAATGCCGAGCCCCCTCGACGACATCGTCACCGACCTACCCGCCGAGCTCCGGCAGCGAATCACCAGAACCAACGTGGAGGAACACTATGGCCCACTTCCTGGGACTCGGACTCACCCACTATCCGCTGCTGGCCGGCACTGACGAACACATGGCCAGCCTGTTGCGCTGGACGCTGACCGACCCCGACATCCCGCCGGAGCGGAAGGACCCCGCTGGTTGGCCGGCCGCGATGCGCGACGAGTGGGGTGACGATCAAGGGGTCACGGCCGCCGCGCATCACCGAAAAGCTCTGGTGGACAACCTCGCCCGGTGCAGGAGGGCGCTCGACGACTTCAGACCGGATGTTGTCGTGGTGTGGGGTGACGATCAATACGAGAATTTTCGGGAGGAAGTCGTCCCGCCGTTCTGCGTACTGGCGTACGGCGATGTCGAAGCGGAGCCGTTCGAGCTCATGACCGAACGCGGCAGCCCGAACGCCTGGGGCCTTCCCGACGACACCACCATCACGTTGCACGGCGCCCCCGCAACCGCTCGCAGGCTCACCAACGGATTGCTCCAGCGCGATTTCGACATGGCGTACTCATACGAGAGACGCAAGGACTCGGCCTTCCCGCACGCGATCGTCAACACCCAGCTTTTCCTCGACTACCCCTCGGCGGGAGCAGAATTCCCGTACCCGCTGATCGCGATCACGGTGAATTGCTACGGCCCGCACGTGATCGCCCGGCGCGGCGGTCTGGTGCGGTTCGCCGACATCGTTGGCGAGCAGACCGACCCGGTAGGTCCGTCGCCGGCACGTTGCTTCGCCCTCGGCAGAGCGGTGGCCCAGGTGTTCGCCGACACCGACCTGCGAGTCGCCCTCGTCGCCTCGTCGAGTTGGTCACACGCGTTCCTGGTCGACAAGAACTGGCACATCTCCCCCGACACCGAGGCCGATCTGCGGTTGTACGAGTCATTGCGGAACGGCGATTACGACACGTGGCGGTCGACCACGACGGACGCACTCCTCGAATCCGGACAGCAAGAACTCCTGAACTGGTTCTGCATGACTGGAGCGGTGGCCGAGCTGGGCCTCGAACTCGCTTGGTCCGAGTTGGTCCTCACCGATGTCTTCAACTCCAACAAGTGTTTCGCGGTCTTCCAGGAAGGAAAGCAAGGATGACGACCCTCGTGACACAGTCACACACCATCGATGCCGGCGGCATCAAGACCAGCTACCTGGAGGCGGGATCCGGTCCGCCGGTGATCATGTTGCATGGCTCCGGACCTGGAGTATCTGCAACGGCCAACTGGCAGTACAACATCGGACCCTTGGCCGAGCGCTTTCACGTGCTGGCGCCGGACATCGTCGGCTTCGGTGCGACCGAGCGGCCCGAGGACGTCGTCTACTCGCTGCGCAGTTGGACCGACCACGTCTGGGCGTTTCTCGACGCGCACGGTATCGAAGCGGCCTCGGTCGTCGGCAACTCACTCGGCGGTCGTATCGCCCTGCAGATGGCCACCGATCACCCCGAGCGAATCAGGCGAATGGTGCTGATGGGATCTCCGGGGGTCGGCATGACCCCGACCGACGGGCTCGCCGCGCTGCGGGCATACGAACCATCCCATGAGGCGATGCGCACTCTGTTGCGCACTTACTTCGCGGTCGATCCTGAACTGATCACCGACGAACTGGTCGAGATCCGCTACGAGGCCAGCATCGCCGACGGCGCCTTCGAGGCGTATCGCGCCATGTTCGCCGACCCGCGCCACAAAGGGTCCGAACTCGGCATCACCGCCGAAGAAGTGCGACAGATCGGCACCCCGACGCTGCTGGTACATGGCCGCGAGGACAAGGTCGTGCCGCTGGCCGTATCGGTGGCGATGCTGGACCTGCTGCCCAACGCCGACCTGCACGTGTTCAGCCGATGCGGACACTGGACCCAGATCGAGCGGGCCGACGAATTCTCCTCGCTCGTGAGCGATTATCTGGATCGCTCATGACCACGATCGAACCGCTTGTCGTCGATGACCAGGACCGCCAGGTGTTTCGGGTGCACCGCTCGGCGATGACATCGGCCGAGCTTCACCGCACCGAAGTGGAACGGATCTTCGGCAAGTCGTGGCTGTACGTCGGACACGACTCCGAGATTCCCAACCCCGGCGACTTCGTGCGGCGGAAGGTGGCGGGCCGGCCGCTGTTCATGGTGCGCGGGGCGAAGAGCGGCAATATCAACGTCTTTCACAATTCCTGTACCCACCGCGGCGCCCTTGTTTGCCGGCGAGATTCCGGAAATGCCAAGGTCTTCCAATGCTTCTACCATGCCTGGACGTTCGACAGCGAGGGGCGGCTCAACGGTGTGCCGGACCGTGAGGGTTACTCGAACGGATTGGACTTCCAGGAGTTGGGGCTGGCCCGGGTAGCCCGGGTGGAGTCCTACCGCGGATTCGTGTTCGCCAGTTTCGACCCCGACATCATGGACCTGCCGAGCTACCTCGCCGGCGCCAAGGACTACATCGATCTGGTGGTGGACGGCTGCGGCGGGTCGGTCGAGATCGTCAAGGGCACCAACGAATACAGCTTCGATGCGAACTGGAAGTTGCTGGTGGAGAACAGCGCCGACGGCTACCACGCGGCCTCCACGCACGACACCTACTTCAAATACCTCGTCTCCCTGGGCACCGATATGCAGGGCGGAGTCGTCGGCCAGGCGGTCAAGCTCGGCAATGGGCACGCTGTCATCGAGTACTCCTCCCCCTGGGGGCGCCCGGTGGCGAAGTGGGAACCGCTCTTCGGTGACGACGCCCGCGTCGAAATAGACCGTATCCGTGCCGAACTCGCCGAGCGCTACGGCGAAGAGCGGGCTCACAAGATGGCCGAGGTGAACCGGAACCTGATCATCTATCCCAATCTGATCATCAACGACATCATGGCAGTCACTGTCCGGACGATGTTCTCGCCGGCACCCAACCGTGTTGACGTGACGGCCTGGGAGCTGGCCCCGACCGACGAGCCGGCCAGCCTGCGCGAGCGGCGTCTGGACAGCTTCCTGACTTTCCTTGGGCCCGGCGGATTCGCCACTCCTGACGACATCGAGGCACTCGAGTCCTGTCAGCAGGGTTTCGAAGGCGGGGGCGTCGAATGGAATGACATCTCCCGGGGCATGGGCCGCGGAGCGATGGCCAACGACGAGGAGCAGATGCGCGAATTCTGGCGGCGCTGGCAGCAGCAGATGGGTACCACGACGGACCGGGCGGGTGTTCGATGACCACCGCGGACACCGTCACCCGTGCTGAGGTCGAGGACTTCCTCTACCGGGAAGCCGCCCTTCTCGATTCGTGGGATCTGGACGGCTGGTTGGCGTTGTTCGACCCCGACGCAAAGTACGAGATGCCGTGCAACGACCGGCGTGACGGCGATCCTGCTCGCGATCTGATGCTGATCGACGACGACCACCGTCGGATGCAGGCGCGGGTGGAGCGTCTCAACAATCGGCGTGCGCACCGCGAATACCCCCACTCCCGGACAAACCACCAGGTGTTCAACGTGCAAGTGCAGTCCGCGGGCGACGAGCTGGGCGTTACCGCGTCCTTCACCGTGTGGCGCTTCCGCGGGGGACGGTCCAGCACGTATGTGGGTCGATACCACTACCGATTACGGACCACGGCCGACGGCTTCCGGATCGCCTACAAGCGGGTCGAACTGGACATGACCGATCTGCGGCAGGTGGCCGACGTGGCGATCGTGCTGTGAACGCTGACCTGTCGGGACGCACCGCGATCGTCACCGGTGCGGCGTCCGGAATCGGACTGGCCATCGTCCAGCGTCTTGTCGCGGACGGAGCGTGCGTGGTCGCCGCCGCCCGCAGCGCCGAGGACCTCGCTCGCGTACAGCGCCACACATCGATCACCGCAGGGTTCGTCGGCGAGTTGCAAAAGCCCGGCGTCGCCGACGATCTGGTGGCAGCGGCACTCGAAGCGCTCGGGCACATCGACATCCTGGTGAACAACGCAGGCGGCGGGGTGATCCGACCGACCCTGGAGCACACCGAGGAGAGTCTGCAGGCGACTGTCGACAACAACCTGTGGACCACCATCCGGTGTACCCGAGCGGTTCTGCCGCATATGGTTTCGCGCCAGCACGGCCGGATCATCAACATCGGTGCCGACTCGGTCCGCACCGGCCTGATCGACCACGCGATCTACAACGCCGCCAAGGGCGGCGTGCATGCGATGGTCACCGGTCTGGCCCGCGAGTTCGGGCAATCCGGGATCACCGCAAACACCGTCGCCCCGTGCTATGTGCTCACACCGGAATTGGCCGCGTTGCTCGAATCCGACGAGGCGCCGGCCCGCCTGCTGCGGGTGGTTGAGCAAGGTACCGCCATCGTCCCGTTGGGCCGCCCGGGTCAGCCCGCCGAGGTCGCGGCCACCGTCGCGTTCCTGGCCGGCGAGGACAGCCGTTTTGTCACGGGTCAAACCCTCTACGTCAACGGCGGCTCCAGCATGGGCTGAGGCCCGCCGCACTCACATCTGAGGAACACTTCATGGCTGAAAACCCCAGGGCAGTGCTCGACGCTGCCGATCGGCTGATCACCGCGGCCGCCGCACCCACGCAGTGCGAGCCCATCCGCGACCTCATCGGCGACCTGGACATCCCGGCGGCGTACCAGGTCCAGCGTCTGATCACCGAGGACTACATCGCGCGGGGACGCACGATCGTCGGTCACAAGATCGGCCTGACGTCACCGGCGGTGCAACGCCAACTCGGCGTCGACCAACCCGACTCGGGAGTCCTCTTCGACGACATGAAGATTGCGCACCGATCCACCGTTCCCTACGGCGGATTGCTGCAGCCCAAGATAGAAGCCGAGATCGCGTTCATCCTGTCAGGCGACCTCGACGACGACCTGTCCGACCAGACCATTCGGTTGGCCGCAGGCATCGCGGTACCGGCCATCGAGATCGTCGACTCCCGAATTCGAGACTGGTCGATCAGCATCGTCGACACCATCGCCGACAATGGATCCTCGGCGCTCTTCGTGCTGGGAGAACCGGCCGTCTCCGCGGCAGACATCGACGTCGAAGCCACCACCATGCGACTGACTGAAGATGGCCCCGAAGTATCGCGGGGCCGCGGCTCGGACTGCCTTGGCAGTCCGCTCGTCGCGCTGCGGTGGCTGGCCAAGGCGGCCCGCGACAACGGGACACCGCTGCGCGCAGGGCATATCGTGCTCTCCGGCGCGCTCGGCCCCATGGTGCCGGTGCGCCCCGGCAGCACCTACGTGGCCATGGTCGACGGAATCGGCTCTGCTGAAGTCACTTTCGCGAAGGACGACCAGTGACGACCACAGTCGCGGTTATCGGTTCCGGCAACATCGGTACCGACCTGATGATCAAGATGCTGCGAACGTCTGATCGGCTCGCGATGGGCGCGCTGGTCGGTATCGACCCAGATTCCGACGGGTTGAGTCGCGCCAAGAGGTTGGGCGTGCCGATCACTGCGGACGGTGTCCGTGGTCTGATGAAGATGCCCGAATTCGATGATATTTCGATCGTGTTCGACGCGACATCGGCGTCAGGGCACATCGCCAACGCGGCGTTGCTGGGGCCGACTGGCAGGACCCTGGTAGATCTGACGCCCGCCGCGATCGGACCATTCGTGGTGCCGCCGGTCAACCTCACCGAGCATCTGGACAAGCGCAACGTCAACATGGTGACCTGCGGCGGCCAGGCCACCATCCCGATCGTGGCGGCAGTCAGCACCGTCACCGACGTCCTCTATGCCGAGATCGTCGCCTCCATCTCGTCGCGTTCGGCAGGGCCGGGAACTCGTGCCAACATCGACGAATTCACCGAGACCACATCGCGGGCGCTGGAAGTGGTAGGCGGAGCCCGACGAGCCAAGGCCATCATCGTGCTGAACCCCGCAGAGCCACCACTCATCATGCGCGACACCGTGCACTGCCTGATCGGTGACGCCGATCTCGATGCCGTGGAACAGTCGGTGACCGCGATGGCCGACTCGGTGGCCGCCTACGTGCCGGGTTATCGACTCAAACAGCAAGTGCAGGTCCGCAAGCTCGACGACCAATCCACGGCGCGGGATCTGGTGGACCACAGGGACGGCACCCCACGCTGGCAGGTGTCGGTGTTCCTCGAGGTCGAGGGTGCCGCCCACTACCTTCCCGCGTACGCCGGGAATCTCGACATCATGACCTCGGCGGCACTGCGCGTCGGCGAGACCCTGTCGGAACGTCGGGGAGCGTGCGCCTCATGACCCAGCTATACATCCAGGACGTCACTCTGCGGGACGGCATGCACGCGATCCGGCACCGGATGCCGATCGATCAACTTCGTCGGATCGCCGCGGCGCTCGATTCGGCTGGGGTCGCCGCCATCGAGGTGTCCCACGGCGACGGACTGGCCGGATCCAGCCTCACCTATGGGCCGGGAAGCGCGACCGACTGGGAATGGATCGCCGCCGCCGCCGACGTGGTGAAGCGGGCCCGACTCACGACATTGCTGCTGCCGGGTATCGCCACCGTGCACGATCTGGTCCGCGCCAATGATCTCGGCGTCACCTCCGTGCGTATCGCCACGCACGCCACCGAAGCGGATATCTCCGGCCAGCACATCCAGAAGGCTCGTGAGCTTGGCATGGATGTATCGGGATTTCTGATGATGTCTCATATGGCCGAGCCGAGTGTCCTTGCCGCCCAGGCAAAGTTGATGCAGGATGCCGGAGCGCACTGCGTGTACGTGACCGATTCCGGTGGCCGCCTGACGATGCGCGACGTCCGCGATCGGGTGCGGGCCTACCAAGACATTCTCGAACCCCAAACGCAGATCGGTATCCACGCTCACGAGAACCTGTCGATGTCAGTGGCCAACTCCGTCATCGCCGTCGAGGAAGGCGTTTCTCGGGTCGACGCCTCCCTGTGCGGACACGGAGCTGGCGCCGGGAACTGTCCGATCGAGGCCTTCGTCGCGGTGGCTGACCTCTACGGCTGGGCGCACGGCTGCGACCTGTTCGCACTCCAGGACGCCGCCGAGACCTTGGTCCGCCCGATTCAGGACCGTCCCGTGCGGGTCGACCGCGAGACTCTGACCTTGGGCTACGCCGGCGTCTACTCGAGCTTCCTGCGCCATGCCGAACGGGCCGCTACCCAATACGGTCTCGACGTCCGCGACATCCTCATGGAAGTGGGGCGCCGGAAGCTGGTCGGCGGCCAAGAGGACATGATCGACGACGTCGCGCTCGATCTGATCTCGCGAGCGAACCCGGAAAACCTCTCGTTTGGGGGACGAAACGGGGCCGGGGGCAGCATTACGGTAGGCGCCACGCCGTAGTCCTTGCGGCGCGGAAGGACGTTCACCGATGACCACCGCGACCACCGATCTCGCCGGTTATCCGGCCCGATACTTCGCGGCCTGGAACCAGCGCGACCTCGCCGTGGCGCTGAACATCGTCGCCGAGACCGTCGACTGGCACGATCCCTCCCTACCCAGTCCGATCACCGACCGCGAGGGCGCCGCGGGCTTCTTCACCGCCGCGTGGAGCGGCTTTCCTGACCTGGCGTTCATTCCGGTAGGCGAGCCCCTCATCGACGTGACCAATCAGCGGATCACCCAGGAATGGCGAATGGTCGGCACCCACACCGGTGAAGGATTCCCGCCGGGTGTGCCGGCTACCCACCGCTCCTTCGACGTCACCGGAGTCGACGTCTGGCAACTCGACCACTATGGCCGCGCGGTGTCGGTGCACGCCTATTGGAACGTCGCGACCCTTCTGGCCCAACTCGGTCTGGTCTGAACGACATTCGCGGACGAGTCGTCGAGGGGGCAGAATGCACGCGGTAGTGATCCGCGAGTTCGGTGAACCCGACGTCCTACAACCGGCGCCGTTCCCCAACCCGGAAGACAGGGCCGGCTGGGTGACAGTCGAACTGCGTGCCGCAGCACTAAACTGGCACGACGTCCTGGTCCGTCAGGGCCGATACCAGTCGCCACTACCCCATGTCATCGGTGCCGACGGCGCGGGAGTCCGGCGAGATACCGGTGAACCCGTCGTCATTGTCCCGTCCCTGCACTGGGGTCCGCGCGACGATGCACCCGCGCCCGGCTGGACGATCCTCGGCGATCACATACCGGGCACCTACGCCGAACTCGTCAGCGTTCCAGCGGAATGCCTCGCCCCGAAGCCGGACGGATACAACTGGCTTCAGGCCGCTGCCCTTCCGCTGGTGGGGCTGACGACCTACCGCGCGCTGTTCAGCCGGGGCCGGCTTCACGCGGGAGAGACTATGTTGGTCGTCGGTGCCGGTGGCGGAATCGCCACCATGGCAGTGCAACTGGCGTCCCACATCGGCGTCTCGATCATGGTGACTTCCTCGTCCGAGGAGAAGATCACGCGAGCGGTCTCCGAGGGCGCCACGGCCGGAGTGCTGCACACCGATCCGGACTGGCCGGAACAAGCCCGGGCACTGTCCCCGTCTGCCGCCGGATTCGATCTCGTGCTGGATCCCGTCGGCCGCTGGCCAGAATCGGTTCGTGCTCTGCGTCCGGGCGGACGGCTGGTCGTCCTCGGTGCCAACGCATCCGACCACGCCGCGATGGACGTGCGCGGCTTCTACTTCGGGCAATACGACCTGCTCGGCACCACGATGGGCAACACCGGTGACTTCGCGGGACTGCTGCGCCTGTTGTCGGAGCGCCGGATCCCGCCGCCCGTCATCGACCGGGTCTTCCGGCTGGACGACGCTGCCCAAGCCCACAAACACCTCGAAACCTCAAGCGGATTCGGCAAGACCGTACTGGAGCATGCATGACCGACAGACCCCTCGTCGCCTACGATCGCCGTCCCGTCCACGCCGATCCTGATGCGCCCATGGCCGCGTACCTGATCCTCGACGACCCCGACCGGCGCAACGCGCTGTCCGACACGCTGCTGGATCAGCTGATGGCTTCCTTGTCCCGCGCGGCCGAGGATCCGGAAGTTCGCGTGATCGTCCTGACGTCGTCACACGATAGGGTGTTCTCGTCCGGCGGCAACCTGGACGCATTCGCCGACACCCGGCCGACAATCACCAAATACGCCGGCCTGAACCGCTTTCCGGATCTCTTCCGGACGCTGACTGCGATCGGCAAACCAGTGCTATGCGCGGCCAACGGTGATGTGCTCGCCGGCGCACTGGGCATCGCGCTGGCGTGCGATCTGGTGATCGCCAAGGAATCCGCGCGATTGGGATGCCCCGAGATCAATGTCGGCGCCTTCCCGTTCATGATCTCGGCACTGATCTTCCGCGCCACCGGCCGGCTGACCGCCAACGAGTTGATGATGACCGGCCGCTTGTTGACGGCGACGGAGGCCGCCGAAGCGGGTCTGGTCAACCGCGTCGTACCGGACGAGGATTTCGACGACGCGGTGCGCAGCTGGGTGGCTACGGTGGCCGAGAAGTCCCCGCTGCTCTTGGGATTGGGCAAGAAGGCGCTGGCAGCCACGCGCGATCTTCCGCTTGATGCCGCTCTCGATTATCTCCAGGCCCAGCTCGCGCTGGCCTTCACCACCGAGGATCTCCCCGAAGGCGTCCGCGCCTTCAAGGAGAAGCGAGCACCGATCTGGCGGAATGCATGACAGACTCTCTTCTTGCCATTTTGGTCTGACCATAATAATGTTTCACCAACTGCTCGAGAGACGGAACAGATGAAGCCCGGGAAGTACACCGACCGATACGCCGCTGACGTCGTCCGCGGGTATCGCGACGCGGGCCTCTGGAGCGACGACACTCTGTTCGATCTGCTGGAACGGCAGGCCGAACAACGTCCGCACAAGGTCTTCGTCACCGACGGCCGGCGGTCACTCACCTACCGCGAGCTCCACGCCTCGGTTCTGCGCCTGGCGGCCGGTTTCCACGCCCGGGGTTGGCGGGCGGGTGACACCGTGGCGGTCCAACTGCCGAACTGGGTCGAGTTCATCGAGGTGGTCGCTGCACTGTCCCGGATCGGCGTGGTCGCCGTTCCGATCATGCCGATCTACCGGCGCGACGAGGTCGGCTACGTGGCGGGCCACGCCGAGTTGCGCGGGGTCATCGCGCCGGCAACGTTCAAGAACTTCGACTACCTGGCCATGTATCGCGATGTCCGAGACGAGCTGCGCGACCTCGACATTCTGATCGCCCGTCCCGACGACGCCGCGCGTGACCTCGCGGCCGAAAAGGACAGTGGTATCGCTCTTCTCGATGAAGCCCGCGCTGATTCGGCCACGGCCGCCGAAGATCTGCCCGCCCAGCCCAGCGCCGATGACCCCTTCGTGATCGTCTACACGTCGGGGACGACCTCGCGCCCCAAGGGCTGCGTACACACCTTCAACACCTACTGCTCCGGTGCCCGCAGCCTTACCAAGGCGTTCGCCTACACCGACAGCGACGTCCAGTTCGGCCCTTCCCCCATCACTCACACCACCGGGCTCGTCACCAGCGTCCTGGTACCGCTGCTCAATGGGGCGTCCACCCATGTGATGGCCGAATGGGAGCCGACTCGCGGTGCGGCCGAGATCGCCGAATTCGGCTGCACCCAGGCAGTGACCGCCACAACGTTCCTGCAGATGCTGCTGGAGTCCTTCGACCTCGAGCGCGACGACCTGAGCACGCTGCGGCTGTGGGTGTGTGCAGGAGCGCCGATCCCCCGCGCAGTGGTCGAACGCGCGACCCGGACGTTGCCCCATCTGAAGGTGCTCAGCCTCTACGGACGTAGTGAGAATCTCTGCACCACAAGCTGTACCGTCGCCGACGCGCCTGACCGGGCGCTCAACTCTGACGGTGCCGCGCTGGAGGGCCACCACGTCGCCATCGTCGGCGAGGACGGCCGGGAGGTTCCGCGCGGGACCGAAGGAGACATCGCCTACCAAGGCCCGTCGCACATGATCGGCTACCTGGGCAACCCGCAGGAGACCGCCGACCTGTTCACACCGGACGGCTTGTCGCGGTCGGGCGACCTCGGCGTGATGGGCGAGGACGGTTTCGTCCGCGTGACCGGACGCGTGAAGGACATCATCATCCGCGGCGGGATGAACATCAGCGCGCGCGAGATCGAGGACCACCTGGTATCCCATCCCGCCCTCAGCCACTCCGCGGCCGTCGGATTCCCCGATGACCGACTGGGTGAACGAGTCGGTGTCTTCGTGGTCACCCGCGAGGGCCACCCCGTGCCGACAGTGGAGGACCTGCGGACCTATCTCACCGCCCACGGTGTCGCGATCCAGAAGACCCCCGAACACGTGATAGCCATCGACGAGCTGCCTATGACAGCCACCGGCAAGGTTCAGAAGCACGTCCTCCGCCAGAAGGCGGCCGATCTGACCAAGACCGAGAAGTAGGCGTCCATGGACCTCAAAGACAGCACTGCCGAAGCCGAATTCCGCGCGCGCATCCGGTCTTGGCTCTCAGACACGTTGCCGAAGCTCGGCGGCGCGGAGCCTCATCGCCTTGACGAAAAGCGCGACTACTGGACCCGCTGGCAGCGAATGCAGTTCGATGCCGGGTTCGCCGGATTGTCGTGGCCACAGGAGTTCGGTGGCGGCGGCGCCAACGCCAAGCTGAAGGCGGTCTTCACCGAAGAGCTCGACCGCGCCAAGGCACCCGAGCGGCTCAACATCATCGGCGAGGACTTCGCCGGCCCGACGATCATCGCGTTCGGCACTGCCGCACAACAACAGCGGTACCTGCGGCCGATCCTGACCGGCGAACACATTTGGTGCCAGTTGTTCTCCGAACCAGAAGCCGGATCGGATCTTGCATCATTGCGGACGGCGGCGGTGAGAGTCGAAGGCGGCTGGCGAATTACCGGTCAGAAGATCTGGACCAGCCGCGCTCAGCTCGCCGCCTACGCAATCCTGTTGGCGCGCACGGGCGGCGGACCCCGGCATCGGGGAATCACCTACTTCCTCTTGAACATGACCTCGCCCGGGGTCCGTATCCGGCCGCTCGACCACATGCTCGGCGAGGCCGAATTCAACGAAGTATTTCTCGATGACGTATTCATCGGCGACGAGGATGTCGTCGGCAACATCGACGACGGGTGGCGTGTCGCCATGGGCACGCTGGCCTTCGAGCGCGTCGGCATAGCGACGGGCCGGGTCAACACCACTGGCGCGGTCGCGGATCTGTGCGCTGAGATTGCGGGACACACCCGCGACGACGGACGGCCGTTGGGCACCGATGCACTGGTACGCCAACGAATCGCGGATCTCTACGGGCGGGCGCTGACCCACTACCTCATCAGTCAGCGGGTCATCACCGGCGCCGCCGGCGGCGGCCCGCCGGGGCCCGTCACCTCCATCGGCAAGCTGTTCTTCTGCCCACTGGTAGAGGACATAGCCGACTTCGGACTGTCGCTGTCGAAGCTGGACGGCCAATTCGCACTTCCGGAGAAAGATTCCCCCACCGACGACGTCGCCGGTGAACGGTGGCTGCGGCTGGCCAATCAGGCGCGCGGCACAGCGATCGCGGGCGGATCGACGTTCATCCAGCGCAATATCGTCGCCGAGCGGATCCTCGGCATGCCGAGAGAGTGACAGTCATGAGCGACTACCAATGGCTGCCCTCGCCGGACTACGTCGAGAACGCCAACGTCACCCGCCTGGCCCGGGCGCACAAACTCGACGGTATCGACGAACTGCGGGATCGCTCCGTCGCGCACCCAGCGTGGTACTGGGATGCGGTGGTCGAGGACCTCGGGATCACCTTCGCCGTACCCGATGTCGTGCTGCTCGACCTGAGCCGGGGCATCGAACATCCCGACTGGTTCGTCGGCGGCGAGCTCAATGTCGTGGACTCCTGCCTACGTCGCTGGTGTGACAACGACCCGCACCAGGTCGCCGTGCGACACGAGACCGAGGACGGTCGGACGACTGTTTTGACCTACGGTCAATTGGCCGATGAAGTCGCCAGGGCCGCAGCTGGATTGAGGCGTATCGGGATCAAGCGCGGCGACGCGGTCGCACTGTATATGCCGATGATCCCGGAGGCGGTCGTCGCGGTCTACGCGGTGGCGGCACTTGGCGCCGTACTGGTTCCGCTGTTTTCCGGCTTCGCCGCGGCAGCCATCACGTCCCGGCTCACCGACGCCGACGTCAAGGCCGTCGTGGTGGCCGACGGCACGATCCGGCGCGGCCGCGAAGTGGCGATGCTCCCGCAACTGGCCGCAGCCGTGTCGGACTGCCCCACTGCGGAACACCTCATCGTCGTCGACAACGTCGGCACTGCAACCGAACCCGACGTCAACGCGACGGTCACGCGCTGGTCGGAACTGACCGGCACGCAGGCCGAGCTCGTCACCGAGGTTGTTCCGTCGATGCACCCTCTTCTGCTCGGCTACACCTCGGGCACCACGGGGCGCCCGAAGGGCGCGGTGCACACCCATGCCGGCTTCCTCGTGAAGACCGCGAGCGAGGTGGCCTATTCCTTCGACATGAGCCAGGACGGCGTGTTCTGCTGGATCACCGACATGGGCTGGATCATGGGTCCGCTGTCGATCATCGGCACGCATGCCAATGGGGCAGCGCTGATGCTTTATGAGGGATCTCCCGATATCCCGGACAACTACCGGATCTGGGATCTCGTTGCTCGGCACAAGATTTCGATGCTCGGTGTCTCACCCACTCTCATCCGCACGTTGAAGGGTTCCGATCTCGACCAGATCCACGCGCGCGACCTGTCCTCGGTGCACGTCCTCGGTTCGACCGGCGAGCCATGGGATCCGGACTCCTACGACTGGCTGGGACGCGAGGTGTTCGGCGCGCGGGTACCGATCATCAACTTCTCGGGAGGAACCGAGGTCGGTGGTTCGTTCCTGGCGCCCTATCCGGTCGAACCGATCCGGAGTTGCTCGCTGGGCGGGCCGTCACTGGGCATGGACGTCGACGTCGTGGACAACAACGGCCGTTCCATTCGCGGGCAGGTGGGCGAGCTGGTGTGCCGGCAGCCATGGCCGTCGATGACCCGCAGCGTGTGGAAGGACGATCAGCGCTACCTGGACGCGTATTGGTCACGTTTCCCCGGCATGTGGACTCACGGCGATTTCGCGATGGTGGACGAGGACGGTCAGTGGTTCATCCTCGGCCGCTCCGACGACGTCATGAATGTGGCGGGTAAGCGGCTCGCGCCTGCCGAGGTCGAGTCGGCACTGTCGACCCATCCTGCCGTCAGTGAGACTGCTGCGATAGGCGTGCCTGATCCGGTGAAAGGCGAGACCGTTTGGGCCTTTTGGGTTGCGCGCCCCGGTAGCGATCCCGAAGAATCCACTGTCGCCGCCGAGCTGAAGGCCCTGGTCAGCACTCAGCTGGGGAAGCCGTTCGCGCCGTCGAAGATCTGGCGAGTCGACGCCCTGCCCAAGACCAGATCGGCAAAGATCATGCGGCGCGCGATCCGAGCCGCCGCACTCGGCACCGATCCCGGCGACCTCTCGGGCGCCGAGAACCCCGATGCCGTCAACGCGATACGCGACGTTGTTGTTGCGGCGACTCAGTCATCGACAGTGATGGAGTCACGTTGATCCACCTTGAGCGCCGCTGCCGCATAGCTGTGTACGTGCCTGCGCATCCTGCGCCCGGCCGCCTCAGCATCCTTGTCGCGGATGGCTTTGGTGATGGACTTGTGGGCCCGCGCGGTCACCGCACGCACCGAAGTGTCGACGAACGACGCGTTCGCCGTGCCGGTGTAGATCGCTTGCGAGAGCGCCGTCATGAACCCGATCAGGAGTTCGTTATGACTCGCAATCGCCACCCCCACATGCCAATCCAGGTTGGCCTGCAGGAATCGGGACAGATCGGCGCCAGGATCGGCGATGGCGTCGTTCGCCCGATCCAGCGTCGCAAGGTCGGCCTCCGTGCGCTTGGTGGCCGCGAGTTCTGCACAGAACGGTTCGAGCGCCTCACGCGTCTCCATCAAGTCAGCCAGCTTGATCTGCCTGCCCCGAATCAACATGCTTACCGAGTTGGCCATCGAAGCAGTGCTGGGACGCTGCACGAACGCGCCGCCGGCTCTGCCGGCCTTCACCCGCACCAGATTCTGAACCTCGAGAATCCGCAACGCTTCCCGTACGGTCGCCCGGCTCATCTGGGTTTGCTTGACCAACTCGCGTTCGGCCGGCAGCGCGGTGCCCTCCACGAGTTCCCCGGACAGAATCCGCTCCCTGAGCTCACGGGCCAGGACGTCGGGGGCTTTGGGTACGTCCACCGGCCCGAGCGTGATCGCAGGCCGCGCGTCGCCACCCTCCATAACGCCTCCTCAATGGACTTATGGTCAGACCTAAGTTACCACTCAAGGCTCAGCCGTGTCGGCAACCTCTCGAGTCGACGGCAATTACCGTCTGGAGAAACGTAATGCACTGGGAGTTATCTGACGAGCAGACCCTCTATGCGGATTCCCTGCGGGAATGGCTGACCGCCCGCGCGGGTTCGGCGCAGGTACGCACGTGGCTCGACACCGGCGATCAACGCGCCTTCGACGAGGTTCTCATCGAGGACGGCTGGGCCGGTGTGGGTTTCGGCGAGGAACTCGGCGGACAGGGTGGCGGTTTGCTCGAGCTGGCCCTCACCGCCCGCGAACTGGGCCGCGCAAGCGCACCGTCGGCACGCTGGCTGGCCCGCGCAGTCATCGACGTGCCGGCGCCGACGCGGGCGGCGCTGGAGGTGGGTGAGCTGACCACCATGGCGGTGCCCGGCGATCGGATTCCCGGAACGAGCGCGGGCGTGACATGGCTGGACGGCCGGATCAGTGGCCAGGTTCCTGGCGTACTCGCGGCGGTCGAATCAGCCCGCTTCCTGGTTCCTGCGACGACGCCGGACGGCATATGCCGGCTGTACCTGGTCGAGCGCGAGAGCGACGGGGTCGACGTGCGCCCACGGCACCTGCTCGATCGATCGCGCTCGGTCGGCGACGTGGCGTTCGATGCCGCCGAGTCCGTCGTGGTCGACGTCGACGCGCGTGAGGTGTTGAGGAGGAGCGCCAACCGGGCAGCAGTTCTGGTAGCCGCCGATGCGCTCGGCGCCGCTGAACGCATGCTTGACTTGTCCGTCGAATATGCCAAGCAGCGCAAGCAATTCGGCAAACCAGTCGCCGCGTTCCAGGCAGTCAAGCATGCGTGCGCTCAGATGCTGGTCACCATTGAGGCCGGCTATTCCGTGGCGATGTTCGCTGCCGCGTCGGTACAGGACAACGGACCAGATGCCGGCCTGCACGCGGCAGCAGCCAAGGCCCAGGTGTCGGCCCAGTGCGCAACGCTCGCCGACTCGGCACTGACCGTGCATGGCGCCATCGGTTACACGTGGGAATACGACCTGCAGCTGTTCTACAAGCGCGCCAAGCTCAACCGGGTCCTGTTCGGATCGCCGACCGCCTGGAACGAGCAGATCGCGTCGATGCTGCCGATCATGCCGTCGGTGGCCTAGAACACAGGGTTCAGTTTTGGTCTGTCCATTAGTATATTTATAACCTAAAGCACTTCCGAAGGGAGACCAGCGTGGACTTCGAACTGAGCGACGATCAGCGGACGATCCGGTCCGCGGTAGCAGAGCTCGCCGGCAAGTTCGACGACCACTACTGGATGGCCAAGGATCATGACCACGAATTTCCCAGCGAGTTCTACGACGCCTTCGCCAGCGGTGGTTGGCTCGGCATCACCACCCCCGAGGAGTACGGCGGCCACGGCTACGGGATCACCGAGGCATCCCTGCTCCTAGAGGAAGTCGCCGCGTCCGGTGCCGGGATGAACGGCGCCAGTTCGATCCACATGTCGATTTTCGGCATGCACCCGGTGATCGTTCACGGATCCGACGAACTCAAGCGCCGCACGCTTCCCCGCATCGTCACCGGTGATCTACACGTCTGCTTCGGGGTCACCGAGCCTGGCGCGGGCCTGGACACCACCCGCATCACCACGTTCGCCCGTCGCGAGGGCGACCGTTATGTGGTCAATGGCCGCAAGGTGTGGATCTCCAAAGCGGTGGAATCCGAGAAGATTCTGCTACTCACCCGCACAACCAAGTTCGAGGACGTCAGCCGAAAGACCGACGGGCTGACGCTGTTTCTGACCGACCTCGACCGCGACAAGGTCGACATCCGGCCGATCCCCAAGATGGGCCGCAACGCGGTGACCTCTAACGAGCTGTTCATCGACGGCCTGGAGATCCCTCTCGAGGACCGGGTCGGCGAGGAGGGCAAGGGTTTTCAGTACATCCTCGACGGCCTGAACCCGGAACGCTGTCTGATCGCCGCCGAAGCGCTCGGTATCGGGCGGGCCGCCTTACGCGCGGCCGTTCGCTACGGCAGTGAACGCGAGGTCTTCGGCCGACCGATCGGAATGAACCAGGGCATCCAGTTCCCGCTGGCCGACTCACTGGCGCAGCTTGACGCCGCGGAGTTGATGCTACGCAAGGCGACCTGGCTCTACGACAACGGCAAACCGTGTGGGCGCGAGGCCAATACCGCCAAGTACCTGTGTGCCGACGCTGGATTCCAGGCCGCCGACCGCGCGCTGCAAACCCACGGCGGCATGGGTTACTCCGAGGAGTACCACGTGGCCCGGTACTTCCGGGAAGCGCGCCTGACGCGGATCGCACCGATCAGTCAAGAGATGATCCTCAACTTCCTGGGCTCACACGTCCTCGGCCTTCCGCGGAGCTACTGATGACGCGGGAATTGGCTGAGGTTTTCCGGCTCGACGGGCGGTCGGCCCTGGTGACCGGAGCCGGCGGCGGTGTCGGCGCGGCGGTTGCGCACACCTTTGCCCGGGCCGGCGCGGCGGTACTGGTCGCCGATATCGACGCGAGTGCCGCCTCGGCGGTCGCCGATACGATCACCGCAGAAGGGGGCCGGGCAGACTCGTTCGGCTTCGACGTACGAGATGCCGTCGCGGCCGCCGAGGCCGCCGAGCGTGCTGCCGCCCTGGCGGGCGGCACGCTGCACATCCTGGTCAACAATGCGGGCGCCATCGCCCCGGCGATGTTCGCCGACCAGACCGAGGAAACCTTCCGCCGGATCGTCGACATCCATCTCGTCGGCAGCTTTCTGTGTAGCCATGCCGCGCAAGCCCTTCTACCCGACGACGGCCGGGGCCGGATCATCAACGTGACGTCGGCAGCCGGGTTGACCGGGACGGTCGGGCAGGCCAACTACGGCGCAGCCAAGGCTGGAATCATCGGGCTCACAAAGTCCCTTGCCCGCGAGCTGGCTCGCACGTCGGTGACGGTGAACGCCGTCGCGCCGCTGGCGGCTACTGCGATGACCGCGAACATCCGGTCGAACGAGAAGCTGGCGGCCAAGACGCTGGCCCGTATCCCGTTGGGGCGGTGGGCCACTCCGGAAGAGATTGCGCCGAGCTTCCTCTTCCTGGCGTCCGACGCCGGTTCCTACATCACCGGACAGGTCCTGCCCGTCGACGGTGGGACGGTGATCTGAATGGTCGCGCCGGTCAACGGACCCTTCACCCGCGCCGGGCGGCCCGTGTTCATCGCCGAGGCGATTCGCACGCCCATCGGCAAATCGCATCCCGAACGCGGCTGGTACCGCGACACGCATCCCAACACGATGCTGGCCGCCTGCTACACCGACCTGATCGCCCGGACCGGCCTGAACCCGGCCGTTGTCGACGACCTGATCATCGGCTGTACCGCCCCGTTCGGGGAGCAGTCCCGCAACATCGGGCGAAATGCCTGGCTACAGGCCGGCTTTCCGCCGGAGGTCCCGGCCACGACGCTGGACCGACGCTGTGGGTCAGCGCAGACCGCAGTCGAGATGGGCGCCGCGCTGGTGGCATCGGGCACCCACGACATCGTCATCGCCGGCGGTGTCGAACACATGGGGCACATCCCGATCGACTCCCCCGCCAAGATCAGCGCGATGTACGGCGACCCGTGGCCGGCCGAACTGCGTGAGCAATACAGTTTCGTGCACCAGGGCGAGAGCGCCGAACTCATCGCCGACCGCTGGGGTATCGGCCGGGCCGAGATGGACGAGTTCGCGGCCGCATCACATCGATCGGCGGCCACCGCGATCGCCGAGCACCGCTTCGACGCCGAGATGGTGCCGCTGACGCTGGACGGCGAGGTCCGCAGCACTGACCAATGCGTGCGTCCGGAGACCACTGCGGACACCCTCGCCGGCTTGCGGCCGGTGTTCCGCAAGGACGACGGGCGGGTCACGGCGGGCACCTCATCGCCGATCTCGGACGGCGCGGCGGCAGTGCTGCTGTGCTCGCTCGGCGCGGCACGAGAGCACGGTCTGCGCATCCGGGCCCGCATCGTCGACCAGACCACCGTCGGGGTCGACCCGATCATCATGCTCACCGGACCCATCCCGGCCACCCGAAAACTGTTGGAGCGTAATAACCTTTCGGTCGACGACATCGACCTCTTCGAGGTCAACGAAGCCTTCTCGTCAGTCGTCCTGGCCTGGCAGCGCGAACTGAAGGCGGATCCCGAACGGGTCAACGTCAACGGCGGGGCGATCGCACTCGGCCATGCTGTGGGCGCCACCGGCGCACGGCTCATCGCCACGCTGGTCGCCGAACTCGAGCGCCGCCAGGCCAACCTCGGCCTGGTGACCATGTGCTGCGGCGGCGGCCTGGGCACCGGCACCATCATCCAGCGAGTGCCGTCTTGATCGATTTCACCGAGTTCCTCAGCCGAGGCGACGGGGTGTGGTGGGGCCAGGCGGCCGCCGAGCCCCGTCCCCTGGTGGAGGGGCTGATCGCGCAGAGCGCGCGCATCGGCCCCATTCGCACGTTCACCGGCCTGTCCTGGAACGACCAGCTCGCGGTGACCATGCCGCAGCGCATGTCGATGGTGTCCTACGGCGGGCTGGGCGAGCTTCGTGAGCTCAGCCGCAGTGGACGCCTCGAGGTCGTCCCCTGCCACTACTCGGCGTTGCCGAGAATGTTCGCCGAACGACGGCTCCCGTGCGACGTCGGGCTGGTGCAGGTCGCCCCGCCCGACTCCGACGGCTGCTGCTCGCTGGGGGTCGGTGTGGACTACGTGGCCGACGCCGTCGCTCACACCCCGGTGCTCATCGCCGAGATCAACGACCAGATGCCGGCCACCATCGGATCCACACCGATCCCTCTCGACCGCTTCGCCGCCACCATCACCACCAGCCGGGCACTGCCCGAAGACCCGACCCGCGCGCCGGGCCCGGTGGACCGCCAGATCGCCGCCCACATCGCGGCGCTGGTCGACGACGGCGACACCGTGCAGCTCGGCGTCGGATCGCTGGGCGCGGCCGTCCTCGATGCGCTCGCGGAGCATCGGGATCTCGGCTTTCACACCGGCATGATCACTGACGGACTGATGCGCCTGGTGGACAAGGGCGTTGCCACCGGGCGACACAAGGAAGTCGACCCCGGCCTTGTCGTTGTCGGCACTGCCCTCGGCTCGGCCGAACTGTATCGGCGCATACCGGATCTGCCGACGCGGTTCCTGCCCACCAGTTACACCCATACCCCACAGGTGCTTTCCCAGCTGGCCTCGCT
Source organism: Mycolicibacterium vinylchloridicum (assembly GCF_013404075.1). GTDB lineage: Bacteria > Actinomycetota > Actinomycetes > Mycobacteriales > Mycobacteriaceae > Mycobacterium > Mycobacterium vinylchloridicum. The sequence continues at coordinate 34,952 of NZ_JACBJQ010000029.1, forward strand.
GGTATCGATCAACTTCGCCGTCGAGGTGGATCTGTCCGGACAGGTCGGCGCAGAGCTCAGCGGCGGCGTCTACGTCGGTGCAGTGGGCGGTCAGGTCGACTTCACCCGCGCCGCCGCGCTGACCGGGAAACGCTCGATCATCGCGCTGCACTCGGCATTCCGGGGCCGCTCGACGATCAAAGCCCGCCTCGACGGCGGGATCGTGACAACCGCGCGCTCCGACGTCGACGTCGTCGTCACCGAACACGGCGCGGCGCATCTACGGGGCTGCAGTATCGGCGAGCGCGCCCGCAGATTGGCGGCTATCGCCGCACCGAACTTCCGCGAACAACTGGAGAAGGAGATCACCAGCTTATGAGCCCCACCCTGCCTGCGGCCGCGAGGATACGAGAAGTAGGGCCCCGCGACGGCTTTCAGAACGAGCCCGAGGTCATCGCCACGTCGGACAAGATCGCCCTCATCAACCAACTGGCGCGCACCGGCCTGGACCGCATCGAGGTCGCCAGCTTCGTGCGCCCCGACGTCATCCCGCAACTGGCCGACGCCGTCGAGGTCCTCAACGGCGTGGACATCCCCGAGCACGTGTCGCTGACGATTCTGGTTCCCAACAACCGCGGACTGGACAACGCGCTGAAGGTCCGAGAGCGCTTCCACGAAGTCGCGATGTTCGTCAGCGCTTCGGAGACCCACAACAAGCGCAACGTCAACCGCACCATCGACGAATCAATGGCCGATAACGCGATCGTGGCCAAGCGCATCGACGCCGAGGACCTGCGTCCCACCGCCGTGATCGCCACCGCGTTCGGGTGCCCGTTCGAGGGAAAGGTCCCGATGCAACGCACCCTGGACCTCGCCGAACAGTTCGCCGAGGCGGGCTGCCGTGAGATCGGCTTCGGCGACACCACCGGAATGGCGCACCCCGCTTATGTTTTCGACATCTTCTCCGCGGCCATCGAGCGTCTGCCCGGCATCGAGATCACGGCGCATTTCCACAACACCCGCGGGCAGGGTATCGCCAATGCCTATGCGGCCCTGCAAGCCGGCTGCACGAGCTTCGAATCGAGCTTCGGCGAACTCGGCGGCTGCCCGGTTCCTGCCGGCTCGACCGGAAACATCGCCACCGAGGACCTGCTCAACATGTTCCACGAAATGGGTGTGCCGACCGGTGTGAGCCTGACTGCCGTCATCGACGCCGCCCGCGCCGCCCAAGAGATCCTCGGCCGCAAGCTGACCAGCCACTGCATCGTCGCCGGTCCGGTCGACTGGCATCCCGACGCCTCCGCACCCAGCTGCCGGTAATTCGGCATCGACAAACTGAAAGGCAGATCATGACAGCACGAGTCGCATTCGTCACCGGCGGCGCCCAAGGAATCGGCGCCGGGATCTCGCAGACATTGGGCGCCAACGGCTTCCGGGTCGCCGTCGCAGACCTCAACCTCGAGGTCGCACAGGACACCGCCGAGCGCATCGGTCAGGCCGGCGGCACGGCGATCGCCGTGCATGTCGATGTCACCGACACCGAATCGGTGCGATCGGCCGTCAAGACCGTCGCCGCCGAGCTCGGCGAGGTCGAGATCGCGGTCAACAACGCCGGCTGGGACGACTTCATGCCGTTTCTGAAAACCACCGAGGACTTCTGGGACCGCATCCTCGACATCAACTTCAAGGGCGCGTTGCGGGTCAGCCAGGCCGTCGTACCCGGCATGGTGGAGCGGGGCTTCGGCCGGGTGGTCAACATCGGCTCCGACGCCGGGCGTGTGGGGTCGTCGCTGGAAGCCGTCTACTCCGGCGCCAAGGGCGGCATCATCGCGTTCAGCAAGACCCTGGCCCGCGAGGTCGCCACCAAGGGCGTCACCGTCAACACCGTGTGCCCCGGGCCGACGGATACCCCTGCGCTGCGCAAGTTCGCCGATGCCTCCGGGCAGGAAGCCGACAAGGTGATCGGCGGGATGACCCGATCGGTGCCCATGAAGCGCCTCGCCGATCCGGCCGACATCGCGGCGGCGGTGGCATTTTTCGCCTCCGACGCCGCAAGCTACATCACTGGCCAGACCCTGTCGGTCAGCGGCGGATTGACGATGGCTTGAGCGAGCAAATGAGTGCCGTCACCTGGTCTGCCGAGGGACCGATACTGCACATCGCGCTGAATCGGCCGCCGGCGAACGCCCTGGGACCGGCGATCGTCGACGGGTTGCACGCCGCCCTCGACGTCGCCGACGATGTGAGTCCGAAGGTGCTGATTCTGTCATCGGCACTTGACGGATTCTTCGCCGCGGGCGCCGACATCAAGCACATGACGACCGTGGACGCCACCTCGTTCAAGGCCTACGGCAACGGCCTGCGTTCGGGCCTGGACCGGCTCGCGCGCCACCCCGCCCTGTCGGTGGCCGCGATCGACGGACTCGCTCTCGGTGGCGGACTGGAACTGGCGATGGCCTGCACGCTGCGGGTGGCGGGTGCGCAATCCAAGCTCGGCCTTCCCGAGGTCAAGCTCGGTTTGATTCCCGGTGCCGGCGGAACGCAGCGGTTGCCAAGGCTCGTCGGCCGCGGTCCGGCACTGGATCTGATGCTGACCGGCCGGCAGATCGACGCCGCCGACGCGTTGCGGATCGGCCTGATCGACCGGCTGGTGGACCCGGGCACCGCGGTGTCCGCCGCCCGCGCGTTGGCCGCCGAACTGTGCGCCGCGTCGGCCCCCGCACAGCAGGCGGTCGTCCGCACCGTCGATGCCGCCGACGCTCTGCCACTTGATGACGGCCTGCGCTACGAGGTCGAACAGATTCAGCAGTTGTTCGAAAACGGCGAGGCGGCCGAAGGGCTGCGGGCCTTCGTCGAAAAGCGACAGCCGAACTTCACCTGACAAGGCCGGCAGAGTCAAGGAGCACCACAATGACAGAGAAGTCCGCGGAGTACGGGACCCTGCTGGTTACCCAACCGGCCCCGGGGATCACGCTGGTCACACTGAACCGGCCCGATCGGCTCAATGCGATGACCAACACGATGTTCGACGAACTGGAAGTCGTAGCCCGAAAGCTGAGCGACGACAACGACATTCGAGTGGTGATCCTCACCGGCGCAGGTGCGGGGTTCTGCGCCGGATACGACCTCGATGACGCCGAGCGCCTGCCGGACCTCTCCGCGCTGGGCATGTTCGACCAGCAAAATCGCGCCGCACGCGCGCTGGCCGCGGTTCGGGCGATCCCGGTGCCGGTGATCGCCGCCGTCAACGGTGCCGCAGCCGGCGGCGGGTTCTCGCTGAGCCTGATGGCCGACATCCGGCTCGGCGCACCCACCGCGAAGTTCAACGCCGCGTTCGTCAAGATCGGGCTGTCCGCAGGCGATTTGGGCGCCTCATGGCTGCTGCCCCGGCTGATCGGACCGGCGCACGCCGCCGAGATCGCCTTCACCGGACGGACCGTCGGCGCCGAAGAGGCCGAGCGACTCGGCCTGCTCAACGCGGTCACCGGTCCCGACGATCTGCTCGATCGCGCCCTGGCGATGGCCGGCCAGATCTGCGCAAACTCCCCCGGCGGGATCAAACTCTCCAAACGGGCGCTGCAGTCCAACCTCGAGATCACCTCGTTCGCCGCCGCCCTTGAACTGGAGAGCCGCGGGCAGGCCCTGCTCACTCGCTGCGCCGACATGCCCGAAGCGCTGGCCGCGTTCCGGGAAAAGCGCGCTCCCCACTTCACGGGCGCGTGAGGCCGATGCCGACCGGATGGAATCGGGTGTCCACCCGACCGATGGGCGAGATCCTCGACGAGCTGGGTCAGGCCAAGACCCTGACCATCGCCGAACCGCGTCCCGGCATCGCCGTGATGTCGGTCAATCGGCCCGACCGGGGCAACTCCCAGACGGTCGAAATGTTCGGCGAGATCGCCTGGTACGCCCACACTCTGCGGAAAGCGCCGCTGCGGGCCCTGGTCATCACCGGGGCCGGCGGGGCGACGTTCTGTACCGGTTTCGACCTGGAGGAAGTGGCCGTCATCGCCAGGATGACCATCCCCGAGTTCAACGAGCTCGTCGACACCGCCTCGGCGGGCACCTCGGGCCTGCGGGCTCTGCCCTGCCCGGTGATCGCCGCGATCAGCGGCCCCGTCGCCGGCGGCGGACTGTCACTGGCGCTGTCGGCCGACATCCGGATAGCCGCCGGCTCGGCGAGCTTCAGCGCCGGTTTCGTCCGCGTCGGCCTGTCCATCGGCGAACTGGGCGCGTCCTGGCACCTTTCGCGGGTCGTCGGTCCGGCCCGCGCCGCGGAGATCGCGTTCACCGGGCGCACGGTCAAGGCCGAGGAGGCCGTGCGAATGGGCCTGGCGAACCGGATCGTCGCCGGCGGCGGCGGCGATGTTGTGGCCGCGGCGGTGGAACTGGCCGAGGCGATCGCCGAGAACGGCGCCGAGGGCATCCGCGCGACGAAGAATTCCCTGATCCGCAACGCGGAGATCGACTCGTTCCTGGCCGCCCTCGAACTGGAGAACCGCAGCCAAGCGGTCTGCCGAACCACCCTGTAGCGCAACGGAGGCAACCAATGACCATTGAGAACGAACTCCCACCGGCCAAGAGCCTGGCTGAGTGCGGTGCACTGATCGTCGGCGGCACGGCCGGTATCGGGCTGGCCACCGCCCGCGGCCTCGCCGAGGCGGGAGTACCTCGGATCGTCATCGTCGGGCGCAACTGCGAACGGGGTCAGCTAGCCGCCGCCGAACTGCGCGCCCTCGGGACCGACGCGCACTTCCTGGCCGGCGACGCCACCGACTCTTCCTCCGCGTCGACCGTGGCCGCCGAGGCCGACAAGCTGCTCGACGGGATCGACATCCTGATGTGCACCACCGCCGCCGACGTCAGACCGGAGCTGTTCAAGGACATCCCGATCACCGACATCAGCCGCATCCTCAACGAACTGGCCACGCCGTCGATGCAGATGGCCAGCGCGGTACTGCCCGGGATGCGGGCCCGGCGCGGCGGCATCATCGTCAACGTCGCCTCCGACGCCGCCAAGACCGCGACCCCGGGTGAGGCCATGATCGGGGCGGCCAAGGCCGCGATCGTGATGTTCACCCGCACCATCGCGATCGAGGAGAAGCGCCACGGCATCCGGGCCAACGCGCTGACCCCGTCGCTGGTGCACGGCACAGCGTCCACCGAACGGATCACCACCGACGGGTTCAGCGCGAAACTGTTCGCCAGCGCCGCCAAGCAGGCTGCCCTCGGGGTGCCGGACGCCGACGATATCGCGGCCCTGGCGGTCTTCGTGTGCAGCCCCGCAGCGGCGCGGCTGACCGGACAGGCGATCAGCGTCAACGGCGGCATCTCGGCGGCCTGACCCCGAACAGAGTGGAAAGCAGGCGGCGCAATGCAATTCGAGCGGTACAGCCAGGCGGCGTGCCGATCCGCCTCGGGTACCATCGCGCGACCTGCGAACCGCCGCCTGCCCGGGGTGGCGGGCATCTGGGCCCTGATCGGCGCCGACTGCGTCTTCTTCGCGGTTCTGTTTGCGAGCTTCATGCAGGAAAGACTGCACGCCCCAGGGGTTTTCGAAGCCTCGCGCCGAACCCTCGACATGAACCTCGGCGGAGTCGACACCCTGATCCTGCTGACCAGTTCGTGGTCGGTGGCCCTGGCGATCGAGGCGCTGAAACGCGAACGCCCCGAACGGGTTCCGCGGTACCTGTTGGCGGGGATGCTCACCGGCGCGCTGTTCATGGTGTCGAAGGCGTTCGAGTACGCCCAGAAGATCACCTCCGGCATCACGCCCGCCACGAACCCGTTCTTCATGTGGTACTTCGCCCTGACCGGGCTCCATCTCATTCACGTCATCCTGGGCACCGGGCTGTTGGCCTACGTGTGGTCCCGATCCAGGGGCGGCCGCTACAGCAACACCAACCGGGCCCTGCCGGAATCGGTGGCGTCCTTCTGGCATCTGGTCGACCTGCTGTGGATCCTGTTGTTCCCCTTGCTTTATCTGATGAGGGCGGCCTGATGTCGGCGTTGCATCAACGGGTCACCAAGGTGTGGCTCGCGCTGATGGTGTTGACGGCCATGACGACCTGGGGGCTGTCCTCGGATCTGTTCAGTCCCGCCGTCGCCGTGACCGGGATATTCCTCATCGCTGCGGTCAAAGTGCGATTCGTGATGTTGGACTTCATGGAACTCCGGCATGGCCCGATACGGGTGCGGATCGCCTTCCAAGGCTGGCTCGCCGTGGTCGTCGCCCTGATTCTCGGCATGTGGTTACTTGCCCCAAACATCCTATGAGAAAGGTGTATTCGTGAACACACAGAGAACGACATCACTGAAGATCGGACTGTGGTGTAACTGGGCCTTCGTCGCCCTCACCGCCATCGGCTGGCTGGGCATCGCCCACTTCTTCGCCCCCGCACGGGCGGATCTGGGACTGGAGGCCACCAAGGTGTGGTTCACCGAGACGCATCGGTGGGGCGTGATCGTCGGCTGCACGCTGTTCTATGTCGCGGCCGGGATTCTCACACCGGGCTCCATCGCGTTCGGCATCATGCTGTCGAAAATCGAAGGGCGCCAACCGCTGTGGTCGTACACAACGGCGGTGTGCGGAGTGTTCATCTCGCTGATCGTCTTTTTCAATTGCTGCGCGTGGATCGTGGCCGCCTACCGGCCGGAGTTCGGCGCCGACGTCATCCAGGCGTGGTACGACTGGGCGTGGTTCGCCTTCCTGCTGGGCTGGATCTATCTGGCCATCGAGATGGCCGCGACCGGAATCGTGGAGCTGATGGATGACCGACCGGAACCGATGATCCCGCGATGGTTCACCTGGCTCACGCTGGCCGGCGCACTGGCGATCTTCACCGCGGCGGGTCCGGCATTCTTCAAGAGCGGGCCGTTCGCCTACCACGGGTTGCTGGCTTTCTATATGCCCGTCGCGGTCTGGGGCTGCTACATCACGGTGACGACCTTCTTCATGCTCAAGGAGCTCAAGCGCGCGCCGGTTGGAGAGGCGATCGCCGAATCGGCCGCCTGACACAGCGTCACGGCCCGAGCGTTCTGGTGAGGAACTCAGCCTGATCTTCTACCAGCTGTTCAAACGGCTCGCCGAGATAGAACGCGAAGTGGCCGGGGTCGTAACGTTTGATTTCCCCTCGCGGCGCGGTGCGGGCGTACTTCAGCGACTGCTCCGGCGGAGTCACCGAGTCGGTATCGCTGATGCAGAACAGAATTGGAAAGCCGATCTTCTTCGCGTCGCGTCCGGGCCGGTAGCCCATGATGGTCGGCGCGACCCTGGCGGCAACCTCGTTGCGGAATGTCGCGTGCTCGGGCAGCAGAGCCTGATAGCCCGGCAGAGCGTCCGGGGCGTTCATCAGGGCAACCGAACCCGGGGGGCCGGCCAGTGGAACCATGACCGGCGCACGATGCCGGATCAATGCCACCAAATCCCTCGCCACCGCGGGAAGTATTCTCAGTGACGCTCTGGGCCCCAGCGCGAGCGACGAGGCCAGGCCGTCAGTGAACGGGCATTGGGCGACTGCCGCCTTCAATTCGGGATGGCGCGAGGCCACTCTGATGGCATGGCCACCGCCGAAGGAAGTACCCCAGACGGCGATGCGGGTGCCGTCGACGTCAGTCCGATTCTTGACCCACGCGATCGCAGCGTCCCAGTCGGCGAGTTGGCGTTTGATCGAAAGCAATTGACTGGGTTCGCCGCCGCTGTCACCGAAATGCCGGTAGGTGAAGGCAACGGCGGCGATACCGGTCTGCGCAAAGCGCTCGGCGAAGGCGTCCAGGCGCATTTCCCTGGTTGCGCCCAGGCCGTGACCCAGGATCACCACCGGCGGGGACTCGACCCCGGTCGGCAGGTAGAGCCAGGCGGCGCAGTGCTCCGAGCCGGAGGTGAACGAGACCTCCCGCCGGGTGAACGAGTGCACAGGGCTCATCGCTTCGCCGCCGCAACGGCAGGCACCTGACCCAGTTCCAGGGCTTGTGCGTAGGTGTCGCGGTCATAGAGCGGCAACTCACCGGTGGCGTCGGTGGTGGCGAGGTACCGCAGCATCAACTCCTGCCCCTCCTTGGACTGGTCGGTGCCGAGGAACTCGGTGCGCTCGACGTGCAGCCCTTCCGCCAGCGACATCGAGCCGCCGAAGTACACCGACCGCTTGATCGCCTGAATCGCCCCCTTCGTGCGCCTTCCGAAGTGACCGGCCAGTTCGACCGCACGGTCGACGACCTCATCGGTCGCCACGACCTCATCGACAGCCCCATAGGCGAGAGCCTGGGCGGGGGTGAACGGCTTGCCCTCGAGGATCGCGACCAACGACCGGTGGGTGCCGACCAGCCGGGTCAGCCGCTGAGTGCCGCCACCGCCGGGATTGATACCCAGCAGCACCTCTGGCTGACCGATGAAGAAATCACCATCGGCCATCACCCGAAGATCGCATGCCCAGGCGAACTCCGCGCCCAGGCCCAAGGCCGAACCATTCAATGCCGCAACGAAGATGACGCCGCTGGCGTTCATGCGCAGGAACGTGTCGTGAAGGCGGTCAAGCTGTGCTGCGCCGCGCAGCGGAGTCCGGCGCAGCACCGATTCGGGCACATGCGCACGGCCCACCCCTCTGGCCAGCCGCGCCACCGCCGAGGCGCCGCGGCGGCCCAGCTCCGGTACAGCGGCACCTTCCTCCTGAAGCCAGCGCACGTCCGCGTGGCTGACGAACCGTCCCGGACGTGAGCCGGTGAACACCACCGCGTGTACCCCGGCATCGCAGTCGACACGGGTCACCAACTCGTCGAGCTGGTCGGCGATCTGGACACCGAAGAGGCTATGCCGACCTCCGTCGACCCGCACAACCTGAACGGCTCCGCGGTCTTCCACTGTGAGTGTGGGTTCGTCCGTCATTGAAATATCCATCCCTTGTGAGCGCGGCTAGGGCGAAGTGGGTGAATGCGTGAATTCACCTGCAGAGCGCGCATTGTCCATGCGCGCCAGCGCTTCCTGAACTCCGGCGTCCCGCGCAAGCTTCGCATCGACGAGCGGTCCGGCGACCCCGCGCAGGACGGCAATGGGCGACCAGCGCTTCGGGATCACGACGGCACTTTTTCTGCCTTCGATCCCGTCGACGATCGCGGTCGCGGCGGTGTGTGGCCGAATGCGTTGGCCGACGAATTCGGGCAGGGCTCGCATCAGCGTCAGCGCATGCGGGTCGGCATCCAGGCCAGTGCGGATCATCGGGGTATCGATGAGCGAGAAGTACGCCGTCATGGCTGAGGCGCCGTGGCGGGCCAGTTCTACGCCGAGCCCGCGGCCGAGTTGCTCCACCGCGGCCTTGCTCATCGCGTACGGGATGACCCCGGCCCCGTTGATGAACGCGAATACCGAACTGATCAGGACGATCTGGCCTTGTCGACTGATCACCGACTCCATCGCGGCCGACACCGTGTTGACGACGCCTGCGACGTTGACCGACATGACCTGTCCGACCTCGGTGGGCTCCAACGCGCGTAGCGTGGCGCCGCGACCCATGATTCCGGCGTTGGCGATCACCACGTCGACACCGCCGAACTCCTCAATCGTCCGCGTCACCGCGTCATGGACCGAATCAAGCCGTGTCACATCACATTCAAGCGCCAATCCGCGAGCATGCGCCAGCGTCGCGACCACCCGCTGCGCCGAGAGCTGGTCGATGTCGGCCACCACGACATGCGCCCCTCGTCGAGCGAGGGTATTGGCGGTGGCCGCTCCGAGGCCCCGTCCGGCGCCGGTGATCAGCACCACCTTGCCGGCCAGGGGGTAGCGCTTCCCGCCACGCCGCCTCAGCGTCTTCACAATCCCCGCTTGCGGCCGAACGAGGCACGGCCGTTGCGCCGCAACATCGCCAGCGTGGTGGCGATGCGGCCCCGCTCCAGGTCCGGCTGCAGCCCGGCACCCACCCGATGCAGCTGATCGGCATGCCAGCTGATGTCGAGAAAGCCGTCGAGCGATTTCAGATCGGTCACCCTGCCCAGGACGCTGCGCATCCCGAAGCGCTTCTGATGCGAAGCCAGCGCCGCGGTGCGTCCGCTCAGGATGGCATCGGCCGCATCCGGAGTGGTGGCCGTGGGCCGGCCGAGACCGACGACGTCACATTCGCCGCTGTCGACCGCGGCTTGCATAGCCGATCGCGACCGGAATCCGCCGGTGACCGCCAACGGGACGTCACCGACGATGCTGCGCACCGTGCGCGCGTATTCGAGGAAGTAGGCCTCGCGCGCCCGCGTGCTGTCCGCGGCGGCGCCCATCATGGCCGGCTGTTCGTAGCTTCCGCCGCTCACCTCGATCAGGTCGAGGCCCTCGCCGGCGAGCGCCGTCAGGACACCACGGGACTCGTCCTCGGTGAATCCACCGCGCTGGAAGTCCGCCGAATTCAGCTTGAGTCCCACCGCGAAGCCGGGTGACACTCGCGAACGGATGCGGCGCACCACTTCGACGAGAAAGCGCATCCGTCGCGCCGGGTCGCCGCCCCACTCGTCCTCGCGCCGATTCGACAGCGGTGACAGGAATTGGGCGACCAGGTAACCGTGCGCGCCGTGGATCTGTACGCCGTCGAAGCCCGCTGTCTCACAGACTTTGGCGGCGACGGCGAACCGCTCGATGATGTCCTCGATCTCAACCGTCGTGAGGGCACGAGGTGTGGGCGAGCCGGGCATGGCCAGTGGAACTGCGCTGGGGGCAACCGGTACCGCACCCAGTTCGAGCGGATTCGACTGCCGGCCCGGATGATTGAGTTGCGCCCAGATCGGCACCCCGCCGTCTTTGGTGGCCTTGGCCCAGCGGGACAGCGCGTCCAGGTTGCGCTCATCCTCGATCACCACATTGCCGGGCTCGCCGAGTTGGGTGCCGTCGACCATCACGTTGCCCGTGATGATCAAGCCGTATCCACCCTTGCTCCACGTCGAGTAAAGACGTTCGAGTCGCTCGTCGGGCGCATGACGCTTGTTGGCCATCCCCTCGCTGAGTGCGGCTTTCATGATCCGGTTGGGCAGCACCAGGCCACAAGGCAAGGTCAGTGGATCGGACAGTGCGGTCATGACAGGTCCTTTCGAAGGGGTCATCGGTATTGCGGCGGCACGCGGTAGCCGCCCAGCGCCTCGGCGATCAGGGCGGCGAACTCGATGGTGGTGCGGTCGCCGCCCGGCGGCCCCATCACCTGCACGCCGACGGGCAGGCCGCCGGCACTGGTGCTCACGGGCATCGTCGTCGCGGGAGTGCCGGCGATGTTGGCCAGCGCGTTCCACTTGGTCTGGTCCCAATAGGACCGCTGCACACCGTCAACCAGAATCGTGCGACCGAACAGATCGTGGTCGCTGTCGTGATGGGGCGGTGCGGCGCCGGGCGTCACTGGCAGCAGAAGCACGTCGAACTCGGTGAAGAATCGGACCCAGCGACTTGCGATCTCGCGACGCGCGGCATCGCGAAACAGCCAGCCGCGATGGCTCTGCGTGGTCCCCCGCAGCGCAGCCGCGGCGTCGCCGTGAGGATTGCGCATCGCGCGCATCGCCAAGGCACCGGCCGAGCGCGGGCTGATCGTCGACCGGTCGACGGAGAAGGCGGCGAAGACCAGGCTGAGGAAGAGTTTGTGGGACTCGGCCAGGTCGATCGGAATGGTGGCCGGGTGCTCGGTGACGCGGGCGCCGGCATTGCGCAGGACCGAAACAGTCTCTGCGATGGCGTGTCGGGCGTCGCCGTCGATCGGACAGTTTGGATCGTCGGCCCAGACCGCCACCCGGAAATCCTTGAGCGCGGTGGCCCGCGGCGGGGCCAGAGTGTAGGAGAACCCACCGTCGGGGTTCAGTGGCCCGACCGTCGCCTCCAAGGCGGCGATGATGTCACGGGGTCCGCGGGCCTGTACGCCGGCGCAGGCCATGTCACTCTCTCCCCAACGCCCGGGAATCCCAGGCGCACTGGGGATATGGCCCACCAACGGCACGGATTGCCATGTCGACTTGTGACCGTAAAGGCCGCAGAAGTGAGCGGGGATGCGGGTCGAGCCTCCGATCTCCGACCCATAGTCAAAGCTCGTCAGGCCGGCCGCGGTCGCGGCCGCACCGCCGCCGGCCGAGCCGCCGGACGTGCGCGCGGTGTCCCACGGGTTGTTGGTCCGGCCGAACACCGGGTTGCTGGCCTGGACGTCCTGATTTCCGGTCGGAAGGTTGGTCTTGCCCAGGATGACAGCGCCCGCGCGACGCAATCGGCTGACGGCTTCGGCGTCCTGGATGGGCACATAATCGGCCAGGTCCGGCCGGCCGCACACGGTGCGAATCCCGGCTGTCTCGTAGCTGTCCTTGACGGTGATCGGGAGCCCATGCAGGGGGCCGAGTCGGTCGCCACGCGCCCGCGCCGCGTCGGCCTCCCGCGCAGAGCGCCGCGCCCCGTCGGTGTCGACGGTCACGATGGCGTTGAGGGACTTGTTGTGGGCCTCGATGCGGGCCAGATACAGCTCGACCAGTTCGGCACTCGAGACGTCCGTGGCAGCCAGTGCGGCCAGTTGGTCGGCGGCCGGGAGCCAGACGATGCTGTCCGAGATCGTCGCTGACATGGCACGCCCTTCTCGAGGTGAACCGCGGCGGTATACCGATCGGTGTATTTCAGAAAGGGACGGTAGTAGACCAAATGGTATATTGCAAGCCATGCGGGTACGCGATCGGCTCACGGCCGCCACAGCGGAACTGATGCAACGTCACGGCGTTGCAGGAACTGGCATCGCCGACATCCTCGAAACCAGTGGCGTGACGCGACGATCCATCTATCTGAACTTTCCGGGCGGGAAGTCCGAACTCGTCGCTGCGGCAACCCAATCCGCCGGCGACGAGATGTCAACCGTCCTTCGCGCCTACCTGGACCAGCCCAATCCGGTCGCGGCATTCACCCAGATGTGGTGCGATGCGCTGGTTGGCAACGACTTCCGGAACGGGTGCGCAATCGTGGCGGCAGCGTGCGGTCGTGACGAAGCGCCCGAGGCCGCTGTTGCAGCCGCCGACGTGTTCGCGCAGTGGGCCGAGTTGCTGACCACGTCGCTCACAGAAGACGGAATAGACCCCTCGGTCGCCGAATCATTGTCGACGACCATCGTCGCCGCGGTCGAGGGGGCAGTCATCCTTGCCCGCGCAGCGCGGTCGACGAAGCCACTCGAGCAGGTCTCCCACCACCTCGAGGAACTCATCGCGGCACATCGACCAACGTCGTCGCGCAGCCGCCGCAAGGTGAAATAACACCGATCAGTTTACTTCTTCTCCGAGCCGGAGTACCGTTCCGGTATACCATTCGGTGTACCGACGACGGGAAGGGTCAGCGCGTGAAGGCCTTTGTCCTCGACCACTACCGCAAGAACGGCCGACTGACGCTGACCGATGTCGACGCTCCGCGCGCAGGCCAGCACGACGTAGTGGTGGAGATCCATGCCGCCGGTGTGAATCTCGTAGACGCCAAGATCCGCGATGGAGAGTTCAAACTCGTTCTGCCGTACAAGTTGCCGATCATCATGGGCAATGACGTCGCCGGCGTCGTGACACAGGTCGGCTCGCAAGTATCTGCATTCAAGCCTGGCGACACCGTCTATGCCCGGCCTGACACGAACCGGATTGGCACGTTCGCCGAATCCATCGCTATACACGAGCGCGACGTCGCGCATGCGCCGGCCAACCTCACGATCCAACAGGCGGCCTCGATACCGCTCGTCGCGCTGACCGCATGGCAAGCGCTCATCGAGACGGCGCGCCTCACCGCGGGCCAGAAGGTCTTCATCCAGGCCGGCTCCGGTGGCGTCGGCACCGTGGCGATCCAGCTCGCCAAACATCTTGGTGCGACCGTGGCCACAACCTGCAGCCCGGCCAGCTTCGACTTGGTCCGGGGGCTCGGCGCCGATGTGGTCATCGACTACAAGTCACAAGACTTCGAGACCGAACTGAGCGGCTACGACGTCGTATTGCACAGCCAGGACACCGCAGCCCTCACGAAGTCCCTTCGGATTCTGAAGCCCGGCGGAATCCTCGTCTCCATCTCCGGGCCGCCGGACCCCGCCTTCGCCGAACAGGTCGGAGCGCCGTGGTTCGTCGGACTCGCGCTGCGGGCGTTGAGCCGCGGAGTGCGAGCCCAGGCAAAGCGGCTGGGTGTGCGGTACTCGTTCCTGTTCATGAGAGCCGATGGCGAGCAACTGCAAGAGATTACCGGCCTGATCGAATCGGGTGTCATCCGGCCGCTGGTGGACAGGGCCTTCGATTTCGAGGCGACCAACGAGGCGTTGGCCTACGTCGAAACCGGACGGACAAAGGGCAAGGTAGTCATCGCTGTGAAGCAACAGCCAGATCGATGAGCGTCTGCGCAGCCTTGCGCGCGTGCGTCCAGGGAGCCGGATCGTCCAAGGACGTCGACAGGGCGGCAGCACCTTCGTACAGCACGGCGAGTTGGTTGGCCAGCAGTTTGGGATTGCCGGCTCCAGCCTCCTTGGCCAGCCGCGCCACACCGTCGATGTAGTTGCGCTTGTGCTCCTTCACGATCTCGTGAATCTCCGGCATGGCCTCGGCCGCCTCGACGGCCGCATTGTGAAACGGGCAACCCCGCATCTGTCCATCCGGTGACGGCGTTTCGAACAGCGCCAGGATGCGTGCCCGCGGAGTCCGCCGCAGATCGTCCGGCCCGGGCCGCAGCGGATCACCCACGTGCTGCTGAATGAACCTCAGATACTCCTCGACCACCGCATCCTTACTCGGAAAATGTTGGTAGAGAGTACGTTTGGACACACTGGCTTCGGTGGCCAATCGCTCCACTCCAGTCGCGTTGATGCCCTCGTGGTAGAACAACTTCATAGCGGCCGCGACGATGCGCTGGCGCGCCCCTCGCCCGCCGCCGGTACCGGCCCCCTTAGGAGTTCTACGCTCCGCGACATCTGCGTTCATGACCTAAGCATACCGATAGGTTTACCTTTTGGCCGCGGCCGTGTAGCGTCGGCCATCGAAGTACACCAATCGGTTTACATCCGGACGCATCAGCTACGAGGAGACCGCCACTGTGACCACCTCTCATCACACCCTCGGCCCCAACCGCGCGGCGCTGCAGTGGACCCTGGGAATTCTCTCGGCGATACCGATGGGCAGTGTATTGGGTGAGATCCTGCGCGGTCCCCAGGCTGTGCCCGGGGGTTCACCCGATGTGGTTCCGACCGTCGACAGCGCCCTGCGTTATGCCAACGTGTTCAAGTTCGCCGCGGGCGTCACGATCCTGCGGGAGCTCGGACGTATCGATCGATCTCCTGCCGCCACATTCGCGTTGTCCACTGTCGCAGTCGGCGGATTGGCGCGGATCGTCTCCTGGAGACAACGCGGCCGGCCGCATCCCGCGATCGTGGGGGCGATCGCCCTCGAGACCATCGGAGTGCCGATCCTGCTCTCCTGGCAGCGGCGCCAATCCGCAAAGGCGGTGTGAGCAAATGCCTTCCGCACTGGTAACCGGCGCAGGCAGAGGAATCGGCCTCGCGATCACCGAGCACATGAGCCGGCGAGGCTGGGACGTCTACGCGACCGCTCGATCCGACGCCGCCCTGAGCAGCCTCGGCCGCTTGCCGAATGTCCACCCGATTGCGCTCGACATCACCGACCGCTCTGCGATCTCAGCACTTGCCGAACACCTTCCCTGCGAGCTCGACGGCGTCGTCAACAACGCCGGCATCATCGTCAACGGGCCGATCGAGGGACTGTCGCTCGACAATCTGGTACGACAGCTCGACGTCAATGTCATCTCGCAGATCGCGGTGACGCAGGCGGTACTGCCAAGCATTCGGGCAGCTGGAGGCCGGGTGGTGTTCATGTCCTCGGTCAGCGGGTTGATCACCACACCGGGCACCGGCGCCTATACCGCTTCGAAGTACGCGATCGAGTCCCTGGCCGATGCACTCCGGATGGAATTGCGGCCGTGGCGGATTCGCGTTTCGCTCATCGAGCCGGGACCGATCCGTACCGATATGTGGGCTGACGTGCTCGATGACTACGACCGGATGACCGCCGAACTCAGTGACGAGCACCGCCGACTGTATGCCTCACACCTGGCCGGGAGCCGGAAGTTGTTGGGACGTATGCAGAAGCTTGCCGCCGATCCCAAGAGGGTGACGAAGGCAGTGGAGCACGCGCTGACATCGAGGCGCCCCAAACGCCGTTACCTGTTGGATCTGGTCAGCCGCACCCAGAAAGCGGCCATCGCAATCACGCCGACCGCGGTCAGCGATGCAGCGCTGGCTGCAGCAACCACATCGAAATGACGGGCCCCGGCGACACCGCCTTGCCGGTGAGCGACGCCACATCAGAAACAAACCGATCGGTATACGTTGAGGAGAGATCATGACAGACAAGCGCGGCACCCGACCCGAAGCGGCACACCACACACACGCAGCGAGCGCCGGCAAAGACGGCACGTCGTACCGGAATGCGCCGACGAAATCGGTGTCGGTGGACGGGACGCAGTTCGTCTACCGGGAACTGGGCATCGATTCCGGCATACCGGTGATCTTCCTCAACCACCTGGCCGCCAACCTCGATAACTGGGATCCCCGCGTTGTCGACGGCATCGCGGCCAAACACCACGTGATCACCTTCGACAACCGCGGCGTCGGCGGTTCGGCGGGCAAGACACCGGACACCGTCGAGGCGATGGCACACGACGCGGTGGCGTTCATCCGCGCGCTGGGATTCGATCAGGTCGACCTACTGGGGTTCTCGCTGGGCGGGATGGTTTCGCAAGTGATCGCTCAACAGGAACCCGCACTCGTCCGCAAGATCATCCTCGCCGGTACCGGACCCGCCGGAGGCGAAGGCATCGCCGACGTGACGAGACTGACCTACCTTGACACACTGCACGCCTACGCCACCTTCAAGGACCCCAAGGAACTTCTCTTCTTCACGAGGACGAAGCACGGAAAATCCGAGGCGCGCGCGTTCATCAAGCGATTGAAGGAGCGCACGAACGATCGGGACAAAGCGATGGCGATCGGAGCATTCCGTCAGCAGCTCAAAGCGATTCACGCCTTTGGTCTGCAGACACCCGCCGACTTGTCACGCATCCACCAGCCCGTACTCGTGGCCAACGGCGACAACGACCGCATGGTGCCCACAAGCAACTCCTACGACCTGGCCCACCGCCTACCCAACGCCACTCTGCGCATCTACTCCGATGCCGGGCACGGTGGCATCTTCCAAGCCCACCAACGCTTCGTTCCGGAGGCACTCGAATTTCTGGGATCGGTGAACTCATGACCTCACTCGCCGGCCAGGCCGTGCTGGTCACCGGAGCCAATCGGGGCATGGGCCGCGAATACGTAGCGCAGCTTCTCGACCGGGGAGCCACGAAAGTCTATGCCGGTGCCCGTGTTCCGCGGGCAGTCAAGGTGGAAGACCCACGCGTCGTTGCGCTCCGGCTCGATGTCACTGACGCAGCATCGGTCGCCAACGCCGCCCAGACAGCCCCCGACGTCAGCGTTCTCATCAACAACGCCGGCATCGCCCGCGGGGCTTCGGTGCTCGATCATGACTCCTCTGCACTCCGAGAGGAGATGGAGACCAACTTGTTCGGTCCGCTGGCCACTGCGGCGGCCTTCGCCGATCGAATCGCAGCGAGGTCCGGCGCCATCGTCAACGTGGCCTCGGTGCTCGCGTGGATGCCCGTCGGCGCGAGCTATGGGGTGACGAAGGCCGCGTTGTGGAGCGCCACCGACTCGATGCGGCTCGAATTGGGGTCGCGCGGCGTGCAGGTGGTGGGCGTCTACGTGGGACTAGTGGACACCGACATGGCCGCGTTTGCGGATAGCCCGAAAGCCGCCGCCGCGGACGTCGTGCGCCAGGTGCTCGACGGCATCGAGTCCGGCGCTGACGAGGTTTTGGCGGACGAGATGACCCGCCAGGTGCGCGCACACATGAACCTGTCGATCGGTGAGCGGCTACGCGGGTGACGTATCGCGACGTCCTCGTGTGACAGAGCGCATCTCTGGCCGTCGCCGCCGCCGTCGTGGTTCGACTGCCGGCCCAATTCCAGATCGACTCCTCCCCCTTTGGGGGTACGCCGATAGAGGGATCTTTTCGGTCTGACCATAATAAGAATTGAACTTTACGGGGCGTCGCGGCACCCTGAACGGTGACAGCGATCACATATTTGCCGAAGATCGGCGACGTCACTTACAGGAGGCACCGATGCCAGCGATCGACTACCGCCAGCTCTACCTTGGAGGTCAGTGGACCGATCCGGCAACCGTGGCCACAATCGACGTTCATTCCCCCACCACAGAGGAGTTGATCGGTTCGGTCCCGCGCGGGAGCGAGGCCGACGTCGACACCGCGGTCGCGGCCGCGAGGGGGGCATTCGACGATCCCGATGGCTGGGCCTCTTGGCACCCCAAGCAGCGTGGCGAGGCGTTGGAGCAGTTCGCCGCCGAGCTCGACGCGCGTGGCGCCGAGACCGCCGCCCGGGTGTCGATGCAAAACGGAATGCCCATCTGGCTGGCCCACCAATTCGAGACGGCCTTTCCTCCCCTGCTGCTCCGGTACTACAGCGACGTGATGAACAGTGCCCCGATCGAGGAGGAACGCCAGGGCATGCTCGGTGGCACCTCCCTGGTGTCGCGTCAGCCGGTGGGTGTCGTCGGTGCGATCGTGCCGTGGAATGTCCCGCAGGGCATTTCGTTCCTGAAAATTGCACCCGCGCTCGCGGCCGGCTGCACCATGGTGCTCAAGCCGGCGGAGGAGACCGTCCTCGATGCCTTCCTGATGGCCGAGGCGGCAGTTGCTGCCGGGCTGCCACCCGGCGTCCTCAACGTCGTCCCGGGGGGCCGCGACCTCGGCGCCTACCTGGTGTCACACCCGGGCATCGACAAGGTGTCGTTCACCGGTTCCACCGCCGCGGGCCGTGCCATCGCCGAGATGTGCGGACGCCTTCTCCGTCCGGTGACACTGGAACTGGGCGGGAAGTCCGCGGCCATCGTGCTCGACGACGCCGACCTCAGCGCATCGATCGAGGCGTTCTTCGGCGCCACGTTGCTCAACAACGGCCAGATCTGCTGGTTGAACACCAGGGTGCTGGCACCGCGCAGCCGCTACACCGAAATCGTCGACACCATCACCGATCTGGCCCGATCACTGACCATCGGGGATCCGCTGGACCCCGAGACCAAGATCGGCCCGCTGGTGTCGAGTCGGCAACGCGAGCGTGTGGAAGGCTACATCGCCAAAGGCAAAGAAGAAGGCCGGTTGACCACAGGTGGTTCCCGGCCCGCGGGACTGGACCAGGGCTGGTTCGTCGAGCCCACAGTGTTCGCCGATGTCGACAACAACGCCACGATCTCTCGCGAGGAGATCTTCGGGCCGGTGCTGTCGGTGATCCCATACGGCGACGAGAGCGAGGCCGTCGCGATCGCCAATGACTCCAATTACGGTCTCGGCGGGACGGTTTGGTCGGCCGACACCGAGCGCGCGACGGATATCGCCCGCAAAGTGCGCTCGGGCACCATCGGGGTCAACCACTACGTCAACGAGCCGGTAGCCCCCTTCGGCGGAATCAAGGAGAGCGGCATGGGCCGTGAAATGGGGCCCGAGGGACTGGCCGCATTCCAGGTCTACAAGTCGATCTACTTGCCGCCGGCCTAGGAATAGAGGACACCATGTCTGCAGACACCACGCACGAGGTCGAGCGAACCCGCGAGATTATCAGTGCTACAAGCGATTTACTGTCGATCGATGATCTGTGCCCACTGCCTGCCGACGGCGATCTTCAGGCCAGCAACACCGCACTGAAGACCACCCGCCAGGCACTACTCCACGCTCTGGAGGGCGGGGCCGAGGAATCCACCGGCGTGCCCAAAGTCAAAGCCGCTGCCCTGGCGCTGGGCACGGTCTCCGTCGAGTCGGACGTCAAGGACGCGCTCATCCAGCAGCGCGCCGAAGTCGCGCTCGGAGTTCGGGATGCGTTGTCCGCGCTGCGAAACGCACCTTCGGCCGGGGTGCTTGCCGAGCGTGCGCCTATCGAAGCACGACGGATCGGCTTCCGAAGGGCGCTGTTCTCCAAGATCGAGCAGGGCACCTGGATGGCCAGGACGGCGTTCGCCGTCGATGATCCGGAATTCGGCGAGGAGATCGTCGCCATCGGGCGCGCGAATCCCCGTCAGCTCAACGGACCGCTGATCGAAAGCGAGATGGTGCGTCGATGCACTCCGGTGGTCGTCTGTGATCCGCAGTCGAACCCGCGGGTGCACACCGAGTTCATCCGATATACCGGCACCATCGGCTACGTGGCCGCACCGATCACCGCGTGGGGAGTTCCCGTTGCGATGATGCACGCGGATCGCGACATTGATTGCGCCGTAGACGAATTCGACCGCTACATATTGGGAACATACGCCGAGGGCCTGGGCATGGCGATCGAGCGTGCCCAGCTCATGGAGCGGCTGCAGGCGGTGCGGCGGGCCACTGCCGACTATCTGTCCGGAGTCAACGCCATCGCCGACGACTTCACCGCCGATGTCCTCGAGAGCGCCGAACTCAGTCTCGACCCCCCCGCCGAGGCCGGCAGGAGCCAGGGGTCGATGCTGTCCGACGAACGCGGGGAGCGTCTGACGCCACGCGAATGGGACGTGCTGCGGAACCTGGCTTCGGGCAAGACAAATGCCCAGATAGCCGTCGGCCTGTTCGTCACCGAAGGCACAGTCAAGTCCCATGTCAAGCACATTCTGCGGAAGCTGGGCGCCACCAACCGGACTGAGGCGGTGGCGCGGTATCACCGACTCACCTCGGCCGCCGGCCCCGCCAAGGCCGGTTAGTCACACGCACGAATGGGGGGCGCTCATCGAGCGCCCCGCATTCGTGCGAATCTACTAGAACCGGATCACTCCGCGAATATTGCGACCAGCCAACATGTCCTCGTAGCCCTGGTTGATGTCGTCGAGCGTGTACTCGGTGGTGATCAGCTCGTCGAGCTTCAAGTCACCGAGGGTGTACATCTCCAGGTACCTGGGGATGTCGTGGCGGGGGTTCGACGAACCGAACAGTGAGCCGTGGATCGACTTCTCGTAGAGCGTGAGTTCGAACAGCGATCCGTCCATGGTCAGCTCGGTGGGATGACCGATGGCGGTGACGATCACCTTCCCGCGCCGACCCACGAGGCTCAGTGCCTCACCGACATACGCGCCCTCGGCGGTGTCGGTCGTGATGACGCATGCGTCGGCCATCACACCACGCGTCAGGTCGGTGATGAGTGCCTGCGCCTCAGCGACATTGGCGGCGGTGTGGGTGGCACCGAACTCGATGGCCTTGGCACGCTTGTATTCGACGGGGTCGACGGCCACGATGTAGCGCGCGCCGGCACCCTTGGCGCCTTGCACAGCATTGGCCCCGATGCCGCCGATACCCATGATCACGACGGCGTCACCGGGACGCACGCCGGCTGTGTTCACGACGCTGCCGTACCCGGTGGGAACGCAGCAGCCGATTACCGCGGCACGGTCCAGCGGGCTGCCCGCGTCGACCTTGACCACCGAAGCCATCGGCACGACGGTGTACTCCGAGAAGGTTCCGAGCAGACACATCTGGCCCAGGCCTTGTCCGCGGGCATGGAATCGGTACGTTCCGTCGAGCTGCGGGCCCTGGATGATGTGCGCACCAAGGTCACACAGATTGGTCATGCCCCGCGCACAGTGCGAGCACTTCCCGCATGCGGGCAGAAAGCTCAGGACCACCGAGTCGCCCGCGGCGACGTCGGTGACGCCGGGGCCGACGTCGGCCACGATGCCGGCGCCCTCATGGCCGCCGACGTAGGGCAGCGGAACCGGGATGTCGCCGGTGACCAGGTGGTAATCCGAGTGGCACAGACCGCTGGCGACCAGTTTGATCAGAACCTCGCCCTCCTTGGGCGGATCGAGCTCCACCTCCTCGACCTGCCACTTCTCGCCAGTTCCCCACAGGACAGCAGCCTTCGTCCGCACGGCGCACCTCTCGACTCAATACCGGGACTTCGTGAGGCCATCGTCACCCCGACGACGGCCGGGAGGCATCTCCCTGAAGGGGTGTATTTGGTGTCCGCTTTGGGTTGGCTGTACCGAATCGCCCTAGAAGTAGCGCGGAAACCGGCTCCAATCAGGTGTGCGCTTCTCCAGGAACGCGTCGCGCCCCTCGACGGCCTCGTCGGTCATGTAAGCCAGTCGGGTGGCCTCGCTGGCGAAGATCTGCTGACCAACCAGACCGTCGTCGAGAAGGTTGAACGCGAACTTCAGCATGCGTTGAGCCTGAGGGGATTTGCCGTTGATGGCCGCGGCCCATTGCAGACCGACGTTCTCCAGTTCGGCATGGTCGACAACGCGGTTGACCGCACCCATCTCATGCATCTGCTGAGCGGTGTACGCCTCACCGAGGAAGAAGATCTCGCGAGCGAACTTCTGACCCACTTGCTTGGCCAGGTACGCGCTGCCGTAGCCGCCGTCGAAGGATCCGACGTCGGCATCGGTCTGCTTGAACCTGGCATGCTCGCGACTGGCCAAGGTCAGGTCACACGTCACATGCAGGCTGTGTCCGCCACCGGCAGCCCATCCGTTGACCAGGCAGACCACCACCTTCGGCATGAACCTGATCAGTCGCTGCACCTCCATGATGTGGAGCCGTCCGGCACGCGCGACGTCGACGGTATCGGCGGTCTCCCCTGACGCGTAGTGATATCCGCTTCGGCCACGGATCCGTTGATCGCCACCGGAGCAGAACGCCCACCCACCGTCCTTGGGCGACGGCCCGTTCCCGGTCAGCAGGACCACTCCGACATCCGGCGACATCCGGGCGTGATCGAGCACTCGATAAAGTTCGTCGACGGATCGGGGGCGGAAGGCATTTCGCACTTCTGGACGATTGAATGCCACTCGGACCGTCGGCTGTCCGACGCCGTTGAGCATGTGCCGGTGATAGGTGATGTCGGTGAGATCCTCGAAGCCCTCGACGGGCACCCACAGCGACGGGTCAAACGGGTTGTCAGTCACGGTGCGAACATAGGCCCAGATTCGTTGCGAGGGTTTCGACCTGGCGGCAGTCCCCTCTTTTGGGGGATGAAAGTTCGCCCGCCTGGGACTCGTCGGGCGAGCACCGCCGAACTAGCGTCGATCGTAGTTGCTACCGGGCACAGCCGGGAGGTGCGAGGTGTCGGACATCTGGAAATCGGTCGAGATCTTTCTGCCCAGCGATATGCCGAAGGACGCTGTCCGCGACACTCTGCTGGATGAAATCATCTGCACCGCAACCGACGCCGGTGACTTCGTGCATCGGCTTCGCGTCGGGGGCAGCGTGCCCCATGCCGACGGCTGGCGGAAGTGGACTGCGTCATACCTTCCCGGTCCGCCTGGAGTATTCCGCTGCAATCGGTTGCTCGGGCCGGGCGCAGATACCTCTTCTGGTCCCGGAGAAACTCCTCTTTCGGGGACTGACGCGGTCAGCATCCCGGTGGTGTGATGAGGAACGTCGTCCATCAAGGAGGAGAGGGCTGATGAGCAGCCGCTGCCGGATTGTCTTCGACCGTTCCAAGTGCGCCACGATCGGGCTGTGCGAGATGACCGCACCGGATTTCTTCAGCATCCCCGACGATGGCGACGGACAGGTCGTCGTACTTCACGAGACCGCCGACGGTTCACGTCGAGAGGAGTTGGAGAAAGCCGCCAGCAACTGTCCGACTCAATCCATCCAGATCGTCGACGCCTGACCCGACGGCAAAACCCACCTCACCGAATTCCGGTATGGTCTGACCATAATAACTATTCGGGCTATACTGCAGTCTTTGACGGTAAGTGGCGCACGTCACATACTTGTCCCCACACGGCCGCCGGCGTCCTGACCGCGCTGGTCGCACCCATGGGACGAGCGCGGGAGGAGGCGAGATGAGCCAACATGCACAGTCGGCAACCGACTTCCTCCAGCAGGCGTGGGACATCGTTCGCATGACCGAAGAGATCGTCGGGGTTGACGATCTGTATCCCGCCGGACCCGATGCCGACCCGCAAGCCACCGACGCCGCCTTATCGGCTGCCCGCCACGCCTTGACCCGACGCCTCGAACTGACCAGCGTCTCGAGGAAGTTCCGCGACCAGGCTTCGCTGGCTGCACTGGCGCTTCGAGCCGAACAGGCCCAGGTCGCACTCAAGGACATGCTCCTGGGAACCCAGCGCGTGCGCCTGGAAAGTGTGCAGAACGCGATCAACGGACTCCGCGGTGCGACCACCGCGGCCGCCCTGGTCGAGCGCATCCCAACCGAGGTTTACCGGATGGGCTTCTCCCGGGTGCTGTTCTCCCGGATTCAGAACGGAATGTGGCTGACCTGCTCTGCCTTCGCCGGGGCAGATCTGGAGATGGCGTCGAAAATGGTCGAGGCGGGCCTGGCCCACCCACGGCAACTGGCCGGCCCGCTGTTGGAGTCAGAGATGGTCCGGCACGGTGCTCCAATCCTGGTGACCGACCCGCAGACCCACCCCGGTGTCCATCCCGAACTTCTCGAGGCGGTTCAGACACCGGCGTACGTGGCAGCACCGGTGTTCAGCTGGGGCAAGCCCATCGGGCTCGTACACGCCGACCGCCAAGCCGGGGCGGCGCGCGTCACAGAGTTCGATCGGGATGTGCTCGGGATGTTCGCCGCAGGCCTCGGACTGGCCTTCGAGCGCAACCTGATGATCGAGCGGCTCAGGGCGATGCGCCGCGCCGCACAGGAGCACGCGCGCCTGGCAGGCGCACTGGCCGACGACTTCACCCTGGACGTCATCGACTCGGCTGGACCCGCGCTGTCCTGGGCGGATGACGTCGTCGGCCGGGGTTCTGCCGGCGGTGATGACGCAGCCGCCGCACCGTTGTCTGACCTGACCTCGCGCGAAGCGGAAGTCCTTCGCGCCATCGCGGCCGGTAAGACCAACGCCCAGATTGCCGCGTCGCTCTATGTCACAGAGGGAACGATCAAATCCCACGTCAAACACATCCTGCGCAAGATGGGCGCATCCAACCGAACCGAAGCCGTCGCCAAGTATCACCGGGCCCGCGGGAGGTAGAGCACCTCCTCCTCTTGGGAGATGTGCCGACAACGTCATCTTCATAGCGTCAATGGGGTGGCACCTCCACACCGGGTTCTGCGCTCGGTAGACGCCGATGGCCCTTCCGCGGTAGCACCGGATGGCAGACCAACGGCGGCCACCGAGGCCTTGGCGCGCCTGCGGCGGCTGTCCACCAACACCGATCTCGCCGATCGCCTGCCGCTCGAACTGTGCAGGGCCGGCTTCAGCCGCGTGCTGTTCTCCCGCATCCAGCGCAATATGTGGATGGTGCGCTCCGCGCACGCCGCCGGGGACCCCGACCTCACCGAGACCTTGTTGCGAGTCGGTCGGGCGCACCCGCGGCGCCTGTGCGCACCGTTGCCGGAAAGCACGATGGTGCGCGACAAAGCACCCATCCTTGTGACCGACCCCCAATCCGATCCACACGTGAACACCGACCTGGTAGCGGTCGTCAAGCCCGACGTGTACATCGCTGCGCCCATCTATGTCTGGCAGACACCGGTGGGGCTGTTGCACGCCGACGCGCCGTCGGCGTCCGGCGATGTCGGCACCGAGGACCGGGACCTGTTGGGACTGTTCGCCGAGGGTCTCGGCACGATCATGGAGCGCAACATCGTGATGGAACGGATGCAGTCGCTGCGCACCGCGTCGAAAGATCACGCCAATGAAATGTATTCCTTGACAGATATTTTCGATGATGTCATCGATATGACTGAGTACATCACCGCCAGCGGCACGCCCGATGTGCGCGCCGCCGATGACAGCACCGGACATCTGACACACCGGGAGCAGCAGGTGCTGGTGCTGATGTCGGCCGGTAAGACCAACGCCCAGATCGCCGCACGTCTGTTCATCTCCGAAGGAACCGTCAAATCTCACGTCCGGCACATCATGCAGAAACTCGAGGCGGGCAACCGCACGGATGCTGTTGCCCGCTACCAACAATCACGCGGCGTCCCCCCTCTGCCGTAGAAACATTGACCCCATCAGTGGATGTGTCCGCGGTCACAGCGGACTTAGCATCGCCACACCGGCTCCCAATTCATGGCCGGGATGACGGACAGCTGAGGGACACTTCATGAGCACTGCCGCCGAGGGTATCGACACCAGGCTGAACTCGCTGGAATTCTGGGCCAAGCCGCGGCCCTATCGCCACGAGGCGTTCAAATGGCTGCGCAACAACCAGCCGATCAGCTGGAACGATGCGCCAGACTCCCTCGACCCGAATCTGCAGAACGCCAAAGGCTTCTGGTCGCTGGTGAAGCACCGCCACCTCCGCGAGGTCTCGCGCAACGTCGAGGTGTTCAGTTCGGCTGAGGGCGTCTTCATCGACGACTTCCCGCAGTTGGAGGACATGTTGTCGTTCATCGTGACCGACCCGCCGCGGCACACCGAGATGCGCAATATCGTCACGGTGGCGTTCACCCCGCGCAACATCCGCAAGATGTCGGACAAGATCGGCGGCATCGTCAGCGGCATCGTCGATGACGTCGCATACCGCGGCGAAGGGGACTTGTGCGAGCTCATCACCAAGGAGGTTCCCGGGCGCGTCTTCTGCAGCATGCTCGGAATCACGGACAACGACCAGATTCAGTACACGATGGATGCCGCCGAACAGTTCGCCTGTTGGAACGACCCGGAGTACGCCCACATCGGCTCTCCGCTGATGGTCTTTGCCGACGCGTCGATGAAGCTGGCCACCCTCGCCAACGAACTGGTACCGGACCGGATCAAGAATCCCGGCGACGACCTGCTGACGTGGGTCGCCGAGGCGCAGTACGAAGGCCACAAGCTGTCCCAGCAGGAAGTCGGAGTCTTCTTCGCACTGCTGGCCGCCGGCGCGAACGACACCACCAGGCACGCAATGGCCCACTGCCTGAACCTGTTCCAGGAGCATCCCGATCAGCTGGACTACCTGATGGCGGATTTCGAGGGCCGGGCCGACAACGCGGTCAACGAGGCGCTACGGATGGAACCTCCGCTGATGCACTTCCGCCGCACCGCAACACAGGACTACCAGCTCGACGACGTCACCATCAAGGAAGGCGACAAGGTGGTGTTGTGGTATATCGCGAGCAACCGCGACGAGGAAGTATTCCAAGACCCGGACACGATGGACATCAGCCGCGACGACAAGCACAACCCGCACCAGTCATTCGGCGCCGGTGGCCCGCATTACTGCCTCGGCCACATCCTTGGCCGTGAGGTCATCAAGGCCGAGATGCGCGAGATCTACCACCGCATGCAGAATCTCGAGGTGGGCGAGCCCGACCTGCTGTTGTCAAACTTCATGAACGGGGTGAAGCGACTGCCCGCCACCTGGACGCCGGAGAAGAAGCGGTCCTAGTCTCAGCCGCGGGCCGGTGCTGCAGCGCGTGGTGAGGCGTCCGGCTGCCGGATGACCAACACATCGGACACGAAGGACAATGCCACCGCCGCACAACCCATCCTGATCGCAGTGGTGCTCCAGATCGGCCAGCCCCGTGCGCAGCCGGTGGTGACAGGCCGCCACCAACACCGCATAGCCGGTGATCTGTGCCGCCTCCATCACGCCGGGTCACGCCACCTTCGAACCGCGGGCATGCCCAGCGTCGCCCGGACCCCACCGCCAGTCACCATCCGGTGGGAGGCCGTCGAGGGCGATGGTCCTGGATGCCTGATAAAGATTCACTAACACAGCTGGAAAAGTTCAGGTGAGAAGCAATGCATAATGAATCCGCATACACATCCGGAGGTGGGAACGATCGTCACAGACTCGCGGGGCGAAACGCCCGCCCACGTTCGCACTCGCGATCCAGAACGCAAGAACCGGATCTTGACCGCGGCGGCAGACCTGGTCGCCCGTAAGGGCTACCACGCGGTATCCATCGCCGAGATCGGCGCTGCCGCCGGAATCACCGGCTCCGGGGTCTATCGCCATTTCGACAGCAAGTCAGCCGTCTTGGTGGCGTTGTTCGACCGGGTGATCGACGACCTACTCCGCGACGAGCAGGACATCCTGGACGCGACGACCGACCTGGGGGACGCGCTGAGCCAATTGATCGCCGGGCAGGTCGAATTCGTGGTCGGCGACCGGGAATTGGCGCAGGTCTATCACAACGAGATCAACAATCTCCCCGAAGAGGACCAGCGCAGGCTTCGACGCAAGCAACGCCTCTATCTCGAGGAGTGGGTGCACCTGGTCGACGAACTGCGCGACGATGTCAACGACGCCGAGGCGCGGACCGTCGTGCATGCAGCGATCGGGGCCATCCAGTCAACGCTGTTCCACGGCGTCGGACTAGCCGAGGACCGGTTGCGGACGTTGCTCACCGAATCCGCCCGGGCTGTGCTGGGCATCAGCGACTGACGCCGGCTCGGGAAGGAACTTGCTCAGGCCGTTGACGACAACGGCGCACAGCACGATCGACACCAGCGTCGCGAGGCCGATCACGGTGCGGGTTGCCAAGCCGTCGTCGAGATGGAGCGCGATGATCACCGGAGCGCCGAGACCGAAGTTCGCGCCGAAGAAGGTCATCGGGAAGACGATGAACAACCCCAGCAAGCCCCAGTTCGTCGCAACCTTGCGCCATACGAGAACCGCGACAACGGTGAACAGCACGACCTGAGTGCCTTCGAGGACGCCAATCACCAAGGGGTAGTTCCAGATCCGCCCCAGGTACGGTCCGTAGTAGGTATAGACGTTCGTAGCGGTTCCGGTGACCTCGAAGACGCACGAGGCGACGATCTCGATCCCCCATACGGCGAACAGCCCGCGCCGGCCCAACCTGCCCTCGTAGATGAGCCGTCCCGCATACAGGCAGGCCGTGGCGTACAGGATGACGTAGCCACTGTGTGTCCAGTTTGGTTGAGGCACAGCGAAAGCAGAGAAATGCACGAGGCCGGCGCCCGGCGACCCGTCGGAATGCGCATCGTAGAACCAGAGGTCGAAGGCAACGTCGTACAGCGGTTCCGCGAAGGCGGCCACACCGGCCGCCAGGCAGGCGATCAGGTAGAACGGGGTACGTTGCCTGATCCCCATCCACGCCGCGATCACCAGCATGGCAAGGACGATCACCCAACTGGCCCACGTAAACACGTTCTGCCACAAGAGGCTGAGCTCGTGCTGCATCACGTCGGTCGGCGTTCGGCCCATTTCGACAGCTCCTTGATGGATGTTCCCAATAAGCTATGACCACGACCGCCGGCACCACACATCCACAGAGGGGATTTGCCTCCCCACTCGGGGGTAAGGAGCACGACAGCGTCGATGGGCCCATGCCAGGCTGCGAGCGTGTATGTGGACAGCAATATCGGCGGCGGTATCGACGGAACCGGCGGCGGCGAGTTCGGCGTCCTGACCGAGCAGGTCGAGCAGGCGCAGCGGAGCGGTTTCGATGGGCTGTGGTCGACCGAAGTGAACAGAGACCCCTTCTTACCCTTGGTGGTTGCCGCCCAGAAAGCTCCGGCTATGCAGATCGGCACCGCGGTAGCGGTAGCGTTCGCCCGTAGCCCGATGACCACGGCCGCCGTCGCCAACGACCTGAACACCTTCAGCCGAGGGCGATTCGTGCTCGGCCTCGGTTCCCAGATCCAAGCTCACATCGAGCGACGCTTCAGCATGCCGTGGTCGGCCCCGGCAGCGAGAATGCGGGAATACATCCAAGCCCTCCACGCGATCTGGGCCAGCTGGCAGAACCACGAGAAGTTGGACTTCCGCGGTGAGCACTACCAGCACACGCTGATGACGCCGATGTTCAGCCCGGAACCCAACCCGTTCGGCATCCCCCGAATCGTCCTGGCCGCCGTGGGGCCGAAGATGACAGCGGTGGCGGCCGAGCTGGCCGACGGCCTGCTGGTGCACGGGTTCACCACCGCGCGTTACCTGCGAGAGGTGACACACCCGGTGATCGAGGAGGGCTTGCAGTCATCGGCGCGCCGACGCTCCGATTTCAGCGTCTGCTACCCGGGTTTGATCGTCACGGCCGACGACGAACGCGGTTATGCCGATGCGCTGCACCACGTCCGCCGGCAGATCGCCTTCTACGGTGCCACCCCGGCCTACCGGGCGGTGCTGGATCTCCACGGCTGGAGCGAGTTGCACACCGACCTGCACCGGCTGTCCAAGGCCGGCGACTGGACCACGATGGCCCACCTGATAGATGACGAGGTGTTGTCCACGTTCGCCGTCTGCGGTGAACCCAAGCAGGTCGGTGCTGAGATCGTGCGCCGATTCGCCGGACTCGTCGACCGATTCACCGTGTACACGCCCTATCCCCTCGACGAGGCCACCCGCGCGACCGTCGTCGAGGGGATCAAGCGTGCCGATCAGCCCTGATTGGCCGCCGCGGCGGTGTTCAACAGGAATTCGCCGATGTAGGTCTGAGTCTGGTCGGCGTTGAGCGGCTGGAACATCGACGCAGCAGAATCCCGGTACAGCCGCTCGAAAATGGTTCCCTTACGGAATGATTCGCCGCCGACCAGGCTCATCGCCTTTCGTGACATGTGCAGGACGTTCTCGGAGGTGAAGGTCTTGGCGATGCCGAGATACGGGAAGCGCAGTTCCGGTTGCCAATCCTTGTCGCGTCCGTTGATCAGGTCCTCGCACGTCTGGTAGACGACCCGCTTGGACAGCTGGACCCGGGTGGCCATGTCGCCGATCCCGTCGATGATGTGCCCGACGTTCTTGACCTCGGTATCGGCAGCCACGATCGCGCCGAAGGTGGCGCCGAGGTGTTTCTTGGACAGTTTGGCGACCGACTCCTCCAGGATCCGGTACTGCATGCCGAGGTAGATGCTGGCGAACATCAGCGACGCCCACTCCAGGACACCGAAAGCCCCTGCGCGCCAGACTGACACGAAGCCGTCCTCGGGGATGAAGAAGCCGTCGAAGTGAATGACCTGGGTACCCGTCGCGTGCATACCCAAAGCGTCCCAAGTCTTCTCGATACGCACGCCGTCACCGATTCCGTTCTCGTCGACCTTGAAATCGCCGATGAACAGCTTCTCGGCGGCAACCCGGTCCTCGAACGTGTCCGGCAGATTTCCTTCGGCGTCGGTCTCGGTGGCGTTGGTGGTGATGATATCGGCCGCTTCGCTCAACGTCCCCCACGTCTTCTTGCCGTAGAGCTTCCATCCTCCGCCAGGCTGGGGCACCGCCCGCATGTCGGCCAGGCCGGAGAAGCCAGCCCGTTTCTCGGAGAACGGGCCGAAGATCAGCTCACCGTCGGCGACCCGCCCCATCCAATATTTGTTCTGCTCCTCGGTCATCAGGTTCCCGGCGATGCCGACCATGATGTAGTGCATGTTGTAGGCCAGGGTGATGGCGGAGTCGCCGCGCGACATCTCGGAGACCACCTTTGACACGTGCAGGATGTTGCCACCCGCTCCACCGAATTCCTTCGGCACCGGCAGCGCACCCAGGCCCGACTTCTTGAACACCTCGATCGACGGGTAGGCGAAGGTGTTCTCCTGGTCGTACTTCGGGCCGATCTCGCGGAAGAACTGGGAGACCTCCTGAGCCTTGGCGAAGTACGGGGCGAACTCCTCGTCCGTCATGTCCTGGTTGAGCATCACTTTCTCCATATCTGATTCCGCTGAGTGACGCCGATGCTGCTCCACGGCGAGGGTGCGCACACCCCTCACTGGGGGTAACTCGCTCCAACGACAGGGGAACCCCTCCCCCGTTGGGGCAGTCGGTTTCCTCCCGGTGGTAGTCGCCCCCGCCGCGCGCGATGCCTAGCGTCGGAACGGTCGTTCCACCCGAGTTCCCAGCCGCAAGGAGACCCGTTCATGAGCCACGCATTTGCCGTCAAATGGCTGAAAGCGTTTCGGGAGAGCGCCGAGGCCGTCGTCGCCCTCTACGCCGACGACTTCCTGTTCGAGGACCCGATCCTCGGCCAGTCCATCACCTCCAGGGACGAGCTCCTGCGCGTGTTCGCGCCCTATGCCAACGCCGACACCGAGAACGGCATCGGCATCAACAACTTCCGCATCGACGAGGTCGTCGGTGACGCCTCGGCGGCCATTTACCGCTGGACCTGGCAGGCACCGACCGCGGGCGCGTTCGTCGGTGTACCCACGAACGGCGTCGTGCCCGGTGCCCGCGGCATCACCTTCCACATCTATGACGCCGATGGGCGCATCAAGCGCGAAGAGAGCTTCTGGGACGTCGCCACCGCGGTGCGCGACCTGGGATTGCCCGTCGACCCCACCGCCGTCGCCAAGTCGCCGGCCCTGGTCTGAGAGGAACACGTCACATGAGCCTGGCCACCGACCACGCCAACCGCTGGGTCACCGCACTGACATCGGACACCGCTGCTGCGGTCGATCTCTATGCCGACGATCTGGTCTACGACGACCACGCCGATTCCGATCACGTCATCGACACCGCCATCACCAAGGCGGAGTTGGAGCCGCGGTTGGCTCCCTTCGCCAACACCAACAGCGGCAACGGAGTGGGTCTGCACCGGTTCACTGCCACCGAGGCGTTCCAGCTCGCCGGGGTGAACGGTAACCCGGCCGTCGTCATCCTGTGGGACTGGGCCGGCGAAGGCCTGGCCACCTACCGCGGTGTACCGACCGAGGGCAAATCCCTGCGCACCCGCGGAATCACCTGGCATCAGCTCGACGGTGACGGCAAGATCGAGCGCGAGACGACCTACTGGAACGACACACCGGTGCTGCAGGAGCTGGGCCTGCCGATCATCACTCCGGAGTACTGGGTCGAGGGATTCGACCCAGCCTCGCTGGCGCCGCAGTGAGCCGAGAACGCCACGGCATGTGGGGGGTGCTGCCCGATGTCCTCGATCGGGCATGCACCTACTACGCCGACCAGACCGCGATCATCGACGCGGATCGCAGCATCAGCTATCGGCGAATGCTGCAGTGGCGCAATCAAATCGCGCGCGCCCTCATCGACTGCGGGGTTCAGAAGGGCGAGCGAGTCGGCCTGTTGATGCCCAACTGCCTGGAATTCATCCCCATCCAGCACGGTATTTGGGCGGCGGGCGCGGTGCTGGTGCAGATGCCGACCCGCGCGGCCGCCGACGGATTCCGCTCCAACCTCGCGTCGACCGATGCGACCACACTGATTTATCACGCCAAGTTCGAGAGCGCGGTTGCGGCGATCAAAGCCGACCTGCCCAAGCTGAACACGCTGATCCGCCTCGGTACCCCGGATCAGCTCGCGGTCGAGGCACTCGACTTCGACGAACTCGTCGACGAACGCTCCACCACCCGGCCCGAGGTCGCCATCGACGAGGATGACGAGGCCTACGTGCTGTTCACCTCCGGGAGCACCGGTGAGCCGAAAGGTGTTGTCAATTCTCACTTCACGTGGAGCTACTACAGCATCTCCGCTGGTCTTGAGATCGGTGACATCACCTTCGGTGAGGTGTTCGCACACGGTGCGCCACTGACCCACTTCTCGCAGATCTTCGTGATGCCCACGTTCGTCCGTGGTGGGACCAATGTGATGCTTCCCGGGCTGGAAGCCGATGGGCTGATGGCCAGCATCCAACGGCACCGCATCACCGCCACCGCGTTGGTGCCGACAATCATCTACCTGCTACTGGACCACGGTGGCCGAGGCGACTTCGACCTGAGTTCGTTGCGAACCGTGGTCTACGCCGGTGCCCCGATCGCACCCGAGCGCCTGCGCGAGGCACTTGCGGTGTTCGGCCCCATCTTCATCCAGACCTATGCGGGCACCGAACAGGGGTACGTGTCATGCCTGCGCAAGAACGAACACCGCATCGACGATGATCAGTGGACCGCGCGGCTCGCTTCGGCGGGCAGGCCGATGTTTCCGGTGCAGATCAGCATCCAGGACGAGGACGATCGTCCGCTGCCCAGCGGTGAGACCGGCGAGATCTGTTCACGCCAGCTCGGCCAGATGCTGAGCTACCTGGACCCCGAACGCAATGCAGAGACGCTGCGCGACGGTTGGGTGCACACCGGCGATATCGGCTACCTCGACGAGAACGGCTTCCTGTTCATCGTCGACCGCAAGAAGGACATGGTGGTCAGCGGTGGATTCAATGTCTTTCCGCGCCAGGTCGAGGACGTCCTGTCCGCACATCCGGCAGTATCGCAGAGCGCCGTCATCGGTGTCCCGCACCCGAAATGGGGTGAGTCCGTCCTGGCCGTCGTGGTGGCCAGGAGCGGTGAGATCACCGGCCCGGATCTCGAAAGGGAACTGATCCAACACGTGAAAGCCGCACTCGGATCGGTCCCGGCACCGAAAACTGTGCTGTTCACCGACGAACTCCCCCTGAACCCGGCCGGCAAGGTCGACAAGAAAGCCATCCGCAAGCCGTATTGGCAGGGCCAGACCCGCCAAATTGGTTGACACAGAGGAGCTGTCATGACCAACCACTACTCGATGTACATCGACGGCAAATGGGTCGAAGCCGACGAACTCTACGAGATCCGCAGCCCGGCAACCGAAGAGCTCATCGCAACGGTAGCCAAGGGCAGCGTCGACCACGTCGACGCCGCCGTCGCCGCGGCCAAGGATGCCTTCGACGACGGTACCTGGCGGCGTACACCGCCGGCCGAGCGCGCAGCGCTCATCAACACCGTCGCCGAGAAGCTCGCCGCCCGAACCGACGAACTGGCCGCGTTGCAGACGCAGGAGAACGGCGCCACGATCCGCATCACCGGCGCGCTGCACGTCGGCCTCTCGGTCGGCCAGCTGCAATACCTGGCGGCGATCGCTGAGCAGTACCAATGGGAGACGGCCGGTCCGGCCATCGAGCCGATCGCGGCCGACGGCATCGTCGTACGCGAACCGATCGGGGTCGTCGCGGCGATCGTGCCGTGGAACATCCCATTGCTGACGACGGTGTGGAAGGTCGGGCCCGCACTGGTGGCCGGCAATTCGGTTGTTCTCAAGCCGGACGAGCACGCACCTTTACTGGCGCTGGAACTGGCTCGCGAGTTCGAGGCTGCCGGGCTTCCGCCCGGCGTGCTGAACGTGGTCACCGGTGACGGTGAACCGGTAGGCGCTCACCTGTCGGGCCATCCGCTGGTGCGCAAAGTCGCCTTCACCGGATCCACCGCGGTGGGCAAGAGCATCCTGAGGCAGTCCGCCGACTCGGTCCGGCAGGTCACCCTCGAGCTCGGCGGCAAGGGCGCCAACATCATTCTCGATGATGCCGATATCGACATGGCTGTTG
This sequence comes from Mycolicibacterium vinylchloridicum, assembly GCF_013404075.1. Classification (GTDB taxonomy): domain Bacteria; phylum Actinomycetota; class Actinomycetes; order Mycobacteriales; family Mycobacteriaceae; genus Mycobacterium; species Mycobacterium vinylchloridicum. The sequence goes on from NZ_JACBJQ010000029.1 coordinate 70,143, forward strand.
ATGGCGCGTTGTTCGCCTGCATGGCCAACAACGGCGAAGCGTGCGAGGCCGGCACCCGCCTGTTGGTCCCGGCCAGTCGGAAGGACGAAATCGTCGGCAAGCTGGTACAGCGGGCCGCCACCCTGAAGCTCGGCAATCCGCTGGAGCCGACAACGCATGTCGGGCCGATCATCTCGGCGACGCAGCGCGACCGCATCCTCGACTACTTCCGTATCGCTGCCGACGAAGGGGCGACTACGGCGATCGGTGGGCGTGCACCCTGCGGTCCGGAATTCGAGAAGGGGTACTGGATCGAGCCGACGATCTTCGTCGATGTCACCAACGACATGCGTATCGCGCGGGAAGAGGTCTTCGGCCCGGTACTGGTGGTCCTGAGCTACGACTCGGTCGACGAAGCGGTCGCCATCGCCAACGACACCAAATACGGTCTATCCGCCGGTGTTTGGGGCAGCGACGAGCGAGCGCTCGCCGTTGCCCGGCGGCTCGAAGCCGGGTCGGTGTGGATCAACAACTGGCACATCATCCACCCGGCATATCCGTTCGGCGGATACAAGGAGAGCGGATTGGGTCGCGAGGGCGGCCCGCACGCCATCGACGAATACGTCGAGGAGAAGTTCATCGCACTCGATCGCTCCGGGGGGATCGAGAACAAGGCCTTCGCGATCGTCATCGACCCGGCTGTCGGCTAGCCATGGTCGGTATCGATATCGACATCACCCAGAATCGGCCGCTGCGGTTGGGGCTGGCACTGGCTGATGGAGTCCTGTGGGTCAACGGCATTGCCGCCGAGCGGGTCCGGGCAACTGATCTCGGTGACATCTGGCGCAAGTCGGCTCGACTGCGCCGTGATCGCCCCGACGTCGATATCGTTGCCGACATCGAGATCGTCATCGCTGCCGACTCGCGCACCGCACGATCCCTGATGGGCAGCACGGATGTCGACGGTACCGAAGGCACCCTGCTCTACGTCGGAACGCCGTCGGGGCTGGCCGGATTGATCGCCGATATCCATGCCCTCGGAATCGCCGACGGTGCCGTGTTGATTCCGAAAGCGGCCGGGGCGGCCGAGCTCGTTCGCGACGCCGTCCTGCCCTTACTCGACACCATGTTGCGGCTACCCGGTCCCGCCTCGACGGCTCGGCCCGCCTGAGAAGTTCAGCGATCCCGCAACGCCCAAGCGATCGCCTGTGCGCGATTGACCGCGCCGTACTTCCGCAGAATGTGCTTGACGTGTGATTTCACCGTGCCCTCGGTGATGACAAGGCGATCGGCGATGGCCTGATTGGTCGCACCCGTGACCATCAGGTCCAGGACCTCGGCTTCACGCTCGGTCAACGGTACGGGCCCCGAAGCTCCGCCGGGTGACTCGGTCTCGGCCTCGCCGGACGCCCGAGCCGACTCCATACCGGCTTCGCAAAGCTGATCGATCCGGTCGACGGTGCCGAAGAACAACTCTCGGACGCTGTCCCGCTGCGCCCGCAGCCGCTCGAGAAGCATTGCACGCTCATAGATATGGCTGAAGCCGTCTGCGAATGCCCACAAGACATCTCGGTCGGACTCATCCACTCTGCGCGGTAGCGGATGGTGGTCGGTGTGCAGAAAGCCGACCACGTCGCTGCCGAGAACCAGCGGTGCCACGACGTAGGAACGTGACTGTCCGGCAGCGACGATCAGCGGGCGATACACCGGCGCACTCGCCGTGTCGTAGACAAGTGAGGGGCGCCGCCTGGACAACATCTCCGCCTCCGGAGCCGTCTCGGAAAGCGGCACGCTCTGGTTGATCCAGTCGCTGAACCAGGACGCATTGGTGCTGTCCCCACGCTCGTGCAGGATCAGCGGCTTCCAGCTGCGGCTTTCCACCTTGGACAGCACAGCGCGGTGAAAACCGCAGCGCAGCACCAATTCTTCACACGCGCTGTCGACCAGGGCAGTCGAACTGGGCAGACCCCGCAACCGGGCCAAACCGGCCGCGCAATCAGATAACCGCTGCCCGCGCATCGCAGTGTCGTGCAGGTACCAGTCCATCGCGAGTTGTTGGAGGTTCAGGATCTGATCACACAACTCCCGAGCGGCCAGCACCTCGATGTCGGAAATGTGGCGCAACCTGTCTATGCAGGCGTGCGTCAGCACAGAAATCAGCTCGGCGGCCCGCCACGGGACGTCCCATTCGACCGCGGGCAGCGGGAGTTGGGTCTCGAGGGTCGCCTGGGTGTGCTCGCTGGCCACCCGTAGCCGCTCGACGAGCTCTACTTCGCGGGACCACCATTCGGTCCTCGATCGTGCCGTAGTGGAACGCGTTCCGTCACTGGCCAGGGAAACACTCATCGCTGCCGCCGTTCATCGGTTCGAGCCTCACGCAGATAGCAGGCGATGGCGGCAGCTCGATTGCCGGCACCAAGCTTGTGCAGGATGTGTTTGACATGGGACTTCACCGTGCTTTCGGCGACCGTGAGGCGATCCGCCAGCTGCGCGTTGGTGGCCCCGTGAGCCAGCAGCGCCAAGACCTCACGCTCACGCGCGGTCAGCCGGGACAACCTGTCAGATCCTCGCCCGTCAGCCCGATCCCAAACCGCCGCCATCGCAACGCGACTCGCCGCGGGTTGCTGGGAAGAGTCAAGAGCAAGGCTGGGCGTTTCGTCGATCTCGGCGAGCGCACGAATCGCCGCATCACAAACGTCGGCGACGCTGCGACGTTGTTGATCGGCCCGGTCGGCCAGTACTGCGCGCTCGTAGGCCACGCCGACGCCGTCCGCGTACATCCGCAGCAGATCGCGATCCAGCGGGCCTACCGGAGGTCCTGCGAGACGATCCGCGTGCAGTAATCCCACGACCGTGGACATCGCGATGACGGGCGCCACGACGTAGTCACGGCTCCCGGTCCGCTGGACCAGTGCCTGATGCGCACGTGGCTCGTTCATCGCGTCGTTCACCAGTGCCGGCACCCGGCGGCGGACCACCTCGGCCTCCACCAGGGGTGAGGCCAACGCGATCTCGAGACCCTCGACGTCGACGTCGATCTGCAGGTTCACGTCCCCGCCCGGGGTCCTGACGTAGAGCGCCTGCGGTAACCACAACGACCCGCGAATCGCGGACAACATCACCCGGTCGAACGCACCGCTGGCACACAACCGGAGAGGCGCAGCGTCCAACACCGCGCCGGTCGTGGACTCCCGGCGCACCCGCTCCAGTGCGTCGAGCACGGCACTGAGCGCCACGGTCGATCGGTCGCTGGACTGCTGGACCGCCGTCAGGCGCGACGCGCTGACCTCGGCCAGCCGATCAGCGAGCTGAGCCGCACCCAGTGTCTCGGACCAAACATCGGTGTCGATAGGGCGCTCCTTGCACTCTCCCAAGGCAATGCGGCTCGGGATTAACTAGTCCTGACATCATTCGTGAGCTGCATCACTCTTGTCAACTCCCCTTTCACCGGCAAATAGGCCCACGATTAGGGGCCAACCTGCCCTACTGGCCAGATCGACCGCACCGCGCGACTTGACGTGTTAGTTATTCTCAATTCACTAACAGACTGTCTGAGACGAGGGTCAACGTTGCCCATTCCCCGACCGTGGCGGACGCGACTCACCCTGCCAGCGATCGCAGCCCCGATGACCGCGGTCTCTGGGCCAGAACTCGTCGTCGCCGCATGCCAGGCGGGCGTGATCGGCGCTTTCCCGACCCACAACGCCCCCAGCTCCACCACACTCGATGACTGGCTCAGCCAGATTCGCGCGGCATTGACACCCGACTCGGCTCCCGTGGCCGCAAACCTGGTGGTCCATCGCACCAACCGGCGCCTGTCTGCGGATGTCGCGACGCTCCAGCAGCACGGCGTCGAGTTGGTCATCACCAGCGTCGGATCGCCGGAGCCGGTCATCGAGCCCCTCCACGACACCGGAACGCAGGTGTATGCCGACGTCGCCAGCGTCGGACACGCCCGACGCGCAGTGGCGGCGGGAGTCGACGGGCTCATCCTGCTGACCGCCGGTGCGGGTGGACAGACGGGATGGGCCAATCCATTCGCGTTCGTACGCGCGGTCCGCGAGTTCTACGGCGGACCGGTAGTGCTCGCCGGCGGCATCACCGACGGCCGATCGATCCTCGCCGCGGAAATACTCGGCGCCGATCTCGTGTACCTGGGCACCAGGTTCATCGCCACTCACGAAAGTCAGGCCGACGACGACTACCGGACCGCGCTTGTCGCCGCCACCCTGGACGACGTCAGGCTGTCGACCCGCGTCGGCGGGATCCCCGCCAGCCTGCTGGCCAGTTGGCTCGAGAGGGCGGATCGGGCAGAGCCGGTAGATGGCACGGGATTCGACCAGGATCGGTTGCTGTCCAACAGCACCGCCTGGAGTGCCGGCCACAGCGTGTCCGGCGTCGGAAGCGTGACGTCCGCGGCCGAATTGATTGCCAGCCTTGTCGGCGAATACACCGCCGCCCGCAGAGATTCGGCAGGTCTAGTGATCAATGACTAGCTCAGCCGAAGACCGCGTACCCCTGCCGGATCGTCTGTATCACCAGATAGAGGTGACTATCGGAATTCCGTTTGAGATCCGCCCACGCGCACTTAGTGTTTCATCGTTCACTATCCGATTGCGGCCTTTCCGACGCTGCCGCCGCGACAAGGAATTCTGATGCCGGCCCTGAGCACCGAAGTCGACACCACTTCACCGACCTACCTGAGCAACCTCGAAGCCCAGTCGGCCGCCGTTGCCGCGCTCAACGAGCAGCTCGAACTCGTTGCCGCCGGCGGCGGACCGCGTTATGTCCAACGGCACCACGAGCGCGGTCGGCTGCTGGCCCGCGAGCGCATCGAACTGCTGGTGGATCGCGACGGTCCGTTCATGGAGTTGTCCGCATTGGCGGCCTGGGGCACCGAATTCAACGTCGGTGCGGCCATCGTGACCGGGATCGGCGTGATCAGCGGTACCGAATGCATGATCATCGCCCACGACCCCACCGTGCGTGGCGGCACGATGAATCCGTACACCTTGCGAAAGAACCTGCGGGCGTTGGAGATCGCCCGGATCAACCGATTGCCCGTGGTCTACCTGGTCGAGTCCGGCGGCGCCGACCTACCCACCCAGGCCGAGCTGTTCGTCCCCGCCGGGCGGATTTTCCACGAGCTCACCGAGCTGTCTGCGATGGGTATCCCCAGCGTCGCATTGGTGTTCGGCAATTCGACCGCGGGCGGGGCGTACGTGCCGGGCATGTGCGACTACGCCGTGCTCGTCGACCGGCAGGCAAAGGTGTTCCTGGGCGGGCCTCCCCTGGTGAAGATGGCCACCGGCGAGGATGCCGACGACGAACAACTCGGTGGCGCCGACATGCACACCCGCGTCTCCGGCCTCGGTGACTACTTCGCCGTCGACGAAGTCGACGCGATCCGGATCGGACGCGATATCGTCACGCATCTCAACTGGCGCAAGCACGGCCCTGGACCAAGCCTGCCGGCCGACGAACCCCTCTACAGCGCTGAGGAATTGCTCGGGATCGCCTCAGGCGATTCCCGCGTGCCGTTCGATCCACGAGAAGTCATCGCCCGGGTCGTCGACGGTTCGCGGTTCTCCGAGTACAAGCCACGCTGGGGCACCAGCATCGCGACGGGGTGGGCGTCGATTCACGGCTTCCCGGTCGGCATCCTGGCCAACACCCGCGGCGTGTTGTTTTCCGAAGAGTCCAAGAAGGCAACCGAATTCATTCTGCTCGCCAACCAGACCGACACGCCGCTGATCTTCCTGCAGAACGTCACCGGCTATATGGTCGGCACCGAATACGAGCAGGGCGGCATCATCAAGGACGGCGCCAAGATGATCAACGCCGTCACCAACAGCACGGTCCCGCACATCACCGTGAACATGGGTGGTTCGTTCGGCGCGGGCAACTACGGGATGTCCGGCCGCGCCTACGATCCGCGCTTCATGTTCAGCTGGCCCAGCGCCAAACTGGCCGTCATGGGTGCCCAACAACTCGCCGGCGTCTTGTCGATCGTCGGAAAGGCCTCGGCGGCAGCCGCCGGCCGCGAATTCGATGCCGAGGCAGACGCCCGCCGGACTGCTGAGATCGAGGATCAGATCGAGCGCGAGTCGCACGCGTTCTACGTCTCGGCGCGAATCTATGACGACGGCGTGATCGACCCCCGAGACACCCGTTCTGCGCTCGGGATGGCCTTGTCTGCAGCCCATTCCAACGTCATCGAGGGACGCCGTGGCTTCGGCGTCTTCAGGATGTGAGGACCGTGTTCCACAAACTGCTGATCGCCAATCGCGGGGAGATCGCCGCCCGCATCATCCGCACAGCGCGCGATATGGACATCACGACCGTCGCGCTGTACTCCGACGCCGACCGCAACATGCCGTATGTCGCAGCCGCCGACGAGTCGGTTCATCTGCCCGGCACCGCACCGGGTGACACGTACCTGCGCGGCGATCTGGTACTCGACGCAGCGGCCCGCACCGCAGCCGATGCGATCCATCCAGGATACGGATTCCTCTCGGAGAACGCCGATTTCGCCGCCGCATGCGCGGCGGCGGGGATCGTGTTCGTCGGCCCCAGCCCCGATGCGATCACCGCGATGGGCTCCAAGATCGCCGCAAAAGAACTCATGGCCGCTGCCGGAGTCCCGGTGCTGCCCGGGGCGACCGTCCAGAGTGGCGAGGATCTCGATCCTGAGCACCTCGCGGCGGCTGCGCGCGACATCGGTTACCCGATCCTCGTCAAGGCCGCGTTCGGCGGCGGCGGACGCGGGATGCGGATCGTCACCGACGCAAGCTCTCTCGTCGAGGCAGTGCAGAGCGCGCGCCGAGAGGCCGCCTCGGCGTTCGGCGACGGCACCGTGTTTCTGGAGAAGTTCGTCGAATCCCCGAGGCACATCGAAGTGCAGATCTTCGGTGACAGTCACGGCAGCGTCGTGCATCTGGGCGAACGCGAATGTTCGATTCAGCGCCGCTATCAGAAGATCATCGAAGAGGCGCCCTCAACAGCCGTGGACGCCACGTTGCGCGCCGAGTTGGGCCGAGCGGCGGTGGCCGCGGGCCAGGCACTGGCTTATGAGGGTGCCGGCACCGTCGAGTTCGTGATGGCACCGGACGGATCGTTCTATTTTCTCGAGGTCAACACTCGACTGCAGGTCGAGCATCCGGTCACCGAACTCGTCACCGGCATCGACCTGGTTCGCGCCCAGCTTCTCGTGGCCAGCGGCCAGCCGCTGCCTCCCGAGATGCTGGACTCATCCCCGCACGGGCACGCCGTCGAGGTTCGGCTCTATGCCGAAGATGTTGCGGCCGGCTTCATTCCGGCATCGGGCACATTGAAGACACTGGAGTTTCCCGACTCCCCAGGCATCCGGATTGACGCCGGGTTCGAGTCGGGATCGGTGATCAGTACCTTCTACGACCCGATGCTGGCCAAAGTCATCGGCTACGGCAACACCCGCGAGGAGGCCTGCGCACGGGTGGCCCGGGCGCTCGCCGAAACGCGGGTGCACGGCGTTGCGACCAACCGTGACCTGCTGATCGGCATCCTGCGCGAACCGGAGTTCCTCTGCGGTGCCATCGACACCGGGTACCTCGACCGGCACGACCCGGCCGGCTTGACCGCCGAGTCTGCCGGGTCCGGCGCCTCGGAGATTCATGCTGTGATCGCCGCACTGGCCGCCCAAGCGGACCGCCGTGCCAGCGCATCGGTGCTGCCCGGCCTGCCATCCGGGTGGCGGACCCTGCCGTGTGCAGACCAGCGGGTCAGCTTCACCGCCGGCGAGACCGAGATCGACGTGGCGTACCGCTTCACCCGCGGAACCGTCGACGCGTCGGTGTCGGGAACCGACTTCGCTGTCCGGTTACACAGTGCCTCAGCCGATCTCGTCGATGCCGAGATCGACGGGGTGCGCCGGCGCTATCGGGTGGTCCGGGATGGCCTGGATCACTATGTCGACAGCTCGCTGGGCTCGACGTCGCTTCGGGAAACCGAACGGTTCCCCGATCCGACGACGATGGCCGAGGCCGGCTCGCTGGTGGCGCCCATGCCCGGCGCGGTCGTTCGCATCGAGGTGATCCAAGGAACCCGGGTCGAGGCCGGCACCCCGATCGTGGTGCTCGAGGCGATGAAGATGGAGCACACCGTCCGTGCACCCGCCGATGGTGTGGTGTCGACGATCTCGGTGACCGCGGGTGACCAGGTGGAATCCGGGCAAGTCCTGGCGGTGGTCAGCTCGGATGAGTCGGCGTGATGGGCCTCGACTACCCGGGATTGCTGGCCGACCTCAGGACAGAGTCCGACAACCTCATCGCCGCGTTGCGGGGACTTGACGCCGATCAGTGGACGCTGGCTACACCGGCAGCAGGATGGAGCATCAACGACCAGGTTTCCCACTTGGCCTTCTTCGATGACGCCACACGGTTGGCTTCGGCCGATCCCATTGCCTTCCGAGCGGAAGCCGACCAACTCATCAGCGGCGGAATGGATTTCCCCGACCGCATCGCAGCCCGGTATCGCGACGTGACACCCGAGCGGCAGCTGGAGTGGTTCACCACGGCTCGCAGCCAGCTCCTCGCCGCCTTCGGCGGCGACGATCCCAAACGCAGACTGCCGTGGTTCGGACCCGACATGAGCGTGGCATCGTCGGCCACCGCACGGCTGATGGAGACCTGGGCGCACGGCCAGGATGTGTACGACGCGGTCGGAATCGCGCATCCGCCCAGTCCCGGCCTCCGGAGCATCGCCCATCTCGGTGTGGCGACGTTCGCCTTCGCCCATACGCTCAACGGGATGGCCGTGCCGGGGGAAGCCATCCGGGTCGTTCTGCACTCCCCCGACGGAGACGAGTGGACTTGGGGACCGGTCCATTCGGCCAACCAAGTGCACGGCACAGCCGAGGATTTCGTGCTGACGGTCACCCAGCGTCGGCATTGGACGGAGACCGGGCTCAGAGCCGTCGGCCCGGTAGCTCAGGGCTGGCTGGAAATCGCGCAGGCATTCGCCGGTGCTCCCAGCCGTCGGGCGATGCACTGATGGACTTCACCGAGCCCGACGAACACCAGGACCTGCGCAAGGCCGTCGCCGCGGTCACCAACCGCTACGGCGCAAGCTATTTCACCGAGCGGGCAGCGGCCGGGGAACCCACTACCGAGCTGTGGCAGGACCTCGGCGCCCACGGATTCATCGGGATCAACTTTCCCGAACAGTACGGCGGCGGAGGCGCCGGGATGGCCGAGCTCGCGATCGTATGCGAGGAGACCGCCGCCCACGGCTGCCCACTGTTGCTGTTGCTCGTCTCCAGCGCCATCTCGGGTGAGTTGCTGAGCCGCTACGGCAGCGAGGCGCACCGTCGAGAGTGGTTGCCGCGGATGGCATCCGGTGAAACCAAGGTCGTATTCGCCATCACCGAGCCGGACGCCGGATCCAACAGCCGCCAGATCAGCACCACCGCCGTTCGCGACGGTGGCGACTACCTGTTGAACGGCACCAAGTACTACATATCCGGTGTCGACGAGGCCGGCGCGTTGATCGTCGTCACCCGCTCCGCGCCGGAGCGATTGTCACTGTTCCTGGTCCCGACCGATGCACCGGGTTTGGTCAAGCATCGGCTCCCGGTCGGAATCAGCGTCCCTGAAAAGCAATTCACGCTGCACTTCGACAACGTGCGGGTGCCGGCGTCGAACCTGGTCGGCACCGAGCACGACGGCTTTCGTCAGGTCTTCGACGGCCTGAACCCTGAACGCATCACCGGCGCCGCGGTCTGCGTAGGGGTCGGGCGGCACGCGGTCGAACAGGGCGCCGAATACGCCCGCACCCGAACCGTCTGGGGTCCACCGATCGGTTCCTATCAAGCCATCGCCCATCCGCTGGCGAAAGCGAGGATCAACGTGGATCTCGCCGCGATGATGACCGCCAAGGCGGCGTGGCTCTTCGATCAGGGACTGCCCGCGGGCGAAGCGTCCAACATGGCCAAGTATGCGGCCGCCGAAGCCGCTGTCGAGGCGGTGGATCACGTCATCCAGGTGCACGGCGGCAACGGCTTGGCGACGGAGTACGGTCTGCTGCCGCAATGGGGGCTGGCTCGCCTGCTGCGGATCGCCCCGGTGAGCCGCGAGATGATCCTGAACTACGTGGCGCAGCACACCCTGGCGCTCCCCCGATCGTATTGAGGACGGTATGAAACTCGGTCTGCAGCTCGGCTATTGGGCCGCGCAACCACCCACCAACCATGCGGAGTTGGTGGCCACCGCTGAGGAAGCGGGGTATGACACGGTGTTCACCGCCGAATCCTGGGGTTCGGATGCGTTCACCCCGCTGGCCTGGTGGGGCCGCGAGACCTCCCGGATGCGGCTGGGCACCTCGGTCGCGCAGCTCTCGGCCCGCACCCCCACCGCGTGCGCGATGGCCTCCCTGACGCTGGATCACCTCTCCGGCGGCCGGCACATCCTGGGCCTGGGCGTGTCCGGGCCGCAGGTGGTGGAGGGTTGGTACGGGGCTCGCTTCCCCAAGCCGCTGGCCCGCACCCGCGAGTACATCGACATCATCCGGCAGGTCTGGGCCCGCCAGGCCCCGGTCACCAGCGCCGGCCCGCACTACCCGCTGCCGTTGAGCGGGGAGGGCACCACCGGCCTGGGCAAGCCGCTCAAGCCGATCGTGCACCCGCTGCGCGCCGACATCCCGATCATGCTCGGCGCCGAAGGCCCCAAAAACGTCGCCCTGGCCGCCGAGATCTGCGATGGCTGGCTGCCGATCTTCTACTCACCCCGGCTGGCCCCGATGTACAACGAATGGCTCGACGAAGGGTTCGCCCGCCCCGGTGCCCGCCGCTCCCGCGAGGACTTCG